>JANXTY010000014.1 GCA_025352145.1 Oxalobacteraceae bacterium
TCGTCAGAAAAATCGCCATGCATTTACTGAAGTTAACTACCTCACGCAAGTTGACCGTGGCAAAGAAGCGTCAGCTTGCCGGCCTCAACGACCGCTACTTGGCCGAAATTCTCGGTCTATAGGCGTAGGATTTGATGCGATGGCCCTGGTTGTCCTATGCTGTTGACGTGCCTTAGCTTTCTAAAAATGTCCGCCATGCGGGCCGTCCATTGCCTCTGTGTGCCAACGCACTGAAAAAAATCGGTATCGTTTATATGCTGTTGATAAAAATGGGGCATTTATGATGACAATTTTATGGGGTGATCGCCATTGTCGAAGCCAATCGCTGGTTTGTTTCGCGTTACTTATGCCGCGCTACATCCACCTTCCGCTATGACGCTATGAGTATGCCATGTTGAAGGCCTTAAGCCGTCTCTGGTTGCGTGGCTTGGCCCGTGCGGGAAAGGCGCAACAAAAACACGCCAAAAAGGTATTCAAGAACTTATTGTCTGCGCCAAAAATAGTGACCAAGACAAAAATAAAAACGCTGTCTCAGATAGCAAAGGGAGCCGGTTTTGGACGCGTCATCACTCCCCCCGCTACAGTTCGCGCACGCGCAGGGAAAAGTAGTTCGAAAGCAGAAACAGGGTGGGCGGCGTTACCGGGGAAATGGCTCGCTTCTTATTATTCTGCTTCTTTGCCCGACGGCGGACTGGTCTCGGCGCGACGGATGGCTTATTACCTTTACTTACCTGCGCAATTTCCAAAGCGGAAGGATGCGGAAACGACCGGTGAGGGCTGGCCGCTGATTGTGATGCTGCATGGCTGCAGGCAGACCGCACCAGAATTTTCGCAAGGAACGCGAATGAATCAGATTGCGGACAAAAAAGGCATTGCCGTCTTGTATCCCCAGCAATCGCTAAGAGCAAATGCCCATCGTTGTTGGGAATGGTATGACAAGGCGACGCAAAACGGTGGTGGCGATGTCAGATTGATCGTAGGCATGATTGAAAAAGTGATGGAAAAATATCCCATCGATAAAACACGTATTTACCTTTGCGGCATGTCTGCGGGCGCTGCGATGGCCCATATCGTTGCCTTGACTCGCCCCGACCTGATCGCAGCAATTGGGCTTCATTCCGGCCCGATGTTTGGCGCGGGGCATAGCACAATGGGGGCGTATAGCGTGATGCAACATGGCGCTAGCAAACGAGTCGGGCCAGCGATTGCTGAGGTGCGCCAGCAACACCCGGTTTCCCCTACCATGCCGACCATTTTGATTCATGGAAAAATCGACACAATCGTGCGTCCCATTAACCAGAGCCAACTGGTGCAACAATGCCTGCTGTTAAACCATTTGACTGCAGAGAACATGCGGCCTGCGGTAGTCAAACCAGGTGTGCGAACTGGTCGCAATCCGTGTAAGGCAGTTGAGGTACGAGACGCCTATCGAGGCAGAACGCTGTTGTTAAGAACGATCAACATTGCGCAATTGGAACATGCGTGGAGTGGTGGCGATGAGCGTCTCGCATTTAACTCTGCTGCGGGCCCTGATGCCAGTAAGATGATGGTCAATTTTTTCGCCCGACACCGGCGCTTCAATACGTTGCGCCCATTACTGCTCACTCCCATCCTTCAAGCCAAGGACCTTGCATGAAGCGTATTCGCATACCGTCATTTATACAGAAGATGCACCGTGTGATTCATGGTGCACTCATTGAGTGGATCAACCATCGTTCTGCCAGCAAAGGTGCGGCGCTGGCTTTTTACACGTTATTTTCTATGGCGCCTATATTGGTGCTCGTGATCGCCTTCGCCGGATTTTTTTACGGGACGCAGACAGCCCAAAAGGAAATCTTAGTCCAATTGCGCGGACTGGTCGGCGTCCAAGGTACAGAAGCAGTCCAGTTGATCCTGACCGGGGCGCGCAATCATGAGGATGGTCGTATAGCGACCATTATCGCCAGTTTATTATTTCTATTTGGCGCGACTAGCGTAATTGCGACTTTGTTTGCAGTCATCTACAAAATGCTCCCAAGAGTGCGCCTGTCTTGGCATGACGTGGCAATAGGTGCCTTGGGCACTGCGGGACTATTTGAATTGGGGAAATTTGCAATCGGGCTTTACATCGGTAATAGCGGCGTAGCCAATAGTTTTGGCGCCGCTGGATCGATGATCGCACTGTTATTGTGGGTGTATTATTCCGCGCAAATTTTTTTCTTAGGCGCTGAGTTTACACGGCAATCTGCGCTCCAGATGGGCAGCCGGAAGAATCGCACGGCCCCTGTCGATGCCATCACACAGCACGTAGTTGCGGGCAATCCGCCTGTTGATTAGCAGAGCTGACTTTCCGCAATACACCAATAAATTTGGGACGTTGCTTAGTGCGCCAGCGAACGGAAAATTGAATTGCTTAGGCATAGGCTGAATGAACTTGAGTTGGCATAGCATAACGCCGATCTCACGATTCCATTTGCCCTTTTATATTCTTGTACCTGGACCGGCAAACTTAGTAGTTGGTATGGCCTTCAACCGGAGAAAATATAATGAATTCCGACTTTAAAGAGACGCAATTGAGCGAGCGCATGATTGAACATTTGATGCGATCCACACGGGTAAACGACGATCTTTCTGCGACAGTCAACCGTGGTTTAGCCGCTGTATTTCTAGGCGATGTGACAACGGGCGTTGCCATCATGCGGGAGGGTGGGGTTCCAGTTCATGTGGTCCAACGGATATTGACTAACAAGGCGCGGCGCAAGTCCGATTGGCATCATTAATGTAGTTTTCGACTCCATTAATTGTTGCCTGGCGAAAGATGAGATAAGTCTAAGATAAATCCTGACGTATTAGACAAAATTTGTCGCTGTCCTGTGTAAAATTCGCATCCGTCATAAAATTAGGCCGGTGATGAATGCGGCTACATGTGTGGCCGTTTAACACAGGCAAGAAACTAAGCCCAGGCGTTGAATTCGACAATATCTTTTCTCGATCCAAGACAATTTTAGTAAGCCATCCTTCACACGAAAGAAATAGAAACATCATGAAACACACTCTTCCTGCTTTGCCCTATGCAATCGACGCGCTGGCCCCCCACATTTCAAAGGAAACCTTGGAATATCACTACGGCAAACACCACCAGACTTACGTCACTAACCTCAATAATTTGATCGAGGGTACTGAGTTTGCAGAATTATCATTGGAAGAAATCATCAAAAAATCCTCCGGCGGTCTTTTTAACAATGCCGCGCAAGTGTGGAACCACACTTTCTACTGGAATAGCTTGAAGCCGAGCGGTGGTGCGCCCAGCGGTACATTAGCCGATGCGATTAATGCCAAATGGGAGTCCTTCGATAAATTCAAGCAAGCATTTGCTAAATCGTGCGCTGACAATTTTGGTTCAGGATGGACATGGCTGGTCAAAAAACCAGATGGCACGTTAGCCATTTCCAACACCTCGAACGCAAGCTGCCCGTTGACGGGTTCCGACGTGCCCTTACTCACTTGCGACGTGTGGGAACATGCTTATTACATTGATTATCGCAATGTACGCGCCAATTATGTACAGGCCTTCTGGAATGTAGCGAATTGGGATTTTGCTGCGAAAAATTTCGGCTAATTCCGTTTTCAGGAAGATCTGTTCTTGAGGAAAAAATGGTGACTGTTCAGCTTTCTCTGGCCTGACAAATTCCTTCTCAGTCAAAGAGAGGGAAAGCCAGCGCCGCGCAGAGGCTGAATAGTTACCACAAATTTTCATACGCAATATCCATCTTTGCCGTTCGTGTTTCCTTCATTCTTGATTGCAATTTTCTCGAATTGTCTTGACATTACGCGCCCCAATTCTGGCAGGGCCTATCGAGCGTACTATCTTCGGCTGGGCATAGTGATTTTTATGCGTGGCTTACTCCACGTACTACTAATGCTGCCCGGACTCCCGCACCATAGGCTGGATCTGCCTTATCAAAATAGCTTAACTGGCCCTGCCGAGTTTCCTCGCTGACTTGACTCAACGGCCCGGCCAGATTATTGAATAAGTTCGGTTTTTCTTGTGCGGGTAATAGACGAAACAAATGGCCCGCCTGCGTAAAATCATCGTCAGTGGCACGGCCATCAAAACGCCCCGCATGGCCCCCAATCGGCAGCCGTGGCTCGCCGCCCCATGCCGGCAGGATGAGTGCCCATCGCTTCTACGTTGTGAGAATTTGGCGTAGCTCCACCGTTATTGAGTGCTATCGAGCCATCGTGTTGTTGGTTATGCACAATACATCCACCGATGTGAATGCCATTGTACTCAGCACGGTAAGCCCTGCATGCTGCATAACATCAGTTAAAAAAGCGCAAAAAAACGTCAAATTTTTTAATTTTCAGGCCTTGAAATATTTTTTAGCTCTCCTATATTGGCTTCGAATGGCTTTTGATCCATTCGACATTGGGTGCAGGGCAGGCCTATTTAATCCTGCATGAATATTCATTTATCGTATGTGGAGGAATACCATGACAACTAGTGCGCACTATGACTCTTTTGATTTAATGGAAGACATCGTTAAATCCGTGTTTCGTCCCGTTGGGTTCGACACGGTACGGCTGTTGCGTTCTGCTCCGACAACTGCGCGTGCCGAGTCACGATTAATTCGAATGGATGTAGTAGAGAACGAGCAGGCTTACCGAATTTCTGCGGAACTGACCGGCATTAAAAAAGAAGATATTAGTGTATCGATCGAAGGTAACCGGGTGATTATCTCGGCAGAATCGAAATTGGAGAAAGCAAGCGCTAACCTACCTGAAACGGTTCTTTCTAACGAACGTTTTTATGGGAACTTGCGCCGTAGCATTCAGCTACCCGGCGAAATTGATGAGAGCGTCTCGCAAGCCAAATATACCGATGGTGTGCTGGAATTGACACTGTTTAAGCAGAAACAACGCACCACCAAAAAACTGGAAATAAATTAACGGTCTGCGCTTTAGATGGCTGAGGAATAAATAAGGTCGGCGGTAAGCCGACCTTATACCGCAGTTTTTTTGGGCAGCTCACTATACAGTAGCAACAATAGGGGTGGGCAATAGAGACACAATAGGATTTCATTTTTTCCTAAATATTTTTCTTCACGCGGTTAGTTTTTTTAATCACTTTGGGGAATCCATCATGGATCGTAAAATTTTTAATCAAGGCAAGATCATCGCTGTGGTCGCTGCCGTCGTTGCGGTGGGTTATATTCAGTTCGGTGCACACAATGCGAACACTGCACATGCGGCAGTAGAAAATACGACTCTTGCGACTGCGGCAGCCAGCCCTGCCGCGCCTCTACTTCCCTCTTCTTTGTTGAATTCATCGCCGACCGATTTTTCCAGCATTGTCGAGCGGTTCGGGCCAGCAGTGGTCAATATCAGCGTGACGGGAAAAGCACAAAAAATCCCGGCCCTGCTGGGCTTCCCGGGAATGGACTCGAACGATCCATTTTCGCAATTTTTTCACCGCTTCGGCCCACAATTTTCAGGCGTTCCTCAAGAAGGACAATTGATCTGCGGGCAGGGTTCTGGCTTTGTCGTCAGCAAGGACGGCTTGATCATGACGAATGCCCATGTCATCGAGGGCGCAGCGGAAGTGACGGTCAAATTGACGGATCGGCGCGAGTTCAAGGCGAAGGTATTGGGATCGGATCGCCAGACCGATGTAGCCGTTATCAAAATTGATGCGAAGGATTTGCCTACCGTCATTTTTGGCAATCCGGCATCGTTGCATGTGGGGGAACCCGTGCTCGCGATCGGCTCTCCTTTTGGGTTTGAGAACAGCGCCACGTCCGGTATTGTCAGCGCGAAGTCGCGCTCGTTGCCGAACGATGCCTATGTTCCATTTATACAAACCGACGTGGCAGTCAATCCCGGCAATTCGGGAGGCCCTTTATTTAATCTGCGCGGTGAAGTAGTGGGAATTAACTCCCAGATTTATAGCCGAACGGGTGGATTCCAGGGTTTGTCATTTGCAATTCCAATTGATACGGCGGCTCGCATTGAAGAGCAGTTGGTGCATTCGGGAAAAGTCATCCGTGGTCGGTTAGGCGTCAGCATTCAGGAAATTAATCAAGCGCTCGCCGAGTCGTTCGGATTGAAAAAACCGAATGGGGCATTAGTCAATTCGGTTGAGCGTGATGGTCCTGCGGCGCGGGCGGGCGTACAAGCAGGCGATGTCATCGTTCAATTCGACGGTCAGGAAATTAATCACTCCACTGATTTGCCAGCACGTGTTTCAACTTTAAAACCTGGCACGACAGCCAAGCTGGAGCTGGTCCGGGATGGCGTGAGAAAATCGTTGATGGTTACTGTCGGCGAAAGGAAAGAGGCGAATGTGGCGCAAAATGAGGAAGCAACCGAACCTGCCGGAACTGGAGCCGCTAGACTCGGTGTTGCAGTGCGTCCTCTTGAAAAAGAAGAACAACGCAGCATTGGGGTAACGGGAGGGTTATTGGTAGAGAGCGCGCAAGGTGCGGCGGCGGAGGCTGGCGTGATGCAAGGAGATGTGATTGTGTCGGTCAATGGCGCACCCGTTTCCAGCGTAGATCAGTTGCGCAAACAAGTACGGAAGGCGGGCAAAAATCTTGCCTTGCTGGTGCAGCGCGACGCGAATCGCCTTTTTATTCCAGTCGATTTGGGATAGGACGGATTATTTAAATCGCCCCACGCTCGTCAAAAAAAGTGCGTAGCGTGGGGCTTCTGCCAAATTATCTCAGTTTTAGAATGTACCTGATGTGGGCTGGACGATTTCATAATGTACCCAGTCGAAGTCGATAAAACCAGCGTCTTTTGTATTGTTGAAAGTGAATAAACCTACCCGGTCACCACGGTAGGAGCCCCATACCAATGGATAGCTTTCGCCGAAGGGCGTAAATGCTATGCCATCCAGACTAAAAGAAAACCGGCTGATCCCATCCAGGCCCCAGGCGGACTTCACCCAGAGCGCTGAATTGCCCAAGGCGGGGCCTCGTGTGAACGTACCGTTACGAGAAATTTCGATGAAACGTTCCCCCTTTACTTGGACTGCGCCGAGTGAGGCGGTGCTGGTGGCCGGTTGGTCACGCCGCCGCATAGCGGTGAAGTGGCAAAGCCCGGCATGCTGGCCATCAACGAGGCCGTCCAGTTCCAGGCGGACGACGATCTCACGATCAACGGCACGCACGGATCTTTGTGTGAGCACATTCCCTACTTTAAGCAGATTGTCCCCGTCTAGTCCACGAAATGCATGCAAGCGCATGAAGCCAGGGCGCTCGGTCAGGGACCATTTTTCGGCGCGCGGTTGATAGTTCCACTCCCACACCGGGGCCAACGTTTTATCGCTGAATTCATCGCTACCCTGAGGGAACGTGACGGGTGCGCCGTCGAGCGGTTTGCGCCCTTCCCATACCATTGAGCCGATACCATCTGCACCGGGCGTACCCACGATGGGCCAGCCATCGATCCATGTGACAGGCAACAAACTCGCAGCCCGACCTTCCCATACGCCGCGTCCGTGGTGAGTAAAGAAATACCATTTCTTGTCCGGCCCTTCGACGAAGCCGCCTTGGTTCGGATCCATTTGATCATGATCGGCGTGCTTAAGTTGTTTTTGTTCGGTATAAGGACCTAAAATATTTTTAGCGCGTTGCATCATGATTACGCGCCCCTCACTCTTTACTTCGCTAAAAAAATGATAGTAAGTACCCTTGATTTTGTAGAGCTTATTGGCTTCGCTGCCCTTTGACTGATAAATAATTTGATCCGACTCCGGCACTAAGTCCCGGTTATCCGCAGTCATTTTCCAAAGATGTATTTTGTATCCGTCCTTGAAGTTGGTGCCGACAAAATAGCCTTGTCCATCGTCATCCCAAAAAGGTGCGCAATCGTCCCAGCCGGCAGCAGGCAAGACCCGATGTAGAGGCGCCCAGGGGCCAGCGACGTTGGTCGCGCTGGTCATGAAATAGCCCTCGTCAGGCGTGCCGAAATAGATCCAGAATTTTCCGGCATGAAACCGGATTGCGCCGGCCCAGATGCCACGACTGTAACGGTCCATCCGATCCCAGTTTAACTCTGGTCCGATTTGCGTCAGGTCGGTTACGGCATGACCTACGGTGCGCCAATTGATTAAATCTTTCGAATGCAAAATCACCATGCCAGGAGAAAACTGAAACGTCGAAGAAATCGCATAATAATCTGAACCGACTTGCGTGATATCGATGTCGCTATAGTCTGCCGGCAACACAGGATTACGATAAGTGCCGTTGCCCAGATCACCCCATTGCGGCCATTGCCCCCACACTGGCCGGTCGGCGGCTGTACAAATAGAAGCGGTGAGAAAAGCAAAATAGAAAACGAAGACAGCCGTGACTAAGCGTTTCATAAAGATCCGTCGCGTGGGGTTAAAAATAGGGATTGTAGATCAGCCGTCTCCATTGACGAAATGTCGTGGCAAGAAAAGATAAGAACGGGATCTGAGAAAGTACCATTGAGGATAATTATCCCCTCCTGCTAAGTGCGATGCCGAACCGACCACGTTAAATTTTTGAGTCATTCTGGAGCTTCATTTTTATCACTAGGAGATTTACCATGACATACCAAGAACGCGATACTTACGGCATCTACAAGGAAAAAGACACCGATGGCCCAGGCCCTGAATTGATGGGTGCCGATACGCTGATCGGGGACCATGTTCATAACCTGCAAGATGAGCATCTGGGCGACATTAAGGAAATCATGCTGGATATGCGTACCGGTAGAGTGGCTTATGCGGTCCTCTCTTTTGGCGGCGTTTTTACCCTTGGCGAAAAACTGTTTGCAGTACCTTGGAATGCATTGAAATTAGACGCCGCGAATAAGCGTCTGATTCTGGACATTCAAAAAGACCATTTTGAAAATGCACCCGGATTCGATTCCGATCG
This sequence comes from Oxalobacteraceae bacterium, assembly GCA_025352145.1. GTDB lineage: Bacteria > Pseudomonadota > Gammaproteobacteria > Burkholderiales > Burkholderiaceae_D > JANXTY01. The sequence continues at coordinate 8,886 of JANXTY010000014.1, forward strand.
CTGGCCAAATATGGCAGACCAAACTTGGGCGAATAGTGTTCATAGCTACTATCGCACATCAGCTATGTGATAAGGATGTCGTGGCGATCATGTCGCCGGTCTAAGAAGGCGGTTATAAATACTTTCATCTCATTTGGAATTAAATTCCAAAAATAGGAGGGTGATTTTGAGGCCGACTATTAGTCCGACATGCGTTCGGAGATCTGCAGTAAAGTGGCGAACTTTGGACATCAAGGCACCATCAAAGCGCTTGTGTTAGGTAAGCTTGTCACGTAATAAGCGCTTTGATGACTTTGATCTTAACCACGAATCCGATTTGCATAAATTACCTGCGGCCTTGTTTGTCTTTGATTCGCCAGGAAGTTTTCTTTAGGGAGTGGAGCACTCCGACGTCCCTTCAGCAGATTTCCTTGCCCACCAAAATCTTGCGTAACCTTTTCTGAAGTTGTGCAAAGACTGGGTTAGTTTTTTAACGGAAAGAATGACAGCGATGCGCAACCGTTCCACTCATCAGATGCTTGCCGCGTTACTTACTTCGCTAACACTCAGCCTTGGCGCGTGCGGTGCAGTCGAGACGACCGCCAGGCAGGAAAGTTTCGGTCCCAATCCGACCTTGCCAGCGCCTCATCGAACCTTCATCCCCACTGTGCATATTGCCCCCGCTAAAGGGTGGCCGACGGGAGTGATGCCGACCGCCGCCGCCGGCCTTGCCGTAAGCGCCTTGGCAACGGGTTTTGATCACCCGCGCTGGCTTTATGTTCTCCCTAACGGCGATATATTGGTCGCCGAAACCAACGCTCCGCCCAAGCCTGACGATGGCAAAGGCATTATGGGCTGGATCATGAAGCGGGTGATGAAACGAGCAGGTGCCGGGACGCCAAGTGCTGACCGCATCACACTGTTGCGTTCTGCTCATGGCGATGGCATTGTGACAAACCGATCAGTTTTTTTAAAGGGGTTACATTCACCGTTTGGCATGGCGCTCATTGGCAACGATCTGTATATTGCCAACAGCGACAGTCTGATGCGCTTTCCTTATCGCAGCGGCGCCACACAGATTACTGAGCCTGGCGTCAAAGTACTTGATTTGCCTGCAGGCTCCATCAACCATCATTGGACCAAAAATGTGATCGCCAGCCGTGATGGTCGCCACCTCTATGTCACGGTGGGATCAAATAGTAATATTGGCGAAAATGGCATGAACAATGAAGTCAACCGGGCTGCGATTTTGGAAATCGATCCAACCAGCGGCGCTTCGCGTATTTTCGCCTACGGCTTGCGTAATCCGAATGGCCTTGCCTGGCAACCGCAAAGCGGCGTACTCTGGACCAGCGTCAACGAGCGCGATGAGCTCGGCAATGACCTTGTGCCTGACTACATGACCTCCGTCAAGGACGGTGCTTTTTATGGGTGGCCGTATAGTTATTACGGCGCGCATGTCGATATCCGCATGCAGCCGCCACGACCTGACCTTGTGGCGAAAGCCATTGCGCCCGATTATGCGCTGGGGGCGCACACCGCTTCTCTCGGCCTGGCTTTTTACGACGGAAATTTATTGCCCGCACGCTTTAAGGGCGGCGCATTCATCGGCCAACACGGCTCATGGAATCGTCAACCTTACAGTGGTTATAAAGTGATTTTTGTGCCGTTCAGCGAGGGCCATCCTGCGGGATTGCCTGAGGATATACTGACCGGTTTTGTCGATGCAAAGGGAGATGCGCGGGGACGCCCGGTTGGCGTAGCGATTGATCGAACGGGGGCGCTACTGGTTGCCGATGACGTCGGCAACGTCGTATGGCGAGTGACCGCGCGTTAAGCCAATCACACCCAATCACCTCAGCCAAAATTTGTTCACGGAAGCATGGGTAAGAGAGAACCTGATCGATCAACTTTGCGTAAATCCTACAAGCACACAAAATTAAATATTTTTCTTTCGCTTTGTTGGTTCAGCCATCGGAAATGGTTGAACCAGTGTTTGGCACGGCTACAATGCGCTAGCACCACGTTTACCCCACCGAACCCGGCAGTTACGAAAATATGAATAATCATCAGCCCGGCCCTTCTCTGGAAGGCATCACACTTGAAGCATTGCTTACTGCGCTGGTGGCCCATTATGGTTGGGAGAAAATGGGCGCAGTAATTGATATCAAGTGTTTTACGATAGACCCAAGCATCCGATCCAGCTTAAAATTTCTTCGCAAAACGCCTTGGGCCAGAAAAAAAGTGGAAGATTTGTATCTTAATATGCCGAAAATTTCATAGAATGAATCTTAATGTAAATTTTCAGGTTTTCCCTCTCCACTAACGGGACAAATATAATGAATACAGACGAGCTAAAAAAATCCCTTCAAGACCTGCATGCCCAACTGGGAACGACTGCCGATGTCGATGTAGAGCTTAAGAATTTATTGCAGATACTGGATCGCGACATCAACCAATTGCTAGGAAAAGGTGAGTTGGTTTCGGAAGATTTGGCAGGCTTGGCACAACAGGCACAATCAATTTCAGCACGCTTTGCGGCTCAACATCCGACGATTGAACCAACCTTGCGGGAATTGGGAAACATGCTAGCCAACATGGGCATTTGAGTTTTGCATAAATTGTTGGTAGCCCTTAGCGCGAAGCGCGCAAGCGGGGCAGGTCGCGCAACCGTATCCCCATTCATGCAAAACATCGCGCTGCCCTAAATAACAGGTGTGGGTATCATCGCGGATAAGATCAATGAGCGGCTGTCCCCCGAGATCCTGCGCCATTCGCCAAGTGTGCGATTTATCGATCCACATCAAGGGTGTTTCCACCTTGAAGCGCGTTGCCATGCCGAGGTTGAGTGTCACTTGCAGCGCTCGCATCGTATCGTCACGGCAATCGGGGTAGCCGGAAAAATCGGTTTCGCACATACCGCCCACCAGCACATTCAAGCCACGGCGATATGCCACGGTAGCGGCTACCGTCATAAATAGCAGGTTACGTCCCGGCACAAAAGTGTTGGGAAGACCATTTTCCTGCATCACAATTTCTACCTGTCGGGTAAGCGCAGTATCGGAAATTTTAGCAAGCAGTGACAAGTCGATTACGTGATCTTCACCCAGTCTGGTTTTCCATTCGGACGAAAGATCACGTAATTTTTGCAGTACTCCGGGACGCACCGATAATTCCACCCGGTGGCGTTGTCCATAGTCAAAACCGATCGTTTCCACTTTGGAATAATGAGAGAGGGCCCAAGCGAGACAGGTGGTAGAGTCTTGCCCTCCGCTAAAGAGTACCAGGGCCTTGTCGGGTTGTGTCATACCTATCCAGTCGAAAAAATTGTGTGGGATAACGCACATTTAGAACCTGAGCAACAGTAGTAACATAGCAAAGGTTTTATGCTAAAAATAATTATGTCCCTTGCTGCGTTATCTCATACATTTTGCCGCCGCATCGTCCGACTGATGGTGGACTTGCCTTGCGTTCTTAGGACCAGCGCGCTATTTAAGATCGCCAGTATACAAAAAATTGGAAAAATTGCCTGTCTGCATGGATTATTGCTGAGCTGTGTTATTTCGTTGAATGTAGGCGCCGCAAATTTCGATTATGACGTCAAAATCGATGCACCCGATCCGATCAAATCTTTACTGGAAAAAAACCTCGACATTGTACGCTGGCGCGGCAACGCCAATATGGATGCGGCACAACTAGAGCGCTTGTATCGCGTAACGCCAGAGCAAATCCGAATGCTGATTGCCACCGAAGGCTATTATTCCCCTCAGGTCACATCCAGCATCGATAAACAAGAAAAGTCGCTAGAAAGCCAGTTGCCAGAAAATAAGTCCCTCGTTTCTTTTCGCGTTATGCCCGGCTCTGCCACGTTGGTTGGGAAGGTGGATATTGACTTGCAAGGTTTTGGAAACGATGCAGAGGCATTGACCAGAACCCAATCGTTGCGTGACAGTTGGAATCTTCAACCGGGCCAACTATTTCGCCAGGCTGATTGGGAAGTAGCCAAAGCAAAACTATTGCGCCAAGCGACCTTAACCCATACGCCAAAAGCGCAACTCACGGAAAGCAGCGCTGTCGTCGATCCGGTGAAGGCCGAGGCGGTGCTTAAAGTGGTGCTCGATAGTGGCCCAGAAATTGCCTTCGGCCCTCTGGAAATTACGGGTTTACAGCGGCATCCTGTCAGTATTGTTACCAACCTCAATTCGATTAGGCCCAATGACCCTTACAGTGAGATCGCCCTGCTGGAATTGCAATCGCGTTTGCAAGACACCGGTTACTTTAGCGGTGTCGAAGTGAGTATGAATCTTGATCAAGAGTTTGACACTAATCCTGACAGGACCATCAACATTAAGGAACGTATCGTGCCGATCACGGTCAAGCTAACTGAAAATAAAATGAAAAAAATAGTAGCTGGTGTGGGCTACAGTACCAATACCGGAAGCCGTGCTCAGATCAATTACGATGATCTCAGTGTGCTGGGCCTGAAGTTAAAGAGCGGCATCACACTGGAAACAAAAAAACAAACGGCGCGCGGTGAATTATTTTGGCCGGTTACCCCCAAAGGGTACAACGATAGCATTGCTGCGCAATTTGCCCGTACTGACATTACGGGGGAAACCACCGCCGTGACCAGTCTGACCGGCAAACGCAGTTGGGGCAACGCAGTGACAGAACGTAGTCTGACGCTCGAATATTTAACAGAGCGCAAGAGCGTCGATGGGTTGGAAAAAAGTCGTAGCCAGAGCGTGCCTCTGACGTATGGATTGACCTTGCGGCGCACTAATAGCGTGATGTTCCCCACGGAAGGTTATATTTTGAATGCGCAAGCGGGGGGCGCACCGCTGCCGTTATTAACTGATCGTGTTTTCTTGCGGGCGTCCGTGCGCATTGTTGGGTACCGTCATTTGGCCAAAAGCGATTTGTTGATTTTGCGCGGCGAATTGGGGGGAGTCCTGGCCAAAGACAAAGACGGCATTCCCGAGGCGTATCTTTTCCGGGCTGGCGGAGATCAATCGGTACGCGGCTATGCTTATCAACAATTTGGCGTGGCTAGCGGCAAGGCAATAGTGGGCGGACGGTATTTGGCCACGGGCAGTATCGAAGCGCAACACTGGTTGGTGCCTAATTGGGGTGCTGCAGTTTTCTACGATATAGGCGATGCAGCCGATAGTCCTGCTGCCTTGAATTTAAAATCAGGATACGGTGTGGGCGCGCGTTGGAGAAGTCCGGTCGGGCCAGTCAATCTGGATGTTGCGTATGGTCGTGCGACCAAACAATATCGGTTGCATTTTTCGCTTGGATTCACTTTCTGATGCGCGCCACTTCTTTCCGATTCTTTTTTCCGCAGCGTTTTTTTGGCGTGTTGTTGAGCACTTTAATCGTTATTGTTGTTGCTGGCGTGATGGCGTTCTGGATCGCGGGACGTACCCCTACCTTGCAATGGGCCATACAAAAATGGCTGGTTTCCAAGGATCTTCAAATTAGCGGTGTAAGCGGCTCTTTGTACGGCCCTATTCATATCGACCGCATCAGCCATCGCAGTCCTGAACGCACCATTGTGCTAGATCACGTAGCGCTGCGTTTGGTATTGTCGCAGTTGGTGCGCGGTCAGCTGATGATCGATGATGTCAAGGTGGGGCAACTCACCCTCACCAACTTGCACAGCTCTACCGCACCATTGAAATTGCCGTCAGATTTGGTACTGCCGGTGCAATTAGCTATCCACAACGGGCAGCTTGAAAAAATCATATTTTTAAGTCCAGAGGGACGCGTCGATATCAACGCACTGTACTTTTCCTTGAATGCCGACGGACACCAATGGGCATTGAAACACCTTAGCGCGGTCACGCCGTGGGGGAAATTAAATGGGGAATGCCTACTTTCTGCGCACAGCCCCTTTGCTATTGATGGCAGCGCTAGTTTGGTGGCGGACGAACGCCTTTCCCCAGCCGCGATTAAGACGACATGGCATGGTACCTTAAGCGAATTGACGGTTGCCGGTATCTCCACTTTACCTACTGCAAGCGGGACGGGCTCGCTGCGGCTGATGCCGTTCGAACAGCAAGTGTTGCGTGCTGTCGATATTAATTTGCATGGTTTGAGCCTAACAAAATGGCAGGACGGTTTGCCCTCTGCCGATGCGGATTTAACCCTGTCGGCTCGCATCGCTTCAGAAGGTAATTTGAGTGGTGCGTTGAACATCCTCAATCAAGCGCCCGCTGGCGGACTCGATCAGCAGCGCTTGCCGCTGCATCAACTGAAATTGCAACTGGCGGGAACCATCAATCTTCCGCAAATGAAAGATATTGTGCTTGACCTTGGGGCGGCTGGAAAATTTAACGGTGTCGGTAGTGTGCAGGGCGCATTGGTGACCTTGAATTTGCATACTGATGGCATTAATCTCAAAGCGATTCATAGCCGACTCAAGGCGACCCGTATTGCAGGCGATATCGTGTTAAATGCCGGCGCTAAAATCCAGACCTTCCATGCAGCGTTGGCAGAGGGGCGCTTACGCCTTAACGCCGATGCGACCGTGGCCGATGGCTTGTTGCAGGTGCGCCAGGCCCGGTTGCAAACCGGTAGTAGTGATGTGCGATTGAATGGTGAACTGAACTTAATCGGCGTACAGTCGTTTAAAGCGAGCGGTGCGATTGCCCATTTTAATCCGTCTCAGTTTGGGAGTTATCCCCGCGCAGATATCAATGCAGATTTTCGTGTGAACGGCCAACTTGCCGACAAATGGCAGGTGGCTGCCGATTTGAACATGCTGCCTAGTCGTGTGTTCAATCAAGCGCTATCGGGCAAGGGAAAATTGAGGGTAGATGCACAGCATCTGCGTGACGTAGATATCGACCTCAAACTCGCCAATAATCAATTGACCGTGCATGGCAATTTCGGGGCGCTGGGGGATACGCTGGAGTGGCGAATCGACGCTCCGCGCTTGCAAGCGCTCGGCCAGGAATTTAACGGCGTCCTCAATGCTAAGGGCACCTTAGCTGGATCACGCCAAGCGCCGCAATTATCCTTCACCGTCGAGGGCCATGATTTGACATTATTTAGTACCCAACACATTAAATCGTTGCAATCTGGTGGGAAATTGGCCGAAGGTACGAACGGTGTTTTACAGGCAGATCTGGCGATGACGGGCGTCGAATCGGCCGGTGTGACCTTGCAGTCGCTGCATCTCACGGCGAATGGCACACGCACCGCCCACGTGATACAAGGTACTGCGCATGGCGACACTATCGACGCGCAAGCCGCACTGCGCGGCGGGTGGATGACCAATGCAGCTAATCCGCAAGCCAGTGGATGGGCAGGGTCGCTGACTTCTTTACAAAATCGCGGTCGTATCGCTTTTGCTCTCGCCTCCCCCGCCCCGCTGCGCCTCTTCGGGACGCAAATTTCACTCAACAACGCCACATTCAAACTACCCGACGGCAGCATTCAAGTGAAGTCGCTGGAAAAAAATGCCAACCAGTTACACAGTACTGGTCAAGTGGCGGGTCTGCCTTTTAATTATCTGGCCCAGTTTTCGCCGCAATTGTCCTTGGCCATACGGGACAAGTTGGAAACTAATTTGCGCTTTGGCGCGACTTGGGCATTCGATGTCGGTCAACATGTGGATGGCACGCTACGTGTTTATCGCGAAGATGGCGACATGACCATGCGCAATGACTTGGCAGTCACGTTAGGCCTGACGGCATTAGAAGTGCGCGCCGACATTGTGAAAAATGCTGTCCATGCCCAATTTGACATGCAGGGTACACGCCTCGGCCATGCTCATCTCGATGGCAAAGTCCGGCTTACGCAACGTGACGGTAAGTGGGGTTTGGTGGCCACTGACCCGCTACTGTTAAATGGCACCGCGCAGATGACCTCTATCGCATGGTTGTCTATTTTGTCGGGGCAGCCAGGGCTGCAACTAGATGGTACGCTGGCGTTAGATTTTTCTGCCAATGGTACGGTCGGCATGCCGATATTCAAAGGGCAGTTGAATGGGGATCAACTCGCTGTGCGTCTTACCAATGAAGGGTTAAAACTGCGTAATGGTCAGTTACGCGCTCGCCTTAGCGACGATCAGCTGATTCTTGATCAATTGCATTTTGAGGGCGATGAAGGCAATGCCAACGCCAGCGGTTGGTGGCGTTATGCAGATTCGGCAGCATCGATGCAAATGAAACTAGTGGTTGACCGATTGCGTGTGCTGGCGCGACCGGATCGGCTATTAGTGGTAAGCGGTCAAAGCAATTTGACGCTCGACAAGAAGCGTCTTCAATTAGAGGGAAAATTCCGCGCAGAGCGCGCCTTATTCGAACTGGAAGATGTGGATACACCCACCATGAGCAGCGATGTGGTGATAGTGGGCGCACCGCCGAAATCAGCCAAGGCGGGCGCGTCGATTCCTTTTTATATGGATCTGACGCTTGATTTAGGCGAGCAATTTACGCTCAAGGGTAAGGGACTCGACGCGCAAATTGCAGGGGTGGTAGAGATCAAATCGGCCGAGAGTCGGGTGCCACGCGCTATCGGCAATATCCACGTGGTCAGCGGCACGTATGCGGCTTACGGCCAGCGGTTGCAGATTGAACGTGGCGTAATTAATTTCACCGGAACACTGGATAATCCAGGCCTGAATATATTGGCATTGCGAAAAAAATCCGATGCGGAAGCGCAAGAGGGTAGTGTGGAAGTCGGCGTAGAAATTCGGGGTACCGCATTAGCACCGAGTGCAAAATTAGTTTCTACACCCTCGGTACCCGATAGCGAAAAATTATCTTGGCTGGTATTTGGACACGGTACCGAGGGCGGAGCCGGATCTGAGGTTGACCTGTTAGGCATTGCCGCTGGCGCACTCTTCGGCGCCAAATCGGATGCGCTACAGTCGCGGGTGGCCACTTCTTTCGGCTTGGATCAAGTCGGCCTGACCCGTGCCAAGGGACTGGAAAGTACGGTGCTTACTATTGGCAAACGGATTTCCTCCAAACTTTATTTGACCTATGAGCAAGGTGCTAGCAGTGCATCTACCTTGGTCAAGCTGCGCTATGCACTCAACCCGCGCTTGTCTTTACAGGCGCAGAGCGGTGCTAACAATGCCGTCGATTTGCTCTATACCTGGTCGTTCGATTAATCGGGTTGAGGCAGACTCGGCTGACTAAATGAAAACTAAACGTGAAGACTAAGCGAAGAGGTCAGTTTTGAACATGCTGATGCGAGCCGCTCACCGACTCCTGCTAGCTTGCCTGCCTGCGCTACTGATGTCCTGTGGCGGCGGTGGCGACAGCGGCACCAGCGCGCCAGTCTCTGTCACGCCAAGTCCGCCGCCGGTCCTTGGTCCCATCACCTATGGCAACGACTGGCTGGTACCGATGGACTACGGCGGCTTCACCTTGCTCTACGACTGCACGCAACACATCGCATTGCGTTACGAATACGTACTGGGCGCAGACACGGGCAATGCCGCCCGCCCCACCAGTTTCACCCTCGATCCGACGCTGCCCGCCGGCTGCATGCAACAGACCAGCACCAACTCCTACGCCAGCGTGGTCGCCGGCTGGGATCGCGGCCATCTCGTCACGTCGAACCACATGGACGCCAACCCAACTTACATACTGCGGGCCAATTACATGACCAACATTATTCCGCAAGTGTCATCCTTCAACCAAGGCATCTGGTCCAATGCGGAGGACGTCGCCGAGTGCTACCGGGATCTGGCACCAGTACACGTCTACGGCGGGATTGTTCTTAACGACACCAGCAACGACTACTTCCTCATCAGCCACGGCATCCCGACGCCGGATAAATTATGGAAGGCGATCGTCACCACCGATTCCGCTGGCGCAACAAAAGCCATCGCATGGTTGATTCCTAACCGTACCGGATTGGGCAGCTTGGATAGCTACCTGATCACCATTGCTGAGCTGGAGCAAGAAATTGGGATGAGGATGGTAGGCATCGATGTGCCGACTGCGGTCAAGATGAACAAGCCTGTGGTCACTTGGCCGCTGCCTGTGGGTTGTTCGCTGGAGTAATGCAAGCTAGTTGTAAATTAATGGTACCGGGCATCTGCATCACCCCTCCATTCTGACTACAAATTTCTTACAAATTTCTTATATTTGATTGACCAGGAAAAAAAACGATTCCCTCAAACTGTCCCTGCAATGACCGTAGCCGCATACACTATATGTGTGTGCGATCCACCACCGCATCCAGGAGTCACGCCATGAAACCCGTCACCATATTCACTCTGTCGCTGTTATTTTCCGCGCTCGTTGTTGCCACTAGCGTTCAGGCTAAGTCTATCGAATTTACCGCCAGCCTTGCTACGCCGGTGATCAAGGCAGGTAAAACGCAGAGCGCGTTTCTTAAAGTCGGACTGACCGGTTTTGCCTTACCCATGCAAGGTGAACGGCCGTCAGCCAACGTGGCGATTGTCATCGATAAATCTGGCTCTATGTCGGGTGATCGGATCGAGCGCGCAAAAGAAGCGGCCATCATGGCGGTCAATGGTCTCAGCCAAAATGACATCGTGGCGATCATTGCTTTCGACAATACGATCGAAGTCGTCACGCCCGCCACCAAGGTCACTGATAAAGCGTTGATTGCGCAGGCGATCAAGAACATCCGCGTCGCCGGTGGCACCGGCATCTTCGCAGGCGTAAGCAAAGGCGCTTTTGAAGTACGCAAATTTTTCGATAAAAACCGCGTCAATCGCGTGATCTTGCTATCGGATGGACAAGCCAATGTGGGGCCAAGCTCACCGGCCGAACTAGGGCAACTGGGCGGCATGCTGGCGCGTGAAGGCATCAGCGTGACCACCATTGGACTGGGTACCGATTACAACGAAGACTTGATGACGCAACTGGCGGCCTTTGGCGATGGCAATCACGCCTTTGTTGAAAACTCCCGCGACCTCGTGCGTATATTTCAACATGAATTTGGCGATGTCGGCTCGGTGGTCGCGCAGGAAGTGGAAGTGACTATCCGCCTCAAGCACGGCATCCGGCCGCTGCGCATTTTGGGTCGGGAAGGCGAAATTATCGACGGCGTAGTTCGTCTGCGCATGAATCAGCTCTATAGCGAGCAGGAAAAATACGTGTTGCTTGAAGTTGAAGTACCCGCCGGTAAAGCAGGCGAAAAATCGGATGTAGCCGCTGTGGATGTGTCGTACTTCAATATGCAAAGTAAAAATAAGGAAAAATTGTCACGCGCCGTATTTGTCAATTATTCCGAATCGGCAGAAGTGGTTGCCAAGGCGCTTGACAAAAAAGTGATGGTCTCTGCGGTGCAACAAGTGGCCAATGCGTCGAATAAACAGGCGCTGCAATTGCGTGACGATGGGAAAATAGAAGAGGCGAGGAAAGTCATGGAAAGCAATTCTGCCTATCTTTCCGACAAAGCTGTCAGTCTCGGAAGTGCCGCCGCACCCGCACCTGAATTAAAAGTCATGGCCGAAAAAACAAAAACGGCGATGGACTCGATTGTCGCGGAAGATGTAGGCGCATATCCAGTGGCACGCAAAGCGATGAAAGAAGAGCAGTACAAAATAGAAAAGCAGCAAAAATAGCTGGCTATAATCGAGCGAGTGAATGCGAGGGAAAACAAGCGTAGATTCAGGTAATTTGTGCAAAATTCGCGTTAGATTTTGTTTACTATGACTTGAGTAGAAATGGGGGTGCGCGCGGCGCACCCTACAGGGTAAAAAAGTTGCGGCGTGATTTTTTCTGGCTAAATTTCATGCGCCGTTGTCTCAAATTATTCACAGATAAAATTCATTTTGCAAAAGAAAATTCTCATCAGCCTGATCTTGATTGTGCTGCTGCCGATAGCCTTACTGGCCTGGCTTGGACTGCGCACGGCGCATAATGAGCAGCAGGTATTGACAACGCAGGTGCAGGCACTGATCGATGCGCAACTGGTAGGTGTCGATGAATCCATCACGGCTTATTTTCAGCGGATGCAAACCGATTTGATTGCGTCGGCAACACAGTTAACACAATCGAATTTGTCTGGCGACAGCCTCAAAAATTTCACCCAACATTCTGGCCAGGTACGGCAAGTGTTGGTGATCGATGCCGATGGCAAGCGCATTTTTCCTGCGCCGGATGGCACCTTAAGCGAAGCCGATAAACAATTTTTACAGCGCACATCAGCGATCTGGGACAACCCGCGCATCTTGACTCAAGGCGCAGGCTTACCGTTAATCTCCGCCAATGCATTCGCTTCTTCCCTGCGCAAAATCGGCGTCAGCGAAGAACGCAGCAGCAACGCGCATGGACTCCCGAACAAAAATAAAAATGCGACCGCCCCACCTCAAAATGAAGAGGAAAACGCAGCGCAATATGGTTGGTATGCCTGGCATTGGAATGCCGAACTGCACCACATTTTCTGGTGGCGCGACGCAAAAAATCGCCTGATCGGATTTGAGTTATCACCTGTCGCTGTCATGTCGGAAATCATCACCCTGCTGCCTGCCACTAACGTCACTCGCAATACGCCAGCGTTAGTCACATCAAGGTCGCGCCTGATCAATAGCAGCGGCCAGATCGTGTACGAATGGGGGAATTACCAACCCAAGCCGGATGAAAAAAATGTGGCGATGCGCCCGCTGAGTCATCCGCTGGGCAGCTGGAAACTAGAATATACCGCACCGCCTTTGGCTGGCGTGGCCACGGCAAACACGACCGGCATTTTGGCAGCCGTGTTATTGATCGGTATCGCGTTAGCGGGGTTGGCAAGCTATCTTTACCGCGAGCATCATCGTGAAGTGCAACTGGCGCAGCAAAGGGTTAATTTTGTCAATCAGGTTTCGCATGAATTAAAAACACCGCTGACCAATATCCGCCTTTACGCGGAATTGCTGGAGTCGGAAGTGGATGATATTTTTGAAGACGTCGCTGAAGATGAGCGCCTGCAAGATGGTGTCAAATCGCGCAAATACATCGGCATCATCACCGCCGAAAGCCAGCGCCTGTCGCGCCTGATCGCCAATGTATTGCGCTTTGGCCAGTTCCAAAAATCGCAGCCTGCATTACGCTTGCAGAGCGCCAGGATCGATGAAGTTATTCGACGTTGCATCCTTGCATTTACTCCGGCGTTACAGGCAAAAGACATTGTCGTGCGGCTCGACTTACAGGCCGACACGTTGGTATTAATAGACACGGAAGCGCTGGAGCAAATTCTCAATAACCTCATCAGCAATGTGGAAAAATACGCGGCGCTCGGTGGTGCGTGTCACATCACGAGCACGCAAAGCGGCGATGCCAGCATGATTGATGTACGCGATTTTGGTGCTGGCATTGCGGCGCGTGAACGTGTTCGTATTTTTCAACCGTTTTATCGGGTGAGTTCCCTACTGACCGATGGCGTGACAGGTACCGGCATTGGCTTAGATATCGCGCGTCAGTTAGCGCGTCTGCATGGTGGTGATATCGTTTTGCAGGAAGTCGACAGCGGCGCGTGTTTCAGGGTGACGCTGCGCACCGAACCAGCCCAGGAAATGTCATGAAAATTTTAATCGCTGAAGATGATAAATACATCGGCGAAGGCCTGTGTGCGGTGGTGGAGGCAGAAGGTTATACACCGCTTCTGGCGAGCGATGGCGAGCAGGCATTGCAGTTATTTCATGCGCAGCGCCCCCAGGTGGTCTTGCTCGACATCATGATGCCCAAGCGCGACGGCTATGCTGTTTGCCGCGAAATTCGCAAGGTGGACGACAATGTACCGGTGATTTTTATCAGCGCAAAATCGGAAGAAATCGATCGTGTGATTGGCCTGGAGTTGGGCGCTGACGATTACATCATGAAACCCTTTGGTACGCGTGAAGTGGTCGCCAGGATTCGTGCCGTCACGCGCCGTGCGCTGACGCGGCACCCCGCCACAGAAGTCGGCGTCGAGGCGATACGCCTGGGCGATCTGGATGTATTTCCTGCCCAACTGCGGGCCAATCGTGGCGCCTTGCAAATCGATCTGAGCCTGCGCGATGTCAAGATTTTGCAGCACTTATTTCTGCAACGCGGCAAAGTGGTGGATCGCGACACGCTATTTAATATTTGTTGGGGGCGCGATTATTTTGCCAACAGCCGCACGCTGGATCAGCACATTTCTAAATTGCGCAAATTGATCGAACGCGATTCAAAAAATCCAGAAATCATTTGCACCGTGCATGGAGTGGGGTATCGTTTTGGTTGAGGACGTGCTGATTTATTTTCCCCTGAAGACGTGAATCCAAGTCGTGAATTTCTCTGGTGTCCCGCCTGAGCGGGCACGAGGTTTAAGGCGAGTGGCAACACTTGGGCGGTCTGGCTGTTCGATTCGTTGCCATACCAACCGGTATCGGAATTAAAATATTTTTTATTGAAACGATTCTTCACGTTTTCGGCGAGAGCGGCATATTTGGCCTCATCCACGTGATTGCCGAGCAAGGCAGCCGTTTTGCTGACGATCATCGCCGTGTGATACCACGCGGGCATGTCCATTAAAGGAGCGGGTACGGCGTTCTTGCTGCCGTAGGGATTCATCCAATCTCCGGCACCCATCCAGCTCAACATGCCTTCCTTTGCCTCGGCTGAATCCGCGTTGCCCTTACTCAAATAGGGATAGTCGCCCCATTGCCGTACCGAGCCGCTGGCCGTCAACTTGCCGAGAAAGTCGACATAGCGGCGCATGCTGTCATAGCCTTCTTCCAGCACGCGACGGTCGCCGTAGGTTTGGTAATGCTGCCACGGCAGAAGGACGATCACGCCACTCCACCACGGGGAATTCCAGTCGTATACCTGACGACCGACTAGCGGCAGAACGGAGCCGAGATATCCCGATTCGTCCTGGCCATCGGCAAAGTCAGACCACCATTTGCGGTAGAGGCCTGCCACGTCGGTCATGTATGCGGCTGTTTCAAACATGCCTTGCATATCTTGTGTCCAGCCCTGCTTTTCGCGCATGGGGTCCATTGGATGATCCCCGTTGTAATTCACATGCGTTTGCACGAGCGCTGCATAGATTTGATTTAAGAACGCATTGGAACTGACAAAGGTACCGGCCATTTTTAAATCGGCATGAACCAGTTGAATCGTCACGGCATCGGCAGTGAGTGGCTCGGACAATCCTTCGACTTGAATGTCGAGGGGGCCGGATAAATACATGAAGCGAGGCTGTAATAGGGTCGGGCCATCTTGCGCCAGCGTGAAGGTTAGTTTTGGCGCATTGTATTTGGCGGCGTGTCCGAGAATGGTAATTGTCTGCCCGGCTTTGCCATTGACTTTTATCCTTGGCCAGCCGGCGCTCAGCGTTTTGAAGAAAGCACGGTTGCCTTCGACACGTTCGGGTTTGAGCTCGCCCATTACCCGGATCGGCGGTCCCATCGGTGCCACCAACTTGCCACCCAGCCCAGTAGTAATCTCTGCGGCCCTCCAATCGCTATCGTCATATCCGGGACGATCCCATCCAGGTTTGGCCAAATGACGGTCTTCTACATAGCGGTCAAAAGTGTCGTTGTCGATAATTTCGCTACGTGCCCATTTCCACGTGTCGTCGGAGTTGATTATCTGATGCGTGCCGTCTGCGTAATTGATTTCTGTTTGCACTAAAACGCGTGGTGGCCCATGCCCGCCATGGCGTTCGCCAAAGCCACGTCGCGGCACGTTAAACCGAGATTTTCCATTAGAGATTCATCAAGGCGAATAAATGGGTGTAAATTTGGCTGGTAAATCAAATGCTTTTGCAGCATCCCACAAGCCCTGCATCCATGTTCTTTGCTGCATCGCCAGCGCCAGATTGAGGATGGGT
>JANXTY010000005.1 GCA_025352145.1 Oxalobacteraceae bacterium
CTCGGGTGGGAATGGTGCGTTGAGCATCGTGTAACCTCGTATCAAAATCCCACGTGTGTGGGGTGAGGTTGGATTTTAGTTTTTATTTTTTTATAGGGGCAACGTAAAATGGGGTTTCTCCGCGTAGCGGCTTCGTCCAACTCTGCAGTCAAGCGGACCACCCAAAGCTGCGCTTTGGGTTCGCTCGCTTTGCTCGCCGTCCGCTTACTTCCACGTTAGGTCAATCATCATGCGCATGACAATTGTGTTGGTCTTGTTCAGCCTTTTCTCTGTCACCACTTGCGCCGCCTCCCTTGACGAAACGCGTTCCTTTAAGAATGAGAACGTTGGAAAAATCACCCTGGTCACTCCTAACGATTGGAGCCCAATCGAGCGCCACCATATCAACTTCGGAACCACCTTTTACCGCTTGCAACCACCGCAGAAGGGCCTGTTTGATCTTGAAATCCTCGTAAACGACCTTGCGCACATGCGCATGGAGGCGTTGGTCGATAAAGATCTAGAGATTTATATTCAGAGCAACATGAGGCAAGCAGCGCCTCAATCCGTTGAGGGCAAGGTTTCTGCAATTAGGTTCGGTGCGAAACAAGACGGTGTGTATGCCCGCCTTACCGACAAGGCGCCAAAGCCCGGCGAGTTCGTTTTATTCACTCAGGGCGTCCGGCTTCAAGGAAACAAGGTTGTCTTGTTCACCCTCTATTCAAACGACAAAGAGGGTGAAATTCTGCGAAAAACGCTGCAGATCGTTGGCAGTGTTCAATTTGAAAAGTGAGTTAAGGGTCATTGCCGGTGCAGGAGGATAATCTGCCTAACACTACCTATATGGACTCCACCCCAAATACAAGAAACTGACCGATATTTTTAGCAATGGGGATAAACCTGCAGTCGTATTATCCGGCATCATAAGCGGGCTCATTGGCGACCCGTGCCGACATGGAATCTGCGTCATCGTTGCGCCAATCGGTACGAACGGCAAGCGTGCAGCTGCCGGAAGAGGTATCGGTGTCAAACGATGTGGGAGCGTCCCCGTTTGCCCTGATGGGAGATCAATCTCTACGCCAAGGCGGGTGGGTACAACCTACGGTTAGCCAGTATTCATTTTGGCAGGCTGTCTGCGGATTATCCTTCGGAGTGGCGTACGGGACATCTCTCTGATTATTCCGAACGGCCGCTTCCACTAAAAAAACAGCCGCTTAAAACGCATTACAGTTTCTGGTGATATCCCACGAAAACCCCCTGCGGCAGGATCGAGATGACCCACGGCTGTTTCCTGCCATGTTCAACCCAGCCGACCGCAGTTCCTAATGCAGCGCCAGCTAATACATCTGTCTGCCAATGCTGGCGTGCCTTGACTCTGGCGACCATTTCATAGGCGGGCAGTATCGCCAGTGCCATGACCCACGGATGATCTTCTTTGTATTCCAGGATAAACGGCGTTACGGCGGCTGCCGTTAATGTGACGTGACCGCTGGGAAAGCTGTCATCGCCGCTGTTTTTAAACCAGTTGTTCGGGTTGTCGCTTGTCTTCGGGCTTTGCCGCCGTACTAATAACTTTACTGTTTGAGCCAGTACTTCGCTTGTGACCAAGGCTTCGCTGCTTTGCCAAAAATTTTTCCCCAGGCGGCTCTCGCTGCCTTCATATAATGCGCCGGTGATGGCGACTAACCCGAGTGCGAGGGGCACCGCATCTTGCGCCCGATAGATGCCGGATCGATCCAGCGGCAGTCGATGATCAATCGCATTTTGCGCGTTTGCTCCGGCCGAGAATAGACAGGCGGCGAACAAGAAGGTGTGGCTTAGGTGGTTGATATAAATCGTTTTCATATAATTTTTTAAATGGGTGTCACATAAGTCACATAAGTCACATAAGTCGCATAAATCACATAAACCAGTGAATTCCACTACAGGCAAATCAATGCCGGAAAAGCGAGGTAAATCAGAAACGGGGAAGTATGGCATGTCTATGCGGGAGTGTATATTGTGGACGGTTGATGGACGGATGTTACGTTGCCGCCAGAAATTGCCAAAGCGCGGCCTAGACGGCATGTGAAGCGTTGATAAGTGATTTTCGGCAGAGTGCGACGGCCTCGTGCGAAGGTAGTGCAGGTATCCTTTCAACCCGCCGTACACTACGACTTTGTTCTGGAAAAGAAAGTTTATCTTCTCGTACAAAACGCTTTTCCCCATTTACTTCTTAGCTGTACAGGCTTGATGGGCCGGTTATATTATTGGATACTTGGTGCCACGCGGTTAAATTTCTCCTCCGCATTCCTATTCGCGGGTTTCGGCAAAAAACCGGGATCTTTGGCTTTACTCATGTGCTCTGGACGTTGAACAACCGGGGTAGCAGAACCTGGGATTTTTGATGACGAGCAAAGCAATACGCAAGATCGTGATTGTCGGCGGCGGTACCGCTGGCTGGATGGCCGCAGCGCCGCTGGTACAACACCTCGGCAAGACCAGCCACCTGGCCTGTGAAATCGTGCTGATCGAGTCGCCCGATATCGGCACTATCGGCGTGGGCGAAGCGACCTTGCCGACCATCCGCTATTACAACGGCGCACTGGGACTGGACGGCACCGACTTCATCAAAAAAACGCAAGCCACTTTCAAGCTGGGAATTGAATTTAAGGATTGGGGCCACATCGGCAATCGTTTCTTTCATGGCTTCGGTGATTTCGGACCCGCCATCGCCAATCGCTCACCGTATATGCACTGGCTGCGCCTTAACCAGGCGGGCGATGTGCCTGCGCTGGAGAACTGGTCGACCGCCACTGCGATGGCACGCAATAACCGTTTCACCCCGCCGGAAGGCGACACCCCTTCGGCTGCCAACGCGTATTCCTACGGGTTCCATTTCGATGCCGGCCTCTATGCTGCCTACCTGCGCAACTACGCCATGCAGCGCGGCGTGGCGCGTATCGAAGCGACGATCGTTGACGTGGAACTGCGTCCTGAAGATGGCTTTATCGCAGCTGTGAAGCTGAACGATGGCCGCCGTATCGAAGGCGACCTGTTTATCGATTGTTCGGGCTTTCGCGGCCTGCTGATCGAAGGTGCGATGAAAGCGGGATATGACGATTGGAGCGATGTCCTGCTGTGCAATAGCGCCCTCGCCGTGCCCAGCGCCAAGGTGGAAAAAATGACCCCTTTCACCACCTCAACCGCCAAGCCCAACGGCTGGCAATGGCGCATTCCACTGCAACACCGTACCGGGAACGGCCACGTCTACAGCAACCATTTCACTACTGATGAAGAAGCGGCGCGCGTATTGCTCGACGGGCTCGATGCCAAGGCGCTGGACGATCCGCGTCAGTTGCGCTTCACGACCGGCCGCCGCCGCAAATCGTGGGTGAAAAATTGCGTGGCAATCGGTCTTGCCGCCGGTTTTCTCGAACCGCTGGAATCGACCAGCATTCAACTCATCACCAGCGCCGTGGGCGGATTGCTGCAGAATTTTCCCGACCGTGATTTCCGCCCCGATCTGGCCGATGAATTCAACCGCAAGATCGCCCTCCAGTATGAATCGATTCGCGACTTCATCCTCATGCATTACAAGCTGAACCGGCGGACCGATTCGGACTTCTGGCGCAGTTGCGCGGCCATGCCGATTCCCGATGCCTTGCAACATCAGATCGAACTGTTCCGCTCGTCGGGGCGGATTGTGGTCTACGATCCCGACAGCTTCACTGAGCCGTCGCTGATTTCGATTTTGTTTGGTCTGGGCGTCAGGCCGGAAACCTATGACCCCTTCATCGACGGCATCGACATCGAACAATTGCGTACCCATTTTGCCCGTGTCCGTGCCACGATCATGCAAACGGTATCGGCGATGCCGGACCATACGGACTACATCGCACGTCGTGTCCGTGCCGATCCGGTGCCGGGGATGGCGATTTAAAATTCACCCGCTTAGCACTACCCTGATTGAGTTATTACGCGCTATTTTTATCGTGATCTAAAAAACCAGCAGGCAAATAATGTGGGGAGGAATCTAAGAGTGTCCCCTGTATTCCATCGCTATTTGTACGCTACACCAAGGAGTTTTTTACCTGCCTTAATGATCGCTTAAGGTTGCGTTTGCTATGGTTGTGGGCCGTTTTTGTACTTTTACGATCCTCGTTTATTCCCTTGCGCCTGTTTGCGCCCGATGTGCAACTGGTACTACTTTGCGAGAAATGATGGTAATACGTTTCCCCCGTTTTGCGGTTTTTTTCATACTATCAGGATGCGCCGTTTATCAGGCGCAAGTACCTCTGTCTCACTCGACTGCGTCCGATACGCTTGCGCATTTGACGATGGATGCGCGTGCCATGCCTTTTCCTGTATTGGCAGCCCATCGCTTTGATGCGGCTGATGGACTCGATGCCATTGAAGTGGCGATGCTGGCGGTAGTGAATAATCCCGATCTGAAAATCGCACGTGGTGACGCCGCCATTTCGCATGCGCAGGCGTTTGCTGCTGGCTTGCTGCCGGATCCGCAGCTGGCATTGAGCCGCGATTTATCCAACACGGGCGGGCTTGGTTCGACGACGGCTTTCAGCCTGGGTTTGAGCTACGACATTAATAGTGTGCTGTTGCATGCCTCTTCCCACGCGGCAGCAGATGCAGAGGCGCGCAAGACGGATTTGAATTTATTGTGGCAAGAGTGGCAGGTCATCTCGCAAGCACGCTTGCTGTTCATTAAATTGGTTCAGGCGGGCCGACTCATGTCGGTGTTGAGCGATACCGAAAAATTATTCGCTGATCGTGTGCACCGTACCCACCAAGCGCTTGAGCGCGGCTTGTTGAGCAGCGATGCGGTGACGCCTAATTTGACCGCGTTGCAGGATGTGCATCGTCAGGTGTTCGAATTAAAAAAGCAGATCAATCAAAATACACACGAGATGAACGCGTTGCTAGGTCTTGCACCAGACACGACGTTGCATTTGCAAGAAGGTGGGGACTTTGCGCCGCTCGATGAAGCTGCCGCGCAAGCAGCGCTGGGCGATCTGGAGCGCCGCCGCCCCGATCTGCTTGCGCTCGAAGCGGGCTATCAGGCACAAGATCAGCGTTATCGCGGTGCGCTGCTGGCGCAGTTTCCTGCCTTGAATGTCGGACTGACGCGTGCGCGTGATGCTAGCGGCGTGTATTCCAACGGGATCGGCGTGACGCTCTCGCTGCCTTTCTTGAATCGCAATCGTGGCAACATCGCCATTGAGCAGGCCACGCGCCAGAAATTGTTCGACGAATATCAGCAGCGTTTGCAAACAGGCCGCAATGAGGTTGCCCGACTCCTTGACGAACAGCGGCTCAATATACGTCAGCTGGCAGAAACAGACCAGGCAATCGCCGACTTAACTTCTGCGTTGACACGCAGTGATGCCGCTTTTAAAGCCAGCAACATCGACGTGCTCGTGTATGCCAATGCGCATGCGGCTTTGCTGGTTAAGCAGACTGAACAAATTAATTTGCAACAAGCAGTGCTGGAGCAACGCGTTGCATTGCAAACGCTATTGGGCATTGAACTGCCTACACATCATCTGGAGAGCCACAAGCAATGAAACGAAACACTCGCATGATCAGCGGCATCGCCTTGGTCGTTTTCGTCGCCTTCGTTCTTACCGGTATCGGCATCTGGTGGGCCATCGGACACCGCGGGTCACAAACAGAAAATACAGAGAAGGCTGCAAAAGGAGAGGCCGCAGAAAAAGGCGATGCGGCTGCCGAAGTTGTTGCGAATGCGCTGGTGAAGACCGAATCCGTAAAGCAGCAATCGCTGCCAATGACGATGACGGTGTTCGGCGAGGTGGCAACCGGCAAGGTGGAAGCGCTTAGCTTTGCGCAGGCCGGCCAGCTAGAAGAGATTGCGGTAGTAGCCGGTCAGCCGGTGCATCGGGGCGATTTGATGGCGAAAATGGTGAGCGACCCGACGAGTCAAATCGCCTATGCGCAAGCGGTGACCGCAGTCGGATTCGCGCAGCGTGAACTGCGGCGCAATCATGAATTACTGGCGCTTCAGTTGGCAACGCAATCGCAAGTTGATACGGCGGAAAAGCAGTTGCAAGATGCGCAGGCCAGCCTTGCAGCGCAGACCAAACTCGGCGGGGCACAAGAATCGGCGCGGCTGCTGGCGCCGTTTGATGCGGTGGTGATGGCCACACCTGTGGGCCAGGGTGAACGGGTGCAAGCTGGTGCCGCCGTTGTGCAACTCGGCCATAGCGATACCTTACGCGTCCAGCTGGCAGTGGAACCTGCGCAAAGCACGCTGCTCCACGTGGGAATGCCGGTGGCCATTGCTGCGGTTCAAGATAGTAGCCGCGCCGTGTCCGCATCGATTTCGGCAATCCAGAATGTGGTCGATCCCAAAACGCAGCTGGTCAGTGCGATTGTGGTGCTGCCATCAGGCAAGCATGCCCAACTGCTGCCGGGCATGCATGTGCAAGCAGTCATTCAGCTTGGCAAGCGCGTCGCGTGGTCAGTGCCGCGCCAAGCGGTGCTAACGGATGACAAGGGCGCTTATTTGTTCCAGGTCGCCGGCGGAAAAGCGCAGCGGGTCGATGTGAATAAACTGGTGGAAACGGGCGCGCTGTTTGGCGTTGAGGGCAAGCTCGATCCACAGCTGCCTGTCGTAGTTCTGGGTAACTATGAGCTGGAAGAGGGCATGGCTGTACGCGAGGGTGCGCGATGAGCATGCAGGAAAATCGGACGGCGAATACGCAAGTAAATACACGCATCGGAAGTTGGACGCAATCGCACCGGCGCTCGATTTTATTCCTGTTGCTGATGCTGGCACTGGCTGGAGTAGTTGCTGCGTTCAGGCTTCCGGTGTCGTTATTTCCTACGGTCGATTTTCCGCGTGCGGTGGTGTCCATCGATGTGGGAGATCAACCTGCCGAGCAGATGGAAATGCTGGTTACGCGGCCAGTCGAAGAAGCGGTGCGTCGCGTGCCCGGCGTGCGTAAGGTGCGCTCGACGACTAGCCGGGGTTCGGCGGAGGTGTCCGTCAATTTCGATTGGGGGCGCGACATGGCGTCTTCCGCATTACAGGTCAACGCCGCGATCGCACAAATTCAGGCACAACTTCCGAACGGCACGGAAGTGTCGACGCGTCTGATGGACCCGACCGTTTTCCCCATCCTTGCTTACAGCCTGGTATCGGATACCTTATCGCCGGTGCAAATGCGCGACCTGGCCGAATATCAGTTACGTCCTTTGTTGTCGAGTGTGGATGGCGTATCGCGGGTACAGATTCAAGGCGGGGCGCTCGAAGAGGTTCGGGTCACGGCCGACCCTGCCAAGCTGAAAGCCTATGACCTGACCTTGGACGACGTTTCGCGCATGCTGGCCGCCACCAATATCGTAACCGCAGTGGGCAAGTTGGAGGATCACTATAAATTGTATTTGGTGGTGTCGAACACCCGGCCAGAAAATCTGGAACAGGTGCGCCAGACCGTATTGCGTAATCCCGCTAACGCGCTGGTGCGGCTGGCCGATGTTGCTACGGTGGAGCAGTCCACTGCGCCGGAGTGGACCCGCGTCACTGCGGACGGGCGCGATGCGGTACTGTTTTCGGTGTACCAGCAACCAGGCAGCAACAGTGTACAGATTGCCCGCGACATCAAGGCCAAATTGGCCAACTATCGCAGTGCGTTGCCGGCTGGCGTTGCCATCGCCAGCTGGTACGATCAAAGTGAGCTGGTGCTCGAATCGGCGACCAGCGTGCGGGACGCAGTCTTGATAGGAATTGCTCTGTCGGCTATCGTATTACTGGTATTTCTGCGCAACGTGAAAGTGACAGTGATCGCCATTATCGTGGTGCCGGCAGTGTTAGCGACGACCGTGGTATTGCTCTACGTGCTGGGCATGAGTTTTAACATGATGACTTTGGGCGGCATGGCAGCGGCGGTCGGCTTGATTATCGACGACGCGATTGTCATGATCGAGCATATCATTCGCCGCTTGCAAGGGGGACAGGGGCATATGCATGCACGTGTGATGGCTGCTGCGCTTGAATTTGTCCAACCGCTGGCCGGTTCCAGCGCATCGACCTTGGTCATTTTTGTACCCCTTGCTTTTTTGAGCGGCGTCACGGGCGCATTTTTCAAGGCCCTGTCGCTGACGATGGCAGCAGCCTTGTTTATTTCATTCCTCGTCACATGGCTGGCAGTACCGTTGTTAGCCGATCATTTCCTCAATGCCCGCGATGCCCAATTACATCCCGACTCCCGCCTGATTGTGTGGCTGCATCGGCATTATCGGCGCATCTTGCAGGCCTTGATTGCGCGCCCGATGTTGCTGCTGCCGGGCGTGGCGCCGCTGTTGCTAGCCGGTGCGCTTGCCTTTCATTTTGTCGGTTCCGGTTTTATGCCAGCGATGGATGAAGGCGGTTTCGTGCTCGACTATCGTAGTGCACCGGGTACCGCTTTATCGGAGACGGACCGGCTGTTGCGTCAGGTTGAACAGATCGTGCGTTCGACGCCGGATGTGGCAAGCTATTCGCGCCGTACCGGCAGCGGATTGGGTGGCGGATTGAACGAGGCCAACGAAGGCGACTTTTTTATTCGCCTGAAACCGGGTGAGCGCCGACCGGTGGAAGTGGTGATGGACGACATCCGGGGCAGGGTTGAACATAATGTGCCGGGGTTAAAAATAGAAATGGCGCAGTTGATGGAAGACCTGATCGGTGACTTGACCGCAGTGCCGCAGCCGGTCGAAATAAAACTGTTTGCAGACAGCCCGGAAGTGCTTGCCAAGGTAGCGCAGGAAGTCGCCGCCCGCATTGGCAAAATCAACGGCGTGGTGGATGTGAAGAACGGCATTAATCCTGCGGGTGATGCGCTCGATATCCACATCGATGCAGTCAAAGCCGCCTTTGAAGGCATGGACCCGGACGCGATCACGAAGAATTTGGAGAGCGTCATCAGCGGTACCGTGGTCACCCGCATCGCCAGTGGCGTCAAGATGGTGGGCGTGCGCGTGTGGGTGCCCAAGACCGTGCGTGCTACCGATACCGACTTGCGCAATCTGCTGATTCGTGCGCCGGACGGTCATTTATTTCCATTGCAGCGCGTGGCAACTGTACGCGCTATCACCGGACAGGCCCAGATCGCGCGCGAAAATCTCAAGCGCATGGTGGCAGTCACTGCCCGTATCAGCGGACGAGATTTGGGTTCGGTGATTGCCGATGTGAAGCAAGTGATGTCGCAAGAAAAGTTGATGCCGGCAGGAAGTTACTATGTACTCGGTGGCCTGTATGAACAGCAGCAAATTGCCTTTCAAGGATTGCTGGCCGTGTTCGCCGCAGCGGTTGCACTGGTATTTTTGCTGCTGCTTTTTATGTATGAAAGTTTCCGGATTGCGTTGTCGATTTTGATTGTGGCATTGCTCGCGGTGTCGGCAGTTTTCATCGGGCTGTGGATGACGCATACGGAGCTGAATATTTCCGCGATGATGGGTATGACCATGATTATCGGCATGGTCACAGAAGTGGCGATTTTTTATTATTCCGAGCAGCAGGATTTAGAGGAAACAACGCCAGGCATAACAGGGTTGATTGAAGCGGGTGTGAATCGTATGCGCCCAATCACGATGACCACTCTGGCAGCGATTTTAACCTTGTTGCCGCTGGCTTTTGCCATTGGAAAAGGATCGGAGATGCAGCAACCGCTGGCGATTGCCATTATCTCTGGCCTGGTGGTGCAATTGCCGCTAGTGTTGTTGCTGATGCCGGTGTTGTTTCATTTGATGCGAAACCAGAAGAATTAATCCTAACACTATATTTTTTTGCCCCGCGTGCGCTGATATGTACTGATTCCAGTGAAATTTTTACGCGGTTTTTTTACTCTCAACCAGGGAAGCACCACACCATGAAAATCATCATCAACAATGCACTACGTATCGGCCTGATGGCCGCTGCCTTCTTATGGGTATCCGCATTAGTATCCGAGGCGCAAGCCGCATCCCCCTATTCGGTCCAGCAGCGCTGGGCACTGGGCGAATCTGGCCGCTGGGATTATCTCGATGTTGATCCGGTGCGCCATCGCCTGTATGTGTCGCGCGGCGATCATGTGCAGGTGCTGGAACTGCCTTCCGGCAAACCGCTTGGCGCGATCGCTAACACAGCCGGGGTGCATGGCGTTGCGTTTGCACAGGATCTCAAGCTGGGTTTTACCAGTAATGGCCGCGCCGATAGTGTGACGGTATTTGACCTGGATACCCTGAAGGTGCAGAAAGAAGTGAAAGTATCGGGCGGCAATCCAGATGCCATTTTGTATGATCCGCCTTCGCATAAACTCTATACATTCAATGGCAAGACCGCCAATGTGACCGTGTTTGACGCGGTCGCCATGACAGTGCTGGCAACCATCAAAGTCAATGGTCGCCCCGAATTTGCCGTGAGCGATAACGCCGGAAAAATTTATCTGAATATCGAAGACAAGTCGGAGATTGCCGTGATCGATGTCGCGACCGACAAGGTCATTGCGCAATGGCCGCTGACTGGCTGTAATGAACCAACCGGGATCGCACTCGACACGCAGCATGCTCGCCTATTTTCGGTATGCCAGAATAAGGTAATGGCAGTGACCGATACGACGGATGGACACCACATTGCCGCCGTCGTGATTGGCGACCATCCCGATGCTGTCATCTACGACCCGGCGACTGCGACCGTGTTTTCATCGAATGGTGGTGCCGGAGGTTCACTCAGCATCATTCATCAGGACGATGCCGATCACTACACGCCAATGACGCCATTAGTCACTGAGAATGGTGCGAAGACCATGGCGATGGATCATGTCAGTAAAGAGATTTATTTGCCCGCTGGTTTGAATAAGGTCTTTACCGTTCTGGTTGCCGCACCTTGATCATCGGATCGGTGTTTTTAATGGCCCTGGACGATAATAGCCCCATATGAGAGGCATCGACTCCTGTTGATCCGGGGGAGTCGGGATATACGCAGACAAAGGGCAGCGCATGAAATTGCTATTGGTAGAAGATGATCCGATGATAGGTGAAAGCGTGGCAGAGGCGCTGCACGGCGAGAATTATGCGGTCGATTGGATACGCGATGGCCGCAGCGCTGAATTGGCCGTCACTTCGGCTGAATATGACCTCATCTTGCTTGATTTGGGTTTGCCAAAAATGTCCGGCCTTGATTTTCTGCGCCACTATCGCGGCCAGAGCGGTGATGCGCCGGTCTTGATTATGACTGCGCGCGACAGCACGCCCGCACGTGTTGAAGGACTCGATGCGGGTGCCGACGATTACCTGATCAAACCCTTCGACCTCGATGAATTGATGGCGCGTATTCGGGCGCTGTTGCGGCGCAGGGCTGGGCGTACGCAACCCATTATTTCCCACGGTCCATTGACGCTCAATCTCGCCACGCATGAAGTGACACTGGCGAATACGCCGGTGCATTTATCCGCGCGTGAATTTTCGGTACTGCGGGCATTGTTGGATTCCCCCGGCAGCGTACTCTCGAAAAACCAGCTGGAAGAAAAGCTGTATGGATGGAATGAGGAAATCGAAAGCAATACGATTGATGTCTACATCCATCATCTTCGTAAAAAATTAGGTGCCAATTTCATTAAAAATGTACGTGGCGTGGGCTATAAAGTGACATCCGCATGAAGACGATCCGGGCGCAACTGTTGATCGGCCTTTCCTGTTGCACGGTTGCCTGCGCATTGGTCGCAGGGGCTGGGTTGTACAAGCAAGTACGTAAAGAGGCGAATGAATTATCCGACCTACAGATGAGGGAAATAGCGTATGCGCTGCCGAATGTATTCGGTTCGAATACCGTATTGCCAGCAACTGAAGATCCTGAGGCGGAACTTGTCATTCAAGTGTGGGATCAGCAAGATACGTTATTGTATTCATCGCGACCGCAAGCGGCTATTCCGCGCTACCGTTTAAGTGGATTCCAGTCCGTCAAACTGAACGGCGAGCGCTGGCGTATTTATGGAGAAACGCGGCATGAACGTTTTGTCCAGATATCGCAACCTATGGAAGTACGCCAAGAACTGGCTCAAGATATGACCCGGCGGATTTCGATTCCCCTGCTGGTTTTTCTGGTGGTGTTGAGTGGTTTAATCTGGGTCATCGTCGGACGTGCCTTGCGCCCGTTGAATCGAGTGGCGACGGCCGTGGCGGGGCGCTCGCCCAATGCCCTGCAGCCGCTCGAGCTGGGCGGCCTGCCACCGGAACTCAAGCCGATTGTCGAATCGTTGAATCAGTTGTTGCTAAAGATAGATCAGGCGATGACTGCCCAGCGCAATTTTGTGGCTGATGCGGCGCACGAACTGCGTTCTCCACTGACTGCTTTGAAGTTGCAATTGCAGTTGGCTGAACGTGCCGGCACTGACGAATTACGTGTCGCCGCATTTGCAAAATTGCATGAGCGGTTGGATCGTTCCAATCATCTGGTGCAGCAGTTATTAACCCTGGCGCGCAATGAACCTGGTCAGGTGCCAGCGCGTTTGAGCACCGTCGATTTACATCAGCTGGCCCAATGGGTTGTCGCTAATCAATCCACGTATGCGGAAAGCAGGGAAATTGATTTGGGTGTCGAAGCCGATTCGGTAGCGGTGCTGATAGAAGGGGATGCGGATGGACTACGCGTCCTTCTCAATAATCTGGTTGACAACGCCTTGCGCTACACGCAAGTCGGTGGTCAGGTCGACGTGATGTCGTGCGTGGAGGAGGGGCATCCCCTATTGCGTGTCCAGGATAATGGCCCCGGTGTGCCGGAACCAGAACGCGCACGCTTGTTCGACCGTTTCTATCGACCCGACGGCAATACGGTCTGGGGTTGCGGTTTAGGGATGTCGATTGTGAAAAATATTGCTGATTTTCACCACGCCGATATTCGTCTGTCTGAGAATGTGGGTGGTATTGGATTTATGGTTACCTTGGTTTTTCAGCCTGCTTCGACGCCGGACAGCACTACATGAGGCTGTATTTATTCTCTTTCTCATAAACGAATCCACGCCCCCCGGTTCAATTTCTGCCCCTGTTTTGAAGATCGGATTTCAGGCACCAGTCGACCGGTTGCGCTTCTCGATCCACGATTTCGGCGCTCGCTACAGGTGGGCAGAAGTCTCTAAGGCACGATGCAATTTTCTTAGATAATACCAATGTCGCGTGTTTTTGCACCCGGAAATATTTCTTCAAGCTGGTTTGTATTGAGGCCATACATCCGCGCAAACAAGCCGCCAAAAATACTGCGATATTCATTGAGTACGGGGTAATCCCTTTTTTGAAAAAGGGTCGCTTGTTCTACCCGGACCTGCTCACCTAACATGTTCCCCCCTTGAATCCCGCCACCGAGAATCCAATAGACTGAACCGTGGCCGTGGTCGGTACCGCGGTTACCGTTTTCCCGGAAAGTTCTACCGAATTCACTGACGACGATGGTCACCGTGTCGCGCCATTCATTCCCCATTTCTTGCGCAAAACCCGCCAGGCCCCGTCCCAATTCATCCAAACGTCCCGCCAAATAACCGCTAGCGCCCCCTTCGCCTACGTGCGTATCCCAACCGCCGACGTCGATAAAGCCGATGTTGTATTTATCTTTCATGAGCTTGGCAATGCGGCGCGCTTCTAACTCAAATCCTTTGGCAGTGATCGCGTTTCGGTTCGCGGCATCCATCTCGCTTGCCATTTCGCGCATCACGTCGTCTCGCACGATGAAGCCTTCATTGACTTGTTGCGAGAGCCCGGTACCTTTGTACATCGAGGCGATAATGCTGCTTTGCCGATTATCGACGGCTGATTTTGCGAGGGTGCGTAAGGCGGCGTTTGGCACTTGCAGATTTCCCTGAAGTATGAAGGGAAGTCGGTCGGTGAATGAGATAGATCCAATGCCATTTAAGGTTGCAGCGAGTCGATTCAGAAAGCCGGAGCGATAATTTTTGGAACGATCCAAGGGCTGACCGAGTTCGATGCTGTCTTGTGTTTCGAAGTGACTGCGGGACACGTCGTCGGTTCCGGAAAAGGGAATGAACGCGGCTTGTCCATTGGTAAATAGAGGGAAAATACTTTCTCGCAAAACCGGATGCAATCCCCAATCGGCATTTAATGGCAGCGCCGAATTTAATTCCGTACTGGGGCGCGCAATTGCGATATTGGGGCGCGAATCATAATAGAACTGGCTGGATATAGGGATTAGCAAATTAGCGGCATCGTAACCGCCCCGCAAAAAAACAAACAGAAGGCGCGTCTTGGTGGCGGGCGCAGCCATTAAGCTGCCTGCCACCGATAACATCGGCAGCGCAGCGAGGGTTTTGAGTGTGTCGCGACGGTTCATGATGTCTACTCCGGTTAGCGGTTCATCATTTCAGGGGAGGACAGGAGAAAGGTATTCCATTCTTGCGGTGAGCCTGCCTGTTCCAATGCTTGGCGGGTCACGGGACTCAATTTTTTTTGCATGGATTGGAAGTACAGGGCATTGGCTAATTGTGGAAATGCGGGACGCTCCTGCGCTTGTGGTCCGTCCGTTTTGAATAAACCTGCACTGCCGGAGCCGATGGCCTTGGCGATTTCGAAACGGGTCGTCATTTGTCCCGAACTTGCCCAATCGGCCTCGACCAGGGAATAACCGTCCGGTGTTTGCCGGCCATAGAGCGGTTCTCCCATCCGGCTTAACCAGTTAATCATTGGGTCTGCGTTCAAGATGGGTTTGTCGTCGTAGGCCAGCCGGACGGCGGAGACAACGTAATGCATGGGATCTTTGAATTTATGGCCGAGAGACTGTGTAAATTCAGTTGACTCAAACAGTGCTTGCAAGGTTGCTGCAATGTCGCCATCGGACTTCAGAAAAACTTGCGACAGCCGTTCGACTAATTCGACCGAGGGGTTATCAGAGACAAAAAACACGGCCAATTTCCGACTGACAAAATGGGCAGTGGATGGGTGACGGCTGAGAAGATCGAGGGCTTCATCGAGTTCGGCTAATCCTCGACCTTGTACCTTGTTGCCAAGAAGCTGCTTGTCGCCATAATCATGTCGATTCGGATTAAATTCAAACAGTCCCTGACGCACATATTGCGCCTGCAATTCTTTTTTTATTTTTGGTGGATCAGTTCCTAAATTAACACCTACGCCGGTCAGGATATGCGCCAGTTCTTGCACGTCTTTTTGCGTATATCCGCCATTGACGCCGAGCGTGTGTAGCTCCATGAGTTCGCGCGCATAATTTTCATTGATGTGATTGACGGCATTTTGGTCATTATCGAGATAGCGCAACATCACCGGATGATGCACTGTCGCTGCTAACAGATCACGGAATTTTCCGAGAGCATGAGAACGAATCGCATGTTCTTCATAGTCGCCTAGCATGACGCGCAGATTGTGTTTTCCCTGATGTACGCTGAAATGATTCATCCAGAACCAGGTCATTTGTTCTTGTAACTGGTTTGAAGAATAAATCGCGCGCAGCAAAGAGCGGGTGGCAGCCTCTCGTACCAAGAGATTCAGCTCTTTCTGGTAGGCTTGTTGTGCCATTTTTTTCTCTGCATTGTCCTTTATCGCATCGGACGTTTTGCGCTTTTGTTCCATGTCTTGCACCAGTTGTTCAAGCGAACGCTGGGTGATCGTCATTGCGTTAATTTGGGCCTGAATGGGTTCGGGCAATCGCGCCGTATCGGGATGGAATTGTTGCTCCATATAGCGGCTTAAACCGAGGTTGCCCGCTTGTTGCATCGTGGAGGAATTCATACCCCAGGTGAGGCGATTAAGCAGAGTTGCGGCATCGCTATTGGCGGGGGACATGTTGCTGTCGGTGGATAGCCCGGATTCGACAGGGGATGTGGCGCAGCCAGAAAGAAAAAGCACCGGAATGCTGACCATGCTTAGGGCGATTTTAAAATAACGTAAACCCATCATATGCAGTTCCTATTTCGTTGGACCTTCAAAAAACAATGGCGCAGCTATTTAACAGAATGTGGTTATGCGATCCTCTTGCGATCAATTGAGGAGAGGGCGAGAAGCCCCCCGCAGGAAAAATGTAATTGACTCCCTGCATTCCCTTTTTTCAGGTGCGGACGTTGAGGGATTCGCCTCAATTACAATACATTTTTGGTGTCGCATTGTCGGCTTTCGCGCCTGTTGTCCCCCATCCATTGGCGCCTTTATTGTCCTCTGTTCCAGCAGCACCAGAATCAGTACCAGCATTAGCGCTTTTCCCGATGTTGTCTCCTTGCTTGTCTTTAGTTCCCGAATCAGCACTTTTCCCAATGGTCGTCAAAGCGGCCACTGTTGGAATTGATATTGGAATTGATGTATTAATGATGTCGAGCGTGGAATTGAGCGCCTGGATAAACGAAGAGTCCGTATTAATTTTGGTAGAGGGCAAGACTGCCTCGCATCCGGCCTGTGTCGGTGTCGCAGCGCAGGCGCTGACGGAAGGAAGGACGACAGTGCAACCGCTTAAAGTCGGTATCGATACGCATTGAGCCAGCGTGGGCAGCACTACGCTGCAACCGGGAAGAGAAGGTTTGGACGTACAAGCGGACAGGGTCGGTAACACCACGTTACAGCCGGATGCTGTGGGGGTTGCTGTGCAGGTGGCGATGGTGGGCAATACCACACTACAACCGGATGTCGCGGGTGTCGCAATGCAAACAGCCAGAGTAGGCAGCACGACACTGCAACCGGCTGCCGTGGGCGTCGCAATGCAAACAGCCAGAGTAGGTAACACGGCGCTGCAACCCAGAGTCGATGGAGCCGCAGTGCAGATGGCGATAGTGGGCAGTACGACACTGCAACCCGGTGTAGAGGGCGTTGCTATGCAGGCAGCCAGGGTTGGCAGTACGGCACTGCAACCAAGGGTCGAGGGGGTTAAAGTACATACGGCAATGGTGGGTAGTACAACGCTGCAACCGGAGGTAGATGGGGTTGCCGTGCAGGTCGCGATGGTCGGCAGAACGACAGTGCAACCGGGCGCGGAGGGCGTTGTGATGCAAGCAGCAAGAGTGGGTAACACGGCGCTGCAACCAGGGGTGGTCGGCACTGATGTACAGGTGACGAGGGTGGGTAACACGACGCTGCAACCGGCAGTCGATGGCGTTACTGTGCAGATGGCGATGGTGGGGAGTACAGCACTGCAACCCGGCGTTGAAGGTGTGGCCGTACATGTTGCGATGGTCGGCAGTATTACGCTGCAACCCAAAGCGGAGGGTGTCGATGTACAGGTGGCGATGGATGGCAGTACGGCAGCGCAGCCTGCCAATGTTGGACTAGCGATACACGCAGCCAGGGTCGGTGGCGGGGTGCCGTGCCAAAAAGGCAGGTTCGTTACTACGCCGCTTGTCGTAGCCGTGCCTGCCCCGGTGATGGGGCCGTCGGCACGTAGCAAAATACCGCCGCTGCCTGTGGTTACACTGGCTGTTTGATTCAATGAAGTTGTGAAGCCGCCTGCTGCTGTCAGGCTAATTGCCCCAGATCCCGAGGCCGTTACACCGGTACCGCTAATCACCAATGGTCCAGAATTGAATACGGTGACATTTCCTCCCGGCGCACTGTTGACGATATTGGTAACGGTCAGCGTTCCTGCATTGGTGATGTCAATTGGATTTGCCATCGCATTGGTTGCAGCAAGGCTGCTGACGGTTGTATTGAGAGGGCCGATACCGGAATACGCTGTGAGGGATAAGGTGCTGCCGCTAATGTTGCCTGCGCCAGAGATCGCGCCGCTGAAGGCGTTCAAAGTAACGGCCCCGGTTCCCGCATTGATCACTCCAGTGGGGATAACGGATCCGGCACTCGACTTCAATACTACGCTGCCGCCACCCGAAGTTACTCCGACGATGGCCGCCACACTGCCCACGTTGAGTGAACTGGAGTCGGTGAAAGTAAGATTGCCGCCGCCGGTCTGTGCAGCAAAATTGGTGACACTATTACTCGATGCGCTCAAATCAACATTGCCGGTAGTGCCGACACCTAAATTAGTTGCAGTGATGACCCCGCTCGGTGAATTGATACTACCGCCGGTTAGTGTCACGGTACTTCCCGATAAGGTGCCCGTGTTGGTCAATGTTTTGGCGGTTCCGAATGACAGATCCAAATTAGAAGTGCCGGTGGCGATGTTGGTGCCTATGGTGAGGTTGCCGGATGCAAGAATGGCGACCGGTGTATTCGGCATGAGGGTGAAGCTGGATGAAAAAGCAGCGTCGCCCGTATGGTTGATGTACACGCCGCCCGGCCCGCCGGTTTGACCAATCGTAAAATTGGCAATCGCTGCGCCAATCGAACTGGTGTTGAGTTTGGTGGCAGCAGAACCGATTTTTCCGCTGCTATCGGGTTGTAGCTGAAAGAAATTAGCGGTGAGCAGACCATTCCCGAACAGGTCTCCCGATGCCCCTGCTTTCAGTTTCAGGATGCTGGTTGCATTTCCCAACGTGATGGGCCCGGCGAGCGTGAGCGTATTTGCGCCAGTGGTTTCAATATCTACATTAGAGCCAGCAGCGGGAGAAGCTTGGCTCACGGAGTTGATGACCAGTGCCCCATTATTGATGAGAGTGAGGGGCGCTGAAGCGACAGTGGCGGTCTGCGATACGCTTAAGGCATTGACTACGACATCTTTGATTAACTGGATGCTGGAGTCTGCGGTAACAAAAAGATTATTCCCCCTGATTCTACCCGAGCCTGCATCCAGTACTTTACCGCCAATACCCGTCGCCTTCAGAGAAATATTGCTGGTACCCGCATCCACGCCATAGGTGCCATCGGCGACTGTCAGGTTGCCGACGGTGGTGGTGATCGCGATCTGCTTATTGTTTGTCTTTACGCCAAATGAACCATTGACGGTAGAAATTGTGAGGGGAGCAGCATTGGTGAATTGAAAGCCGGTACCGGATAATCCTGCCCAGCCTGCTAATGTAGTGACTGCGTTGCCCGCATTATTTAAGGTAACAGTACCCGACGTTGAATAGGCAAAAAGCTGTGAGGTAGAAATGGGCGCAGTCTGGGTAATGTTGCCGGAGCCAATATTGTTAAACAAAACGAGGGTGCCTGATGCAGCAGTGATCGGCGCATTGACGGCGATATTTCCATCGGCCGTCAAGTTGAGCGTTTGGGCAGAGCTCCAACTGATTGGATCGACAACCGTGATATCTCCCACACTGGGTGCCGGGGCTGCGCCATTGGTCGTTTGCACTGTAACGTTGCTCGATGTCAGGGCAGTTTGTAGTTTGGTAGTACTGAGCCACGATTGAGCAACGCCACCGGCCTGGAAAAGCGTGGGCCCGCTTCCGTCCGCACTGGAATCGATCCCCACCATCCCCGCTGTCGTTGCATTTGCCAGCGTAGCAGCAATATAAATATTGGTTGGATCTAGCAACCAGTTCCCCGTTTTGCCATTCATTGCCCGGGTGTCCACATACCCGCCGGCATCGAGGAAATGGCCGGATGTTTCCACTGATCCGCCATTGCCGGATAACGCGCCGCCGCGTGCAAAAATGCTGCCATAAAATCGGGTCGCATCGTCCGACCACACGATGACCTTGCCACCATTGCCGGTTTGCAAGGCATCTGCCTTGATTTGCGTATCTATGCCGACGTAGCTCTGCCTGGCATTTTGTATCGTTGTGTTCTTGCCCTGATAATCGCCGCCTATTAATACAGAACCGCCTCCCCTCTGGCCGCTGGCATCGATTGTGGTATCGCCCGTCAAATTCACCCGTTCACCCAATACCTTGATATCGCCGCCTGTGCCTGTTCCAGTCGCGCTGGTGACACTGCCTGTTTCGAGAAGGATGTCTTTGCTGGCTTTGAAGACGATGTTGCCATTCTCCCCGACCACCGCACTGTCGGCATTGACCAGCCCCCGCTGGTTGACCAAGGCACCGTAAATGCCGATGCGCCCACCGTGCGCAATGACTTGTCCCAGATTGATCGTCTGATCTTCCGCAGTGCTCACGACTACATGGAGGTCTGGGTTGGCTGAATCGACTAATTGGACAGAGTGTCCCGCAGCGAGTACGACGTCCCCTTTGGGTGTGGTAATGATGCCGCTGTTCTCGACGTTGGGAGCGATGAGGTAGACCTGTCCACCGTTGGGGGTAGTGATGGTGCCCTGATTGTCGACCTTGCCCGCTGTATCGCCGGCCAGAAAATGTTGTTTTCCCGCTAGAAAATCTGCATTGCTTAGATTGAGGCTCGATGCGACGAGGCCGTTGACATCGACTTTGGCGTCATGTCCAAATACGATGCCATTGGGATTGATGAGAAATACGCGGCCATTCGATTGTAAAGCGCCCAAAATCTGCGACGGGTCTTGTCCGACAATACGGTTGAGTACGGCACTGTTGGCATTTTGTTGGACAAAGCGCGTTACCTCTTTTGTGTCGATAGAAAAATTTTGCCAGTGAATGATCGCGCCGGGAGTATTGGTGATCGTGAAGACATTACCTTGCTTGTTGAAGGTGGCTTGGCCATTGACAACTTGCGGGTCAACCGGATTTGCTAAAGCAAGGGTATGGATAAAGCAGACCGCGATGAGGTTGGAAAAAAAAGTGCGATTAACGTACTTTTTCATACGCCGGGATTGATCGTTTTTTACGACACGGTTTTTCATTTTCATGCTGATCTTTCGTTCACACATCTAAATAATATTGAAAAAATTCCGCTTTTCAAGCTGTACGGGCGCACCTATTTAACGTACTTCGCAATCGACATTATTCGACTTGGCGTTGCTGTTGTTGGCAGAATTTTCTCCGGTGGAGGAAGAAAAAGAAACTGGCGGCACGAACTGTATTCCCGGATTTGAGGGCAATACAATCGGCAGTTGTTGGAAGCTGGAGGCGAAGCCAAATTGACCGGCTGTAAAATTTTGCGTTCCGCCTCCGTTGGTCAAATGAATCATGCCGTCTAGTACTTGCACGTACAGCCCTGGTACCTTGGCTCCTGGTACCGGTGTCGCCAACGCCAGTTGACGAGATAGGACATCGCGCATCACTATCGGCTCGACGGGTGCGTCGCTGATGGTTGTATGCGTTTGGCCGTTGCCTAGCAGCGCAGGCGATACTGCTGCCAGACTCGTTTGCCGATAGACGGATGATGCAGCCAGCGCTTTATCTTCATCAGGCACGTATTCAGCAATAAAAATGGTGCCGCGAATACCAATCGTGGCAGTCGGTGTTTTTAAGGCAAAGCGTGCATTATTACGCTTGCCGAGCAAGCCGGTGATCGAGCGTAAGCCCCCCTTGATCAAGCTAAAGACCATGCTGTCTTCTGCCGGTTTTGCTTCATCGAAAGAAAAACTATCTATCTTGAGTTGTGAATTGGGGCGCAAGGTAATTTCACTGTTGTCGACAAATTTTATTTGTGCGTAGGTGTCCTTTTCGCTTACCAGGGTATCGCCCTGTTCGATGATGGATTTTGTGGAGAGGATCTTGAGCGAGCCGTCCACTTTTTTCGCGAACAAAGGGCCGCTCAAATGGGTTATTGTTCCAGCGATCGTGGCCGCATATCCTGACAGTGGCGAAAATAAGAGGGCCAGCACTAAGAAGAAATAAAATACACCAGGTTTTTTGAGGAAATTCATGTTTCTCTACTCCACTTTTTATGGTGTTAATGGCGTCGCTGATACCGTTTTTTTGGAAAGGATTTACGCAAAACTGTGACAGCAAGCCCTATTGATGATGGCAGTACGACTGATGCGATTACGATTGATGCGATTACTTACAGCACCTTGCCGGCACGCGTAGAAGAAAAAACGTCGCAGGAGTAATTTGCGTCAGGTTTTTTCTAATAGACGAGGCCGGCGCTTAGGTGCAAGCGTCTATCGCCCCCGTGTCTGGATCCTCCAGCATCAATTACTTGGCCGTAATCGAGTTGGACACTGAGATATTTATTCATCGTCATGCGGAAACCAAGCCCGGCGCTGCTAATCGACCAGCGTAATTCCTCTCCTGCCAGGGGAGCATTGCGGGAGGCTTTGGCGGTGTCAAAAAAAGCGAGCATTCGGCATTGCGTGGAAGCTATACCGATATGTGAACAGAAATTGGGCGTATAAATTTCCGCGTTAGCTAAAATCCCGGAGTCGTCAGATAGCTCGCGCTCGAGAAAACCGCGCACTGAACCTGCACCCCCGGCACCAAACTGTTCGCCGGGGATGAGGCGGTCGTTTGTGAATTGGCCATTCACATTCAGGCGCATCTGCCAGTCGGCTGCCAGCATTCGATAATACGCAGCGCCGAAACGCAACAAGCTGTAATTAGCCGAAGCCCCCATACGCGCATGATTAAAATCGGCAGCACTGCCATGAATGCCCCCCTGGAAATTTTGGATCCCCGTGGCCGAAAAATTGGCTTGCGCAGAGGGCAATGTCCACACGCTGGCAAAGGTGAAATTCAAGGGATGAACCGTTACATCTTTACCCAACTGGATACCGGTTAACTGTACGTCGTTTTTATAAGCACGATAGTCAATGCCATATAGCAGGCTCGCATCAAGATTTTTCAATCGGGGCAGGTTGTGGTTGTACCGCAGACCAAAGACTGTGCCCCTTCCGCTAACCTGAAGGTTCAACAGTCCCGCAGAAACGTTACCCGAATCGACATCAGAATAGCTGCCAAAGAAATCGATTGAATCTGTCAGCGAGTACAGGGGAATGTGATAGCCAACGCCATAGATATGTATTTTTCCAGGCTTCTCTGCACTGGTAGTGTATTGCAAGCTGGCGACATGATCGAGACCCCACATATTTGTTTTTTTGTAGGTGACGCCCACATGGGTAGCGCCAGTCTGCGCATTGCCGGAATTGTCGACATTGAGGCCTAGGTTCCAGTCTTTCTCGTCGGTCACATTCACGATGGCATTGACCTCGCCTTCTTTATCTGCACTTTGTAAATTCAGGACTATTTTTTTTGAGGGGTTTTCGTTGGCTAGTTTGAGGCTGGCAGAAATATCGTGTACGTTGGGTGGCTCACCCTCTCGTAAGCCGGGTAGGCTGCGCCGAATGTTGGCATTGTCAAAGATCTTGTTGCCTTGCACCGTCACCTTGCTAATGTGAACCTCGACCACTTTTAAACGTACTACGCCATTGTTCAATTCTTGTTCGGGCAGTACCACTTGCACCACATCGAACCCACGCTTATGGTAAGCATCTTCGAGTGCCACAGACGCTTTTTGTACCGTCCCAAAATTGCGTGCGTGTCCCAGGAAAGGTGCCAATAAATTGTCGATCGTCTGCGGCGAAAACAAGGTATTACCCTCGACCTCGAAGCGCACGATATCGAAGCGTTCTTTAGCCGCCTCGACGGTCTCGATCGCCCAGCACGACAGCGTCATTAAAGCGCACGCAGTGCTGGCGATCATCCGGGGAAAATAGAGGTGTGTTCTGAGTATTTTCGGCAATTTCATACGGTGATTTATTTCAGTTATCGATATTGATCAAGTCGCGATTACAGCCATGTTAACCCGATCTTTGCATAAATGTTGCGGATCCTCATCGGTTTTTTTGTAAGGAAATTTTCTTTCGTCGGTGGAACAACGCCGCTACTCCTTCAGAAAATCCCCTTGCAAATCAAAATCCTGCGTGAGCATCTCCCGAATTTATGCAAAGGTAGTGAACATAGTCAGTCCGATTGTGAACATGTGTTCTATCGTATGCAGTGATCATGTTCAATCAAATTGCCAATAGGGCAACTTATATACCACACTATTTTACTCTGCATCGTTGCGAACTGAAGGGAATTTAGATGTCATTTCACCGATAACCCTAGGAAAATTTTTCCGGAGGAAATGAAAGCGTACAAGGCTAATCTTGCGTGCGAAAAGAGGCTGTTTTTTGAGGATTAGGTGACTGATCCGGTTGTCTGATTAAGTGAAAAGGGGGAAAGCCGGTGAAGGGGCTGGCGCAGGGTAAGGCCGTATGTGTTTCGCATCGACCTTATTTGGGCATGGCTTATTCTTGATGGTATCTGTGAGGTTGAATGAAGTGTGCGTCAATAGTGGATGCCAAAAATTCAGCAAAGAATTTCTTCCTTACTTTCCAAAAATTGTTTAACGAATTGCGCGGGTGAGAGATCGCCCAAACGCGAATGTCGGCGTTGCCGGTTGTAGAAAATTTCGATGTATTCCGTGATTTCCTCCTTTGCCTGTTGGCGGGTTTTATACTGTGTGTGGTGCACCCATTCATTTTTCAGGCTGCCCCAAAAACTTTCCATTGGTGCATTATCGTAGCAATTTCCTTTACGGCTCATCGAAGCTTCGATGCCATTTTTCTTTAGCTACTCGCGGTAAGCCTTTGAACAATATTGGCTGCCACGATCGGAGTGGTGAATCAATCCTGCCGGTGGTTTTTTGTACGCCATTGCAATCTGTAAAGCGCTCATACACAGCTCTTTTGTCATGCGTTTCCCCATGGCGTAACCGACGATTTCACAGCTAAAAACATCTTTGATGGCTGCTAAATACAGCCAGCCTTCATCTGTCCAAACGT
This sequence comes from Oxalobacteraceae bacterium, assembly GCA_025352145.1. GTDB lineage: Bacteria > Pseudomonadota > Gammaproteobacteria > Burkholderiales > Burkholderiaceae_D > JANXTY01. The sequence continues at coordinate 24,431 of JANXTY010000005.1, forward strand.
AGGTAATATCGGCCACCCAGATTTGATTGGGAGCGGTGGGTGTAAATTGTTGTTCCAATAAATTCGGCGCAACGGCCAAGGCAGGATCGCTTTTGGTGGTGGTTTTGAATTTCTTCATCTGTTTGCACTTCAATCCTAACGATTTGCGTATCGTGCGTACTTGCCATTGGCTCATGCAGTGCCCTTGTTCGACGATTTCACGATGCAGGCGGCCAATGCCCTACGTTTCACGCGTTTGCTTGTGAGCCGCTTTAATGGCTACTTCGTAGGCATAGCGTTTTTCACTGCGCAGGCTTGGTTTTCGACACAAGCACGCGTAATAACCGCTGTGACTGACCTCTAGCACTTTACACATCAACGCTGAGTTCAGTGGCAGTTTTTAAGTTGAGGTTTTATGGAATTTTTTTGCGTAGCAAAACCACAAAGCTGCGACTTAAAAACTTTCCAGCGCACGAAGTGCGCGATGCTGGAGCGATTTGTTAAACCCCTTTTACTTGCGGTAGATTAAACCAAAAGCCTTTTTCAATTACGTGTATACACATACTGAGCTAAATTGAACTAACACCATTTATGCCTTGCAGATGTTCAATCAAATCGTTTATTTTAAGTTTGGCTCCCATCTTATGCTTCTGTTGCTTCATTCCATCCAGTATTGATCGTATTTCCGTCTCAGTCGGATGTAATGGACGAAGCGCTTTTGCCAGCACCGGAATAATTTGTCTCCGCATAAAACGCCTACCTGCGGTCATAAACTGCCAACCTAAAAAAACAATGCTAAGCGCAACAAATATCAATAAGCTTTCCTCTGCATAGCGAGGAAAAGTTTTTTGCACAAACTCAGGAATAACCATAAAAAAGACTATTACTCCCAACATTGAAAATCCCGTTTCCTTGTCAACCTGAATGCTGGCGTATTGCTTCTCTACTTTGGGTGAAAGCAAAGCAAAGGGAGCATATACCAAATCTTGCCGTTCCGATGCGCTAAGTAAAGTGGGCGTATTTTTAACTTTCTCCTCCAGCGCTAGCCGCTCTGCAATAACTGTTGTCAGTGTGGGATAGGTTTGATGTTGAAGATCATCAAGAGACGTAGCCTTTTTGCTGAATGAAGCATATTTACTGGAATCAGCATTAAAAGTGGTTTTACAATCTTCACAGGTTCGTTGGTATCCAACAAGCTCGCCTTCACCAGCAGAAACGTAATAAATATGGCCCGCGAGGCCAACTCGTCTCACTAAAAAACCTTTTATGCTGCGACACATTGGGCAAAAGTCAGCCACATAACCAACTTTCCGATATACGTGTTTTTTACCCCAGACGATAAACATTTTTACCCCCTATATGTTTGTTAATGTTCCAAGTGGCCCATGTTGCCTCCTAACGAAGCTGTATAAACCCCCATTCCGCAAGGCTGCAAGTCGCAATGTGATCGGGTCGAGCTAACGGACGCGCAATCCCGTTAGCTCGACCCGATCACATTACAACTTACGGCTTTGTTAGGAGTCCCGCCATTTCGTCCTGGCGATTATTCGGCCAATGATGCCTCCAGCAAATGCCCCACCCAGGGCGCCACCATAAATCTGATGATCGTCAAGATACAAATCTGCGAGAACAAACTTAAGCACGAAGCCGACTAAACAAAATCCCAAAATCGAACCGTATCCACCGTACATTTTATTGTTCAAATCATTGGCAGCTTTTTTGTAGTTGTCCGAATGTCCCCCTGCTTCGTGAATCAAGGTAGTACCACATTGCATACAGTGGACAGTTGTCGCGGTATTTTGTGCGGTACAGGTAGGGCAAATCATATGATGCCTAACGAGGCAGTATAAAAACCTGATTGTGCAGCCCGACGGCGCGCAATAGGGCGAAGTTTTTATAAAGGTGGTTGGAAATGTATTTCATGCGGCGAGTGTGCCGTATTTTTGTCTGTTCGCGCAAGTGGTACTTGTTATCGCATTCTCATGGCCTGGCATTGCTTCTATTGCGCACTATTGCTTAGGCACTACAGCGGTCTTTGCCCCTTTGCCGTTGGTCACGCGTAGCATCATGCGTTCACTGTCGATATCGTTCACTTTGAGTGCGCAGGCTTCCAACGCGCAAACCACAGGCATAGATGACCGTGAGCAGCACTTGATGACGAAAGTTGAGGCATGCCACAGAATGCGATCGACTTCTTCCCGCGAGAGGATCTCTGGCAATTTGGCAGGGACAATGCGCAACGGGATGTTAAACCCAGATTTCCCATTAGACCGCTCTCTTTTCTGCCAAAGCCGCCTGTTTGCTGGCGCTGGCGTAAAAATGAAGATCGCGGTTACGCAGGCGAATGACATGTCATTAGAAACCCCTGCTGCACCCTTGCCAGGCAGTACGCCAGATGCACACTTGAACTCGTCCTAATGGAAAATCTGGGTTTAATTTGACAATATGCAAAATTAACCGGGGACCAAAAAATAAGTCACGCGTTTTTTTCTCCGGCAAGGCTGATAGAGATTAGCTCAAATCAGTGATCCCCATAAAACAAAAGGTATAAACGAATCGGCAAAAGGGTTACCGAGATTAACGTTCATTGTATCGATGTGATTTTTAATCTGAAAATGGTTTTCGAGGGTTTGATTCACCAGGGCGATTGCAGGAAGAAAAACTGTCCACCAAATACACGAAAAGCACGAAAAAAATCAAAAACCACAGCATAAAAAAATAGACTCAAAAGAACTGCATGTGTTTTCGTTCTGCATTTGTTCGTGCTTTTCGTGTATTTCGTGAACAAAGCTGTGCGCAGTAGCTTCATGCAATCGCTCTGAGTGCTTCACACTTCACCAGTGTGATGTCACCACAACTGTGGTATCGATCAGCAATGTCGCTGGGGTGCGGTTCCTTCAAATCAGAAGCCAGCTTGACGACCGCCCTCACACAATACTGCACCAGTCTGGGCTCACTTGCTCAGACTTTGCGCTTCGCTGATCCCTTTCATGATGGCGCGCGCAGTGTCGGATTCTGGGGGCACTAGCAATAATATTTTTTTCCACTGTATGACCGCTTCCTGGTAATCGCGACGATCAAATGCAGCGCTGCCTGCCAATGCGAGCGCCTTGATGTTATTGGGGTCTAAGCGTAAGGCCCGAGCGATGATTTTCTCGGGGGCGCCTTGCAAGTTTCGATTTTGCGCCATCGCCAGTGCGTCTGCATAATCAGCCAGAAGATCGGCGTTATCGGGACTTGATTTCACCAGTCTTGCATAGACGTCGGCCGATTCGCGAAACCTTCCCAGGGTATGGTAAGAACGCGCCAGCATATTCCAGCCCTTCACATCGTCAGGTTTATTCTTGAGGCGTTGTTCGAGTCTTGCGACCATTTGCGCGATCTGTTCTGCAGTCACTACGGGGGGCACATCCTGCGGGGCTGTTACCTGCGCAGGATGAAAGGCAGCGGGCGTCCCGAGTAAGGCATACAGTGATATGGCGATGGCGGGGATAGTCAAGCCTATCAAGATGGCCGACCAAGGGTTTTCGGCTGTAGCGTTTGCGCTTGCCACGATAGGTTGCACATCTTCGACGACGCGTCTTTCCAATTCGCGCTTCGCACTTTCATACTCAAGCGAATTGATGGACCCCGCTGTCAAATCTGCATCGAGTTCGCGCATCTGATCTCGTAGCACGGACAGATTTATTTCTCCCCTTAATGCGTGTTGATGAGTACCAACGTTTTTACGCATTAAGGTTGGTAAAACAAACATCAGCGCGCCTGCCAATAACAGCGCTGCGACAATAAAAAATACGGTCATGGGATTTCCTTAATATCGGCGGCAGAACGGAGCAGTTCTGCCGCGCGTTGCATGTCGCCTTCTGGCAATTCATCGGATGGTTGACGATTGCTTAGTCTCAGCTTCAAGCCCAGCATAACAATGCCCCCTGCCAACAATAAAAATGGGCCGAGCCACAGTAACCATGTCGTGCTCTTGATGGGCGGCCGATATAGGACGAAATCACCATAGCGTTGCACCATGTACTCGGTTACTTCCTGATTGGTCTTGCCTTGCACCAGCATTTCGCGCACCTGATTTTTCAAATCAATCGCCAGATCGGCATGCGAATCGGCGATCGTCTGATTTTGACAAACCAGGCAACGTAATTCTTCAGAAATGGCCATGACTCGTTTTTCGAGCGCTGGATTCGTTGCGACTGGCAAGGCTTCGTTTGCTTGTACGACCGCAGTCAGTAGCAGGAGGCAAGTGGCGATGAATTTATGCACGGTTCAACTCTTGGTTCAATTCTTGGTTTAACTCTTTAATCAAAGGCAGTAATTTTTCTGTAATGACTTCGGGCGTGACCGGCCCGATATGTTTTAACCGGATCACGCCGCGTTTGTCGATGAGGAAGGTTTCTGGAACACCGTAGACGCCATAGTCGATACCCACTCGGCCATTCGCATCAAATGCGGATAGTTGGTACGGATTGCCGAACTGTTGCAGCCAAGCGACGCCTGCCTCTCTGCTGTCTTTGTAATTGAGCCCGATAATCGGCACGACTCCTTGCGTAGAAAAATCCATCCATACAGGATGTTCTTCGCGGCATGATACGCACCAGGATGCCCATACATTGAGCAACCAGACCCTGCCGAGCATGTCTTGCGGGGAGATGGTCTTACTCTGTTCATTCAATTGCGTTAACGTAAATGCAGGTGCCGGTTTGCCGATGAAAGGCGAGGGTATTTCACGCGGGTTCAGACGCAAACCAACACCTAAAAACAGCAGTAATGCGATGAAAATTCCTAGAGGTAAAAGAAAACGTTTCATATTCTAAATCGCCGTTTTAATAGAATGGGGATCGTGAGTATGGTGAGTATGGTGAGTATTGGCTGCCTCGTGCGCCGCTTGCGCAGATTTTTTAGATAATCCCATGCGATAACGACGATCCGTTGCTGCTAAAAATCCTCCCAGGGCGATCATCAAACATCCGCTCCAGATCCAGCTGACGAATGGTTTATGCTGGACACGTACCACCCATGTATTTTGGCTAGTCGCTTCACCTAACGACACATACAGATCCCGGGTAAAACCACGATCGATTGCGGCCTCCGTCATGGGCATCTGTTGTACCGTATAAAAGCGTTTCTCCGGCATCATCGTGGCTACTTTTGTGGTGCCGCGAGAGACCTCGAAGGTGGCTTTCGCTGCCACGTAGTTCGGCCCCTTGATTTCCTTCAAATCAATGAAGCGAAAAGTATAGTCACCAGCGCTAGTGGTGTCGCCCACACGCATGCTGACATCGTTCGCAGTTTCCATCCCTTTGACAAGCGTTACCCCCACCACGAATATACCGATACCTGCATGGGCCACGAGCATGCCCCAGTAACTACGCGGCGGACTGGTGATTCGTTTCCATATGGATGTGCCGACAGGCGCATGCCGAAGTCGTTCGTGCAGATGCGATGCGGTGGCCAAAAAAATCCAGACTGCAAATGTGACCCCCACCACTACCATAGGCGATGGCGCGAACAGTAAACCGGCGCCAACGGCAAACATCAACGCTGCCAGCGCGATCCAGCGCAAGCGATGTAGCACCTCTTTAAAATCCGCGTCTTTCCAGCGTACGAACGGTCCCACTGCCATCAATAAAAGGATAGGGATCGTCAATGGCACAAATACCGCTTCAAAGTACGGCGGGCCTACCGAAATTTTTCCAAGATTGAGCGCATCCAGAAACAAGGGGTACAAGGTACCCAGCAACACCGTTCCGGCAGTGGCTAACAATAAAACGTTATTGACCAGCAGCATGGATTCCCGCGAGAACAGGCTGAACCGGCCGCCAAGTCCCACCTTGGGCGCTCGCCATGCATAGAGCAATAATGAGCCGCCGATGACTATAGCGAGAAACACCAAAATGAATAATCCGCGCCGTGGATCGGTGGCAAAAGCATGGACCGAGGTTAATACGCCTGAACGCACGATAAACGTACCAAGCAAGGAAAGAGAGAAGGCAATAATGGCCAACAGCACAGTCCAGTTTTTGAAGCTGCCGCGTTTCTCTGTTACCGCCAGAGAATGGATGAGGGCAGTGCCGACCAGCCACGGCATGAACGACGCATTTTCTACGGCGTCCCAGAACCACCAGCCTCCCCAACCAAGTTCATAGTAGGCCCAGAAGCTGCCCATAAAAATCCCCAGCGTGAGAAACATCCAGGCCACCAACGTCCAGGGCCGCGACCAACGCGCCCACGCCGCATCCAGCTGACCTCCCATCAAGGCCGCAATCGCAAATGAAAACGCCACTGAAAATCCAACGTAACCCATGTACAACATAGGCGGATGAATGATCATGCCAAAGTCTTGCAGCAAGGGATTCAAGTCACGACCATCGGCAGCAGCGGGCAAGAGCCGGTCAAAAGGATTGGAGGTAAACAGCATGAAGCACAGGAAGCCGACACTGATCAAACCCATTACCCCTAATACGCGCGCCACCGTTTCTTGCGGCAACTGTCGGCTGAAAAGCGCAACGGCAAAAGTCCACAATACGAGCATTTCGCTCCATAACAATAACGAGCCTTCGTGTCCGCCCCAGGTACCGGCAATCCGGTAATACACGGGCAGCATCGAGTTCGAGTTCGATACCACATAGGCCACAGAGAAATCATTGTTGATGAACGAATACACCAGGCAAACGAAGGCCAGGCTAACGAACGCGCATTGTCCGGCAGCCGCTGGTCGTGCCAGTGCTATCCAACGCGCATTGCCGCAGAATGATCCGGCGATAGGCAGTATGCCTTGCAGAAGCGCCAACGATAGCGCCAACATCAATGAGAAATTACCGATTTCCGGGATCATTTTGCAGCCTTCATCTGATTGCGCTCGGTAACGACGGTGGCACCGATGGCCTTGTTTGCTTCTTGTCCTTTTTTGAGTGCATAGGCAGCATCAGGAGGCATGTAGTTTTCATCATGTTTCGCCAGCACTTCATCGGCTAAAAACAATTGATCGCTACCAAGTTTGCCTTGGGCGACTACGCCTTTTCCCTCTTTGAACAGGTCGGGCAAAATACCCCGGTAGTTGACGCGAATATGCTGCGCGGTATCCGTGACGATAAAACTCACGGTCACGCCATCGGGTTGACGTTGCATGCTGCCGACTTCGACCATGCCGCCCATGCGAAAACTACGGCCATGCGGTGCTTCGCCAGCCAGTATCTGGGTAGGCGTAAAAAAGAACACGAGGTTTTTTTGGAATGCCGATAGCACCAGCGCTGCCGCTACTCCGAGAGTAGCGAGTCCTGCTCCGATCAAAATAAATCGTTTATGTCTTGGCTTCATTATTTTCCCGCTGCGCGGACAGTTTTAATTGTGTATGGATCGATTTGCTACGGTACTTCAGTGAGATGATTTCACCTGCAATGAAAAGGAATACCACCATCATCGAACCCCAAACGTAGAGCGCATAACCGCCCATTGCGAAAAAATCGCTCCAGCTTTGCCAGATCATGTCCTGCTCCCCACAGTCTCTTTAACCCAATCTGTGTGTCGCTCCCGTTCCAATACGATGCAGCGCAAACGACTCAAGCTGATCGCAAGGGTGTACGCCCAAAAAGCCAGCGCCATGATCAGCATGCCGAGCAGCATCGTCATCGCCATGGTTGGCGCGCTCTTCATATTGATCGATGATCCCTGATGCAGGGTATTCCACCACTGCACAGAAAAATAGATGACGGGCACGTTGATGACGCCTACCAGCGCCAATATTCCACCGGCCCTATCTGCACGACGCGGCTCGTCGATAGAAGCCTGTAGCGCCATAAAACCAATATATAGAAACAGCAAAATCAGTTCAGAGGTGAGACGCGCATCCCAGACCCACCAGGTGCCCCAGGTCGGCTTGCCCCACAATGAGCCGGTCCATAAAGCGAGAAAGGTGAAGAGCGCGCCAGTTGGCGCTAAAGCGCTGGCCATCATTGACGACAAGCGCGTATTAAAGGCAAGTCCCACCGCTGCCCAGAACGCCATCACCACATAGATGAACATCGACATCCACGCCGCTGGCACATGCAAATAAATAATACGGTAGGCATCTCCTTGCTGGTGATCGGTCGGTGCGACAAAAAAACCTATATACAAACCGATCGCGCCGAGAATCGCCGCAATAGTAGCAAACCAGGGGATTAATTTCCCTGCGATAGGGAAAAATATTTGCGGTGAAGAATAGGCAAACCAATGAATACGGCGCGATTCACGCGTTTCAGAGGCAACATTGTTAGAGATAGACATCAGTGGTAATACTCCCAAAATTTAAAGCTACAACTACTTCCGTACTGATCAGCGCGAAATAGATAAAGAAAGGCAATTATTTTTTCATTGCCCAGTTCATTGCGCAAGCATACCCGCCCACATTCTGAGGCTTATGTGAATCATGCCGCGCATCGACAATGTGGGTCTTGAGCGTGTTCAACTTAAATTCAAGACGATCTAGCCAATGGTATAGTCGATCATGGTCGATAACAGTTTGCGTCACTCAAGCGAGATACGAAGCGCTGCAGCCGTGGCCCATGGCGACAATGCTGCTGCACCTGCAAGCACACCACCTAACAAGAGAAGATGCGCAGCGCTACCAAGGCCACTTGCCTCTGCTCCTACTGCCCCAGCGCCAAAAATGAGAACGGGTATATAGAGCGGCAACACCAACAGTGATACCAATATGCCGCCGCCGCGCACACCGAGCGTCAATGCCGCACCGATCGCACCAATCAGGCTTAACACGGGCGTTCCAATCAACAAACTGTAAAACAACACCAGGATCGAATTGCCTGGCAGATCAAATTGCACGGCAAGAATCGGCGCTAATAAAACCAAGGGAAGGCCAGCGACCAGCCAATGTGCAATTACCTTACCCATCACGATGATTGTGAGTGGTTCAGGAGAAAGCAGCATTTGTTCTAAGGTGCCGTCGGCATAGTCGAGCGCAAACAAACGGCCTAAGGCTAGCATGGAGGCCAACAAGGCGGCGACCCATAGTATTCCGGGCGCCATCGACCGTAACAATGCTGCTTCCGGCCCCACCCCTAATGGAAACAAAGTAACGACAATAATAAAAAAAAATACCGCTGTCAGCACATCCGAGCGACGCCGAAATGCCAGCAACAAATCGCGTCGAATGACACATTGTAACGTTCTTAACATACCGCACCATGACTAAGATCGAGCGTCAGCATTCGACGTGGGGCGAGGGTAATCTCTTGATGGGTCGTGTAGATAACCATGCCGCCACGATTGATATGCTGGTTTAACGTGTCGCATAAGTGCATGACAGTTTTTTGATCAAGCGCGGTGAACGGTTCATCCAAGATCCACAGTGGCGCCTTCATTCCAAATTGTAAGCGCGCCAACGCTACTCTCTTACGCTGTCCTTGCGACAGGGATCGCGTAGGCAGATCCGCCGCTTGGTGTAATCCAAGATGACCGAGTGCTGCATATGCTTCGTCACGAGTGATAGGATTACCCGATAAAATAGCAGCAACGACGACGTTCTCCCAAGCAATAAGATCATCTTTCACACCATTGGCATGTCCCAGATAGATGCGCTGACTCCCGAACTCCTCCCTCGTCTTGGCGATATTTTTTCCATTCCATCGGACTTCCCCTTCTTCTGGCGAGGACAGGCCGCATAACAGGCGCAGCAGGCTCGTTTTGCCGCTGCCATTAACACCTTCCACCCGCATCGCATCGCCGACGCTGATATCAAAATTAATATGATTGAATAATTGTCGTCCACCACGTGTGCACGTTAGCTGACATGCCTGCAAAATCATACTCTTTCTCCTTAGTTTGCAGATGGTACAACAAGATCGAAGTAGGCCTTCGGCTGTATTGTTTCGCCGGTGCGACGATAGCGGCTTGTAGCAACAAGGGCTTATTATGTGCGCGGCTATACCTTAAAAGATGAATAAAATTGTTATAGGAAATTGTTATAGGACTGACAAATTTTGCCGTATCACCCGAAATGGCGACAGGATTGGATCTAAATTGATAAAAATTGTCACTCGGATGGCGGAAAGGGTCTGGATATTTAAAAAAAATGACAAAAATAGTACATTTATTGGCTGGCATACCACTTGCTCTTACGTAGGTTCAGCAAACAACTTATGCCGCAATCAACTTATTTAGCAAACAATTTATTGAGCAAACAACTTATCTTCTAGCAGTCTGTCGGATTGAGTCACATGTGACTGCAAAGCCACCCGAGCGGCGTAAATTTCACTGGCTTTTTGATCTATATCGCGATATTGATATTGCAAATTCGGCGAAATTTGTGCCGCTGGTTTGATTTTTTGCCTAAGCGATCTCAGCTCGACAGGCTGATGGTTATTCGAAATATAACGCTAAATGTGAGCCTTTTTAATTTTCATGGTTGGTATTTCATTCGAAAAAATCCCTGGCGATGTTGGCCAAACTAGCTCACGACAGCTAGGGCCAAACGACGGCTGGATACAACGAGAAGAAGCCATCATGGGCACAGCGATCAGTGTCGAGTTGTGGAGTGATGATCGTTGTTCTGGCGAGGCTGCAATTGACGCCGTGATGGATGAGATGCACCGCATCGATCATGCGATGAGTCCGCATAAACCAGAATCCGAGTTGTCGCGGATTAATCGCGATGCAGCATTAAGACCTGTGCCGATTAGTCAGGAAATGTTTGATCTGCTTGCACGCGCTGCGTATTTTTCAGAACTCTCTGACGGCGCATTTGATATTACCTTTGCAGCGGTCGGTCGGTTGTTTGATTATCGGTTGCACATTCGTCCAACCTCGACCCAGCTGGTCAAAGCGTGCTCAGCGATAGGTTACCGCTACGTGTTGCTTGATGCGCAAGCCCGGACAGTGCAATTTTCCCGCCCGGATGTATGTATCGACCTAGGGGGGTTTGCCAAAGGGCACGCGGTCGACAAGGCTGCCGCAATTTTGCGTCAAAGAAGCATTGCGCATGCGAACATCAGTGCGGGCGGCGATAGTCGCGTGATCGGTGACCGCAGAGGGCGGCCCTGGATGATCGGTGTGCGTGATCCACGCAGTGCTAGCGGGGTGGTAGCGGTTTTGCCGCTGGAAGATACATCTCTATCTACGTCTGGGGACTACGAACGTTATTTTCTGGAAGGGGGTACGCGGTTTCATCACGTGATTGATCCCGCCACCGGTAATTCACCGAACAAAGTACGAAGCGTGACTATCCTGGCCGAAGACGGGCTCACGACCGAAGCATTTTCAAAAATTGTATTTGTGGTGGGCGTCGAAAAAGGTTTGCAACTAATCGAGTCCCAGCAAGGCATCGACGCGGTTGTGATTGACGCAACGGGCGCATTGCATTACTCGTCAGGTTTATTAGGTCCTGGTTCATGACTTGAGGTAATACAAGACGAGCTAAGAAGCGCGCAATGGTGGTAAAGATCGGATTCAAGATTCAGTCAATTCCTATTTTGACGGTGACATAAAGCGGAAAATTTATATGAAAAAACGATTGATTTTGAGTACTTGGGTAGCCGCCGCGCTGACGATAGCAGTCACCGGTTGTGGCAAAAGCGCTACGACCGACTCGGCAACGGTCACGGTTTCCGGCGACGTGCCTATTGCGTATGCCAAGCGGGTTAACACGATCAGTGCGAATCCGACCAATGGTGCGCCGACAGCGCCCGGAGGCGATTTGATCATCCGTGAAAAATCGTCAGCCAGCGCGGACGAACACAATATTACCGCGCAGATTACGCAGGGGAAAGGCGATGTCTCCAGCCCTGATGTGTCATACGACGGGAAAAAAATTATCTTTGCAATGCGCTGCCCGACGACGAACACTGCGCTGGTAGCGGGGCAGGCGGCATGTACCGGGCGCTGGAATATCTGGGAATACGACATGACGACCGGCGGTTTTACCGGCGGAACTTTCCGCCGCATTACCAGTACGGCAGATTCTGATGACGTCGATCCGACGTATCTTCCTGCGGGTCGTGGTTTCGTGTTTACGTCGAATCGTCAGACTAAATCCAGCGTCAATCAGGCGCTCGGCCATACTTATTATGCACTGGACGAATACGAACGCGAACGCGTTTTCAATCTGCACACCATGGACGCTGCGGGGAAAAACATCACGCAAATTTCGGTCAATCAGAGTCATGACCGCAGCCCCGTCGTTCGCCCCAACGGCGACATCCTGTTCTCGCGCTGGGATCATGTTGGCGGTCGCAACCATTTCAAGATTTTTCGCGCCAGGCCCGATGGCACCGACCTGTTTGTTCTATACGGAGCGCATAGTCCCGGAAACAGCTTTCTGCATCCGCGCGACATGGATCCCAACGGCAAGTACAAAGGTTTTCTTACGTCTGATCTGATGCCGCTCTCGGGTACGCGCGAGGGTGGGGGGCTGGTCATGATTGACGCCGCCAATTATTCCGAGCAAAACACACCTTCCAATGCGGGCGTACCTGCGTTGGGTGGCCAGAAGCAGATCACGATGCAGGAGCTGAACATCGGCGGCGGTGTGTCGCAATATGGCCGCGTTACCACGCCGTATCCACTTTGGGATGGTACTGACAGGGTGCTGTTTGGGTACACGCCATGCGAAGTGACACGCAAGGCGGTGGTGGTTTCCTGTGCGACTTTGACGGCAACCGAGTTGGCGCGGTTGGGCGACGAAAATCGTCTGGTTGCCGACCAACAGGCTGACGAACTGCAAGCCAATGTACCTCCCACATATGCGATCTACATGTTCGACCCCGCCAAGCAAACCTTCTTGATCGTCGCAGCGCCTCCTGCCGGTTTCATGTACACCCACCCAGTGGCGTTGCAGTCACGGGCTGAGCCGAATGCAGTTGCGCCCTCGGATTTGGATGCAGCGCTTGCCGCACAAAATATGGGCTTGCTCGAAGTGCGTAGCGTGTATGACACGGACGGCCTGGGTCGCATGGGCGATGCGGTACTCACCGCTGCCGATCTGTCTGCCGGCTGCGCGACTGCCATACCCAAGACGAAGCCGCTTGATCCACTCGATACCCGTCCTCTGGTCGCCGACCTGGTGCGCATGAAAAATCCGGCCGACGCCGCCTACGGTTGCGCCCCCGCCCGCTTTATCCGTGCTGTCCGCGCAATCGCGCCACCAGAGGGAATGACAGGCATGCGCAGCGCGATCGGCGAGACTGAGTTCGAGATGCAACAGATTCTTGGTTACGCGCCGATCGAGCCCGACGGATCGTTTAAATTGCAAGTGCCTGCGGATACACCGATAGGACTAGCGGTAGTCGATGCGCAAGGTCGTGCGTTCCAGACACACACCAACTGGATTCAGGTGCGTCCCGGCGAACGCCGTACCTGCGACGGCTGCCACAGTCCCCGCCGTGGGGGTGCGCTCAATTCTGGCGCGATCGTCAATAATGTGCCTGCGGCCTTGCTTCCGGCAATGGCCAGCGCGCATCTGTCGGGCGAGACGATGGCCGGGACCCGTACACGTCTGGATGCGAATACACTCAAACTCGTGGCCGACATGGTGCACACAGATGTGTGGGCCGATACCAGCAAGCCGGGCGTAAGCGGCCGTGCCCCACTGGCGATCCGCTATACAGGCAATGTCCTTGCCGCCGATGATCTGGTCACACCGGTACCTGGCAACGGTATCGTCAATTACCCCGACCACATTCAGCCGCTCTGGACCCGCAACCGGGGCGCCAATACTTGCACCAGCTGTCATTTCGACTCAGTCAAACTAGATTTGAGTGCCACAGTAGCGGGTACGGGCAGGGTAGTTTCTTACGACGAATTGATGCTCGGTGACCCGCTCATCGATGCGGTGACTGGTCTGCCGAAGACGCGTATCGAAGAAGGCGTAGTTGTGATTGAGCGTGGGCCGGCGTTGGTGGATACCGCCGCCAGCGAAGGCGAGGCGTTTGGTCTGGCGCGCAAGAGCCGTCTGGTCGAGATATTGTCTGGACAAAGTCTGATGGCAGGTAGTAGTGTGCGTCTGGCGCACCCGAACCCACCCGCGTCGGCACCCGATCACTCGAAGATGCTGAACCGCGCAGAAATGCGTCTTGTCGCAGAGTGGATCGACCTTGGCAGCAAGTATTACAACGATCCATTTGATGCCAAGAGCGGGGTGCGTCAGATCGACGGGCTGAGCCAGGCTACTTTCGAGACTGAGGTGTTCCCGATCTTGCGCACTACCTGTGCCGCAGGATGCCACCAGGCTATCGGCAGCAGCACTTCTGCCACGCCAGTAGGCACCTCTTTCCGCAACAACCGTTTCGTGCTGACGGGCGACCCAAGCGGTGACTACAATGTGACTCTTTCGATGATCTCGGACACATGCAAAGCGTCTTCCAGTGCGCTGTTGAAGAAACCGTCGACAGCGCCGCATCCCGTCGGCGCGGTGACCGGAAACCCGCCTGTTCCATCGACTCAGATAGTGCTGCCCGTCGGCAGCGCGAACTATATCAAGATATCGAACTGGATCAACGGGGGATGCAAAGGATGATGTTCAAGAGCCATTTTCCTCGCGCTATGCTGTCCATATGGCATCGGGGTATTGTGCACGTACCTGCAGTGATGGCGGTGCTTGCAATGAGCGCCACGCTTTTTGGTTGCGGTGGCGGTTCGTCGAATCCATTAGGTAATCCGCCGGCGGTCAGTAACCCGGCGCAGGTGGCGGGCAAGACACTTTCCTTCGCTTATTTCCAGAGATGTATCAATCCGATTTTTCTGGCGCAGTTACAAGTTCAACTCGGCGGCAGCACGTCAACCAACACCTGTGCCAGCTCTGGTTGCCATGAGACGACAACCGGCGCCGGCGGTGCGCTACGTTTAATCCCCGGCGCGCAAGCGCTGGATTTGAGCGACCCGGCGAACACCCCTGGCGTGATCCGCGCGAGCAATATGTACAAGAATTTTTACTCGGCTCAAGCGGCAGTGGTGATTGGTTCCACCGCGCAGAGCCGTCTGTTGAACAAGCCATTGCTGCGCGGTGTTTTGCACGGCGGCGGATTAATCTTCTTGACGGAGGACGATCCTAATGCAAAGCTGATCAAATACTGGATCAGCCGCCCCGCGCCGCTGGGACAGGATGAATTTAGCACTGCTACTTACAGCATGTTCACGCCTGCTGATCCGAAAATTGGAACGTGCAATACACAATGACAAAATTCGCAATGGCTATCCGCAAACGGTTCCTCATCGCTATGGTTATGTTCGCCATGTGTCCCGCTTCATTCGGAGCAGAAATCGACGCCCCCCCACCTGAGGCGCCCAAACCTGCCAAGGCGTTGCAAGAATCGGGTGAGCGATTACAGATCACGGATCCGTATATCGAATTACATACCGGCCCTGGCCGCGGTTTTCCTGTCTTTTTCGTCGCCCCGCGCGATCAGTGGATAGGGATAGAGATGCGTCATACCGATTGGTACAAGGTACGCACTGAAGACAATAAAGTGGGCTGGGTTCAGCGTCAACAGCTGCTGTCTACTTTGACTGCATTCGGAGATAAAAAAACTTTCCGCGATATCGTCCTGGATGACTATCTGAACCGCCGCATTCAGCTCGGTGCCGCCTGGGGGCAATTCAAGTCGGAACCCATGCTCAAGATCTGGACTAGTTATCGGTTGTCCGAAACGCTCAGCCTTGAAGGCACAGTCGGGCAGGTGCAAGGCGTATTTTCAGGCACTAATTTCTGGCATCTGAATGTGCTTGCCGAACCCTGGTCTGACCGGCGCATGTCGCCCTACTTCGGGGTTGGTTTGGGCAAATTTAAGAATTTTCCGAACCAGAGCTTGGTCGGTGCCACGACCACCGACGCCAAACTGGCCAATGTCAGCATCGGCGTGCGCTATTACCTCAATGAGCGTTTTGTCGTGCGCACGGATTATTCCCTCTACACTGCTTTTGTTGCCGATACCCGCACGCTCGAATATCGTGCGTTTACTGCTGGACTTTCTTTTTTCTTTTGATGACCAATCCCATGAACTTAACAACGCTATGCAACGCCCTTCTGTTCGCTTTGACTTTGTTGACCGGCATGGATGCCATCGCCGCCGACCAGGTCCCTTCGACTTCTTCGACCGAACAGATTGTCGTGCCGGAGGTCACGCGGCGTGATATCAAGCTTCCACGCTTTCCGTCCAATGACTTTGACATAGGCTTCTTCGCCGGTACGTATGCAACACAAAATTTTGGTTCCAGCGCTGTGAGCGGATTGCGTCTCGGCTACCACGTAACGGAGGATTTTTTTGTACAGAGCGCCCTCGCCCAAACCAAGGTGAGCGATGCGTCGTTCCGTCAGATTTTACCGGGAGGCATATTCCCGACTGAAAAAGAAAAACTGCATTACTACAATCTCTCGCTTGGCTACAACCTATTGCCTGGGGAAGTATTTATTCGCACCAAATATGCCAAACCATTTTCACTTTACCTGATAGGGGGCGTCGGCAGCACTTCGGTCAACCAGCAACGCCGTGCAACCTTCAACTTCGGATCCGGCATGCGGGTTTTCTTCAACGATCACATCGCGCTCCAGTTCGACGCGCGTGACCATGTTTTCTCACTTGATTTACTTGGCAAACGCCAGCGCACCCAGAACATCGAATTGAGTGTCGGCCTCACTGCTTCCTTTTAAGGACGGGTACTTTTGATGAAAACAAGCATGCGGTTTCCCTTTCATTTGCATCGCCCGTTCACACGGCTTTGGATCATGGCTGCGCTGCTCGCCTTGAGCGCAGGAACTGCCCAGTCTGCGGTTGCCCCTTTGGCTGTGGCGCCTGACTTTACTTTGCGCAGCATGAGCGGATCGAATTTGCGCCTGAAGGAGCAGCGTGGCCGTGTCGTGCTGATCAATTTTTGGGCAACCTGGTGCGGCCCGTGCAGGCAAGAAATACCGCATCTCAATAAACTCTACGACAAGTACCGCGCTGCGGGCTTTGTGCTGTTAGGTGTCAATGTCGATGACGATGCCCGCAATGCGTCTGATGTAGCCCAGAAGTTGGGTATTAAATTCCCCGTGCTGCTCGATACCGATAAAAAGGTAAGCAACCTCTACGATCTGAGTACGATGCCATCGACTGTGCTGGTCGACCGCGAAGGGCGGGTACGTTATGTACACAAAGGCTATCTCGCCGGGTACGAGGATGCCTATGACAAACAGATTCGGGAACTACTGAAATGACGACCAGATTTGTCTTGAGCATGTGCGTGGTGATTTGTGCTGCATCGCTGGGAGGATGCGCCATTAAACCCTGGGTCAAACCCTATGAACGAGAACGTCTGGCCGATCCCATGATGAAGTTCTCGCGCGACACGCTGGCGGAAAAACATATCGAACACGTACGCGACGTGCGTGAAGGCGCGCGCGGCGCCACCGGTGTACAAGGAGGTGGATGTGGCTGCAACTAAAGCACAAAAAAACAGTCGAAACGACTCCATCCGTTGGCGCGTTCTGTGGCGGTTGGCAACGCTGCTCGGCGGGGTGTTCGCAAGCATCGGCGCACGCGCCGGCGATCTGCCGGAGGACTCTGGCGAGGCATTGATTCACTCGTACAGTGGCGGAGGCGTAACTGCATGGGGGCCGGCGCTCCTGGTGCGCAAGAAACTAGTAGACAAGGTCTCCTTGTCTGCGTCTTATTACCTCGATTCAGTCAGTAATGCATCGATAGACGTAGTCACGACGGCTAGCCCCTACCGCGAGAAGCGCAATGAGCTCGGTTTGGGAATGGATTATGTTTACCGCGATTCGCAAATTTCCCTGTCCACCTCTTCCAGCCGTGAACCGGACTACACTGCCAAGCGCGTCGGCTTGGATATTACGCAGGAAACTTTCGGCGGCATGACTTCGGTGAGTTTGGGTTTCACGCGTGGCGCGGATCAAATCGGTAAACACGGCGCGCCCGAATTTTCCGACATCGCCACGCATTGGCAATATCGACTCGGCGTCACGCAGATACTGACAAAGCGCTGGGTCATGAGCGCCAATATGGAAGTGCTTGCTGACGATGGTTTTCTTGGCAGCCCGTATCGCATCGCCCGCGTATTCGGCGCTGCAGTGCCGGAGCGAACGCCTCGTACGCGCGCGGCACGTGCCCTCAAGTTTCGCGTGATCGGCGATCTTGGCACGCGCGATGCGCTGCACATCGACTATCGTTATTACTGGGATACTTGGGACATCAAGGCGCATACCGCTGAACTAGGTTACAGCCGCCACTTTGGCGAAAAATGGTTGGCTGATGCGGCGCTGCGCAACTACAGGCAAGAGCACGCCTTGTTCTATAGCGATAATGCGACTTCTGAAACGCTCTATATTTCGCGCAACCGGCAACTGGGCGCATTCAATAGCATAGGATTAGGATCCAAGCTGTCCTATACGGCAAAAAAAATTCCTGGGAAATACGAAATTAAACTTAATGCAGGGCTTGAGTACACGCGTTTTAAGTTCAATGATTTCACCGACATTCGTACCGGCGCACCCTACACTTACAACGCTAGTGTGTTGCAGCTATACGTTTTAACCACCTATTGACGAGCCGACTCCATGAACTACTTCTATCGTAAGCTGATATTTTGCCTGATGATGTTTTATAGCACCTGTCTCGCATGGGCGGCTGATGAGCCGTCAGCAGTCGGTGCCGCCACGATCAGCACACCCGTCGCATCGGTTACGGCCATTGCGCCAGCCCCATCGGCCGCACCGGATACACCTACCACGCCGGCCAAACCACAAACGCTTGACGACCGCATTGAAGAAGTCAAAAGCGATGTGATTAAAATTAACCGGGATCTGTTGGTGCTGGAAGAAGAGTTGCTGTTTCCTGCAAATACCCAAGTGGTTCTGTTCGTTTCTATGGATGTAGGCAAGATGTTCGAGCTTGATTCCGTGCAAGTGAAGATCGATGACAAACCGATTGCCAACTATCTCTATACGCCGCTCGAGGTGCAAGCGCTGCACCGTGGTGGCGTACAGCGACTGTATCTGGGTAATCTGCGTGCAGGCGAGCATGAGCTGGTCGCTTTCTTTACCGGCGGTGGGCCGCATGTGCGTGATTACAAGCGTGGCGCGACCATCAAGTTTACGAAAGAAACGCAGGCCAAGTATGTCGAATTGCGTATCCGCGACTCTCAAGCCAAGCTGCAGCCTGAGTTCGACATCAAGATGTGGCAGTAAGCTTTGATGCGCCTGTCTTTTCATACCAACCTCACACCGCGCAGGCTAGGCCTTTTGTTAGGGGCGGTGTTCGCGTTCTCCTGCACGCAGCCTCTTGCTGCGACGGCGGCCAATGCGGAGGCGAACAATAAAATCAACCACGACATTAAAGCGCCGTATTATGGTGACACGCTATTCCAGTTTTTCCAGGATCATCACTTCACGGCTGTGACGGATTTGATGGTATCCCAACATTTCGGTCGTGTCGCACCGCATAGCGAAGAGGCAGAGGTTCTGCGGGGGGGAATACTGCTATCGTATGGTTTGCACCGCGAGGCAGGCGAAATATTCATGCGCCTGATCGAGCTGGGCGCAACACCTCCGACGCGCGACCGTGCCTGGTTTTATTTGGCAAAAATTCGTTACCAGCGTGGCTACTTTCCTTCGGCGGAAGAGGCAATCGCACGCATCGGCAATACCTTGCCCCCCGAATTACAGGAAGAGCGCGGACTTCTGCAAGCCAATCTGTTGATGATCCGGGCCGACTATGTAGGGGCAGCGACCGTACTGGGCGCCATGAATCTCAAAGCGCCGGGCGCACGCTACATTCGTTACAACCTCGGCATTGCGCTGATGAAGTCCAATAACGTCGCGCGTGGCATTGCGTTATTGAATGAGATCGGCCGGGCACCCGCCGAAAATGAAGAGTTTCGTACTTTGCGAGATCGTGCCAACATCGCATTGGGTTTCTCTGCGCTGGCCGATAATCAGCCTCAAGCCGCCCGCAATTATCTCGAACGTGTGCGCTTAAAGAGCCCGCAGGCCAACAAAGCCCTGCTGGGTTTAGGCTGGGCAGTGGTCACGCTAAAAGAACCTGCGCTGGCGCTGGTACCCTGGCAAGAATTGGCCCAGCGCGATGTCACCGATACTGCCGTACTCGAAGCGCAAATTGCGGTTCCTTATGCCTACGCAGAACTAGGCGCTTATGCGCAATCGGCTGAGCGTTACAACGAAGCCATTGCTGCATTCACACGCGAGGACACAAGTTTAACCGAATCTATTGCGGCGATTAACTCTGGCAAACTGGTCGATGCTTTAATTGAAAGCAACCCTGGCGCGGACATGGGCTGGTTTTGGAGTTTGCGTGACGTGCCTGCCATGCCACACGCTGCCCATCTCGCGCATGTGCTGGCGCAGCATGAATTTCAGGAGGCGTTCAAGAATTACCGCGACCTGCGTTTTCTGATGAAAAATTTGGAAGAATGGCGCGATAAATTGAGCGTCTTCGAAGACATGCTCGAGAATCGGCGCAAAGCCTTTGCCGAGCGCCTTCCCCAAGTCATCGATGGTGCCAGAGACATTGGCATCGACCCTTTACGCGTGCGCCATGCAACTGCCGTACAAATGGTCGCCGATGGTGAAGCTGCCGCAGACGGAATCGCATTTGCCGACAGCAAACAACGCGATTTTCTCGAACGTATCGCCAGTGTGCAAACCGCGCTGAAAAATTCCTCCGATAATCCAGAATTGGCGTCCACACAAGATCGTGCGCGGCTTGCCGCTGGCGCACTGACGTGGCAACTGGCGCAGGATTATCCTGGTCGTCTATGGCAAGCCAAGAAAGAACTGCAGGCGATTGCCGACGAACTCGACAAAGCGCAACGGCTCGATGCTGCGTTGACCCAGGCGCAGCGCGATGAACCGGCCCGCTTTGATGCCTTTGGCAAACGCATTGCCGCCATCAACCCGGTGCTGCAAGTAATGATCCAGCGTGTGACAGAACTGAGCAAAGAACAACAACAGGCCGTTCAGGACATCGCTATTGCCGCGTTGACGTACCAGCAGGAACGGCTGGCTGCATATGCGACCCAGGCGCGATTTGCTGTGGCGCAGTTGTATGACCGAGGTACCGATCAGACTCAAGATCGCTCGACCCCCAAGAAGGAGGCCGACCATGCGACGCAACCCTAGTTTGACGCTGCGGACTTTGCGTCTGTTGTTGTGTCTGTTGTTGTGTTTGGTCAGCGCTTGTGCCCGCAAGACTGACAAGAAGAACAGCACTCCCGACAACGAGCCGACACTCAAGAGTCTCTCGGGCCGTACCGTGATGGTCAAGAAGGATAACGGCGTGGTGATCAGCAAAGAGGAGGCGATTAAGGCCTATCGTAACTTTCTGGACATAGCGCCGACAGCGCAACAACGTGCCGAGGCGATGCGCCGTATCGGTGACCTCGAGATGGACAGCGCCGACATTCGGAGCGAGAACTCATTAGTCAATAATGGGCCGGACTACAGTGCCGCGATCGCGCGCTATCAGGAATTTTTGAAGGCTTATCCGGCCGATCCGGCTAATGACCGCGTGTTTTATCAACTCTCACGGGCGCAGGAACAGAACGGCGACCTTGTATCGGCATTAAAGACGCTAGACCGTCTGGTCAAAGATTACCCGGGCACATCTTACCGCGAGGAAGCCCACTTTCGCCGTGGCGAATTACTGTTTTCCGCGAGCGATTACGTGAAGGCGGAGAAAGCCTATGCAACGGTGCTGAGCGATGGCAAAACAGGCCAGTATGGCGATCGCGCCCTGTACATGCAGGGTTGGTCCCAGTTCAAACAAGGCAAGCTTGAGGAGGCTGTACAGTCGTTTTTTGGCGTGCTCGACCGGAAGGTCGCCGGCCGCGAAGGCGATGGGGGTCTGGAGACAATCGTCGGCTTGAGCCGAGCCGACCGCGAACTCGTTGAAGATACTTTTCGCGTCACCAGCCTCAGCCTGGCAAACTTGCAGGGCGCGGAGTCGATTCCTGCTTACATCAATTCACCCGAACGTCACACTTACGAATTCCGGGTCTACGAGCAACTCGGCGAGTTTTATCTGAAACAAGAGCGCGTCAAAGACGCAGCCGACACGCTTGGACTGTTCGCGCGCCGCAATCCGCTGCATGCCCAGGCGCCTATCCTGCAAGCGCGCGTGATCGACATCTACGAGCGCAACGGAT
This sequence comes from Oxalobacteraceae bacterium, assembly GCA_025352145.1. Classification (GTDB taxonomy): domain Bacteria; phylum Pseudomonadota; class Gammaproteobacteria; order Burkholderiales; family Burkholderiaceae_D; genus JANXTY01. Next base: position 46,562 of record JANXTY010000005.1, read on the forward strand.
TTGCCACACTCGCTCTCGATGCCAAGAAAGAATATGTGGTCCATTACGGCAGCACGAGCGAATTCCGTCGTGCTAATCCAGAGGGCTGGGAAAAAGCCCAGCCGCTCGTAAAAACGCATGTTGCCGAGCTGGCTCGCCACTACCATGCCAGCGCGCAGAAGAGCAAGAGCAAGGCCGACTACGAAGAAGCGGTGCACTGGTATCGCGAGTATCTCGCTTCCTTCCCGTCCGACCCGGAGGCAGCGCAGAATAACTTCCTGCTGGCCGAACTTTTATTCGAAGACGAACATTTTGCCGAAGCCGGCGTTGAGTATGAGAAAGTGGCCTACGCTTATCCTGCGCATGCTAAGAGCGCAGACGCGGGTTATTCCGCCTTGCTGTGCTACGCAAAACAGCAGAAAAAAGCCGATGCTGCCCAATTGCCGTCTCTGCAAAAAACCAGCGTTGCAAGCGCCCTCCGTTTTGCGCAGAGTTTTAGCAACGATCTGCGTGCCGCGCCTGTACTGGCCGATGCGGCTGAAAAACTCTATGCGCTAAAAGACCCGGAGCAGGCGGCGATCGTTGCGCAAAAAGTGCTTGATCTGCAACCGGCAGCGGCCAATGAACAACGCCGCATCGCCTGGACCGTGCTGGCCTACACCACCTTCGAACGTGGCGCGTTTGCCCCTTCTGAGAAAGCCTTTGCCGAAGTCTTGAAGTTGACAGCGCCCAACGCCCCCAACCGCAACGAGTTAGTCGAGCGGCAAGCTGCGGCCATCTACAAACAGGGCGAACAGGCACGCTCCGCCGGTCAATTAAAAGAGGCAGTGGCCCATTTCGAACGCGTGGGCACGGTAGCGCCGCAATCAATCGTGCGCGCCAACGCGCTTTACGATGCCGCCGCCTCGCTCATTGCCTTGAAAGATTGGGATGCCGCAGCACGCGCGCTGGAAGATTTCCGTCGCAGTTACCCGAACCATCCGCTACAGGCGGAAGTGAGCAACAAGCTCGCGCTCGTCTATCTTGAAAAAGGCCTATGGGCTAACGCAGGCGCTGAATTCGAACGGATCGCCACGACCAGCAAAAATCCCAAGATCGCTAGTGGCGCGCTCTGGCAAGCGGGCGAGTTATACGAAAAAGCACGAGCGCCCGCAGCCGCGACGAAAGCCTATGAACGTTTCCTGGCGCAGAACCCGCAACCGCTGGAATCGGCAATCGAAGCACGTTTTCGTCTAGCTCGCCTTGCCAAGGAAAGCGGCAATGGGGCTCGTGAACTTTCCTTGATGAAGGAGATTTTCCAGGCTGATCAAAATGGCGGTGCCGCACGCACTGACCGTACTCGCTACTTGGGCGCTAGCGCGGCACTCGCGCTAGCCGAGCCGGTCGCCGACGCCTACCGCAAGATCGCGCTTATCGAGCCGCTGCAAAAACAGCTCAAGCTAAAGAAGGCGAAGATGGAGGAGGCGCTCAAGGCTTATGCCGTAGCCGCCGACTTCGGCGTAGCGGACGTAAGCACTGCAGCCACTTATCGTATCGCCACCATCTATCGCGATTTTGGCAAAGCGCTGATGGCATCCGAGCGGCCCAAAAAGCTCAAAAAAATTGAACGCGAGCAGTACAACGTGCTGCTCGAAGAACAAGCTTTCCCGTTCGAAGAAAAGGCGATCGAAGTGCATGCGTTAAATGCGCAACGCGCCGCCAGCGGCATCTATGACCAGTGGGTCAAGAGCAGCTTTGATGCTTTGCGTGAACTTCAGCCGGTACGCTATGGTAAGACCGAACGCACTCAAGCAGCCGCCAATGCGATTCCCTCGAATCCAAAGCAGCCTGCTTCCTTGAACCAGCTGGGCGTCACGTATCGGCAACAGGGCCAGTTCAACAAGGCGCGCGAAGCCTACGAACAGGCCATCGCGCTCGATGCGAACTACGCCCCTGCCGTACTTAACCTGGGCATCTTGTTCGATATGTATCTGGGTGACGACAAGCGTGCGCTCGAGTGTTATGTCCGTTATCTGGCCCTCACGCCAAGCGGCGACAGCGAAGTTAGCAAGTGGATCACCGAACTGAAGAACCGCAAACCCAATTCCCCATCCGCACCCAAAAAGGAGAAGCCATGATTTCCTATCGACTCACTCTGCTTGGTCTTGCCGCCTGCATTGTCAGCGTAGGTGCAGCAGCACCCGTGCTGGCCCAAGATCGTGCCGATATCGACCGTACCAAGATCATCGGAAATCGCGAGTTACCCAAGGTTTTGTATATCGTGCCGTGGAAAAAACCTGTGCCGGGCGATCTCTCAGGCCGTCCGCTTGTGAGTGTGCTCGATGAGGTACTTGCGCCGCTCGATCGCGATGTGTTCCGCCGGCAAGTCAAATACGACGGGCAGACCCAAGCGAAAACGCAAGCGTTAACAGCCCAGGTGTCGAAGGTAGGCGACACCACAAAAAATAAATAGCAGAAGTCCCTTTTTCAATTCACTTTTTTACTTTTTTAACGGAGTTTTACGCCATGGATACCATCAACCTCGCCATCAAGTTTTTTCGGGATTGCGGCCTATTTATTTATCCCAGCCTTCTCATCATGGCCTTGGGTGTGACGATTGCCGTCGAACGTTTTATTTTCCTCAGCAAGGCACGCAACGAAAATCGCAAGGTCTGGGCACACGTACTGCCTATGCTGAAAAAGGGCAAGTTCAAGGAGGTGCTGGACATTACTACCAGTTCTGACGCGGCCGTTGGCAAGATCGTCCATTACGGTCTGACACGCATGCTCAGCCCAGGACGTAGGGAAGACTACGATGCGGCCATGGAAGAGGGCATGATGGAAATTGTTCCTCGCCTGGAAAAACGCACCCATTACATTGCCACCTTCGCGAACGTGATTACATTGGTCGGGCTGCTGGGCACGATCATTGGCCTGATCAAAGGGTTCACCGCAGTGGCGCAAGTCAATCCTTCCGAGAAGGCAGAGTTACTTTCGGCCAGTATTTCTATTGCGATGAACAACACCGCGTTCGCACTCATGGTGGCGATTCCCTTCCTTTTGATTCATGCCTTTCTACAAGCTAAAACTGGTGAAATTATTGACGGTCTGGAATCAGCGAAGATGAGCTTTCTCAATCTGGTACAACGGATTCGCGCCGAACAGACAGCCGCCTCCGGCACCCACCCACACTAGTTCCTAGTTATCATGAAAACTCGACGCCTTCGCAAAGATGTGGCGCATCTTGAGATTACTGCCTTCATTAACTTGATCGTGGTGCTAGTGCCATTCTTGTTATCTACCGCGGTGTTCACGCGTTTGGCGGTAATCGATCTCACTTTGCCCGCACAAAATTCGCCCAGTTTAGAACAGCTCAAGGTCGATAACCTGCAACTGGAAATCGTGGTGCGAGCAGAGGCAATTGAGGTGGGTGATCGTATCGGTGGACTGATTGAACGCATTCCTGCTACTGCCAAGGGGCCTGATATTCCTGCTTTATCTTCGTTAGTTCAGCAACTCAAAACACGTTTTCCCGATAAGTCTGAGGCGACGCTGCTAGCCGAACCGGAGACTTCATACGATACCATCGTACAGGTGATGGACGCGGTACGCTCCGGCCACATGGTGCAGGGTGACAAGGTAGTACGTTCTGAATTGTTTCCCCATATTTCAATCGGTGATGCACCGATTCGTACAGGAGCGGGCAAGCCATGATGCTGACACCACGGCAAAAACGCGCAGAGCGGCGTAACCGTAACCAGAATATGGTTGACATGAATCTCGTTTCGCTCATCGACGTATTTACGATTTTGATTTTCTTTTTGCTCTCCAACTCCGGCGGTGTTGAGACACTGCCTAGTCCGAGGGCCGTGCTATTGCCCGAATCGGTGACTGAAACGAGTCCGCGCGAGACTGTTGTTGTCATCGTCAGCGCTACCGAGATTTTGGTCGATGGGCGCAAGGTCGCCTCGGTTGCCCAAGTGCTTGCGATGAAAGACGATCTGATTGAACCGCTAAGAGCCGAGCTAGCGTTGTTGCAGTCCAGCCGTCAAGTCATTCGTAAGGAGAACGAGGCATTGAGCAAGCGGCTCACGATCATGGGCGATAAAAATATCCCTTATCGCTTACTTCGGAAAATCATGGTCAGCAGTGCTCGTGCCAATTTCAGCGATGTTTCTTTCGCTGTACGGCAGAAAGTAGAATCATGAGCGCCGTGATGATGGTATCGTTTCGCACACCGGTTCTGCCCTGGGCGGATTCTGTTGAAGACGAATTACGTTTCAAGCGAGTCTTAAGAAATGTGTTGGCGCTGTGCGCTTTATTATGCTTGGTGGCGCTCTTGATGCCTGTCGTTGTACCGGATCGTTCCAAGGTACAAGAGTTACCGCCAGCTTTGGCCACGCTGATATTGGAGAATGTCAAGCCGCCTCAACCACCCAAGCCCAAGCGAGAGGCCGCTACAAAAGCTGTCTCGCAAAAGCCAGACGAACGTAGTGCCAAGCTCTCCCCCAAGGTGGCATTGAACAAAGAAGCCTTGGTGCCCGAAGCGCGTGTGCCACAGCCAAATAAACCGCCGGGAGAAATTGACGCGGCACGCCGCAAGGTCGCCGGTGTTGGATTGCTGGCAGCGTCAAATGATCTGGCTCAATTGCGTGGTGCGCCGCTGGCGGTTCAGCTGACGCCTGTCAAGCCAGGCCAAGGCGTCGGCACCGGAGTGGGCGTCGGGGTCGGGGCGGGCAATGAAGCGGGAGTGCCAACGCGCGCGCTGATCACATCCAACGCCACCGGTGGTAGCGGCGGTATCAATACTGCAGGCTATAGCAAGAATACGGGCGGCGGCGGCCTTGCGGGACGATCGACGACCTTGGTCGAAGGCGTGGCAGGCGGCGGTGGGGGTGGCGGTGCAGGAGGAGGCGGCGCACGTGGTCGAGGTGACGGTACTGGCAGTGGCGCAGGTGGCACGGGAGGCAATCTAAAACGGAGCGGCAGTGGCAAAGCATCCCGCTCAATCGAAGAAATCAGGCTCGTGTTTGAAAGAAACAAAGGCGCGATTAATTCGATCTATAACCGTGCCCTGCGCGAGGAACCCGGACTGCAAGGCAAAGTCGTATTGGAGTTAAAAATTTCCCCCGCAGGCAATGTGATCAACTGCCGGATTATCTCCAGCGAACTCAAGGCCCCCGAACTGGAATCGAAGCTGCTTGCACGCATACGCCAGTTTGATTTCGGCGAGAAAGATGTGGAGCCGATGACTATCACATGGCCCGTGGATTTTCTGCCCTCGTAGTACGGGACAACGAACAGGAAACGCCACCACATCAAACCAAGTGTTGGTCAATATGGTCGGCGCAGCTCAAGCTGCGCCGATTTACACTGTAGTTGACACTGTAGTCGCCCAAATCCGAGATCTCTGTGCAACTTTCTACTGCGCGACGAAATTTTGAATCTGCGATGCTCGCCGTCTTCGCACTCTCATAGAGATGTGGCTGCTCATTTTATCGACCAGTTACACTGTCACGCGTTCTACTTAATTTGCACGATTGATCAAGAAGGTCGTCAACAATGGCACTGGACGTCCGGTAGCGCCTTTGGCCGCGCCTGATTTCCATGCGGTACCAGCGATATCGAGATGGGCCCATGTATATTTTTTAGTGAAGCGTTCAAGGAAGCACGCGGCTGTGACGCTCCCGCCACCGGGGGTGCCTATATTGGCGAGGTCGGCAAAATTAGACTTCAATTGTTCTTGGTAAGCATCTTCAATCGGCATGCGCCATGCGGTATCGCTGGTCGATTTTCCGGCCACCAATAGCTCATTCGCCAGTTTGTCATGCGCTGCATCGTCACGCGTGAACAGGCCGGAATTGTGGTTGCCTAGGGCTACTATGCAAGCACCGGTCAGGGTGGCGATATCAATGACCGCAGCGGGCTTGAAGCGCTCGACATACGTAAGCGCATCGCACAGCACCAAGCGGCCTTCGGCGTCGGTGTTGAGAACTTCGATGGTGAGGCCCGACATGGAGGTGACAATATCCCCCGGTTTGGTGGCACGTCCCGACGGCATATTCTCGCAAGCGGCAATGACACCGATGACATTAAGTTTGAGATTCATCTCGGCGATTGCGCGGAAAGTGCCCAGCACCGATGCGGCACCGCACATGTCGTATTTCATTTCGTCCATAGATGCGCCCGGCTTGAGTGAAATACCGCCCGTATCGAAGGTAATCCCTTTGCCGACGAGAACGACAGGCGCATCCTTGGCTTTACCACCCATATGCTTGAGCACAATAAATTTCGGTGGCTGGTCGCTGCCGTTGGTGACGGATAAAAAACTTCCCATTTTGAGCGTTTCCAGCTGCTTGCGATCAAGCACTTCGATGCCGAGTTTATACTCTTTGGCTAATTTTTTTGCCGCGCTTGCCAGATAGCTCGGCGTGCATATGTTGGCGGGTAAATCACCTAATTCTTTCGTTAGATTCACGCCGTTAGCTAATGCGATACTTTGGGTCAGGCGTTGTTTGTCTTTGGCCGATGCAGCGGCAGGCCATGCCAAGGCAATTTTTTTTAGGTTGATTTTTGTCGTATCTTTTGTGCTTTTCAAGTGATCGCTGCGATAAGCTTGTTGATATGTGGTTAGAACGCAGGTTTGTGCTGCCCAACTGGCATCGCGGCCTTTTACAGATTCAAGGGGCAATGCGATAATGGCCTCTTGCGCGCCCAATGAAGACAAAGCGCGGATCGTTGCATTCACGGCCGATGAAAAATCTTTTTCACTCAAACCGTCGTCATTGCCCAGCCCGATTAGCAAGACGCGTTCTGCCGCGACACCGGTCAGGTTGCGTAACAATAATGTGCTGCCGGGCTTGCCGCTGATGTCGCCCGATTTGAGTGCCGCACTGATTTCCCCCTGGTTGTCGAGTGCTTTTGCGGCAGCCGATAATTTTTTATTTTCGAATATTCCAACCACGATACAACCAGTTTTGGTAGTCGCGATTGTATTTTTTGCGTCGAATGTTTTTATGCTAAAGTCCATTTGTTTCTCCTTTTTTAACCACAGATTATAGCTTCCGAATGATTTTTCAGCGCGCACTTCGTCGCGAATTAATAAGTACAGCAGGTGCTGTGTTTACGGCGCTCTTTACCATCAGCATTACATGGATGTTGATCAAAATCCTGGGCCAGGCAGCAGGCGGAAAAATTGCGTCAGGCGATGTCGTTGCGCTTATCGGCTTTTCTGCCATGCGCTATCTTCCTAATATTCTGATTCTTACCAGCTTCATTTCCGTTCTGTTGGTAGTGACCCGCTCTTATCAAGACTCGGAAATGGTGGTGTGGTTTTCCTCGGGCCTGAGTTTATCGCAATGGATACAACCGATTGTTCTCTGCGGCCTGCCGATTATACTGTTGACGGGATTATTGAGTTTTGTGGGTACCCCTTGGGCAATTCGACAGAGCGCCGTATTTGAAGAACGGTTTGAGAAAAGGGACGATATTTCCAAAATCGCTCCAGGGAAATTTATGGAGTCTGCTGCGGCTAATCGTATTTTCTTCGTTGAAGGCATCTCCGGCGACGCGACTAAAGTACAAAATATTTTTGTGAATACTTTCCAGAATGGCCGGACTAGTTTGATTGTTGCCAAAGAAGGGGCAACCGAAATTGATCGTCAGGGGAATAAATTCGTTGTGATGCAAAAAGGTCGGCGCTATGACGGTGCGCCGGACCAGCCCGATTTTGAAGTGATGGAATTCGAACGTTATGGCATGTTCGTAGCGGACCGCTCACAATCCTTAATTGGAGACAAGTCTGCTCGGGCGTTATCGGTATGGGCTTTAGTGAAAGATCAAAGCGGTTTCAATAAAGGAGAATTGTTGTGGCGCATTGCTTCTCCGGTCATGTGTTTGTTGTTGATGTTGCTTGCGCTGCCTTTGGGTTTTGTCAACCCGCGTGCGGGGCGTTCGGTGAATTTGATCGTGGCGTTGTTACTGTATTTTACTTACTACAATATGGTAAGCATATTTCAGGAAAAGGTGAAGCAGGGGCATTTTTCTTTCGGTCTGTCATGGTGGCCTGTACATATGGTGGCCGCACTGATAATTGTGATGCTGTTCTTTTGGCGCGTCCAAGTCAATAGCCGCTACCACCCCTTGGTCTTATGGGCTCGGATCAAACGGCTTTGCTTACTCAAAAGAAAGCAGACGATATGAAAATTCTGCAAAGATATTTTGCGATCGAGATTACCCAGGCGGTACTTTTCGTATTAGCTAGTTTCCTCGCATTTTTTTCTATATTCGAGTTACAAAGTGAAATGCAAGTGGTGGGGCGCGGTGGTTACCACCTTCCCCATGCGTTTTTGTATGTGTTGCTTAAAATGCCCAGCAATGCTTATTTGTTGATGCCCATTGCGGCATTGATTGGCACCATATTCGCATTAGCGCAATTTGCTTCGCGCTCTGAATTTACTATCATGCGCGCATCGAGTATGTCGACGCTGATGGCCGGTACCATGCTTGCGAAGATTGGTTTTTTCATTGCCATTGCGACTTTGGTACTGGGCGAATTCATCGCGCCTCTAGGGGCAAAATTTGCTGAAACATTGAAATTGAAAGCTGAGGGCAGTGCCATTTCGCAGGAATTTCGTTCTGGCTTGTGGGCGAAGGATCTTATCAAAGATAGCGGTTTAAATGGTGCGGTTATCGGTTCCCGATTCATTAATGTCGCTAAATATTTGCCCGACGGACAACTGCAAGGCGTTAAGCTTTATGAATTTGATCGTGAGTTTCGTTTGACTGGTTTGATATTGGCCGCACGAGCCGATTATCAAGAGACGGCAAAAACATGGCGATTGTCCGAGGTCACTGAGACGCATTTTTCAAACGCGCCAATGGCGACACGTGGCGCCCCGGCCAATTTATTTGGGAGCGGCAAGATAACAAATCTGACTGTTCCTATCGTCTCGACCAAAAATACCGTGATCAAAGATTTTGTGTCCGAGATAACGCCGGGAATTTTGTCGGTCATGTTTGCCGATCCCGACAAAATGTCTGCCTATGATCTGTGGCTCTATACCAAGCATCTGGTGGATAATAAACAGGATTCAAAGCGCTATCAAATTGCATTCTGGAAAAAAATTATTTATCCCTTCGCCGTGTTGGTCATGATGGCGCTGGCTTTGCCGTTTGCTTACCTGCATTATCGCTCCGGTGGTGTCAGTCTGAAAATTTTTACCGGCATCATGATAGGCGTCAGCTTCGTATTGCTGGACTCACTATTTTCACATGTCGGCATATTAAATACCTGGCCCGCGTTTGTGACGGCAGTCGCGCCAAGTGCACTGTTTTTGATGATGGCCACTTCGGCACTTTGGTGGGTTGAGAGGCGTTGATGAATCAATTAACGAATCAAGTCATTGCGAAACGCGCGCTGATCCTTTTTGCGCATGGCGCTCGTGATCCAGGCTGGGCCATACCATTTCAGCAGTTGCAGCAGTTAACCCAGGCATCGGTGCCTGATGTGACCGTCTCACTTAGCTTTCTTGAATTGATGACCCCGAAATTGCCTGAACTAGTGGCGGAGTTGGTGCAGGCAGGGTGCACCGAAGTGACCATTGTTCCGGTGTTTTTGGGGCAAGGTGGGCATGTCTTGCGTGATCTTCCTGCGACGGTAGAGCAGTTGAAGCTCGATTACCCGCAACTCGATTTTCGGATTGCAAAAGCGGTGGGGGAAGATGCGGCTGTGTTGCATGCGATGGCGAATTATTGCATCGACGCTTTAGCCTGACCTTTGCAGTAAAACAATTATTGAAATTGTACTCAAGTGAGGCGATTAATTGAAACGGGCAGCATAAAGCACAACCTGATGGCAGATTAAATATCGAGGGCACTTCAGTTTCAGTCTTGATTCGGAAGCACAAAAATGTAGGGCGTGGGTATTCCGTTTACGCAAATTGGAGACAGTGTGCTTGCGAATATTTAGGCCGTATTTGATAGCCTTTTTTTGAAGCTGAAATCCAGAATTTCAATGAATTGGAGGGGGGACATAGATATTATCCAAGTAGGTAAGAATTGGGGTAATAAAGACGAAAAAAAGGGTTTGCGATTTCTCGCAAACCCTTATGTATCTTGGCTCCCCGACCTGGACTCGAACCAGGGGCCCGCGGATTAACAGTCGGTGCAGAACACAGTAAGTTATTGATTAATAAAGAAAACCTACCGTAAGCTACGGTAGCTAAAAGTAATTACGAATCAGTAGTTTAGCGTAGTCATGAAAAACTGATGTGTGTACCGCATTTGTACCGAAATGATTGCAGCTCTTCGATGGATAAACTGTCTTGTGTCGACATATTTTAAAAACAGCGACACGTTCTATTGACGTGTCGCTGACAACGACATATGCTCCAAACCTGTCGCAATAACTAAGTTTGGACATCATGACAAACGCTCAGCTGGGTTGGCGGGCAGAACGCCCATACAATGAATTACCCCAGCTGCCTCCCTTGGTCGAGCTGGAAACCAAGACGGTGCTCAAGCGTTGCATTACTGCGCGTGCTGCACTTGCCGAACTTAAGCAGGCAGCTGAGTTAATCCCTAACCAGACGATGTTGATCAACACCATCCCGTTGCTGGAAGCCAAAGACAGCTCCGAAATTGAAAACATCGTTACCACTACTGACATGCTGTTTCAATATGCACAAGGCGGTGACAATCAGGCAAATCGTGCCACCAAAGAGGCATTACGCTACCGCACGGCCTTGTATAGCGGTTTTAAGTCTTTGCAAGACCGCCCGCTTTGCACAGCGACCGCCGTCGAGATTTGTCGCACACTCAAAGCGGCAGATATGGATATTCGTCGCATACCTGGCACGCAGTTGGCGAATGATCGCACCGGTGAGGTGATCTATACGCCGCCAGAAGGAGAGGCGCATCTGCGCGATCTGCTTGCTAATTGGGAGCGGTTTTTGCATAACCAAACAGAAATTGATCCGCTCATTCGCATGGCAGTAGGCCATTATCAGTTCGAAGCCATCCACCCTTTTTCCGACGGCAATGGTCGTACCGGACGTGTGATCAACATCCTGTTTCTCATCCAGCAAGAGCTGTTGACCTTGCCTATTCTTTACCTGAGCCGTTACATCATCGCCAATAAGGTCGACTACTACCGTCTACTTCTGAGCGTCACCCGTGAGCAAACCTGGGAGCATTGGATTTTATATATGCTGCAAGCGGTAGAAGAGACCGCGCAATGGACCACGGCCAAAATTGCTGCGATTCGCAATCTGTCTGAAATCACGGCGATCCATGTAAAAACACGTTTGCCAAAAATATATAGTCGTGAGCTGGTTGATGTGATCTTTGAGCAGCCGTATTGCCGAATCGGGAACTTGGTTGACAAGCAAGTCGCGAAGCGCCAGGCAGCCTCGCGTTACTTGAAAGAGTTGGTCTCGATCGGCGTATTACACGAGGCACAGGTCGGGAAGGAAAAGCTCTTCATTCATCCCAAACTCATGCAACTGCTCATTCGTGATGACAATGTCATAGCGCCGTACATTTAAGTTTGCGGGATAGCTGCAACGCCAGGAGGAAAAGAGATGCTTGAGCGAATCGAAGATATCCAAGGAATTGGGCTGCTATATCAAGCGAACGGCAAGCCACATATCTGCCAGAAAGCAACGCTCATTTATGCGGACAACGGACGTGGTAAGTCGACTCTTGCGAGAATCCTTCGATCTGTGTCTATGGGCGAAGCATCCCTGATTGCCAACTGCAAGACTGTTGACGGCACGCTTTCGCCCAAAGTCGTTTTGCAGTTCGGAAGTGGTCACAAAGTTTGCCTTGGGTGAACCGCATGTCACGAAATTTTGCGACGAGATCAGGCGTCACGGCAGCTAGCGAGTATTTGCCGAAGAATGCTGACACCTCCCGGATGCGGGCACCTTTGCGGCGCTGTGTACTTTCTTTTTTTGTCGGAACAACTTCTGAAACGTAACGTTCGAGTGCCATCGACACCAACATTTTTTCGGACGGAGTGCGCTCGATGAAAACGCCGCGCACCATTTCGTCTTCAGCTCGACGTGACCAGTCTTCTGCGTCGTGTTTGGTTCGAAAAGTTTTTGCAGTAGTCGGCCAAGGCAGCGGCGCTTGCGCTCATGACGGAACGTAACAAGAAATTCTTGGAACAACTGCCGCTGCTGTTCGTTTCGCAGAGCAAAGCGAAGGTAACGGCATACATGGATGCTCACGACAACCTCGCGGAGCCATGTCCAAAATGTGGCACTGGCGGCCTGAAGTGCAAGCAAGGAAAGAATGGGCTGTTTTGGTATTGCACAAACTGGAACGCGACACCGAAGTGCGACGCCACATTTCCAAATGATGCCGGCCGACCGCTCATGCCAACCAGCGAAACCACCGACCAATGAGTTACGGAGCTACCAACAAATGGAGAACGAACATGCAAAATGGAATTGAACCGAGATTTTCCATTAGAGATTCATCAAGGCGAATAAATGGGTGTAAATTTGGCTGGTAAATCAAATGCTTTTGCAGCATCCCACAAGCCCTGCATCCATGTTCTTTGCTGCATCGCCAGCGCCAGATTGAGGATGGGT
>JANXTY010000031.1 GCA_025352145.1 Oxalobacteraceae bacterium
ATTGAGCGACAGGTTCTGGCTGCTTTGCGTGATGGTGGTGGTGGCGCCGGACTGGGCGATACTGCCCGCACCGGAAACAACTTGACCACCCGATGGCCCCGCCTGCGCCCCTACCGTGGTAAACAATAGTGCAGCGGCAACGAGCTTGCGGCGTGATCCCTTGCCGCGCCCGCGTGTCTTCTCCGCTACCGCGACCCAAGCGTTCAATACCTGGCTCCAGACAAGGCGGAAAATGTGGTTCAGCGATCCGTGACGTTTCATGTTGTATCTACCTTTTTCAATATTAATTTTGTTGCGACACCAGGCGATACCATCGTCAGGTCGAGAATGTTTTCGTAGGGCAAGTAAACTTTTGTTAAAATTAACGTACTTTTTGAATGACTACACCTATCAGAGTTGATAGGTGCAATATCGAGTTGACATCTAATCGCGTCTGACAATGACGCATTGAGAAGGGAGCGAATTGAGGGCGAGGAGACCTCGACTTTCTTAACCCGCTCTTTCAGTTCGATCCGACGACGAGGCGCTCGCCGACAAACACACGGTAGGTTTTAATGCGGCCGGTTACCCCTTCGGCACCCTGGCGCGGAGTGTAACGAAAACCGGACACACGCACGCTGGAACCAAAATCGATAATCAACCGATGCGGATGCGCCGGATGTGCTGCCTTCCCACTCCATTCAGTATGCCAGTGGTCAGACGCTTGGCCGTTGATGGCGTTAAGCGCAGAACCGTCTTCGCGCAAGCCTTCCTCACTGTCGGCGTAGGCGATGGTCCATGCCGACTGATTCATGATTTTCCCGTCGGAATCGAGCATCTCTATTTCACCCACAGCGGCGAATTCCTTGCCATCAAAAGCGTCGATCGTTTCGAGGCAAAACTGGCGGCCTTTGACTGCCTTCGCAAATCGGATTTCCTGTGGTGCAGGGCCCGGGGCGAATACACCTTCATGCGCCGACGCAATGCCAGCAAGTTGAAGCTGCCCGCGATTGTTGCGCTGGAAAAAATCTTTTTCTGGACGCAAACGGTCGAGCACAGGAAGTTTCACACCTGCAATGATCGGTTTTTCAGGTCCAATCATGTCGAGCACAACGATCTCGTTGACACCAGGCTTGATCCACGGGGCGGGCAGATACATCGTCTGCGTCGGTCCGATATTCCAATAACGTCCAAGACAATAACCATTCACCCAGACGATACCCAGGCCCCATGTGCAGACATCGAGAAAGGTGTCTCCAGTCATCTCGATCTGGAAAGAGCCGCGCCAAAATGCAGGACGGGTTGAGAGCATCATTGCCGAAGTTGCTTTTGGGACCGTTGCCTGGACGTTGGCGGCCTCCCATGCAAGCGGTGGCAAAACAGCATCCGCACCAAAATCAATCGCACGAATTTCCCAATTCTCAACCGCTTCCGGTATGCCGTCCTTGGACAGAAAATTAATCGGCCCCTGGAGGCCCTTGCGATCATGAATTTCAATACCAAAATTGACGCGCGAAATAGTGTAAAGCAATATCTCCAGCGTCACGGCTTTGGTGCGTGCGGGAAGATTGACGCGAAAACGTCGATAGCGCGTATCCATCATGCTCATTGGTTGGCCATCCATGAATACCCACGCAAGATCACGCACGAGCGCTGCTTCAATGACGCCGGCAGGTCCGGCAGGCAGTGTGGTGCGATAGCTAATGAGTCCACGACTAATGTCATAAGCCTCAATCGGACGCGGCGACACATCGCGTATCACGGTAGCAGGAATATTGGCGAGTACCGAAGCAGACTCAGTAAGCGTGAACGCAGGAATCGCTATGACCGGTATCGGCGTCGGTGGTGCGGTAAGCGATTCTCCCGGTAGCAAATAGGGTTTGATCGCTGTACGGAATTGCGTAAATTTCTCACCGACCCAACCCGCTTCGCTGATCGGCGCATCATAATCATAGCTAGTCGTATCGGGACGGAAGGGACGATCACACCCGGCCCACAATCCAAACGTCGTACCTCCATGTGCCATGTAAAGGCTGAAGGAACCATTCATCTTCAGCATATAGTCCAGATCGCGCAGCACTTTCGACATGTCGCCGCGCTTGTGCGGAAAGCCCCATGTATCGAACCAGCCGGGATAAAACTCGCCGCACATCAGCGGGCCTTTCTGCACGTCAGCAAGCGCTTTGAAACCGGCCTCTGGATTGCTACCGAAATTAGCGACGGAAAAAAGTTCCGGCAGATGCGAACGCGCAATCGCGTTAGTAGGATTGCAGGCAAAAAGCGGGACGGTGAAACCACCCTCGAGCATCGCCCTGCGCATCGTGCGCATGTAGTCGGCATCCTTACCAAAAAAACCGTATTCGTTCTCCACCTGCACCATCAGGATCGGGCCGCCGCGCGTGATCTGAAGCGGGCCAAGTACGCGGCCGACCTCCGCAAGCCAACGACGGGCGGGCGCGACAAAATGGGGATCGCGGGTGCGCAAAAAATTGCCGGGCTGCTTGAGTAACCACCACGGTAGCCCGCCCATTTCCCACTCGGCGCACGCATAAGGGCCAGGACGAAGAATTACCCATAGACCCTCCTGTTGGGCGAGCCGACAAAACTCCGCAGCATCACGTTGCCCGCGCCAGTCATATTTACCCTGCTCCCATTCATGATAGTTCCAGAACAAATAGGCACACACCGTATTCAGCCCCATGGCCTTGATCGCTTGAAGTCGATGCAACCAGTACTCACGCGGCACACGCGCAAAATGGATCTCGCCGCAACGAATCTGAAAACGCTTTCCGTCGAGCATAAAATCAGTCTCACCGATATTAAAACTGTGCGTTGCGTTAGCAAGGGCGGCCTCATCAGTCGCCGATGCACGTGAAAATGATGCGAGCGTGCCTGCGCCCATAGCAGCGGCGAGGGTTCCAAGAATGCGACGACGGGTAATAGGATTTTTCATGAAGAGAATGTGCAGACACAATTAAAATGAAGAGGACTTACGCAAAATCGCCCCAACAAAGTTGCTGGGGCGATTTTGCGTAAGTTCCATAAAGTAAAAAACGCTGGGATTCTCACGAAATCAGCTAGCAGGAAATTGCACTGACAACGACGAATAGGGCCTCATGCGTATAACAAAAAGGGGAGTGAACAGGGACCACTCGATGGACCTGCCCACCTATCCCCCATGAACTACAACAAAGACGCAGCAAAGCGATCCAGCCTGGGCAGATAATAATGTGCCGTATCGAGCGAGAAGGCAACCCGCTGTACTTTGCCTGTGAGCAGCTCCCGCTTTACAAAACCAATGTAACGCGAATCCTTACTATTGTCGCGATTATCCCCCAACATCAAATATTCCCCCTGTGGCACAGTCATGGCAGAAAAGGATCGCGTCGCACTGGACTCAGGCAATACCATAATCATACGTTCGCTACCAAGTACCGTTTCTCTTAACACCAACTGATTGCCCTGATAATCGGGAATCTTATGTTCCGCCACCGCACCCCGGCCGGTTACATAGCGGGCTTCACTACCATTGATAAAAAGTCGTTCTTCACGCATTTCTATCACGTCGCCCGGAACGGCCACCAAACGTTTTATCAAACGGGTGCCATCCTGTGGAGAAGAAAAAGTCACGATGTCGCCGCGCTGTGGCTCTGCAAGATGTTTAACAATCACATCCGTGAAGGGCACTTTGATATCGTAAGCGAGACGATTGGTAATGATGCGATCCCCTATCATCACCGTCGGATACATCGAACTCGAAGGTATGCTATACCAATCCGCGACAGCACTACGAACAAAAAACATACCAACCAAAAAACACAGAAAACCTCTATTAGCGGTAAGCCATTTTTTTACATTTAACAAAATTTTCTCCTGATGAGAACTTACGCAAAATCGTCCCAGCAAAACGTGCCGACGAAAGCAGTAGGTCTGTACGACAGGAAGGCATAACGCCACGGGGGGCGATTTTGCGTAAGTTCTACGAATTAAAAAACTAAAGAATCCCCATAAAAATCAATAGGGCCTGCACAAAAATAAAACAGTTACAAAACAGCACAAGAAAATAGATGAAAGGCTATACCAGCGCATTGATCATCCACTCATTATTTCCTGCTTGACCTCACGGCTTATCCCACAGCCGACACTGTCAAAATACCGCACATGAACACGGCGAATCGAGACAAGCTCACGATTCCGCCGGTGATAAACAGGTGGTTTTGCAGCCGCTCCAGCCAACTCATTTTTTTAAAGTCACGTTGCGAAATGCACCTAACGCCGTCCATCACGCGCTGCGTAAAATCATCTGGAATATCCAGCAGATCGGATGCCAACACGGTGTCCAGATCGTTATCCATCGCACTCTCCCAACAATTGACGCAACTTGTCTTTGGCGCGGTGCAATCGCGTCTTGATTGCACCGGTCGTAGAACCTTCAATTTTTGCGATGGCTGCCATGTCCAAACCGTGAACAATCGGGTCGAGCTAACGGGATTGCGCCCGTTAGCCCTCCCACACCACCGGACATGCGGTTTTCCGCATCCGGCGGTTGAGTCCAGCGAGTTAGCTCGCGAGTTTCCACGGTAGATACCATCCATTTCGAACCAATCGTTCGGTCGTCAGCGCTTGGTGCATGACGAAGTGTTTTGCCATGCGCCATGCGCCTCTTCCACATCCTGCCATGCCTAACGCTCTTCCACGTATACCTAATCGGTATAGCGCGTTGTAGCGACCTTGGCGGTTATGCCATCTTAACCAGAAGTACTTACGCATATGCCGTCGAATCCATCCACTGAGATCGTGAACTTCCCGGCGCCAATTAGCGAAACCGAAATAGTTCCACCAACCTCGGATGTAGTCTTGCCACTGCTTGCGTAATTCTGGCAAGGTGATACTTTGCCTCGCGTCCCACAGCTCTCTCACGCGCTGTTTGAGCCGTGCAATCGATTTGGGTGAGGCTGCAACGTTACCGCCTTGATGGATGCGAAATCCAAGCAATTGACTTTGATCGCTTGGGCCAGTTCCACTTTTACCCTCATTGACTTCGAGATCAAGTTGTTTGTGCAGCCATGCTTTGACACTTTCCAACACACGTCTTGCTGCACGTTCACTTGATACAAATAACGCGATGTCGTCGGCATACCTGACAAAGGCAATGCCGCGTTGCGTTAGTTCTTGGTCTAGCGGTGTTAGGTAGAGATTGGCTAGGAGCGGCGAGAGTGGCCCACCTTGCGGTGTGCCTCGTAGCCGTTTGATTTGTGATCCATCCGCTTGGCGCATCGGCGCACGCAAATACCGACCTATCAGTTTTAAAATGCGTTTGTCTGCAATCTTGCCACTGAGTTGGTGCATGAGTTTGTCATGATTGACTTGATCAAAGAAACTCTTTAAATCAATGTCTACTACCCATGTCTTCCCATTCGCTACGTAGTCGCTGGCTGCCCTTACCGCGTCATGTGCTGAGCGATTCGGCCGAAAGCCGTAGCTGTGGGGACTCATTTGTGCGTCCAATTCTGCGCTGATGACCATTTGCAGGGCTTGTTGAATCAGTCGGTCTTGCACCGTAGGAATCCCGAGCAGGCGATTTCCTCCGTTGGCTTTGGGGATACTGACCGCCCGCACTGCACTGGGTTGATACTGGCCACTTTCTATCTTGTGTCGAATTTCTCGCCAGTGTTGTTTGAGGTGGTCTTGCGTTTGGTCTATCGCTTTGCGATCGACGCCCGCTGCTCCTTTATTGGCCTTGACTGATTCCCATGCCTGTTGCATCGTCTGGCGCGACAGGACTCGCTCTAATGTGATTACTTCCGTGTTGCTCATTACACCCCTTCTTGCATCTGTTCTCGCCATTCTATTGACTGGGTTGTTGCGTTACTTGCTCACCAGGATCCACCTGACCTGCTTATATCGCCGCTGCGGTGGTCATCGTAGTGATGACGCCGGAACGTTTCAACAACCTGTGCGCTTCATACAATGAGATGGGGACTGTGGTGCTTTCGTGACTCTTTAGCCCTTCGCTGTTCCTGCCTTTTAGCAGGCGTCTTCGCTACTATGGCCTCTGCTGACTTCTTGCCAACTCTCACTGGCAAGATCTCCCCGAGTAAGAACATGTACTGTCGAGTCGTGCCGCCAAGCTCTACCCGATATGTCTTTCGGTGACGGTTGGATTTCGCGTTCCCTAGCACGCTTATCGCCCATATCTGGCCTCTCTGCTTGTTCCTGTTCGTGCGGTCGCCTCTTTGCTACGCCCTTCTTTCAGTCTGACCTCGCGGCTTTGACCTTGGGTTTCGCTACGCTTGTCGTCACTGCTTGCGATTACCTCCTTTCAGGTAATTAGTACATGCCCATGTCGGGCACACTAGGTCCAACATCTGGCTTCGCCCGCTGTCGGTCGCCTTCATGTCAAACGTTAGCTTTTATGCGAGCACTCGTTCTAATCGCCCTTAGCTTAGTTAGTAGGGTGCCCCCTACTGACTACAAACAGCTCCTATTTTGCTGGTTTGGCCGCGTTTATTTTTTGTACTGTTTTCAGCGCATTTTCCACATTGTCTGTTGGCGTCATCCCACCCAGCGTGGCGGCTATTTTCCCATCTGGTGTGATGACGAATGTCGTGCGTTCGGTAAAACCGTGATCGATCTCGACACCGCGCGAATCTTTATGACCTGCGGCTTGCGTCACGCGCAGGCCATAGGATTTGGCGACTTTGCCGTCCGTATCGGAACCAACGGCAATTTTTCCAGCGCAATAATCGGGGTCGGCTGAAAATTCATTGAGGCGGGCAATGCTGTCGAGCGAAACGCCTATTACGGTGGCACCGGCAGCGGCGAATTTGTCGCTGTTGATGGCAAAAGTATGCGCCTGAATATTGCATCCGCTGGTATAGGCCGAGGGATAAAAATACACCACTACGGTGCCCTTTTTCTCTGCTTCCTTCAGCGAAAAATGAAAGGCTTTGCCTGCCACCGAGGCTTGTATTGCAAAATCAGGCGCGGCATCGCCTTCTTTCAGGGCGGCCCATACGGGCAGGACAGGGATGCTGGCAAATAAGGTGGCGAGTAAAAGACGTTTCATGGTTGACCTTTTCAATGCGTAATGTTGCGAGCCGGTGGGCTGTAAAAATATTTATGCGCTGCGCTCGGCTGCCTTGGTGACATGGTACTAGCATTTTGTGCAATTGGATTATAGGAAGTCCGTTTCCTTACGTAAGAAAAGGCAAGCAACAATTTTCGCAATTCCTGTACAGTCATGTACAGGTCAGATTAAGTAGATGCCGCAGTTATCCAAGATGTCAGTCTCCTCAACGTCGATGCTGTTTCATGGCGGATTGTATTTCGCGCACGCCATCACGTTGTTTTTCTGATTCTCGTTTGTCGTGTTGCTTCTTGCCTTTGGCGAGGCCAATTTCGCATTTGACGCGACCTCGGAGGTAATGCAAATTAATCGGCACCAGGGTATAGCCGGAACGCTCGACTTTGCCGATCAGCTTGCTGATTTCCGCTGCGTGAAGCAATAATTTTCGGGTGCGAACCGCCTCAGGATGAATGTGTGTGGAAGCAGTCGGCAAAGCGCTGATATGTGCGCCGAAAAGAAAAATTTCTCCTTTCCGAACGATGACGTAAGCTTCTTTCAGTTGCACCCGTCCATCACGAATAGCCTTGACTTCCCATCCCTCGAGCATAATGCCGGCCTCGAAACGATCCTCGACAAAATAATCGTGAAAGGCCTTTTTATTGTCAACAATAGTACTCATAGGATGGGAAAAATAGGTCAGTCGGTTAAACTACAGTGTTGGAATTTTTAAAACGGGTCAGTCAATGGCGGTTGTGCATAAATCGGTTTTTCTCGGCTATAGCGCTGAGCAAATGTTCGCCCTGGTCGATAAGGTTGAGGATTATCCTCAATTTTTACCTTGGTGTGGGGGTGTAGATGTGCGCAAAAGGGAAGAAAACAAGCTGGTCGCTAGTTTATTCATCAATTACCACGGTGTGAAGCAAAGTTTTACGACACAAAATACGCATAACCCTTCCACATTGATTCAAATGACTTTGATCGAAGGCCCTTTTAAGCACCTCGACGGCACTTGGACGTTTAAATCATTGCGAACTGATGCTTGTAAAGTAGAGTTCGACTTGCGTTATGAGTTTTCCAACCGGATATTGGAGCAGATTATAGGGCCGGTGTTTACGCTGATTGCCAATAATTTTGTCGACTCTTTTTGCAAGCGAGCAGAGGAAGTGTATGGTTGAAGTTGCTACCCCCTCGCCCCTGTGTTCTCCCGATATTGCGCCATTTATCCGCGTCCAGGTATGTTACGCGACGCCCACAGGGCAGTTTTTGCGTGAGTTGCACGTGCCGCAGGGGGCGACTGTGGAGATGGCCATTGTCGGAAGTGGTTTACTTGCGCAAGCGCCTGAGATTGACTTACTCGTTTGCCAGGTTGGTATTTACAATAAGCTTAAAAGACTTGACACCCTTTTGCGTGAGCATGATCGGGTAGAAATATATCGTCCTCTATTGGCCGACCCTAAAGAGTCCAGGCGTTTCCGTGCAGAGAAGAAAAATGCAGGGAAAAGATAAAATTGGTATCAATGAATAGCAGTGCGAAGATTGTACTTAATTAACATAGTCTTAGCACTGTCATCTATTTTTTAGTTCTATTTATTATTTAGCTGAAATTAAGTTGGATGCTATTTCTTTTGGGATCTCCTATGTTCCGTATCAGTCTGTCCGTGTTTGCTTTAATTTCCCTGAATTTGGTTGGTTGTGCTTGGTTACCTTCACAGCCTTCTGTATCTGCCTCAGTACCTATTGTCCTTCCAGTTGTTCCGGCCGCTGCGCCGTCTTTTCGTGGAAGATGGGAGGGCAGCATTCCCGGCAGAGGTAAAGAATCCCATCAAGATTATCAGTTCGTTTTGGACGTTGCTGGGGACAAAGTTTCTGGTTTCGTCATTACCCCCTCGGAAGTCGCTTCCATTAGTACGGGTATTGTTTCGGGTGTCGACCTGAAATTCTCGGCAGGTCGTCGTGAGTATTCTGCGCAGATGAAAGACCATCAGTTGCATGTCAATTTACCGGCCAGAGGCAAGCCGCAGATATTATTGGCGACACATACGTCAGCTGAGCCGGTACGAGCGCCTGTGACCGTGTCCTTGCCGGTGCTTCGCACTTTACCTGCCAACGGACTGGCTACCACCCCGCCGATGGGGTGGAATAGCTGGAACAAATTTCGTGTCAGCATCAATGACAAATTGGTGCGCGAAATCGCGGATGCATTAGTGGAGACCGGGATGAAAAAAGTGGGCTACATTTATCTCAACATCGATGATGGTTGGGAAGGTGAGCGCACTACCGATGGTACGCTGCAAAGCAATGCGAATTTCCCCAACATGAAAGCCTTGTCCGATTACGTTCATAGTAAAGGATTAAAGCTTGGTATCTATTCCTCGCCTGGTCCGCGTACCTGCGCCGGATTTGAAGGAAGCTTTAATCACGAAGAACAGGATGCCCGCACGTTTGCCGCCTGGGGAATCGACTACCTGAAATACGACTGGTGCAGCGCCCCTGCCGTGTACGAAAAATCACAAATGCGTGCTGCGTATCAAAAAATGGGGGAAGCATTGGTTGCTACAGGGCGCCCAATTGTCTACAGCTTGTGTCAATACGGCATGTTGGATGTGGAAACCTGGGGCCCTGCCGTAGGGGGCAATCTGTGGCGCACGACTGGCGACATTAACGCCACGTGGGAGCGCATGAGTGCCATTGGCTTCGATCAGCAGGGCGAACGTGCACGCTTTGCAGCGCCGAGCCAATGGAACGACCCCGACATGTTGGAGGTTGGCAATCCGGGATTAAACGAAGAGGAATCACGAACGCATATGAGTTTGTGGGCGCTGCTTGCCGCTCCTTTAATTGCTGGCAATGACGTGAGAACGATGGCACCTGCCACGCGCGATATTCTCAATAATGAAGAGGTCATCGCTATTGACCAGGATCCTGCGGGAAAACAGGGAGCGCGGGTTAGTAAGACAGGACTCACAGAAATCTGGAGCCGTCCCTTGGACAAGGGTGATGTTGCAATCGGATTATTTAATCGTTCAGCTAATCCTGCCACGGTCAATGTGAAATGGGCTGACCTCGGACTCAGCAAGGTACGAAAGGTGCGCGATGTCTGGAAGCACGAAATATTTACCCAAGTGCAACTTACCCAAGTGCAGGATCAATACAGTGTTGTGATTGCACCGCACGGGGTTGTTTTATTGCGCGTTTCTTCCAGTCGATAATGAAAATAGTGACATTGCCAATGTGACTCATGATCTGGTATGGAGCGCTTTAGAAATTGCTCATTCGTGCCAGAAACTTTGTATCTGACATTGGTTAATCTCACGCTCTTTCAATGTCGCCTGTTGCATAACGATAGACCAATTCATTCATTTTCCTCGCGGAGCATCGTGCGTGCTGGTGTGAGAGTGCGCCTTTCAAGGTGGATTTCTGTATAATTCTATTTTGCGCCCTTAGGAATTGCTATGCGTCTTCTACAAAAAGCACTCACATTCGATGATGTGCTCCTTGTCCCAGCCTATTCGAACATTCTCCCTAAAGACACTTCTCTCAAGACGCGTCTCACACGTAACCTTGCTCTCAATATTCCCCTGCTGTCGGCAGCCAT
Organism: Oxalobacteraceae bacterium; assembly: GCA_025352145.1. Classification (GTDB taxonomy): domain Bacteria; phylum Pseudomonadota; class Gammaproteobacteria; order Burkholderiales; family Burkholderiaceae_D; genus JANXTY01. The sequence goes on from JANXTY010000031.1 coordinate 10,644, forward strand.
GGACACCGTGACTGAAGCGCGGCTGGCGATTGCTATTGCGCAAGAGGGTGGGATTGGCATTATTCACAAGAATTTGACGCCCAAAGAGCAGGCGCGCGAAGTGACCAAGGTGAAACGTTTTGAGTCTGGTGTATTGCGTGATCCGATCACTATTCCGCCAAGCATGAAAATCCGGGAGGTTGTGGCGTTGACCGAGCAATACGGCGTAAGCGGTTTTCCTGTGGTGGAGGGCAAGGTGGTGGTCGGTGTCATCACCAATCGCGATCTGCGCTTTGAAGAAGAATTGGAGGCAGAAGTCCGGGTCAAGATGACTCCACGCAACAAGTTGGTGTTTGTTAAAGAAGGGGCTGATTTGGCGGAAGCCAAGCGCTTGATGAACAAGCATCGTCTGGAACGGGTACTCGTGGTCAATGATGCTTTTGAATTACGCGGCCTGATCACCGTCAAGGATATTCAAAAATCTACCGAACATCCACTGGCTTCCAAGGATATGCACGGCAAATTGTTGGTCGGGGCTGCGGTTGGGGTCGGTGCCGATAATGACGAACGCATCGAATTGTTGGCTAGTGCAGGCGTAGACGTGCTGGTGGTTGATACCGCGCACGGTCATTCCCAAGGCATCCTCGATCGCGTTAAATGGATTAAGAAAAATTATCCGCATATTGATGTAATCGGCGGCAATATTGCCACTGCTGCTGCTGCTAAGGCATTGGTCGAATATGGCGCAGATGCCGTTAAAGTCGGCATTGGTCCTGGTTCTATTTGCACCACCCGCATTGTTGCAGGCGTGGGCGTACCGCAAATTACGGCTATTTCCAATGTGGCGCAAGCCCTGAAAGGGACGGGGGTTCCTTGTATTGCCGATGGCGGCATTCGTTTTTCAGGCGATATTTCTAAAGCCCTGGCTGCAGGTGCATCCAGCGTCATGATGGGTAGCATGTTTGCAGGTACTGAAGAAGCACCTGGCGAAGTCATTCTTTTCCAGGGCCGTAGCTATAAATCGTATCGCGGCATGGGAAGTTTGGGCGCTATGGCTGATGGCTCAGCCGATCGTTATTTTCAGGATGCGGCGAGTAAATCCGAGAAATTTGTTCCCGAAGGCATTGAAGGACGCGTGGCTTACAAAGGCAGTGTGCTGGCGATCATTTTCCAGTTGGTGGGCGGTGTTCGTCAGTCGATGGGTTATTGCGGCTGCGCCAGTATCGACGAGCTGCGCGAAAAAGCGGAATTCGTTGAGATCACATCGGCTGGCATGCGTGAATCGCATGTGCATGACGTTCAAATTACCAAAGAGGCGCCCAATTATCGCGCCGATTAAACATCGTTGCTGCGCGAATATTTCTTGACCCGCCGGGGTGTGAGAATCTGTGAAAACTGTTGGGCTGATGAAACGTTAGTCCTGCCTACGATGCAAAGCAGCGTTCCAGCGCACCGTTACAGTTTTTCTCCGGCGTCGTAATTTAGAGCAAGCATCGCATTAATAATTTGACGTTAAACAGCATTGTTTGGGTCGGATTTGTGGCTTCTTTCTACTCGCATTTTTCATCTAAATCTATGTCTATGCATTCCAAAATTCTGATCCTCGACTTCGGTTCCCAGTTCACCCAATTGATTGCGCGTCGCGTGCGCGATGCAGGCGTTTTCTCCGAAGTTTTTCCTTACGATGTCAGCGACGAATTTGTCCGCAATTATGGCGCGTCGGGAATTATTCTTTCGGGTAGCCCGAGCTCCACATTGGAAGGTGATTCGCCACGGGCACCGCAAGCAGTATTCGAGTTGGGTTTGCCGGTGTTGGGCATTTGCTACGGCATGTTGACTATGGCTGAACAGTTGGGTGGCAAAGTTGAACATGGACTGGTGCGTGAATTCGGCTATGCAGAAGTGCGTGCCCGCAGTCATACAGCCTTGTTCTCGGGCATTAACGATGTCGTTACTGCCGAAGGTCACGGCATGCTCAAGGTATGGATGAGCCACGGTGATAAAGTCGTCGCGATGCCCGGTGGCTTCAAATTGATGGGTTCTACCGAAAGCTGCCCCATCGCTGGCATGGCCGATGAAGAGCGCCGATTCTACGCCTTGCAATTTCATCCTGAAGTCACGCATACCTTGCAAGGCAAGGCCATTCTGGGCCGCTTTGTGCATGAAATTTGCGGCTGTAAGTCTGACTGGAACATGCCGGATTACATTGCCGAAGCAGTTGAAAAAATTCGTCAGCAAGTCGGTACCGATGAGGTCATTCTTGGTTTATCCGGCGGTGTCGATTCTAGCGTTGCTGCGGCCCTGATTCATCGCGCTATCGGTGACAAACTGACCTGCGTTTTTGTCGATCATGGGCTGTTACGCCTTGGCGAAGGCAATATGGTTATGGATATGTTTGCCAAAAATTTGGGTGTAAAAGTGATTCGCATTGATGCCGAAGATCAATTCATGGGCCACTTGGCTGGTGTGACCGATCCAGAAACGAAGCGGAAAATTATCGGTCGCGAATTTGTTGAAGTGTTTCAAGTGGAAGCAGGCAAACTCAAGAATGCAAAATGGTTGGCGCAAGGCACGATTTATCCTGATGTCATCGAGAGTGCTGGCAAGGGTAAGAAAGGCCATACCATCAAGAGCCATCATAATGTGGGGGGACTGCCGGAAACCCTCAACCTGAAGTTGCTTGAGCCGTTGCGGGAACTCTTTAAAGACGAAGTGCGTAAACTCGGTGTTGCGCTTGGGTTGCCGCATGCAATGGTGTATCGCCATCCATTTCCAGGTCCGGGCCTTGGTGTGCGGATTTTAGGGGAGGTGAAAAAAGAATACGCGGATTTATTACGTCGCGCCGATGCGATTTTTATTGAAGAGCTGCGTAACACAGCAACAGAATTTGCCTCCAACGATGAGGATATGCCACAAAATTGGTATGACGCTACCAGTCAGGCTTTCGCCGTATTTGTGCCAGTCAAATCGGTTGGTGTGATGGGGGACGGACGTACTTATGAATGGGTCGTGGCATTACGCGCAGTACAAACGCAAGACTTCATGACCGCGCATTGGGCACATCTGCCGCATACGTTGCTCGGCAAAGTTTCTAATCGTATCATCAATGAAGTTCGTGGTATTAATCGTGTGGTGTACGATATTTCAGGAAAGCCACCCGCAACAATTGAGTGGGAATAGCGTAAGAACAAATTCGAGGTGGCCCGTCGGTACGACCATCGGGCGCGTCCGGGTTGGGCAAATCAGGAAATACCGTGGCCTATAGCATCAAAGAAATTTTTTACACACTACAAGGTGAGGGCGCACATGCAGGGCGGCCCGCTGTGTTCTGTCGTTTTTCTGGATGCAACCTATGGTCCGGGCGCGAGATGGATCGTGCGAGTGCGGTGTGTCAGTTTTGCGATACGGATTTTGTCGGCACCGATGGGGAGCTTGGCGGAAAATTTATCGATAGCGCCAGCCTTGCGCAGACTATCGACGCTTGTTGGCCGCTTGCCTACGCTGCCTATCCTGCCAGCAAATACGTCGTCTTTACCGGTGGCGAACCGCTCTTGCAACTCGATGATGCACTCATTAAAAGTATGCATGAATTCGGTTTCGAAATAGCGATTGAAACCAATGGCACACTGTCGGTTCCCCAAGGGGTTGACTGGGTTTGCGTCAGTCCCAAAGCAGGCTCTACTTTAGTCGTTACGCAAGGCAATGAATTGAAAGCGGTGATCCCACAACGTGATCAAACATTAGCCGATTATGAAGCGCTCCAATTCGACCATTTTTTTGTGCAACCGATGGACGGCCCTGATATTGCCACCAACACCCGGCTTGCCATTGATACTTGTAAGCGCAATCCACAGTGGAAGCTCAGCTTGCAAACGCATAAGCTTCTACAGATCCCCTAATTAAGCGCTATCGCCATTACTGTCAATGTTAACAATTACCCGCAAACTCGAATTTGACGCAGGTCACCGCATCCCCGATCATAAAAGCCAATGCCGTAATTTGCATGGTCATCGTTATACCCTGGAAATTACTTTAGTAGGGGCTGTGATTGAAGAAGAGGGAAGCTCGGATAATGGCATGATTATGGATTTTTCGGACATTAAAGCGCTGGCCAAGCAGCATCTTGTCGATGTATGGGATCATGCCTTCATTGTGTATGAAAAAGACGCGACAGTACGCACTTTTCTCGAATCGATCGCTGGACACAAGACGGTCATCATCGACCGCATTCCCACAGTAGAAAATTTGGCTCAGACCGCGTTCAATATTTTGGATGCTGCTTATCAGGATCGTTTTGGCACGGGACTGCATCTGCAGAAATTAGTGCTGCATGAGACGCCAAACTGCTGGGCGGAAATTACCCGTGACTGACGACATTTACATGCGGCAAGCCTTGTCTCAGGCGCACAATGCATGGGCACTGGGAGAAGTTCCGGTGGGCGCTGTGATCGTTAAGGAGGGACGCGTCATCGCAACCGGATTTAACCAGCCGATAGGCAGTCATGATCCTACTGCCCATGCAGAAATCATGGCCTTGCGTGTGGCAGCCCAGGTGTTGGGCAACTACAGATTGCCGGGTTGCGCATTGTATGTGACGCTGGAACCTTGCGTCATGTGTGCCGGTGCGCTGATGCATGCTCGTCTGGCACGTGTGGTGTATGGCGCACCCGACCCAAAAACGGGGGCTTGTGGCTCCATCGTTAATTTATTCGCGCAAGAAAAACTCAATCACCACACTCTCGTGACAAGCGGTGTACTGGCACAAGAGTGCGGGGGGGTGCTCAAGGAATTTTTTGCCGCACGTCGCAACGCAGCGCGCGAGATGGGTTCGGATCAACAGTGACTGGGCATGCTATGCACCCTATAAATCAACAGAATAGCCAGACCCAAAAAATCGGACTTGCCATCGTTGCCCCTGGTGGTTATGCGCCGGATGACGGCGCACTGGAAAATGCAATTTCCATGCTGGAAGCGCAGGGCTGCTGCGTACATAATTATTACGAGTCTGAGAGAAAATACCAGAGATTCGCGGCTACAGACACGGCGCGTGCTGCGCAATTGATGGCGGCGGCAGTCAATCCTGAGGTGCACATTGTCATAGCCTTGCGTGGGAGCTATGGCATGAGCCGGATTCTGCCCGCGTTGGATTTCAAAAAATTGACGGCGAGTGGCAAACTCTTCGTCGGCTATAGCGATTTCACGGCATTTAATCTGGGATTATTAGCGCAGACTGGGGCGATTAGTTTTACCGGGCCGATGATCTGCGATGACTTTACGCGTCCTGATCTGAGTCAGTTCACACATCAAAATTTCTGGCAATGTCTGAATGGGCCGACACACAAAATTTCAGCACAATCCGACAACAATCCGGTACTCGACGTTTCCGGCATCCTGTGGGGGGGAAACTTGACGATGTTAACCCATTTAATCGGGACGCCTTATTTTCCACAGATCGATGATGGAATTTTGTTTGTGGAAGATGTGGGTGAGCATCCCTATCGCATCGAACGTATGTTGCTACAGCTGCTGCACGCGGGGGTTCTGGGGCGTCAGCAAGCGGTATTGCTGGGGGATTTCTCCCAATATCGTTTAGGTCAGTACGATAATGGATACGACTTTGATAGCATGCTTTCTTTTTTACGGGGGTATTTGCCAGTCCCGGTATTAACGGGTTTGCCTTTTGGACACATTCCCGACAAGGCAACACTGCCAATTGGCTGCATAGCGCACCTCACTTCCCAAAAAACGTCGTTTCAGCTCCGCATGTCTGGCTATCCTACCTTGCTTTCTGCCGATGAAAATAGATAGGGTGCGCATGTCACTTAATGGCAGCGGAATAGGTTTGGCTCTGAAAGGTTTTGCCTTTTAGATTGATAAACCAAGGCAACTTCGGCAGAATGGATGTCTTTCGCAGTGCAGCATAGTGGGGTGTAGGGGCGGCTTGGAGGTAGCCCGATTCGCTCCTGTGTTTTTTACCGAATTGATCGAGGATTGCATTTTGCGCCCAATACAAAAATCTAGAAAATTAGCGGATGTTTGTTATGACATTCGCGGCCCTGTTTTGGAAAAATCCAAGCAAATGGAGGAAGAGGGCCATAAAATTATTAAGCTGAACATTGGCAATCTCGCGGTGTTTGGTTTTGATCCGCCTGACGAGATCGTGCAGGACATGATTCGCAATTTGCATAATGCAGCGGCTTATACCGATTCCAAAGGCATGTTCGCGCCACGCAAGGCGATTATGCATTACACGCAAGGGAAAAAAATAGCGGGTGTCGCCATCGACGATATTTATATCGGCAATGGCGCCTCCGAGCTGATCGTCATGGGGATGAATGGCTTGCTCAATACCGGCGACGAGGTATTGGTGCCTGCGCCGGATTATCCTTTGTGGACTGCGGCTGTGAGTCTTTCCGGCGGCACGCCAGTCCATTATGTGTGCGATGAACAATCGGGCTGGCTGCCCGATATCGACGATATCAAAAAGAAAATTACCTCGAATACCAAAGCGATCGTCGTCATCAACCCGAATAACCCGACCGGGGCACTGTATTCGATAGAAGTATTGCAGCAAATCGTTGAAGTGGCCCGGCAGCATGAGCTGATTATTTTTGCCGATGAGATTTACGATAAAACCTTGTATGACGAAGAGCAGCACGTATCCATCGCCTCGTTAGCCGATGACGTGCTTTTCATTACCTTGAATGGTCTGTCCAAGAACTATCGATCCTGCGGCTATCGGGCGGGTTGGATGGTGGTATCGGGTGAGAAAAGGCATGCCAAGGATTATATCGAGGGGCTGAACATGTTGGCCTCGATGCGACTGTGCGCCAATGCGCCTGGACAGTATGCGATCCAGACTGCACTTGGCGGCTATCAAAGTATTCAAGACTTGGTCGGCGCGGGCGGTCGCCTACTCAAACAGCGCGATCTGGCGCACAAATTGTTGACCGATATGCCGGGCGTTACCTGCGTCAAGCCGAAGGCAGCCTTGTATATGTTTCCTCGCCTTGACCCTAAAATGTATCCCATTGCAGATGATCAGCAATTTGCCTATGAACTGCTGGCAGAAGAAAAAGTACTTATTGTGCAAGGAACGGGATTCAACTGGATTGCACCGGATCACTTCCGTGTGGTTTTCTTGCCCAATTCGGATGATCTGACGGAAGCGTTTGGACGTATTGCACGATTCCTCGATAGTTATCGCAAACGGCATGGCACGGCGTAGCCTGAGTGAAAATAAGAGGGCTTATGCACAACCTTGCGCCGTTTGCCTTCTTGTCGATCAGGCCCACTGTGTGCGTCGGCACGTTTTGCCGGGACGATTTGCGTAAGTCCTAAAAACAAATAAGTGACAGAGCTTGAAAGAACTAAGATTTTTTTGAGTTGTGTGTTTTTTATAGTCGTCTCTAAAATTTAAACATATGAAATCCATCAAAGTAGGTTTACTCGGCATCGGTACCGTTGGTGCTGGCACATTCAACGTTCTCAAGCGCAATCAAGAAGAAATCACTCGCCGCGCCGGTCGCGGTATTGAAATCGCCATGGTTGCGGACCTCAATGTTGAGCGTGCAAAAGAGCTGACCAACGGCACATGCGTAGTCGTTAACGACGCTAATGTGGTGGTCAACAATCCTGACATCGACATCGTAATTGAACTGATCGGTGGCTACGGTATTGCGAAAGAGTTAGTACTCAAGGCCATTGCCAATGGAAAACACGTCGTCACCGCGAATAAGGCTTTACTCGCGACCCACGGCAATGAAATTTTCAAAGCGGCACAAGAGAAGGGCGTGATGGTCGCGTTCGAGGCGGCAGTCGCTGGCGGCATTCCCATTATCAAGGCCTTGCGCGAAGGCTTGACGGCCAATCGTATTCAGTGGATTGCGGGCATCATCAATGGCACTACCAATTTCATTTTGTCCGAAATGCGCGATAAAGGACTGGACTTCGATACCGTCCTGAAAGAAGCGCAACGTCTCGGTTATGCCGAAGCCGATCCGACCTTTGATATTGAAGGTGTGGATGCCGCACATAAGGCAACCATCATGTCGGCGATCGCATTTGGCATGCCGGTACAGTTTGATAAAGCGCATGTAGAAGGCATTACCAAACTGGAAGCGGTCGATATCCGCTATGCCGAACAGCTCGGTTATCGCATTAAACTGCTGGGTATTACCAAACGTACTGCTAAGGGAATCGAGTTGCGTGTGCATCCGACCCTGATTCCAAGCAAACGTCTCATCGCCAATGTTGAAGGCGCGATGAATGCGGTGCTGGTACATGGCGATGCTGTCGGTGCGACATTGTATTACGGTAAAGGCGCTGGAGCAGAGCCTACCGCTTCAGCAGTGATTGCTGATTTGGTGGATATCACCCGTCTGGCCACTGCCGATCCAGAACACCGGGTGCCGTATCTGGCATTCCAGCCGCATGCAATGAGCGATACGCCGATCTTGCCGATGGCTGAAATTACTACCAGCTACTATTTACGCATGCAAGTGGCCGATCAGCCAGGCGTATTGGCGGATGTGACGCGCATTTTGGCGGATGCTACGATTTCGATTGATGCGATGTTGCAGAAAGAGCCAGCGGAGGGCGAGATCCAAACCGACATCATCATGCTGACGCACCAAACACAGGAAAAAAATGTCATCGCCGCTATCGCTAAAATCGAAGCGCTGGCTACGGTAGTTGGGAACGTGACCAAGATACGTATGGAAGAGTTGAGCTGATTTAAAAGCAGTTTTTTTGTGCAAAATGCGGTGCGGTTGGCGGGGAAAAATTTCACCATTTTTGCGCTGACTATGGGTAGGGTAATGGATGGCCATCAAGCTAAAGAAAGAAGTAGAAAATCGACTCGTAGCCTCCATTCAGCGTTATGCCGCAGAAAATATGGAGGAGGAAATGGGTGACCTTAAAGCCAGGCTTTTTCTCGATTTTTGCTTGCAAGAAATCGGGCCTAGCATCTATAACCAGGCGATTGCCGATGCCCAATCTACCATGCAAGACAAAATCGCAGATGTGGATACTACTTGCCATGAAACGGAGTTCAGCTACTGGTCGAAATAGGGTAGTCTGGCAACAGAGGCATTCTCAATCATGCGGATAGACTGGGACTAAACATGAAAGTAGTTAAGGGCATTGGCGGAGGAATCCTTAGCCTGGCGGCAGGCTTGACTGCTTCTCTGTGCCATGCAGAATCGCTACCGAAATGGGAGATCGGAGCCGGGTTCGCAACAGTCAGTGCACCCGACTATCCGGGGTCGGACGTTAGAAACACGCGGGTTTTTCCGGTTCCCTATTTTGTTTATCGCGGTGATTTTTTCAAAGCGGGTCGTGGCGGTTTGCGCGGCACCCTGTTTGATACCGATACGATAGAAGTGAGTCTGAGCTTGATCGGCACACTTCCTTCACGCTCTCATTCGACACGTCGCACCCCGTCTGATGGCAGGGCTACGGTCGGCATTGGACCTGCTGTCAATGTCGATGTATGGAATTCTTCTGACAAAAAGCTGGGACTCTTTCTGCATTTTCCTGTACGTACCAGTGTCACTGTGCAGAGTTCTCCACAGGAAATTGGCTGGACGTTCTCACCCGCTTTAGATTTGCATGTTCAGGATCCCGCCCGTTTTCCCGGTTGGAAGCTCGGAGTTGTAACGGGGATACTCATCAATGACCGCAAATATAATGCCCATTATTATTCGGTTGCTCCTGCTGATGTAACGTCTTTACTTCCTGCGTATACATCGCCGGGTGGTTATTCTGGTGCGCAGGCAACGATGTTTTTGTCCAAGCATTTTCGACGTTACTGGGTTGGCAGTTTTATTCGCTATGAGACGGTTGCAGGCGCTGTTTTTGAGAATAGTCCCTTTGTAAAAAGACGTGGTGGGTTGTCGGTTGGTTTTGCTGCCAGCTGGGTTCTCTGGGAGTCGTCAACGATGGTCAATGTGGGGGCCGCTGTGTCCCACGAGGCTCAGTAAAATTCTGGAGGACATTTTTTGAAGCGATGAATGGGTGCCCGGATGGTCGTGGTTATTTGATGAACGAACGACGAGAATCTGCGTAGAATGCCGACTTTAAACCAAGAAGGATATACATTGAAAAAAACAGGCATGGCGAAGAGCGACGCTAAAAAGTTAATGGGGAAAATGGAGGCGCCGGGAACGGGTGTGTTGGGTGTATTTGCTAAGGATGGCCCTGTGGTTGTGGATCGTCGTGAACAGCGCAAACGCGATCAAGCGCTAGGTCTGGTACCGTTCGCGGTCAAACTCAACAGTGGACTGGTGGAGAAAATGCAAACGTTGGCAAAAGAACGCGGGCTTGATCTAAATGACGTGGTAGCAGAAACACTGATCAAAGGGTTGGCAGCCTGAAAAAGTGCAAACAAAAGAGGTTAATTACGCCTTTTTAAGACTTGCGCAAAAACGAACAAGCAGGGCGCGCATCCTCTAGACCAACTGTGGATAAGACCTGTTTTTGTTTTTTATGCTGACGAATGGGAAAGGGCACTTCTCTTGCCTCTGCGGGTTCTCATTACGCGCACAATTTTAATGCAGGACATTAAATTGCAGTGCGGCCAGGTTAGCGTAAATCCCTCCCAACGCCACCAAAGACGCATGGGTACCGGTTTCGACGATATGGCCATTTTCCAGCACGATGATGCGATCGGCGCGCTGTACTGTCGCTAAGCGGTGGGCAATGATGATCGTTGTACGGTTGATCATGGCGGCCTCCAGTGCGGTCTGCACCAGGCGTTCTGATTCTGCATCCAGTGCGCTGGTTGCCTCGTCGAGTAGTAAGAGCGCAGGGTTTTTTAGCAAAGCGCGGGCGATGGCGATGCGTTGTCGCTGCCCACCCGAGAGGCGCACGCCGCGTTCGCCCAAGAAAGACTGGTAGCCTTCTGGAAGCTTTTCAATGAATTCATGCGCTGCTGCCATTTTGGCTGCAGCGATCACCTCGGCGTCGGTTGCATTGGCGCGGCCGTAGCGAATGTTTTCCATCGCATCAGCTGAGAAAATCACCGTGTCTTGCGGCACGATCCCGATAGCATCGCGTAATGTGTGGAGATCAAGCTGCTTGATGTCGATGCCATCGAGCTTAATGGAACCCTGTTGTGGATCATAAAAGCGTAAAAGCAACTGGAATAAGGTGGTTTTCCCTGCGCCCGATGGGCCAACTACTGCGACCGTTTCGCCCGGCTTGATGTCGAGCGATAGCTGGGATACTGCAGCAGTGAGCGGGCGCGATGGATAATGGAAGGAGACATCGCTCAGTGTTAAAGCGGCTCCGTTTGCAGTCCGTGCCGGAAGTGGCGATGGCTGCGCCAAGGACTGGATGGGCGATTGCGCGGCCAGCAATTCGAGCAAACGCTCCGTGGCTCCTGCTGCACGCTGTCCTTCGCCCATGACTTCAGAGAGTGCGCCGATGGCCCCCGCAGAAATCGCCGCATAGAGGATAAACTGGCTGAGATCTCCCCCTGTCATGGTGCCTTGAATAACCGCATGGGCACCGAGCCATAATACAAACACGATGGCACCAAATATCAGCAGGATCGCGATCACGGTCAACAAGGATCGTGAGCGAATACGCCGCATGGCGGTTTGAAAGGCAGACTCGACTGAGACGCTGAAACGGCTGGCTTCAATTTTTTCGTGGGTGAACGCTTGTACCGTTGGCATTGCGTTGAGGATTTCGCCTGCCATCGCAGAAGCATCCGCAATCCGGTCTTGGGAATCGCGTGAGAGCTGACGCACCCGGCGGCCGAAAATAACAATGGGGAAGACCACACAGGCCAAGAGAATGATGATAATTGACGATAGTTTGATGCTGGTGACGAACAGCATAATCAGGCCACCGATAAACAGCAAGGTGTTACGCAAGGCCATCGAAATACTGGTACCAATCACCGCTTGAATTAAGGTGGTATCGGTAGTGAGGCGAGACAAGACCTCACCGGTTTGCGTGGTTTCAAAAAATTGCGGACTTTGAGTGACAACGTGTCTGTAGACGGCGCTGCGGATGTCGGCAGTGACGCGTTCGCCGAGCCAGGAAACCATGTAAAAACGCGCTGCAGTAGCGAGTGCCAGCACGCAAGCTACACCGAATAAGGCGAGAAAATACAGATCGACATGGGCCACATTTTTTGACGCCGCAGTGCTGGCATTGCCAAAGCCCAGATCGATCATTTGCTTAAAGGCATACGGTAGCGCGAGCGTGGAGCCGGCGGCCACTAGCAGGGCAATACCGGCAAGGATGAACTGATTCCGGTAAGGGGCGAGAAATGGCAGCAAGCCGGTGAGGGTTGCCAGGCTGCTTTTTTTGGGCTGCTCGGCCTTGTTGTGTACGTCTGCCGTAATGGGGAAATTCGATTTGGTCGTCATGGATTCAATAAAAATGCGTAGCGCCGATAGTGGTAGTGTGGGCTGAAAATGCCGCACCGCACGAGGATGCGTGGGCCAAGAGTGTATCACCTGGCGTCATTTTATTTGTCATCTGGATTGCGGAGAGCGTTCAAACGGACGTCAGGATTCGTCGCAGCGTAAAACTGGCCGAGTCAACTAGTGCCACCAGAACCAGCATCGCAAGAATGACAGTAGCAGCCTGCTGCATTTGGAATAGCGACAAATAATATTTCAACATTTGCCCCAAACCACCGGCACCTACTACACCCAGTATCGCCGCAGCGCGGATATTGTTTTCCCAACGATACAGTGCGTACGATATTATTTGCGGTGTGATTTGCGGCAGGGCTGCATAGAAAAAAGCGGCCATTGCTGAGGCGCCATTAATACGCAGAGTGGCCTCGGGGGCGGTTGGCGCATTCTCCAGGGCATCGGCAAACAACCGGCCAAGCACGCCAGTGGTATGTGCAGCGAGCGCCATGGTGCCTGCAAACGGGCCTAGCCCTGCTGCGATCAACAGGATGGAGGCCCACACCAGTTCTGGAATAGAGCGGGAACCATTGAGTAGTAAGCGCGTGACAGCCCGGGGGACGCTTCCCAAACGGCCACTGGCAGGGATTGCCAGCATGAGGCCCAGCACGACGGCTAGCAGGGTGCCTAGCGCTGACATCGATATGGTTTCCAAAGTGGCATGTGCCACTTTTCGTAAAAATTCAGGCGCGACCTCGGGCGGCGCAAAACCACGCAAAAATTCGGCCACATTGCGTGCAGCCTCGACATTAAATAAGTGGTGCCATTCAAGCGGCAGCGCAGCGAAGCTGGCGATAATGAGCGCCGCCAAACCGATGAATAGGGCGAAGCCAGACCAATGCCTGGACGGTGGATTCAACACATCAGGAGCATGTTCGCCAACTTGCTTTGCCGACCTGCTCATGCCAACCTTCTGCGCAACATTTTGCTCACCCCATCGGCGCATGCCACCAGAAAAACGAAGACGATCAGCATCGTTGCCACTTCACCTCCTGCCATCATTTTCATTGACTCATCCATGCGTTGCCCGAGACCACCTGCGCCCACAAAACCCATCACGACTGAACCGCGAATGGCGCATTCCCATCGATAGGTGGTGTAAGAGACCAACTCCGATACCGATTCTGGCAGCGCGCCATAAAACAAGGCGGCCAGCCTTCCACTCCCGTTTTTCAGTAAGGTATCGGTGGCATGGGGATCGGAGGACTCCAGGATTTCTGCATAGACTTTGCCCAGCATGCCGCAATAGGTGAGAGCGATTGCCAGTACCCCTGCGGTGGGCCCCAAACCGACGATGCGGACGAAAATCAACGCCCACACCAGTTCAGGCACACTACGCAGCAGCACCAGCAACCAGCGTGCGCCTTGGCGGATAACGAAAGCACTCATTTTCATATGACCGCTGCCAAGACGTGAAATCGAGAGGGATTCAGTGACGATCAGGGTGAGGGGTAGCGCGCCGAGCAAGGCTAAAGTGAGTCCAGCTGTTGCCATTGCCACAGTTTGCCAGGTGGCTTGTAATACGATGTGTAAAAATTCGGAGGAATGCGCAGGCGGCAGAAATTGGCCTAAAAAATGTCCCGTTGCACGAAGGCTCTGCCTATCACATAAGATCCACGGCTTGAATTCGCTGGCGACGAGCATGGGCCATGCAATGAGCAGGGCGATACTCAGCCCAATGACTCTGCCACGCCATGCAGGATCGGGATAATGTCTTTCAGGCGAGGCGAAGGACAAGTGAGAATCTCTCAAAAAGGGCAATCGGGTATCTGCTTAAAAACAGCGTATGTCTGGGGTAATTTGCTGGGTTGCATCGGGTTCAATCCCCCTGCTATTTGCATTTTGATACAAAGCATGAATCATTTCATCGCTCAGTTCTTCACGCATTACATCGAACACGACTCGCCCATCGCGCAAGCCAATAATACGGGGAAAATGTGTCCGTGCTAATTCCACCTGATGCAAGCTGCATACCAATGTAGCGTGACGCGACCGGGCTTCCTGTTGCAATGCCAGCAGTGTTTGCATTGCCAGCGTCGGATCAAGGGAAGATAGCGGCTCGTCGACTAAAAAAATTTCTGCCGATGACATCATGAGGCGTGCCAATCCGCAGCGCTGGCGTTCACCTCCTGAAAGCCGGTCAACGCGGGCATACAGTTTGTCGTGCAAATTAAAGCGTTGGAGCACATCGAAGCAGGCTTGAATATCCGTTGGTTTTATCCAGGATTTGAGTGCTTGCCATAACGTCCATTGGGGCAGACGGCCTGCCAATACTGTTGTCACGACTCGCTGACGTGGTGGCAGCGGCGGTGTTTGCGGCGCTAAAAATAATCGGGCGCGCAAGGCATGGCGGGCGGCATTGGAAAGTGCCCACGGCATCACGTCGAAGGCCCTGAAATCACCCGTATCAGGCCGATGCGCACAAGCGAGGGTGTGAAGCAAAGTAGTTTTACCCGAACCTGATGGGCCGACGATGGCGATCTGTTCGCCAGACCGGATCGATAGACAAATATCGTACAAGGCATACGCAGCATTACCGAGAGCGGTTTGATGCCGTATGGATAGATGATCTAAATGAAAGCTGGTCATGTATTAAGATGGGGCAACCACCCCTGACTCAAACGGAAAGGGGGTGTCATGCAAAGTACGATCTGATGCTGAAAGAGGGCCAGAGTATCGATGGCGTGCCCACTATGCAGGCACGCCGATTTTACGCAGGTAGCACAATGTAGTTCATCAAAATCAGTTCACCAATTTTGCATTGCGTGCGGCCGCTTCAATGGTGGAATAATTTTCTGCCTTGGTAGGAATAAACCGGGTCGCACGTTGCAGTTCAAGTATTTCCTTGCCTTGTGCATCGTTCTTGTTAAGTGCGAGGAAAGCATCGGTTAATTTCTTGCGCAAAATGGCATCCATATCGCTACGCACCGTCCAGTTGTAATCGTAAAAACCCGGCGTGGTGTAGAACACGCGCACGACGTTGGGATCGACTTTTTTTTCTTTGACTAATTTTTCCCAGACGGAAAAATTGAGTGCGCCTGCATCGACTTTACCGCCAGCCACAGCCGCCACAGTGGCGTCATGTGCACCTGAAAATGCGATGCGTTTCAGGTCGGTATCGGGATTGATTTTGGCGGTCAGCAAAAAAGAGCGCGGCATTAAATGGCCCGATGTGGACGATTCCGAACCGAAGCTAAAAGTTTTCCCTTTCAGATCATCCAGTGTGTTGATGTCCTGGCTAGTAGTAATAAAAACCGATTTAAATTTTTCATCTTCCTCGCGTTGTACCAGCGGAGTAACTTGATTATTGCTGCGAATCTTGGCCTGGACAAATGTAAAGCCGCCAAACCACACCAGATCCACTTTCTTGTTGATTAATGCTTCGACTGCAGCGGCATAATCGGTGACCGGCGTGAACGCCACTTTCATACCGAGTTTCTGTTCGAGGTAGTTGCCCAGCGGTGTAAATTTACGCTGTAGTTCTGTCGGTGATTCGTCGGGGATGGCTGAAACGCGCAGGACTTGTTCTGCGTAGGAGAAACTTGCCGACAGCGCGAAACTGGCAGCGAGCGAGGTGATCAGTAATGATTTAAGGATACGGGAGGGGGAAAATTGGATCATGAAGGAACCTTATCGTGAATGGAAACGTGCCAGAGGGGTGCAATGTGAACGACCGCACATTGTGCGCCGGGTATGTGCGATTAAAATTAATCCGCTATGATAACAAAATCATTCCCCAAATAATTCCCTTTTGCCGGATGACAATGACAGCGGACAATTACAGCGCCTTTTTAGAGATTATTTTTCTTACTCATTCTTATGCCGATTCTTCAAACCGCAGTGCGTCCTATTGTTCGACCCCCTCGAGCGAGTGCCGATTTAGCGTCGGCAAAAATGCGCGACACGGCATACGACCAGAGACACGATAAAGTACCTGATAAAGTACATACAACGGTCAGCGAAGAAGTTTCCAGCAGTTTGCTTGCTCCGCAGGCATTTATTTCTCCCAAATATTTTTATAATGGCCTGGGCTCAAAATTATTTGAAGCGATCTGCGAGTTGGCCGAATATTATCCCACGCGTACCGAAGCCTCTATTCTGGATGAATATGTGACTGAGATTGCTGCTTCTGTGGGGTCCGGTGCCACGCTGATAGATCTCGGTGCGGGAAATTGTGCCAAGGCGGCACGCCTGATTCCCTTTTTACATCCGGCACAGTACGTCCCGATCGATATTTCTGCCGATCATTTGCATGAGGCGGTCTCCCACTTGCAGCAACGCTTTCCCCATCTGGACATGATGGGGTTGGATTTGGATTTTTCTACTTCCTTTCTTCTGCCAGACAATGTGCGACAAGATAAGCGCCTGTTTTTTTATCCTGGTTCTTCCATCGGAAATTTTTCACCGCTTGAGGCGATTTCTTTTTTACGTAGACTGCGAGGGGCGTGCAAGAAAGATGGGGGCATATTGATAGGGGTCGATCTCATCAAAGATAGAACTATACTCAACGCTGCCTATGACGATGCGCTGGGCGTTACGGCAGCATTTAATTTGAATGTGTTGCAACATCTGAACCAATTATTAGATGCGGATTTTGATGTGGGAAGCTGGCGCCATTTTTCTCATTTCAACGAGGACAAAAGCCGGATAGAAATGTTTTTGGAGTCGCGCAAAGATCAAGTAGTGAAGTGGGCTGGCGGTCAACGCCATTTTGCAAAGGGCGAACATATTCATACGGAAAATAGCTACAAATACACGCCGGATATTTTTATTGATTTATTAGGACAGACCGGCTTCGGTGAGGCACGCATCTGGACCGATCAAAAAAAATGGTTCGCCGTTATTCATGCGTGTGCATTAGCCTAATTTTTCTCACCTCTATTCCAGATGGATGATCCAATAGCACAAGATGCCTTGCACTCACTGAGCGTTCGCTATACCGCGGTGCGCCAGCGATCGGTAGCCTTGGCTGAACCCTTGTCCGCAGAAGATTGCTGCGTTCAATCCATGCCAGATGCCAGTCCCATGAAGTGGCATCTCGCACACACTACCTGGTTTTTTGAGACATTTTTGTTGGAACGGCTTGAGACAAACTTCACGCCAACTCATCCGACATTTCGGGTGCTGTTCAATTCCTATTACAACGGCGTAGGAGAAAAATACCCGCGCGCGCAACGGGGGTTGCTCACGCGTCCTTCTTTGGACGAGGTGCAGGAATATAGGTGTGATGTAGATAGGCGTATGTCGATGCACCTGGCGGGGGGATTGCCAGAGGAGTTGGAGCCCCTATTTGAGCTGGGTTTGCAGCACGAGCAGCAGCATCAGGAACTCATGCTAACCGATATCAAGCATGTGCTAGCGATGAATCCGCAGCATCCCGTCTACGTGGCTACTCCAATGACGAATAAGGCCAATCCATCGGTGGCGAACTGGCTTGTATTCGATGCGGCGTTGATTGAAGTGGGACACGCCGGTACTGGATTTTGCTTTGATAATGAAACGCCGCGCCATCGCCAGTTTGTCGAAAGCTTTGCATTGTCATCGTGCTTGGTGACCAATGGCGAATATCTCGAATTCATTAAGGCCGGCGGCTATGACAATCCTGTACTGTGGTTATCCGAAGGGTGGGAGTGGAATCGGTCACAGAAAATTAAGCAACGACTAATTAAGCAACGACTAATGCACCCCCTGTACTGGCAGCAGGATCAGGAGGATGTAGGCTGGCAAGAGTTCACTTTGAATGGGTTGCAACCACTCGATATGGATCAGCCTGTCGTGCATTTGTCGTATTACGAGGCAGACGCATACACAAACTGGATTGGTGCTCGTTTGCCCACTGAGGCTGAATGGGAATATGCCGCCACCAGAATTTTAAGTTCCCCTGCGTTTGCAAAATGCGAACAACTTTTCGGCGTCTGCTGGCAATGGACCAGCAGCAGCTATGCCCCTTATCCCGGTTTTGCGACTGCCGACGGTGCAATCGGTGAATACAATGGCAAATTTATGGTTAACCAATATGTCTTGCGGGGCTCTTCCTGCGTTACTCCCGATGGTCATGCCCGTGTCAGTTATAGAAACTTTTTCCCCGCTACAGCCCAATGGCAATTTACGGGCATACGCCTGGCAAAATCGCTGTAAAAATTAGAGCGCATCCAGCGCATAAAACATGTTTGGATTTCTTGCAAACATGTTTGGATTTCTTGCAGCACAAAGAATGGAAAAAAATGACATCGTTGTGGGGAATTGCGATCGCTACCTCACTTTGCATTAACTCAGAAGGAGTAAATATGCCGAAGGCAATATGGCAAGGTATCGTGATTGCCCACGCAGCAGCGGGGGAAGTGCAGGTAGTGGAAGGCAATGTGTATTTTCCACCGCTATCGGTTAATCCCATTTTTCTGCGTGCCAGCGATCATCATACGGTGTGTGGCTGGAAGGGAACCGCCAGTTACTATCATGTTGTCGTGGGTGACAAAATAAACGAAAATGCAGCATGGACCTATCTTGCTACTAAAGAGGAGGCAAAAAATATTGCCGGTTATATTGCGTTCTGGCAGGGCGTTAAGATTGAATCTTAGGCGATGAGGTGGGGATTTTCCGGGTGTAGGGACTGAATGGCTGTGACCAGGCTATGCCTTATTCTCGTTTCTGTTGAATGACCGTTATATTTTGCGCAGTCAGCACTACCGATATTCATGAGGATAAATTAAATGCGGTTTTCGCAGCGCTTCTGTTTTTTCCCCCTTCTCTCTTTGTTGATACTGTTTGCTTCATGCGGGGTTGCGGCTAACGTAAACCGGATTATCCCGGCTCATCTCTTATGCGAGAACCGTGTTGATCCGCTTGGAGTTGATAATTTACGACCTCGCCTGGATTGGCAAATACATCAAACTGATGGAGCAGTGCGGGGTGTTAAGCAAACGGCTTATCAAATTCTCGCAGCCAGTTCAGCCGATTTTCTCGATCAAAATAAAAGTGATTTATGGGACTCCGGGCGGGTTAATTCCAGCGAGACGCATCAAATTGCTTATGCAGGAAAATCGCTCGCGTCCTCCCAAAAAATATTTTGGAAAATGCGGGTATGGGATCAAAACAAACAGGCAAGCCAGTGGAGTGAATCTGCGCAATGGGTCATGGGCATTATCGGCCCCGATGACTGGAAAAATGCCCATTGGATTACGCTTGGCAAAGGCGATAATCCATCCGCATTATTGCGCTATGAATTTTCAGCCAAACAAAGCTTAGTGCGTGCCACCGTCCATGCGAGTGGATTGGGACAGTACGAATTGCAACTCAATGGCGCAAAAGTAGGGCAAGACATATTAACCCCGGGCTGGACCGATTATCGAAAAACGGTTTTATATGATACCTATGATGTCACTGCGCAAATCCGTGCGGGCGCAAATGCGATTGGCATCGTTCTCGGCAATGGTATGTATACGGTGGAAAAAAGCGCGGAACGTTACAACAAATTTAAAGGTAATCAAGGCGAACAAAAAGCGATCGCGCTGCTACGTTTGGATTATGCAGACGGCACTACTGACTGGATAGCTACCAATTCCGATTGGCAGGCCCATATCAGCCCGATTACCTATTCCAATGTCTACGGCGGTGAGGATGTGGATGCGCGTTTATTACAAGCTGGCTGGGATCAACCCGGCTTCGCTAAACAATGGGACCCTGCTGCCGAAGTTGCTGCACCCTCTGGAAAATTAACCGGTCTTTCCGCAGCAGGAATTCCCATTCGTGTGATTGAAACCTTTAAGCCAGTGAATGAAAAAATTATCAGGCCTGGCGTGATTGTTTTCGATTTGGGTCAAAATGTTTCGCTTATTCCACGCATCAGTGTCAAAGGCGCTGCAGGCGCGCGCCTTCGGATTACGCCTTCGGAATTAGTTAAACCGACTGGCGACATTGATGACACCATGACCAAAGGAAAAGGCTATTGGGATTACACCTTGGCCGGAAATGAAAATGAACATTGGTTCCCGCAATTTTTTTATCGCGGTGCGCGTTATTTGCGTGTGGAATTGTTCCCCGCCAACGCAGGCGACGAGTTACCGCAATTATTATCTATCCAAGGCGATGTGGTGCATGCCGCTGTTCAATCGACGGGCCAATTTAATTCTTCTAACGAATTATTCAATCGCACGTTCACGCTCGTTCGCTGGGCCCAACGGAGTAATTTAATGAGCGTGTTAACCGATTGCCCTCAGCGTGAAAAATTGGGTTGGATCGAACAAACTTATTTAAATGGCCCCGCGTTGCGCTATAACTTTGCGTTAAATTCGTTGTTCTCAAAAACTGTCGGCGACATTCATGATGCCCAGCAAGCTAACGGATTAGTTCCCGATATCGCGCCAGAATATGTCGTTTTTTCAGGTGGGTTTCGAGAGTCAGCCGAGTGGGGTAGCGCCTTTATTCAAGTACCCTGGCAACAATATTTATTTACCGGCGACCTCGAACCGGCGCGTCTTCATTATGCCGGCATGAAAAAATATATCGATTATCTTGAAAAGCTAGTCGATGAAAAAGGCTTGTTGCATATTTCAAATGCATTGGGCGATTGGTACGACATAGGAACCAAGCCACCTGGTCGCGCGCAATTGACTCCCCCCGATTTAACAGCCAGTGCCATTTATTATGATGACTTGTTGATCATGAGTCGCTTCGCACACCAGTTAAAGCACGAGGAAGATCAACGCCATTTTCAACAACTAGCCGAAAAATTAAAAAATAATTTTACCCGTGCTTATTACAATGCTACGACCGCAAATTACGCTAGCGGCTCGCAAACTGCTAATGCCATGCCGTTTTTTTTCGGTATGGTGGATAAAAAAAATACACATGGCGTGGTTGAAAATATTGTGAAGGATGTCAAAGTACGCAGCCTCACCGCAGGCGATGTCGGTTACCGTTATTTGTTGCGTGCGTTGGCGGATGGCGGTCGCTCCGATGTTGTATTCGACATGAACAATCAAAGCGACAAACCCGGTTATGGTTATCAATTGAAAAAGGGTGCTACCAGTTTGACTGAAGCTTGGGACGCACGACCGGATTCATCGCAAAATCATTTTATGCTGGGTCAAATCAATGAATGGTTTTTTCATGATCTGGCAGGTATTCAGCCTGATCCTGAAGCACCGGGCTTCCGCCACATTATTATTCGGCCCGCCATTGTAGGAGATCTCACATTTGTAGAGGCGCGTTACGAGTCGGTTAATGGTTCCATCAGGTCGAAATGGACGCGTGATGGCCATCATCTGACGCTCGAAATAACCATTCCACCTAATAGCACGGCTCAGGTCTTCTTGCCGACAAAAAATGCCAATGCTATTTCCGAGCGGGGGAAAAATATTTCGCATGCGAATGGGGTGAAATTGCGCGGCATTGAGGCGGGCGTGGCTAGCTTGCAAATATTGTCTGGTCATTATTCATTCAAGACAACGCTGCCTATTGCTCAGTCACGGTGAGCATGGGTTTTGGCCAAATCAGCGACGCGATGCAGGCGCTCCCGGTTTTTTATTTCGGCTAAAGTGGTGCCGGATCAGTAAAACCAGAGCTATGATCGCTTGAGTCGTTACCGGATAGAGGGTAACGACTCAGAAGATTTTTAATTTTTCCCGATTGCCCTCTCTGTTGCACTGAGGTGACGATTCACCGCACTTAGTACAGCCTTAAATGATGCCGTCACAATATTGGCATCCGTTGCGGCACCGAACCGCGTGGGGCCGTTATCCAGACGTAGTTCAACGTAACAGGCCGCTTGTGCATTGGCACCGGAGCCGATCGCATGTTCGTGATAATCCATTAGTGTGATGTCCAATCCCAGTGCGTTGATGAAGGCGTCAATGGGGCCGTTACCTGCACCTCGCCGGTTGATCGATTGCTCCTTGTTAAGTAGGTCCATGTCGAGGTGAACAGCTTGCTCACGCACAGAATCTTGGGTGATCCGATGCCCCTGATAGGCATAGGGAGCATGTTGATCGAGATATTCCTGTTTGAAAATGGCATAGATATCGCCGGGCGCCATTTCTTTTCCAGAGACATCGGCTTGTCTTTGTACCGCACGGCTAAATTCAATTTGCAAGCGGCGCGGCAAGGATAAGCCGTAGTCTTGTTCCATTAAATACGCCATGCCACCTTTGCCAGACTGACTGTTGACGCGGATGACGGCATCGTAGCTGCGGCCCAAATCGGCAGGATCGATGGGAAGATAAGGAACGGCCCACAATGCATCCGGCTTCTGCTGGGAAAATCCTTTTTTGATCGCGTCCTGGTGCGAGCCGGAAAATGCGGTAAAGACCAAATCGCCGACATAAGGATGGCGCGGATGAACCGGCAATTGATTGCAATCTTCCACGCATTGACGCACCGCGTCGATGTCGGAAAAATCCAATCCAGGATGCACACCCTGTGTGTACAAATTCATCGCCAGCGTAACGAGATCGACATTGCCGGTGCGCTCTCCGTTGCCGAACAAGCAGCCCTCGACGCGATCTGCGCCTGCCATGACAGCCAACTCCGCCGATGCAATCGCTGTGCCGCGATCATTGTGTGGATGTACGCTGATGATGAGATTTTCACGTTGAGCCAGATTGCGGTGCATCCATTCGATCTGGTCGGCATAGATATTGGGTGTACTGCATTCCACAGTGGAGGGCAGATTGATGATCATCTTGTTGCTCGATGTCGGTCGCCACACTGCAGAAACCGCATCGCAGACTTCTTTGGAAAAATCCAATTCGGTCATGCTAAAAGACTCGGGCGAATATTCAAAACCCCATGCCGTTTCGGGGTGGACATCGGTCAATTGCTTGACTAAAGTGGTACCGTTGACCGCGATGGCCATAATTTCTTCACGCGACATGTTAAATACGACACGGCGAAAAATAGGCGCAATGGAATTGTAGAGATGCACCATCGCGCGTTTTGCACCGATTAATGATTCAACAGTGCGGCGAATCAGTTCATCGCGGGATTGTGTCAATACGATGATGGTGACATCGTCAGGAATGCGATTTTCTTCGATCAGCTTACGTACGAAATTGAAATCGGTTTGGGAGGCGGATGGAAAACCGACTTCGATTTCCTTGAAGCCGATCTTGACCAGCATTTCAAAAAAACGCAATTTTTTGGCGGCGCTCATCGGCTCGATCAGGGCTTGATTGCCGTCGCGTAAATCGGTACTCATCCAGATAGGCGGTTGGGAAATGATGCGGTCTGGCCAGCTGCGACCGGCTAACTGAACGGGCGGAAAGGCACGGTATTTTGTCGATGGATTGGATAACATCATGGGGCACTCCTCATGTTAACTACGGCAATGAAAATCAGGATAAAGAATGGGGGATTGTGGCGAACCGGCTGCCGGACTGCCACTTAACGCGAGGCCCGGCAACCGATCGGTAGCAGCAGTAGCAGTAGCAGTAGTGGCAGCGGTAATTGCAGCAGCGAAGGCATGTAGTGTGACCGCGCAGGAACCATCGGGACAAAATTGCTGTTATCGATGTGCTGTGCAAGTGTCAACTGAATAGGCATGGTGGTTTGTTTTGGATATTTGGGGTAATGCACTGGTGAAGAGGCACCAGAAAAACGAAAAGGGTAAAGCGAGAAATTAGGCGCGTAGTAGCGGTAGCAGCATCGGTAGCAGGAAGCGCATGATGTGCGGGAAGGAGGAGGATAGATATTTAGCGGGAAACATGGGTCGACTGTATGAGATTGTGCCGCAGCTTGTCAAGAGAAATTATTGACCAATTTCCTGTTCGCGCTTTACATAATACGAAGAACCGCCGAACCAAGACCCACAAATTCAGCACGTAATTCGACTGGCATGTCGACAAACGCCGTACCATTCCAACTGCCGGTTGTCACCACATCGTCCGTCTTGATACCGCCGTAGCGCAGGGAACCTTGGTTTGCCCACCAAGAAATAAGTTTAAAAGGATCGCCGTGGGGCGCCTGGCCAATGGCTTCGCTAACCAATTTTCCGTTGGCATAACAACGTGCCGTCAACTGATCATGCTTGAGCTTGCGCCAGCCTTCGATAGGCTCGCCGAGCGCGAAGCCGCCATTGACCAGATTGTCTGCGAGAGAGCAGAGCGCATTGAATGGACTGTGCAAGCGCTTATCGATAGTTTCAATGGCGACATGCGCAGATGCGACGGCGTCCAGCACTTCTTCGCGTGAGTACGGCGTTGTGCGTATAGGCAGATCGCGGCCGAAACGCAACGCGATTTCTGCTTCTGCACCCAGCAGACGGAATTCACGTGCATCGAGCGTTTGAGAGGCCGAGCCAGAAACCGACGCGATACGCTGCGGGAAAACGGGTGCCGACACCGGGCCTGTTTCTGCATTACCAGCAGCTAACTTCCACACTGTAGGACGTTCATCGCCCACCATCGCTTGCCATACCGCGCGCTGGATAGCGTAGGCCTCCTCAGCATCGCTGGGCGCAAGATCGTCGTAAGGTGGCGAGAGCGCTTGCCGGCTACGATGAGCAGAGATGAGGGCTTGTGCAGTGGCGGATATTTTGGGCGACATGATTATTAACCCTGCACAGTGATCCGCACATCACCTAGCGTCACGACTTGACCTGCACGAATTTTGCAAGTCTTGCGTAATTCCTTATTGCCATCGACCGATACCGCGCCGCTGGCCACCCGCATTTTTCCTGCGCCGCCGCTATCGCAAATGCCGACTAATTTGAGTAGCTGGTTCAGCTCGACGTATTCACCTTCGAGCTTAAAGGTAAGTTGTTGCATAACATTCCTGTTCGATAGATCGTTTCATTCATGCACGGGGCGGTAGGGCGCACCCCATAAGCGCTAACCAAATGTGCCTCCCCGTAATTCATCCTGTTGGTAAATGCGCTTCTTTCGCGACGGTTCTCGCAGAGAAGTGCATATTTCATCCCATCGCTCCAGAGCGCCAAACAAGGATAAACATGGGTTGACT
>JANXTY010000037.1 GCA_025352145.1 Oxalobacteraceae bacterium
TCAACCCATGTTTATCCTTGTTTGGCGCTCTGGAGCGATGGGATGAAATATGCACTTCTCTGCGAGAACCGTCGCGAAAGAAGCGCATTTACCAACAGGATGAATTACGGGGAGGCACATTTGGTTAGCGCTTATGGGGCATGCCCCGCTGGGTGTGCATATTCGATTACTTGGCAAGTTGGCCGTTTTCGAGGTTTGAGACATCGTAGGGGAATACGATTTGCGGGTCTGGCTGAATCAGCTGTTTATCCTTGTCGGCATAATGCAGGCGGCTGAGCAGATCCTTGATGATGTTGATCCGCGCCAAATGCTTGTCGTCGGCCCGCACCAGCGTCCACGGTGCTATCGGGTTATGCGTGCGTGCCAGCATCTCGTTGCGCGCTAAGCTATATGCTTTCCAGTGCTTGATCGCTTGCTCGTCGATTGGACTGATTTTCCATTGCTTGAGCAGATCCATTTTCCGATCCTTCAAGCGTCGCGCCTGCTCGGCTTTACTGACATCCAGATAGTATTTGATCAATTTCACGCCTGAGCGAATAAGCATATTCTCAAAGTTTGAAACCGATCCCATGAATTCTTCATGTTCAGCGTCTGTACAAAAGCCCATTACTCGCTCAACCCCGGCACGGTTATACCAACTACGATTAAAAAGCACGAGTTCCTGCGCAGCTGGTAAATAAGGTGCATAGCGCTGAAAGTACCAAGAGGCACGATCACGATCCGACGGTTTTCCAAGAGCAACGACACGCGTTTCACGCGGGCTCAAATGCTGGACAATGCGCTTGATCGTGCCATCTTTTCCAGACGCATCCCGACCTTCAAAAATAATTAGTATCTTGTCCTCACATTGGATGAAGTGCCGCTGCAGTTTGACCAGTTCGATCTGTAATTTGTGGAGCGTGTCGTGGTAGGTTTTTTTTGAAATTGTGGGAGGATGCACACTCGATGTCGCCTCGGTTTTTTTCTTACTCATCTATTACCTCATTCATTTGTGATGGGGAAAATGACGGGCGGTACATACTATTGACCAGATTCGGGATCAGGTCAGCGCACCACTGATATTGATTCGCCACTTCGGACCAGCTTGCCTTAATTTGCTCATCGTTGCCTTGCAATGTATTGTAGCCACAGCCGGTAAGGTTGAGCGTAAGCAATGCTGCTATGGCTATCCAAAATTGGTGCCTTTTATTTCTCCCAGAATTGACTGAAGGGTGTTTTAATTTAAGGTGACCAAAGAGAAATAAACGCTGAAAAATTGATCCATATCAGGTTACTTGCGTCATAGCGGATTCTTATTAATCCACATCAAAAATTCACTCAACTGTTGGCTATTCATCGAGAGTTTTGAATTTATACCCTGCCCATTCAACAAGCTCTGTTCGTCAACGCACAATGAGGATAATAAATTTATTATTGGGCACAATGTAGGAGGAATTGGGCGCAAATTAGTCGTCGAATGCGTGACAAATCGAAACCGTCACGTACGCGTCGGCATACTTACTCAAGTAACGGTGTTGCTATGACTAAAAGTCGTTTAACTTGTCATAAAAATTGCGCTATATCGTGTTAATCGGGTATGAAAAATCTTGCCCTCACAATGAAATATCCCCTTTCCAGTAACAACGCTAAAATATACGAATCGGCCCATTCAACAATGCAACCACCGCCGAACTACCACCAAACCACCATCCACTGCTAATGCCCAAATTCTTGCTCCCTTCATTTGGCATTCTGCCTAGAAAGTTTCCATGTTCTTGAATTCTTCCTCTAACGGTTTCAGTGTGCTACGCCACCGCCGCTTCGCTTTCTATTTAGGTGCCCGCATATTAGGGACGATTGCTGTCCAGATGCAAGGAGTAGCCATTGGCTGGCAGGTGTATCAACTGACCGGCAGCCTCTTTGATCTAGGACTAATCGGACTAGCGCAATTCGCACCCTTCCTCCTCTTTATCCTGCTCGCGGGACATGTTGCTGACCGCTATAACCGAGGCAACATCATCAGCTTATGTTTGGCGGCGCAATTATTATGCACCCTGCTTCTGTGGACATTCACGATCATAGGCATGACAGTGGTTTGGCCGGTATTTACGATCCTGGTTCTGTTTGGCAGTGCGCGGGCTTTTATGATGCCGGCCACCCAAGCGGTACTGGTTAATATGGTGCCGAGCGAAAGCTTCGGTGCGGCAGTTGCGCTCAATTCATCGAGCTTTCATGTCGCGGTCATTATAGGCCCTGTCCTGGGTGGTCTACTGTACTTGGCGGGGCCAGATATAGTGTATTTGGCTGCATCCGTGCTGCTCATTATGGCAGTGGTCTTGATGCGAATGGCGCGAGGCACGATACAGGTGCTTAACACCGAGCCGGCTAGTTGGCATACGGTACTGGAAGGCCTACGCTTTGTGTGGTCGCGCCCGATTGTGTTGGGGGCCATTTCACTCGATTTATTCGCAGTACTGTTCGGTGGCGCAACCGCACTTCTGCCCGCTTACGCCCACGATGTGCTACATGTAGGTCCCACCGGCCTGGGCATACTCCGCACTGCACCGGGCGTTGGTGCAGCACTTTGCTCGGTCGCACTGGCGTTCCACCCCATCCGGCGTCGCGTGGGTGCGTGGATGTTCGGTGGTGTGGGCCTGTTTGGTATTGCAACTGTAATTTTAGGCTGGACTAACAGCTTCGCTATCGCGCTGTTAGCACTTTTTGCATTAGGCGCAGGAGATATGGTGAGCGTCTACATTCGTCACTTACTGGTACAACTCGATACGCCGGACGCAATTCGTGGCCGCGTCAGTGCCGTCAACTCGGTATTTATCGGCGCGTCCAATGAGTTGGGCGAATTTGAATCCGGTGTGACGGCGGGTTGGTTCGGCTTGATCCGCGCGATCCTATTGGGAGGCTTTGCGACGGTGGGCGTGACGGTGATCTGGGCTTTTATTTTTCCTGTGCTTTCCAAGATGGATCGCATTCCCCAGAGCGAGCGTGAAGGCAATGGATCTACATCTAATCATCCCTCTTGATCTACAAAGTCGTTCCAAACAAAAAAACCCAATGATCGCCGTGCCAACATTGGGGTTTTTTGATCCTGCAAGATGTGGCATCACTGGCTTCCCCATCCTGACAACCTATTTACTTTGCCGTCATTTCCAGCAACATCCTATTTAATCGCTTCACAAAGGACGAAGGATCGGATAATGCGCCGCCTTCCGCTAACAACGCTTGATCAAACAAAATATGAGACCAATCAGCAAATTTCACCTCTTCATATTTCAAGCGCATCACCAATGGGTGGTTTGGATTAATTTCCAAAATAGGCTTGGAATCCGGCGCACTTTGCCCTGCTGCTTTTAGCATGCGCAATAAGTTTCCAGACAACTCATTTTCATCGGCAACCAGACAAGCCGGGGAGTCGGTCAAACGGAATGTCACGCGCACATCTTTGGCTTTATCGGCCAACGCATCCTTCATCTTCCCTACTAAATCCTGGTAAGCAGTTTCCGTTTCTTCATGCTGTGCTTTTTCGGCTTCATCCTCCAACTTGCCAAGATCCAGACCACCTTTGGCAACCGATACTAGTTCCTTGCCTTCAAAGTCCTGAATAAAGGAGAGCATCCATTCATCAACGCGATCGGTCAGCAGAAGCACTTCAACGCCCTTCTTGCGGAAAATTTCCAGATGCGGGCTGTTTTTTGCAGCGACATAACTATCGCCAGCTACGTAATAAATTTTCTCCTGGCCTTCTCTCATCCGCGCCACATAATCAGCAAACGAAATGGATTGTTCATCGCTGTCATTTTGCGTAGAGGCGAAACGCAGCAACTTTGCGATTCTTTCCTTGTTGCCCATATCTTCACCAATACCTTCTTTTAGCACTTGGCCAAACTCCTTCCAGAAGGTCGTGTATTGGTCTTTTCGCTCTTGTTCTTCCGCATTCGCCAGTTCTTCGAGCATGCCTAACACGCGTTTGGTCGAACCTTCACGAATGACTTTGACATCACGCGATTCTTGCAAAATTTCACGCGAAACGTTGAGCGGCAAATCATTGGAATCGATCACCCCTTTCACGAAACGCAAATATACCGGCATTAATTGCTCGGCATCATCCATGATAAAAACACGCTTGACATACAGCTTGATGCCACCGCGTTTATTGCGGTCCCACATATCAAACGGCGCATGACTTGGGATGTAGAGCAATTGCGTATATTCGCTGCGACCTTCCACACGGTTATGGGTGTGCGTCAGCGGAGGTTGAAAATCATGCGAGACGTGCTTGTAAAATTCTTCGTATTGTTCCGGCGTGATATCAGATTTATTACGCGCCCACAATGCGCTGGCTTGGTTGACCGTTTCGAACTCGTCCTTGAGCGCCATTTCTTTTTTCTCTTCATCCCATTCTTCTTTCTGCATCAGGATCGGCAGCGAGATATGGTCAGAATATTTGCGAATAATGGACTTGATTTTCCAACCAGATAACAACTCATCTTCGCCATCGCGCAGATGCAAAATGATGTCGGTGCCACGGGATGGTTTGTCAATCGATTCGATGCTGTAATCGCCCTCGCCTGCCGATTCCCAGCACACGCCTTCGCTGACATCCAATCCCGCGCGACGGGTATGCACAGTGATCTTGTCGGCAACAATAAAACCGGAATAAAATCCGACGCCGAATTGCCCGATCAGAGCAGCATCTTTTTGCTGATCACCCGACAACTTGCCGAAAAATTCTTTGGTTCCAGATTTGGCAATCGTACCCAAATGAGAAATCGCTTCATCCCGGCTCATGCCGATGCCATTGTCGGAAATGGTAATCGTGCGAGCATTTTTGTCAAAAGCCACCTTAATGCTCAGCGCGTGATCATTGCCATAAAGCGCGTCGTTATTAATCGCTTCAAAACGCAATTTATCAGCAGCATCTGACGCATTGGAAATAAGCTCGCGCAAAAAAATCTCCTTGTTGGAATACAGGGAATGGATCATCAATTGCAGCAATTGCTTAACTTCAGCTTGAAACCCTAGGGTTTCCTTTTCGGACACGACCATTTTTTTCCTCGCCAAACAAAATTGTTAATGGATAAATACTCATACAAAATGGGGCTTGCCGAGACTATTTCAAGAGGGAAATCGCCATGTGCAGCGCTTTTGGCCTGTTATTAACTAGCACTCTAAATAACCGTCGGATAACCGACAGTTTGGCAAGCCCTTCTATTTTGAGAACTTCGCTCGCTCCGTGCAACTAGAAAAATCTGAACTGAACAAAACTTGGCTTACTCCCCTATTGGCTCAAACTAACCCACGTATACCCAAGTGTGGTGATTCATGTGATCATCCAATGTGGTCATGAATTTCACTTGCGAAAAAAATCAAAATGGAAGCGTTTATTGTTTCAACCGGCGTCGTTGCTCTAGCAGAAATAGGGGATAAAACTCAACTGCTTGCTTTTATATTGGCCGCTCGCTTTAAGAAACCGGCTCCGATTATTCTGGGGATTCTAATTGCTACCCTGATTAATCATGGCCTGGCGGGGGCCCTAGGTACATGGATTACCAGTACGTTAGGCCCCGTCGTACTACGTTGGGTACTTGGCGTTTCATTTATTGCGATGGCAGTCTGGACCTTAATCCCCGATAAAATAGAGGAAGAAGAAACAATGATTCAACAAAAATTCGGTGTATTTGGGGCAACGCTAGCGACTTTTCTTTTGGCAGAAATGGGAGATAAAACCCAAATCGCCACAATGGCATTAGCAGCACATTACAACATGCCATTCGTAGTTGTGGCAGGCACCACACTTGGGATGCTGATTGCGGACGTGCCTGCTGTTTTTATAGGCAATACTTTTTCAAAAAAAATTCCGCTCACATTAGTACACTCGGTGGCAGCAGCTATTTTTGCAGCGATGGGTGTCGCGATATTGCTTCATCTGGATAAGATATTTTGACCGAATGCTTGATTGAATTACCGGTTTTTATTGGGATAACGCACGCTCAGAAAAATGCCATACCCCGGAAATCCGGGTTGTAAATGAGGCTGTCCCCGCGCATGCGAAATACTGGTCGGCGCGACCCAATATTTGCGCGGGCTCTCTACACGTTATGGAGCAAACCATGCGCGAATGGAAAAATGAGAAGAGAGCCTTGTCCCGCTAATGAATGCCTGCGTTCACCCGCTGTGGTGACACTCTGTTCTGGTGTAGCGACCCTTTCCAAATCGCCCATTAGCCACAGTGCATCTGGTTGGGCCCGGCTTGGACGATGAGCACTCTGACCTTCTATTCGGTATTGTCTATATGGCTGTGACACAACACTTAAGGGGGGTAAAGGGGTGTCAATAAGGCCTCCCAACCCTTACAATACTCAACCACCTCATTACCGAAATTTATTCAAACGCAAAAATGATGCTTTGCGTTTAATTCACCCATTTCGCACTACGTTTGGATATCACTATGCCTGCCCTGTCTGTTGACGCAAAACTCAAAGCCTTGAATATCGAATTGCCGACTATCGCTACGCCTGCCGCCAGCTATGTGATGTATGCGCAAACCGGCGATACGATCTTTCTATCGGGTCATATCGCTAAAAAAGACGGCAAGGTCTGGGTTGGGCAGCTTGGAAAAAATATGACGACAGAAGAGGGTAGGCAGGCCGCGCGAGCGGTGGCCATTGACCTGCTGGCGACACTGCAAGCGGCATGCGGGGGCGATCTTAACCGTGTCAAACGTATTGTTAAAGTCATGAGCTTGGTTAATTCCACGAGCGACTTCACCGAGCAACACTTGGTCACCAATGGTGCTTCCGATCTGTTTGGCGAAATATTCGGCGAGCAAGGTAAACATGCACGCTCGGCCTTCGGCGTCGCCCAAATTCCGCTGGGATCCTGTGTTGAAATCGAATTGATTGCTGAAGTCATCTGATATGAAAATTGAAAATCCTAACCCAATTCAATGGCACTTTGCAGCGCGTGCCGAACAATTGCAAGCCTCATTCATTCGTGAAATCCTGAAAATTACCCAGCGTCCAGAAATTATTTCTTTTGCTGGGGGCCTACCTTCGCCAGCGACTTTTCCTGTTGAAGAAATGAAGGTTGCGTTCGACAAAATATTATCAACCCAAGGCAAGGTTGCCCTTCAATATGGCCCGACTGATGGCTATGGACCACTACGTGAATGGGTAGCCGATTCCTTATCCTTGGCCAGCGCAAAAATCTTACCCGAGCAAGTCCTGATGACTTCTGGATCGCAGCAAGCGCTTGATTTACTGGGCAAAGTATTGATTGATGAAGGTAGCCGCGTGCTAGTGGAAACACCGAGCTATCTGGGTGCGTTACAGGCATTTTCCGTGTATCGGCCGGAATTTGTTTCTGTGGCCACCGACGATCATGGCCTGGTGCCAGAATCGGTAGCCACCGTTGCCCAAGGTGCACGCTTACTCTACGCGCTACCTAATTTTCAAAATCCAACGGGACGGACACTATCCTTAGCACGGCGTTTGGAATTAGTCGAGACTTGCGCCAAGTTCGGCCTACCCCTCATTGAGGATGACCCTTATGGCGCACTCAGTTATAAAGGGGAGCCATTACCGAAAATGTTAACCATGAATCCAGATGGTGTCATTTACATGGGCTCCTTCTCTAAAGTTTTGACACCAGGCATTCGCCTCGGTTATGTCGTAGCGCCGTTGCCCCTGATCCGCCGATTGGAACTGGCCAAGCAAGCTGCCGATTTACATACCTCCCAGTTAACACAAATGGTAGTGCATGAGGTGATTAAAGAGGGCTTTCTAACCGACCACATCCCCACTATCCGTACACTCTATGGCAACCAATGCCAAGTTATGCTTGATGCCATGACCGAGTTTTTTCCAACTTCAGTCAGCTGGACCAGACCGGAAGGTGGCATGTTTATTTGGGTCACGTTGCCTAAGCATATCAACGCCCTGCACCTACTCGATGAAGCACTGGCAGAGAAAGTTGCTTTCGTTCCAGGTGCGCCGTTTTACGCGAACGCACCGGAACCGAATACCTTTCGCTTGAGTTTTGTGACGGTCCCCCCGGAAAAAATTCGGCAAGGTATCGCTACGCTGGGAAAATTGATCCTAGCAAAAAACTAAATGCTGACAAGATTAGGTACTTGGGATGTATCAGGATGCTACTAATTACTGAGAAACGACACTTCCGATGATTAGTTACTTCCCATCAATTCCTATCGACAAGCACTTTTTGCAAAGTCTGCTAAGCCGCTCTAGGGTAGAATTGAGGCTGTGCAACGAATGATGACGGGTGTGATATCGAGCCTGCTCTCTTCTCTTTTCCCTCAACCAAACATGTCCGGTAAAGTTAGCCGACAAAACCCGGCAACGCGAGGCGCTTGAGCGCCAGTAATATCGATTAAATATGCTTCAAGGAACGCAATGAAACGTGTAGATGATTTCCGCCTGCGATTTGGTAAACAGGAAGTGGTGCCCATCATTGTTGGAGGGATGGGCGTAGATATTTCAACGGCAGAACTGGCACTTGAAGTCGCCCGCCTCGGTGGTATTGGTCATATTTCTGACGCGATGGTGCAGGACGTATCAGATCGGCGGTTTGATACCAATTTCGTCAAGGAAAAAACCAAGCTCTACAAGTACAACATCGATAACGCCGACAAAACCGACATTAAATTTGATTTAGGACGCCTTGCAGAAGCGACTATGCTCCACGTCGGAAAAACCATGGAATCCAAACGTGGTGACGGCATGATTTTCGTCAACTGCATGGAAAAACTGACGATGAATGCGCCGCGCGAAACATTGAAAGTGCGCTTGGCATCTTCGCTAGATGCGGGAATTGACGGCATTACACTAAGCGCGGGATTGCACCTGGGTTCTTTTGCATTAATGGAAGATCATCCTCGCTTTCGCGATGCCAAACTCGGCATCATTGTGTCTTCAGTGCGCGCCCTCCAGATTTTTCTACGCAAAAATGCCAAGCTCAATCGTCTCCCCGACTACATTATCGTAGAAGGACCCTTGGCAGGTGGACATTTAGGTTTCGGGATGGATTGGGCACAATATGATTTACACACCATCATGGCCGAAATTGTCCAGTATCTTCAGGCTGAAAAACTGAGCATTCCCTTGGTTGCTGCCGGAGGTGTTTTTACAGGGAGCGATGCAGTTTCATTCTTGGAAAATGGCGCATCTGCGGTGCAGGTTGCTACCCGCTTCACTATCACCAACGAGTGCGGCTTACCCGCCAAAGTCAAGCAGGAATACTTTAAGGCAAGCGAAGGAGATATTGAAGTCAATGGCATCTCCCCCACAGGTTATCCGATGCGTATGCTAAAAAGCACACCAGCTATCGGCTCCGGCATCCGCCCTGGTTGCGAGTCATACGGTTACCTTCTCGATGCAAATGGAAAATGCGATTACATAACCGCCTACAATCGGGAGGTTGAGGCACACCCGAACGAAAAAAATATCGTTGTGATGGACAAAACCTGTCTTTGCACCCATATGCGTAACTTCAATTGTTGGACATGTGGACACTATACTTACCGACTGAAAGATACGACCCATCGCTTGAAAGATGGGAGTTACCAAACTTTAACCGCCGAGCACGTGTTTAAGGACTATCAGTTTAGCGTCGATCAAAAAATCGCTTTACCACCGGGTCCGACCTTCGCATAAATTTATGTGAGTCATTGCCTGTCTTTTCGCTTGTCTTCTTGTGTGTAAAGAAGTTTTCTTCCATCGGTCGATAGAACTACACCGATCTAGGTAACGGCGCTCACGATACATCACCAAAATAAAAACGCCGTCAGATAAACTGATGGCGTTTTTTCTACGTTACGCAATACATATGAAAATCACGCAGTACCCACGTCACTACGTATTTCCCCTATTTAAAAGGATGACGGAACACAATTGTCTCTTCACGATCTGGCCCAGTCGACACCATATCGATCGGAACACCCACTAGCTCTTCAATACGTTTGATGTAAGCACGGGCAGCAGAAGGCAAGGCATCTAAGGATTTCGCCCCCACAGTACTGTCTTTCCAGCCTGGCATTTCTTCAAAAATCGGGATGCAACGACCAGCATCTTCAGCCCCTACCGGGAAGATATCCACTATTTTCCCATCGAGTTGATAACCTGTGCATAGTTTGAGCGATTCTAATCCATCGAGGACATCCAGTTTGGTAAGGCACATGCCGGAGACACCATTGATTTGTACCGAGCGTTTCAATAATGCCGCATCAAACCATCCACAACGACGGGCACGTCCAGTGACGGTTCCGAACTCGTGTCCCACACTTGCCAAGTGCTTGCCCACGCCTTGATCCGTTGGCAGTTCAGAGGGAAATGGGCCGGACCCAACGCGCGTTGTATATGCCTTGGTGATACCTAAAATATAGTGCAGCATGTTTGGACCGACGCCTGAACCTGCGGCGGCATTCCCGGCTACACAATTGCTTGACGTAACGAAGGGATACGTTCCGTGATCGACGTCAAGCAAACTACCTTGGGCACCTTCAAACAACAAACTGGCGCCGCCCTTGTAAGCCGCATACAAGGCGCTCGAAACGTCCGCAACCATTGGTTTCAGCCGAGGCACATTTGCCAAAGTATCATCCAAGGTTTTTTGATACTCAACAGCAGGCGCTTTTAAATACTGCGTAAGAACGAAATTGTGATAGTCGAGGTTTTCTAATAATTTTTCAGAAAAACGCTTCTCATTAAGCAAGTCGGCGACACGAATAGCACGGCGTGCGACCTTGTCTTCGTATGCAGGTCCAATACCTTTTCCAGTGGTACCAATTTTTGCTGCCCCACGCGCGGCTTCCCGGGCACCATCTAAGGCAGTATGGTAAGGGAGGATAACAGGACATGCCTCAGAAATTTTCAGGCGCGATGCGACCTCAACACCAACAGCCTGAAGTTTGTCGATTTCACGTAATACATCCGGCACCGATAACACCACCCCATTACCGATATAACACGCCACACCAGGACGCATAATCCCTGATGGAATCAATTGTAAGGCTGTTTTTTGACCATCAATCACCAGCGTATGCCCAGCATTATGGCCACCCTGAAAACGCACTACTCCTTGTGCATGATCTGTCAACCAATCGACAATTTTCCCTTTTCCCTCATCGCCCCATTGAGTGCCGATGACAACAACGTTCTTTACCATAATTTCTAAGCCTAATTATTAAGAATCCAGTTTCCGCCATTGCCACTTTCAAGCACCAGCACACGATCGCAATCAAATTCATCCTGATCATTTTCATGCCCAGGAAGAGTTTGAATGACGACTTCGCCAGCTTTGCGCAATTCCGTAATTTTCGCTAACAGTTTCGGCTCTTGTCCCCACGGCGCACGAATCGAGCGTTTGCGTTCTGCAATCGGCAACAAACGGGCCAATTCACGCAAATCCATGGAAAAACCGGTGGCCGGTCTTGCGCGCCCAAATGCCTCACCGACATGATCGTAACGCCCCCCCCGTGCTACTGCATTTGGCAAACCCGGAACATAAAGGGCGAACATCGCACCACTTTCATATTGGTAACCGCGCAAATCGGCAAGATCGACGGTAACGCTAGTGACTCCCGCCAACTTAACCAACGCATCCAACTCGTCAAGCGCCTGTGAAATACCTGGTAATTGGGGTAGAACAGTACGGGCTTGAACTAATATTTCCACATTGCCATACAGTCCGGGGAGCGCCAATAAAGCATTGCGTGTAACAGGCTCAAAACCATCAGTCAGCATTCGTAGCCCTGGTACATCCTTCGCACTTAACAGTACATGCAAGTCGGCCTCATTATTCTTTGCTTTAGCATCGCTGGCAATAATCGCTCGCAGTACTCCGACGTGACACAAATCCAGGCGCACTTGAGAAAAACCGGCCAAAGCCAACGAGGCCAAAGCCAACTCCTGAATCTCTGCATCAGCTTCTAATCCACTATGCCCATAAATTTCAGCCCCAATTTGCAAGGGTTCCCGCGTCGCATGCAATCCCGACGGTCGTGTATGCAATACGCTAGCCGCGTAACAAAGACGGGTTACCGACGCACGGTTAAGCAAATGGGCGTCAATGCGCGCAACCTGAGTAGTCATGTCTGCACGTAAACCCAACGTCCGACCAGAAAGTTGATCCACCAGCTTGAAGGTCCGTAAATCGGTATCGTGTCCGCCTCCCGCCAACAACGATTCCAGATATTCGAGCATAGGTGGCATCACCAGCTCGTAACCGTAAAGACGAAAATTATCGAGCATCGCACGACGCAATTCCTCAATTTTGCGTGCCTCAGAAGGCAAAATATCCGCGATGTTTTCTGGTAAAAGCCAAGTAGGCATAATATTAAAAATAGAGGGGAAGGATTGCTGAGAAATTTAAACCGATTTTCTCAGCAAAAAAGCACAAGCACTAAAATTACCAGGCGAGAAGCTAAAATTATCTAGCCAGCAGCGAAATTTCAACACATGCGGAAGATTCGCCACATGGCGAATTACTTCTTGCCGCTGGCCTGCCCTGAGCTTTTAAAATATTTAAAAAATTCGGAATTTGGATCAAGTACCATCATATCAGTGCGGTTCTTGAAGCTCGCCCGATAAGCCTCAAGGCTCCGATAAAATCGGTAGAACTCTGGATTCTGACCAAATGTCTGAGCATAAATTTCCGATGCCTTGCCATCGCCTTCACCCCGAATTTTTTCGGCATCACGATAAGCCTCAGCCAATAGAACGGCCCGCTGTTTATCGGCGTCGGCACGAATTTTTTGTGAATCTGCAGCTCCGGTTGAACGTAAGGTATTGGCTACGCGCAAACGTTCCGACTTCATACGTTCATAGACAGAAGAATTAATGTTTTCGACATATTGAATACGTTTCAAACGCACATCAATAATTTTTATTCCAATTGCACTCGCTTCTTCCGACATTTTTTTAATGATGGGCGCCATTAAATCACTACGTTTACTAGAAATAACTTCACGCACAGTACGTTTAGTAATCGTATCGTTGAGCGCAGCTTTCACAATTTGCGACATCCGATCTTGTGCGGGCCCCTCCTCCCCATTAAAACTGATGTAGTACATCTTCGGATCAATAATGCTCCATTTCACATAGGCATCTACCAGAATGTTCATCTTCTCGGCAGTGATGATCAAATCCGATTCAGCGGACTCATTAGTTAAAATGCGCTTGTCAAGATAGAGAATATTTTGGAATGGTGGTGGCAATTTAAAATGCAAGCCAGGCTCGCTGATCACTTCTTTAACCTCACCCAACGCAAACACAATAGCGTATTGACGGGGGGTTACGATAAAAGCGGTCGATGCCAGGATCGCCAGTGCGATCACTACAGCAATGAGAGAGGAAACGATGCGATTCATTATCGTGCCTCCCGATCGCGATTACGACCGTCGCGTTGATGCGGCTCCAGTGACTGCAATGGATCGGGGGGCGGATTGACCGTTACTGCTGTCGTGGGAGAAGCCGCTAACTTGCCTGCGGCGTCGTTTGCAACAGATTGCGCCATCAATTTATCCAGGGGAAGATACAGCAAGTTATTACCCCCCTTTGCATCCATCATAATTTTCGTAGTGTTAGCAAAAATTTGCTGCATGGTTTCCAAGTACATCCTATCGCGTGTCACGCCTGGGGCCTTCTGATATTGAGTCAAGACCTGTTTAAAACGTGATACGTCCCCCTCGGCATTTGCCACAATGCGGGCACGATATGCTTCTGCTTCCTGCATAAGAACAAACGCATCACCGCGGGCCTTCGGAATAACTTCATTGGCGTAAGCTTGCCCTTCATTGGTTTTTCGAACTTGATCTTGATTAGCCTTGACGGCATCATCAAAAGCTGTCTGCACCTGTTCGGGCGGTTGCACGCCCTGCATGGTCACGTTCATAATTTGTACGCCGGAATGATATTGCTCAAAAATTTCCTGCATCAACTTTTTGGCCTCTAATGCAATATTATCCCGTCCTTCATATAAGACAAAATCCATCTTATTCTTACCAACAATTTCCCGAATCGAGGTTTCAGCAACTTGGTGCACCATCGTTTCTGGATCTCGATTATTAAACAACCATTCAACCGCATTTTTAGTTTGATATTGAACGGCAAATTGAATATCAATAATATTTTCATCACCCGTGAGCATGAGGGCTTCTTTAGGTTGTTTATTACTGACTGTCGTCTTATACCCGACCTCAACAGTGCGTACTTGCGACACATTGACTAACTCATGCGTCTGAATCGGATACGGCCAACGCCATTGAAAACCAGCCGCCCGGGGCAATTCGTGAGCATTGAATTTTCCAAAAGTGAGCACTACTGCTTGCTGCCCTTCTTGCACGATAAAAAATCCGCTACTCAACCAAAGGAATAGCGCCACCACAGCAATCACACCTCCGCCAATTCCCGCACCTTTCAAGTCCGGCTTAAAGCCTCCTGAATCGCCACCTCCCGATTTTTGTCCCAACAAGCGACTCAAACGCAAATTAAAATCACGCCAAAGCTGGTCCAGATCGGGCGGGCCATCTGACGGCTTTTTCCCTTCTTGGGCATGAGGCTCACTACTTTCGTTCGAACCACGGCCCCATTGCCGATCTTTGAGGGAAAATATAAAACCAATTTTTTTGGATAAAAAGACTAGCATTCTGTCGCGATCTCGAATGGTTTATTGGGTTGAAATACTACTGAGTTTCATTAAATTCGGGTTCTTCTTGTATATCAACCCTGGATGAAATTCCAGGCTTCGTCGCCCCATTATTTTTTCTTACCGACTCCACCATGGCGGCCCGCAATAAATCAACGCCTGCACCCGTTTGGGCGCTCACAAAAACGCGATGAATTTTATCATACTCATCACGCTCAACTGATGGCTCAAGGGCCGCAGCATCAATCTTATTCCAAACTAATATTTGGGGAATATGATCTGCGCCAATCTCTTTCAATACAAGATTAACTTGCTCAATTTGTTCCAATCTTGTCGGACTCGCCGCGTCAACCACATGCAACAACAAGTCTGCATGAATTGTTTCTTCTAATGTCGCACGAAACGCAGCCACCAGTTGATGCGGTAACTCTCGCACAAAACCAACGGTATCTGATACCACTACATTACCGGCTTGCTCCCCTAAATACACCCGCCGAGAAGTTGTGTCGAGAGTAGCAAAAAGCTGATCGGCAACATACACACCGGCTTTCGCCAATCCGTTAAAAAGTGTCGACTTTCCGGCATTGGTGTAGCCGACTAATGAAACAGAAAATGCCTGATTACGTCCTCTCGAACGACGTTGGGTTTCATGTTGACGATGTAGCTTTTCCAAGCGCGCCCGAAGCGCCTTAACTCTATCGCCGATTAATCGACGGTCAGTTTCCAGCTGGGTTTCTCCAGGACCACGCAAACCTATCCCGCCTTTTTGCCGTTCCAGGTGAGTCCATCCACGAATCAAACGGGTGGCCAAATGCTGTAGCTGTGCGAGTTCCACTTGGAGCTTGCCCTCATGACTTTTGGCTCGTTGCGCAAAAATATCGAGAATTAAACTTGTACGATCAATGACGCGCGTGCTCAAACGTTTTTCCAGATTCCGCTGCTGAGCTGGTGTCAATATGTGATTAAAGATGACGAGTTCAATCGTCTCCGCAGTTACCACTAAGGCGATATCCTCGACTTTGCCCGAACCGATAAAATAGGCGGCATCTGGACTGGAACGCTTGCAGGTGATAGTCGTAATTGGCATTGCCCCGGCTGACTTAGCGAGCAAGGTCAGCTCTTCAAGGCGGGCGGCAAAATCGCCTTTCCCAAAATCGATACCAACTAACGCGGCACGCATATCAACCATGAGGTGCCAAGCGGTCGATACACCACTGAATTATTCGGCTTCAGCTTCAAGGCTAAGATTAACGGCACGAGCAGGAACCACAGTAGAGATGGCGTGTTTGTATACCATTTGCGTGACTGTATTACGGAGAAGAACCACATATTGGTCAAAGGATTCAATATGCCCTTGGAGTTTAATGCCGTTGACGAGATAGATTGAAACAGGCACATGCTCTTTGCGTAAGGCATTGAGAAATGGGTCTTGTAACAGTTGCCCTTTATTGATACTCATGAGAACTCCATTGTGTTGTGAGATTAAAGAATTGGAGGCAACTCGAGGATTTTCAAGTGCCGCACAACCAGATCCTAATATAAAACCAACTTATCCACGCAGATGACCCAATGTTCACCTCTTAGAGGCAGAACAATATTATGATTTTTGATGTTTGGCAAAAGGGTTTTTACCGGTACGCAATTCAATG
Organism: Oxalobacteraceae bacterium; assembly: GCA_025352145.1. Classification (GTDB taxonomy): domain Bacteria; phylum Pseudomonadota; class Gammaproteobacteria; order Burkholderiales; family Burkholderiaceae_D; genus JANXTY01. The sequence goes on from JANXTY010000037.1 coordinate 16,305, forward strand.
CGTAAGGGCGTTCCCACTAAGGAAAACGTGTCTCTAAAATGTTTTTCCAGGTAACGTTTATAGACATCCCCCACTGCCTCTAATGCGTTGCCGTGGATAACAATAATCGGTGGATTCTGACCACCCTGGTGTGCATATCGCAACTTTGGACGTATCGAACCTTTCCTGCGAGGCTCTTGGCGCTCCACTGCCTCAATCAGCGCACGGGTCAATTTAGGTGTGGATAAATCCGCCATTGCGGCCGCATAGGCCGAATCCACTGACTTCATCAGCGGCCCGATTCCCGATGACTTTAACGCAGAGATAAAATGAAATTTCGCAAATGAAAGAAAATTTAGTTTACGCTCCAGATCAATTTTAATTTCATCGCGACGATCTGACTGCAGTCCATCCCACTTATTGACCCCCACTACTAACGCACGCCCGGTTTCCAATACAAATCCAGCAATGTGTGCATCCTGCTCGGATATATCCTGTTGGGCATCGAGCAACAACAAAACAACATTAGCTTCGGAAATCGATTGTAAGGTCTTAACGACAGAAAATTTTTCAATTGCCTCAAAAATTTTACCCCGCCTACGTATCCCGGCGGTATCGATCAACGTGTAATGCCTACCTTCTCGCTCAAACGGAATCTCGATCGCATCGCGTGTCGTACCTGGCATATCAAATGCAATAACTCTCTCTTCCCCCAATAGCGCATTGACTAAAGTCGATTTACCTACGTTGGGACGGCCGACAATGGCAAGTTTGATGCCACGTTCAACGAGTGGGGCTTCTTCTTCTGTAGCAGGCTGCTGCGCGAACGCCAAGTTCAATGCCTCGTCCAACATATCGTGTACGCCATCCCCATGCGCAGACGATACGGCGAGCGGGTCGCCAAGTCCTAACTCGTAAAAATCAGCAGCAACAGCAGTGTATTTCATGCCCTCACTTTTATTTACCACCAAGACCACAGGACGACCAGCTTTACGTAAAAATTCGGTAATCGTCTTATCGTGCGGTGTCAATCCCTGACGTCCATCAACGATAAACACAACGACATCCGCCTCAGCGACAGCCTGTTTTGTCTGCTTGGCCATTTGATGCATGATGCCTTCTTTGGCGACAGGCTCAAATCCACCCGTATCGATGACCAGAAATGGTCGCTCGCCCATCCGCCCTTCCCCATAGTGACGGTCTCGGGTCAATCCAGGTAAATCTGCGACCAATGCATCGCGTGAACGCGTGAGTCGGTTAAACAAAGTTGATTTGCCGACATTTGGTCGTCCTACAAGTGCTATCACCGGCTTCATTAAATTCTTACTCGGTCGCAATTGCGATCACTGTCCCTGATTGTGTTTGAACTATTAAGTTTGAACCCGCTATTAACGGTGCGTTGATAATTGAACTCCCATCGGTGCCAAACCGTGCCAGAAACGAACCGTCTTCACGAGAAAGAAAATGGATATAACCCTGTGCGTCACCGAATGCTACCGCCCTTCCAAATGAAACTGGCGTAGACAAGCGCCGGTTTGCCAATTTCTGATTGCGCCAGACGCTTTGTCCTGTCTCCCGCGTATAGGCATTGGCAACCCCTAGTGCATCTGCTGCAAACACGAAACGCTCATCCAAAGCAATGCCGACATAACTGGACAATTTTTTAATCCAGTGTTGTGTACCGTTTTTCTTATCAAAGCAGGCAAGACTACCCTGATAGGACACGGCACAGACATCATCGCGAAGCACCGCTGGAAGGCCCGAAACGTCAACCATACGTTCCAGTTCCGTTGTGCCACGGGAATCACCAACGGTTGCTTCCCAGATGGGGCCACCATTGGATAGAGCCAACGCCACCAATTTTCCGCCAGGTAGTGCCACGTATGCATTCTGATCGACAATGACGATTCCTGGTGCTGCGCGTAATGTCAACGGCGGTATGCTTCGCTGTAATGTCCATCGCTGTACTCCCGTAGTGGAATCAAATGCAGAAATGCGATTATCTACGCTGCGAACGATAACTAGAGCCTCTCCAACGGCCGGCGCTGACAGCACTTCACTCGTGGTTTGCACCTTCCAAAGCAAAGTTCCCTGTTCATCATACGCACGAATAACGCCTTTTTCCCCCACTACCGCTATCGTATGGCCGTCACTCCCCACACCGGCAGTCAGGCGCATGCCCGCATTGATTCGCCAAACAGTCCGTCCTGTCGCCGCGTCCAGTTTTGCAACCGAGCCGTCGGCAGCGGCGACAAACAAACTGTTACCAGATAAAGCCGGGGCAAAAGTGAAGTCCTTGGCGCTCCCGATACTACTTGACCAAGCACTACGAACCGCCATCGTCGATTTAAAATCGACCAAGGCCGCAGGCACATTACGCTGATCTTGGCCAAACCATGACTTCACGGTAGAACATCCGGTAAGTGTTGCGACCACGCCTATGCAAACGAGTTTTCCGACAATGTGCATTTTCTCTCCCATACCTGATTTCTGCGCCCTACTTTAAGGCGCAACGTTATCTGCCACTTTAGGATGAGATTCACCGCCCACGGCATCAAGCTTTAAGCGAACAAGCTGACTGCCTGGATTTTTCTTGTCCATTTTGTCGAGCGCTACCTGATAAGCAATGCGCGCCTCAGAAATTTTGTTTTGCGCAACGAGAATGTCCCCTTTGCGATCAGCAACCTCTCCAAAAAAATCAGATGGAAATTCTCCTGATAGCACCTTCAAGCCATCCTCATAAGATTTTTCATCAAGCAAAATGCCCGCAAACCTGATCTTTGCAATCGCCTTGTACTCATCATCCCTGCCATGATCAATCACCCATTGCAGCTGTTTTTTTGCCCCTTTAAGATCATCCGCGTCAAACGCCGTTTTAGCTGCTGCCAAAGCACCCATTTGAGCATAGGCAGTAGTGCCAAATTTTTCTTCTAGGTCAGCAGCGGCACGTTGTACCTTGACGTTATCTTTAGCCCCTGTAGATTTTTGCAATTCTCCATAAAGCTGCGAAGCCAGCGCCGCCTGATTTCTCTGATAATAATTCCAGTAAGACCATCCTGAGTAGGAAGCTAGAGCAATTGTAAGCAACCAGGTAATCAGGTTACCGAATTTATTCCACCAAGCCTTCATTTCAGCCATTTGTTCTTGTTCTTCGAGATCGTATGCCATAAGAGTATGTGTAATGTTAATGAATATTAATGGTGATAATGGACTTGTTCATCATGCGCATTTGCACCAACAATTTGGTCAACCAGATAATCTACAACCTCATCAAATGGGATCGATGTTTGATTGTTTACGGGATCGTCAGAACGCATCGCTTTAATCGCAACGACATTATTGGCAATCTCATCTTCGCCAATAATGGCTGCAAACCCGGCGCCACAAGCGTCAGCTCGCTTCATTTGTGATTTAAAGCTCCCAGCTGCCTTAGCCGATGCGCAATGTAGCACAACATCGAGTCCCGCATCACGAATTCTCTCGCCCAACACAAATGCTTGTAGTTGCGCGGCGTCGCCTTGATGGACTAAATACACATCACATTGGCCCGGCGTATTGACACCCCCTGAAATTTTCATCAATTCGATCAATCGCTCAACCCCCATCGCAAAACCACATGCAGGCGTCGGCTTTCCACCAAACATTTCTACCAAGGGGTCATACCGGCCACCACCGCAAATTGTGCCTTGCGCGCCTAACTGATCGGTCACCCATTCAAAAACGGTACGATTGTAGTAATCCATTCCACGTACCAAGCGAGGATTCACTGTGTAGGGAATGTTGTTATGGCGCAGAATTTTTTGGACACCCTCAAAGTGGGCTAGTGATTCCGATTCAAGGTAATCCAGTAATGTCGGCGCCGCATTAACCATTACCTGCATCGTCGGATTTTTAGTGTCAAGAATACGCAATGGGTTCGTATATAACCGGGCTTTTGCTTCCGCATCCAATACGTCCATATGGCTCTCAAAATACACAATCAAATCAGCCCTGTGCTTATTGCGCTCGTCGGCATTACCTATCGAATTTAATTCAAGCCTGATATTTTCCAGGCCCAGATCATCCCACAGGCGGCGGCACAACATAATTAATTCTGCATCGATATCCGGCCCAGTGAAACCAACGGCCTCAGCCCCGAATTGATAGAATTGACGATAACGTCCACGTTGGGGTTTTTCATGACGAAACATCTGACCGTAATACCAAAGACGCTTAGGGCCATCATAGGTAAGGTTATGCTCGATTACTGAGCGTGCAACGCCCGCTGTCGACTCTGGCCGGAGCGTTAACTGATCACCGTTCATCGAATCCGTAAACGAATACATTTCTTTTTCAACGATGTCAGTTACAGTTCCCAAGCCCCGTTTGAATAGTGCAGTATCCTCGATAATCGGCGTACGAATTTGCTGAAAACCATAGCTCTTTAATACCGACTGGACAGTGTTTTCCAGTAACTCCCATAAAGGGGCCTCGGACGGAAGAATGTCGTTCATTCCCTTTACGCCAGCAATTTTTACAGTTTTTTTATTTTCGGACATTCTTTATTTATTAAGTACTCTTCTCGCCACGCGATCACGCTTCAGAAGTCTCTTTTCCATAATGTGTTTTGACATAATCCAGGACAATTGCCTGAAATTCTTCGACAATGCGGTCACCACGCAAGGTCACTTTTTTTTCACCATCAACAAATACCGGCGCTGCCGGCGACTCCCCTGTGCCTGGTAAGCTAATGCCAATATTTGCGTGTTTCGATTCACCGGGCCCATTGACAATACAACCCATCACTGCCACGTTCATTCCTTCAACACCCGGATAAATTTTTTTCCAAACAGGCATCTGCTCACGCAAATAAGTCTGGATATTATCTGCGAGTTCCTGAAACACCGTAGAGGTAGTGCGGCCGCATCCGGGGCACGCAATCACCATCGGGGCAAATTTGCGCAATCCCATTGTCTGCAAAATTTCTTGCGCCACGATCACTTCTTTACAACGATCGCCCCCCGGTTCAGGGGTCAATGAAATTCGGATAGTGTCCCCTATCCCCTCTTGCAAGAGGACCGACAACGCCGCAGTTGACGCTACGATCCCCTTGCTGCCCATGCCTGCCTCAGTCAAACCAAGGTGCAAGGGATAGTCACAGCGACGTGCTAATTCGCGATATACCGCAATCAGATCTTGAACGCCAGATACCTTGCACGACAAAATGATTTTGTCTCCAGCCAATCCAACTTCTTCAGCCAGGTGAGCGTTCTCGATTGCCGATGTGATCAGAGCCTCATACATCACCGCCTGAGCAGTCCAGGGCTCTGAGCGCGACGCATTTTGATCCATTATTCGTGCTAACAAATTCTGGTCCAAGCTCCCCCAATTAACGCCAATACGAACCGGTTTGTCGTACTTACAAGCAGCCTCAATCATTTGAGAAAACTGTATATCGCGTTTCGCGCCCTGCCCGACATTGCCCGGATTAATGCGGTATTTTGAAAGCGCCTTGGCACATTCTGGATTGTCATTTAACAAGGTATGTCCGTTATAGTGGAAATCACCCACCAAAGGCACATCTATCCCCATTTTATCGAGCTGTTCTCGAATTTGAGGCACTGCCACTGCAGCCGCTTGATTATTCACTGTAATACGTACCAACTCCGAACCAGCACGAGCCAATTCCTTCACCTGGATCGCAGTAGCAATCACGTCAGCCGTGTCTGTATTTGTCATCGACTGAACGACAATAGGCGATCCAGCTCCAACAGTAACTTCGCGCGTACCATAACGCATGCAGACAAGCCGACTATTGCGGCGCTCAACCGCCCCAGAAACAATAGGCAAGGATGAAATGGAAACGGGCATTATTTCAAACTTAACCGTGCAGCATTGCTACCAACAACCGGTTTTAGTTCCAATATGGCGCCATGCAAGGTCGCATCAACGCCACTCGGATTACCAACAACAAGTTGCACGATTCCAGTGAATTCAACTGTTTCCGTTGTACCCGCTTTAAGCAACCGTGAAATCAAAATGACACCGTCTTCGCGTTTGACTTCGACCCAGGAATCCTCACGTAAATGGAGTACTAGCCCCTTACTTTCTTTAGTCTCAACTAATTTCAATTCAGATAAAATCGGGGCCACATCTACGATAGAGGAGCTGTCGTTTACAGGAGTTGGTTCGACAACTGCCAGCACAGTATTTACCTGGGAGGCGGTGTTCAATGGCTCCGTTTTAACAATGGGTGTCGCTATCATAGAAAAAACATGGGGATCAAGAAGCCGCGACAAATTTTCTTGAAGTGTCACAGGAACCCATCCCATTAGCTGTACTACCAACACTAACGAGAAAATAATGAGCACCATCATAAAAATCAGTGACTTGGAAAATCTCTGTCGACGATTTAACTCTGGCAAGGGCATTTCAGCAAATGGTGTAGATAATTCCCGACGCACCAACATCAATCCACTTCCTTTTTTGTCGGAAATTATTTCAACCAGCTGACCCCCATCCAACCCCAACAACTTAGCGTACACCCGAATAAAACCGCGCACACTTGCCATGCAAGGTAAAGAGTCATAACTGTCGGTTTCTATCGCCAAAATTTGACGCGGGGCTAATCTAAGCTGTGATGCGACCTGCTCTACAGACCAACCTAATGCTTGGCGGCGAACAGCGAGTTGCGCTCCAGGCATCAAACGTACCGGTATAACTTCGGGCTGATCCGACGACGCTACAACATCCGATTCATTCACGCCAGACTCACTCATCAAATGCTCCGCGCTGATATGCAGCATACTCAGCTGACTCAGGATGACGACGACGTAACAATGTACCAAAACTTACTTCGATAAGCTTATCGCCAAGCTTATGTTCTATTTTTATGGCAAGCCACAACACATCTGCGGACAATAAATCCGCTTTAATGACGCGGTCGATATAAAAACGCGCACGTTGGTAATCTTTGCGTTCATAGTATATTTTTGCCAGATTAATATTCGTCGGCAAATTACCTGGATCATAGCGAAACGATTCAGTGAAATATCGCAGAGCCGCATCCGGATTTTTCATTTTCAAACTACATACACCGGCATTATTGAGTGCTTTTTCTGGAGACTGATAGGCCTTATTTTTCAGCGCCACCTCGAATTGGGTAATGGACTGACTTTCCCGGCCATTTTGACATAAAAACCAACCGTAATTATTACTAAAATCGGCATTATGGGGGGCTAAATTTATCGCACGCAAAAAATTATCCTCGGCCAAACGCGTTTCGCCCATCTCCATATAAATCAAGGCTCTCACGCCGTAAGCATCGGCAAAGCCGGGATCTATCTGCAAGGCCAACTTAATTTCATCCAAGGCGACAGGGAATTGACGCCGCCCATAATAACCAATTGCTAGCTGCAAACGTATGTCGGCACGCTTTTGAACATCCGTCTGATCTGAACTAGTTTTCAATTCTTGGCCAGTCCCACCCGATTGACTCGAGGCACACCCCGCGAGCACAAGAAGAGTAAAAAAAATCGACGAAAGACTTTTTATTATCATGAGGGAATCTCCACAATGCGACCAAAATTCTCACCGAATTTCTGCTGGTACTCTGTCATTTTTTCCATCCGTTCCTGTACACGCGTGCGATCTTGTACCTCACCTGCCAACTGACCACAAGCAGCGTCAATGTCATCGCCGCGCGTCTTGCGAATCGTTGTCACGATACCTGCATCCATCAAAATTTGTGCGAAACTTTTGATACGCGGATTTTTCGAGCGCAGTAGGCCAGATTCTGGAAAAGGATTAAATGGAATTAAATTGAATTTGCATGATACAGAATTATTCGAATCCCTTACCAACGCTACCAACTCATGCGCATGCGCATCAGTATCATTAACACCCTCAAGCATACAATATTCGAAGGTAATGAAATCGCGCGGGGCGAATTCCAAATAGCGTTTACATGCTGCCATTAATTCAGCCAGCGGGTATTTCTTATTCAACGGCACCAAACCATCACGCAATACATCATTCGAAGCGTGCAGCGATACCGCCAGAGCCACAGCACAATCTTGCGACAACTTATCGATCATGGGAACCACACCACTAGTAGACAGCGTCACACGTCGACGCGACAAGCCGTAGGCATTGTCGTCCAGCATAAGCCTCAACGCAGTCACCGTAGGTTCATAATTGAGCAAGGGCTCACCCATACCCATCATGACTACATTCGTTATTTGACGTTCACCCTTAGGCCCAAGCTCAATGTTTTTTGTACGCCTCAACTCAAATTCTGCCATCCACAATTGGCCGATAATCTCAGACACCGAGAGATTACGACTAAAACCTTGTTTTCCAGTCGAACAAAACCGGCAATTAACAGCACAGCCCGCTTGAGTAGAAATGCACAGCGTGCCACGATTTTCTTCTGGAATAAAAACTGTTTCAATGGCATTGCCTTGACCAACATCCAATAACCACTTTCTCGTTCCATCAACAGAGGTATGGTCGCTAACAATAGACGGGGAAACGATCATGGCACGAGTGGAGAGCTTTTCCCGAAGGGACTTCGCCAGATCGGTCATCACATCGAAATTACTGGCACCAAATTGGTGTATCCAACGTTGCAATTGTTTGGCGCGAAACGGTTTCTCACCCAACTCACCGCAATAGGCGATGAGCTGCACAGGATCAAGATCCAACAAATTGGTGAGAATCGCCATATAAACAATTAAATTGCCGCCAGTCCCCAGAAAATTATCGAGGGAAAGCAAAAATTATCTCAATTAACGTGAGTAAACATTCAATACTGGAAAGAAATAAGCAATTTCAACAGCTGCCGTTTCGGCGGCATCAGAACCATGGACAGCGTTGGCATCGATGGAGTCTGCAAAATCAGCGCGAATAGTTCCTTTTTCTGCCTTTTTTGGATCTGTTGCGCCCATCAAATCACGATGCTTCATGATGGCATTTTCACCTTCGAGAGCCTGTACAATAACAGGATCGGAAATCATGAAATCGACTAGATCCTTAAAAAAAGGACGCGCACTGTGAACAGCGTAAAAACCCTCTGCTTCAGGACGGGATAAATGCATCATGCGCGCAGCAATGATCTTCAGTCCAGCATTTTCGAAACGAGTATAGATTTGGCCGATCACGTTTTTCGCGACTGCGTCCGGTTTAATAATCGACAAGGTGCGTTCGATTGCCATCTTTAAAAACTCCAATAAAAAGAAAGGGTTATAATGAATAATTGATGTTTCAATTAACCTTTGATTTTAACATAGTTTACCTCTTGCTTAGAGGATACAAAATCCCTACGTTGGTAACTGAAGGACAAGGGCACTTACATAGCTTTATTTTTCTGGTTACCCAATTATTTTGAACATTTATTTAATGGAGGCACTATGAATCAAACTCTCGGGCAAGCGTATGAGGTCAGCAACACATCTCTCGCCATAAGGCATCGTGTGCTGCGCAATACCTATTGGCTCCTCAGCCTCTCGATGATTCCCACTATCTTCGGCGCATGGGTTGGTGTTCAAATAAAATTTTCGTTATTTGCAAGTAGCCCGCTTTTTGGCATTTTGGCTTTAATGGCAATCGCATTCGGTTTTTTTTATACTATTGAAAAAACCAAAAATTCCGGCTGGGGCGTCGCAGTATTGCTCAGCTTTACTTTTTTTATGGGTTTAATGCTGTCGCGCATGATTAGTTATACGCTAGGTTTCTCAAATGGCGCCTCGCTCATCATGCTTGCCTTCGGGGGAACTGCAGGCATATTGGCTACGATGGCGACCGTAGCAACAGTCTCAAAGCGCGATTTTTCTGGAATGAGTAAATGGTTATTTGCCGGTTTACTGGTCATTGTGGTGGCAAGCATCGCGAATATTTTTTTACAAATGCCCGCACTATATTTAGCAATATCCGTCATCGCAATAGGCATTTTTTCCGCCTATATTTTGTATGATGTGCAGCAAATTCTCAATGGTGGAGAAACCAACTATATCTCGGCAACACTCCGCATCTATCTGGACGTTTATAATATTTTTGTCAATTTGTTATCGCTATTAGGAATTTTCGGCGGCAGTCGGGATTAGAATACGCATTCTTTCTGCAATAAAAAAACCGACCTCATGTCGGTTTTTTTATTGCAGCCTCTTTTCTTTTATAACGTAGTGGATATCTAAGTGGCGGTGCTACACATTATTTTTAAGGTCAAACACTGCAATAGACTCTACATGAGACGTATGGGGAAACATATTTATTACTCCCACTTTTTTCAAGACATAGCCAGCTTCGTGGACCAAAATGCCAGCGTCTCTCGCCAAAGTTGAGGGGCTGCAAGATACATAGACAATGCGGCTAGGCTTGAAGTCGGCATGCAGCCCAACCATACTTTGACATACTGCCATTGCCCCATCACGCGGCGGATCAATTAACATTCGGTTGAATTTTCCCAGTGCCATCAAATCCTCGGTCGTGAGATCAAAGAGATTGCGACTGCTAAACGAGGTTCTTTCCGCCAAACCATTGGTTATGGCATTTTCCTCAGCACGTTGCGTTAATATTTCGCTGCCTTCGATACCAACTACGCTCTTGGCCTGAGTAGCGATAGGTAATGTGAAGTTACCTAAACCGCAGAATAAATCGGCCACTCTATCCGTTGCTTGAATATTCAATAAACTCAGGGCTCGAGTAACCAGCACCCGATTGATGTGGTGATTGACCTGTGTAAAATCCGTTGGTTTGAACGGCATTTTGACGCCAAATTCCGGCAACAAATAATGTAATCGTTGATCCAACGGATAAAACGGGATTGCCGTCTCTGGCCCTTTAGTCTGTAACCACCATTGAATATGATGTTCATCAGCAAAGATTTTGAGCTTATTTTCATCCTCGGTCGTAAGCGGCGCCATTATTCTCAACACCATAGCAGTGACATCTTCACCCACCGCAAGCTCAATTTGCGGTAAGTGCTCAATAACAGTGAGTGATGCAATTAATTCCCGCAGAGGCACCAGCATTGCAGACACGTGGGGCGGCAAGATTTTGCACGTTTTCATATCAGCAACGAAGGCTGATTTTTTCTCATGAAAACCGACTAATACAGCATTTTTTTTCTTGACATGACGCACTGATAAACGCGCACGATAACGATAACCCAAGATCGGTCCAAACACCGGACGCATAATCGTTTCTGCCTTCACTTTTCCAATGTGCCAGAGATTATCTTCCAGCACGCGTTGCTTGATAGCCACTTGTGCCGATGGCTCTAAATGCTGCATTGCGCAGCCACCACACACTCCAAAATATTCGCATTTTGGCTTGACACGCAAAGGCGATTCCCGGTGGAGAGCTGTCATCCTTGCAGCTTCCCAGCTTTTTTTTACTTTGAAAGAGATAAAGCTGACAAGCTCCCCCGGTAATGCATCTTCGATAAAAATGACCTTGCCTATTGTTCCATCTTCATTTTTTAGATGTCCGACACCCCGTGCGTCCATGTCGAGTGATTCGATTTCGATTAAATTTTCTTGCATAAGCGCGATGGTAAATAATTCAGGCGATTTTCGCCCCAAAAATAGGAGTGAAGGTGAGCAATAGAAAGTTGAAGATAAAAAACGGTGACAAAAAATGTCCGTCTTACTCAAGTGAAAAATTATAAAAGGCAATCCCTACCCACGCCTCGAGCAGACATAGCACGCTTCAGCTTGACCAGCGCCTCTTGTTGAATCTGCCGAACGCGCTCACGTGTGATCCCCATTTCTTCCGACAAAATTTCGAGTGTCGTAGGATCATCATTATCCAGGCCGAATCGGCGCACGATAACCATACGCTGTTTATCAGGTAGTTTTGTCAGCCAATCACGTACCAAAATGATCATTTCATGATGTTCTGCTTTTGACTCCGGCCCATCCTCATTGTTGCCGGGAAGAAGATCCATCAAGCTCGATTGTGGGTCATTGACTAAAGGTGCATCGAGCGATGTGGCATGTTCCGATAACGCTAAAATATCTTGCACTTCTTCAACCGGACGACCAACCAGATAAGCGATGTCGTCTGCGGTGGCATCGTGACCATTATGGCGCTGCGCTTCAAGATGATATTTGGCCCGAAGAATCTGATTGAGTTCACGCACCACATGAACCGGCAAACGTACTGTGCGCGCCTGGTTCATTATGGCTCGTTCAATGGTCTGGCGGATCCACCAGGTCGCATAAGTGGAAAAGCGAAAACCCCGCTCAGGTTCAAATTTGTCAATCGCCCGCATCAATCCGAGATTACCCTCTTCAATCATGTCGAGTAACACAACTCCGCGATTGATGTAATGTTTTGCGATAGACACAACCAAGCGCAAATTATGCTCAATCATTTTTTGACGCGCCAAAAAATCTCCCTGCTTGGCGAGCGTAGCAAAATGTACCTCCTCTACTACGGACAAAAGTGGCCTCATCCCTATTTGATTAAGATAGTGTTGAGTGGCGTCAGTTGAAAGCTCCGCCGCTAATACCGTTTTTATCTCGTCTTCATTATCAACAACTGCTACGACCTCGGCATCTACTTCTTCCTCATCGATATCAGCACAAACATCCGATGGATCGACCCGTTCATCGAAATGATCATCCGAAACGACTTCGTCATCAGGTCTGTTCTGCGAGTCCTTTGTCATGATAATTCTTAGTGAGCGGGCAAAAACTTGATAGGGTCAACCGGCTTACCTTGCTGGCGAATTTCAAAATGAAGTTGGATGGCGTCAGCGTCGGAATTACCCATCTCAGCAATTATTTCGCCTTTACTTACGTTTTGACCTTCTTTCACCAAAATGGTTTTGTTGTGCGCATAAACCGACGACAGGCTGCTATTGTGCTTCACAACCACCAGATTGCCATATCCGCGAATAGCAGCAGCATAAATTACCTTTCCAGCTCCGGCGGCGGCTATTTGTTGGCCATCTTTCCCCGCAATGTCGATCCCTTTATTCCTACCTTCATCAAAGGCACCAACAATTTTTCCGTTAGTAGGCCATATCCAGGACAACATCTCTTCAGGTGCATTTTTTACATTAACGGCAGACAATATCAATGACTTGTCAATCGTTTTGGTACCATCTTTCGCAACAGAAAACGCAGGAACATCGTTTTTTTGCAATTCCTCTAATGCACTTTCCGAATAGGGCCTCTTGTCACCCCGGGGACTAGTTTTAGGAACTGTAACTGGAGCAGCCACTATCTTTATTTCAATCGCGGATGTGGCGTTAACCCCTGTTGCATGTGCGGAATCAGAATTAGGCTCCGGCGGCAATACGCGCAGCATCTGATCGACTTTAATGTCATTCGGATTTACCAAATTGTTCCAAGCCACGATATCACGATAATTTTGACCATTATCCAAAGCAATACGAAACAAAGTATCTCCTTTTTTGACGATGTAATTACCTGCGCCTTCAATCGTCGTGGCAGAGGCCTTTGCCAAACTAGGCTGGGTTCTAACATCTGGATTCAATTTAATATCAGATACTCGCTCGATGATCGGCGCAGAATTATGTGCCGTGCCACACGAAGTGAGTATACAAACTCCCACACCTAACAACAAAATTTTATTTTTCTTCATTCTCATCCGGCGAAATATAAACAATGGAAGGACATACGAAAATCCACTTCATTCAACCCTACCAAAGATGACGGCACAACGACGCGCCGATTGGGAGGCTGCTAGCAGGGCTTGCCTACACCACACCAGAACGTAAAGGCACGAAATGGCAATTCTCTAACGTCTCTCTGGTCCAATCGAATTGGCCTACGCGCTGAATCAGTTGTAGCACCTGCTGTCGTGCCCCAACTGGAGCAACCAAGCGGCCGCCGATAGTTAGCTGCTCTAGTAAAGTTTGTGGCACTTCTAATCCTGCTGCGGCCAGAATAATGCCGTCAAACGGGGCCGCTTGAGCGAGACCGAGCATACCATCTCCGTAGTGCAAACGGATATTTGCTATGCGCAAAGGCCGTAGATTCATTTTTGCCAAAGCGTGCAAGGGTTTGATGCGCTCAATCGAAAATACCTGTTTGGCCACTCGAGACAATACTGCCGCCTGATAGCCGCACCCCGTTCCAATTTCAAGCACATTCCCCAATACTCCACCATTGCGCATTACCTCAATCATGCGTGCCACAATGTAAGGTTGAGAAATGGTCTGATGATGTCCTATTGGCAACGACGCATCAATATATGCCTGACTAGCAAGAGCCGACTCCATAAACACGTGCCTCGGTATCGCCTCCATGGCGGCCAAAACCACCATATCCTTGACACCTTGCTTAGCAATACGGCCGACCATTGCGCGACGCACGGCTTCAGACACCAGCGGATTAGCTCTATCGGCATCCAATATCATCACATTTTGGCCGCTACGCGCTAAGGCATTGATATGCGATTTGGAGGGGGAGGCAACTCGATCTAAAGGATGAAGTATCCCGTTCTTTGCTGCATTTTTAGTGGCAGTCTGTGGTGTAGCAATATTTCCAGAATAAGCGGAGCCAGATTGTAATTTTCTCGATGAGTCATCCACGACCTCAGAGAGCAACAGAGGAAAATTTTTTGCCTTCTCTTTCATTCCAAAATCCTCCGCAGAAAATCCAGTTGCGCAGCATGAGTCAAGTCTATCTGCAAGGGAGTAATCGACACATGCCCCATCATCGTTGCATAAAAATCGGTGCCTGCTCCGGCATCCTTTGCTGCGCCGGCAGGGCCTATCCAAAAGATTTCACGCCCTTGCGGATCTTTCGACCGGATAACTGGTTCTGACTGATGGCGTTTACCTAAACGAGTACTCATAATCGGTTTAAGGTTGCCATAAGCCCGATTAGGAATATTCACATTCAGTAAATACGGTTTTTCCAAAATATCGAAGCAACGCTCAACAATATCCCTTGCCATTTTTGCCGCAGCATCAAGCTGCTCCCAGCCATGCTCAACTTGAGAAAATGCAATAGCGGGAATACCAAATAAAAATCCCTCGGTTGCCGCTGCCACTGTGCCGGAATAGAGCGTGTCATCCCCCATATTCTGCCCCTGATTAATGCCAGAAACCACTAAATCTGGCGTGTAATCCAACAACGCGGTCAATGCAATGTGAACACAATCCGAGGGGGTTCCATTGACAAAATAAAAGCCGTTCGCAGCGCGTAACAGGGACAAGGGGCGATCGAGTGTAAGTGAATTGGAACAGCCCGAACGATTATTGTCGGGGGCAACGACAACAACATCTGCAATGGGAACTAATGCCTCAGCTAATGCAATAATGCCTGGGGCCAAATATCCATCGTCGTTACTAATCAGAATTCTCATGGCGTGATTTTACCTGATGCAATCACTCAATTCTTGAACAAGTTTGCTTTTCAGAAAGAGGAGAACATATAGCTAAATGGAATGCGCTAATCTCTAAAAAAATAACAATAAAATCATAAAAAAAACAAAAATGTACCTTGATTTTCAATAGTTACTCGTTTTCCATTGCCATGCAGAAATATTGTGTCAAAATAGGAATAGAGAAAATTTCGTTAAAAAATTCAATGCGCAGTGTTAGTTTTTTATGGGTGTGCATTTACTCGTTTCCTCTGGCGGTTCCATGATCACGGTGTTTGGTTATATCTATTTAATTGATTATTTAATTGATTGCTAGGGTTCCGGTAAAAAAATTCAGCAGGCAAACCAATGTCCTCACCTACCATCGCAAACACAGTCCAAGAAAAAAACCTTCCCCAATTGTGGAAAAGCGAAATATTACGTGGCTTGACGCCTGTGGCCACAAGAGCGGTAAATGCCCAACTTGCTGCTTTTTCTACGCGTCTAACGGATGCGTTGCTCGCACTTTCATTGCAGAATGTTGACGCTAAAACTGCCTATCTCAGCGCTCATGCGAGTAACCTTCTTAAAAACAACGCCTATGCGTTTCAACATCTTGCATCCGCTGGCTTAGAAAAAATATTACAGAATGAAATCAATGCTATTGAAGATTCGTTTACATTCAATCTAAAAAAATGCGATGGAGATTTATCGCTCGTTTCTTACGAAGAAATGGACAATAAGGTTTTAATCTCCACGATAAGCCGCCCCCTTGAGATGGCGATTAGCGATCAACTGGCCGCACTCAATATTCGCATCGCCTCTGTTTTAAACCGTGAGTCAATAACGACGGCGCAAAATCCGTTTAGACCGGCTGTTTTTCTGGCCGTAATGCAACAAACCTGGTGCGAATTTAACCCAGACGTAGAATCTCATCCCCTTGTATTACCTCTTTTCCGGCCTGATGTTTTTATTGACTTAGCCCCCGTGGTTGCTGTCCTCAATGATGCGTTAATTGCTAAGAACATCGTGCCCGGCTCAGTCGAATCGTATCGCATCAAAAAAACTGAGGGTAATAATCCCGTCTCAAAAAAGGAACCGGTGGCACAGGCCGCTTTATCCGAGCAGTTAAGGCGTATTTTTTCACCGCCTGAAACTAGACTATCTCAGGCCCCAATGACCACCAGCGGTGTCAGTCCGGTGGACATGTCGAATTATGCGTTAGCAACGGCTGCAAGCAGCCAACTATTCAGCTATTTAGCACAATGCCAAACACGAATGTCGTTTCAAGGCGGTTCGGTTGAACCAGCCACCCATAATCACAATGCCGTTTTCTTACCCAGCATTAAATCTCAGGCACCGAAGGGAACGTTTAGTCAAGTTGATGAACATGCGATCGATTTGCTTTCGACAATTTTTGAATCCGTTTTCGTCGATCAGCATATTCCCAATGAAATCAAAAAACTCATTGGTATTTTGCAGGTCCCCGTATTAAAAGCGGCTCTAATAGATAAAGAGTTTTTCTTCAAAGAAGAGCACCCTGCCCGACGTTTAATTGAATTATTGACGGCAGCCAGCATCGGATGGAATCCCAAAAAAGGACAGGACGATCCCTTATTTCAACTCATAAAGAGTAATGTTGACCGGGTAGAAAGAGAGTTTGATCAAGAAATTTCTTTATTTTCAGATGTCATCTCAGATCTGGAATCTTACGTAAAAAAAGAAGACGACGAATCAGCCAAAGTATTATCTGAACCCATATCAAAGGCACTCAAACAAGAAAATTTTATTCAAGCAACCAAGTGTGCCAAGGAAGAAATAACGGTGCGCATTGGAACGGGTGAGGTCGTCGCGTTTGTCGAAACATTTTTAGAGAAAAAATGGGTTTCTGTTCTTACTATCGCCTATCGTTTAAAAGAGGATAAACCGCAAGCATTAGAAAGTGCGATCAAAACAATGGACGATCTTATCTGGAGCGTAAAGCCAAAGATTACTATGCAGGAACGCAAAGATCTGATCAGCAAGCTACCTTCTATGCTCGCTATGCTTAATAAGTGGATCAACGTAGTCAAGTGGGCCGATGCGGATCGACTTCAGTTTTTCGCCGAACTTGCAGAATGCCATGCCTCGATTGTTCGTGCTCCCATTGAATTATCGCCAGAACGTCAACTAGAAATTGCAATTAGTGTCGCCAAAAAATCCGCCGAACGCCGCTTGGAGAAACGCGCCAATCCAGTGCCCGAGCCCGTTGCTGACGATTCTGTACTCACAGTCGAGGGGCTCCAGCGCGGCATGTGGCTAGAATTTTTACAGAAGGACGATGTAGCGAAAAAAGTAAAATTAGCTTGGGTTAGTCCTCTGCGTAGCCTGTATATTTTTACCACTACCGACAAGCAAGAGGCTTTTTCCTTATCTGCGGAAGATTTGGCTCAAACCTTCAGGGAGAATCGGGTGCAGGTTGTTGTAGTTGACGGTTTCGTCAACAGAGCACTGACCAAAGCATTGAAAGACGGTGCGGTCAATGACGAAAATATGTCTCAAGCAGCCTCGGCGTAGAAACACAAAGTAATGTGTTAACTCACCTACACGTACTACGATAGTGAACCACCTACTTAGATCAATGATGATCTAAAAAATCAATGGTATCGCTGCGGGTGCGAAAACTTCCTAGCCTAGGACAGCACGCCCTTTGGTCGATATTGCAACATGCCAACATATCTTGCGCCAAGGTAAATTTAAGGGATAATGCAAGTAAGCGCAATTGAGATTTCCGAGCATGAACGTCAAAGAACGTATCGGTCTTATCGTCCACCAAATGGCATCGGCCATGCTTTGGCACGTCTCTCTAATTCGTCAGTCAATTTTATCCACGCGCATTCACTATCACGACCGTCAATGGCCGATGACGCTCTCACTGTTTTTAGCTGAGTACTTGCCCATACCCTTTGTTCCGAATGGTTGTGCAATATCATGACGTCAAGCCAAATTTACTTGTCGGTTGCCCTTTTGTGGGTCGTAATGCTGGTAGTTATTATTTTCCACGAAAGACAGAAGGTACTTCGGGCAATAAAAAAAAATGAAGAGCGATATCGTCTCATCACCGCACACACGGGCGATGTGATATGGATGTTTGATCTTGCAACCAGGCGTTACACCTATGTCAGTGCTTCTGTCGAAAAACTGATTGGATTTACGCCTGAAGAAATGATTACTCAGCCGCTGGAATTATCACTTACCAAAGAAGCTGCACAACAAATCGCAGAACATCTGCCCGGACGTATTAGCCGTTTTCTTGCGGGCGATGAATCGCAACGACACTGGGTAAGAGAAGTAGCACACAGGCACCGGAACGGCAGCATCATTTCCACCGAAGTGGTCACCACATTGCAATGCGACGATAACGGCATACCCGAATCCATCGTTGGCATTACGCGAGATATACGCGAAAGACATGCGCGCGAAAATGCACTCAATCACATCAGGGAAAGACTCCGGGCCAGTGAAGAACGTTGGAGCTTCGCATTAGAAGGTGCTGGAGATGGCGTTTGGGATTGGAATAATGAAACTAATGAAGTCATATTTTCCAAGCGTTACAAAGAAATTTTTGGGTACGCCGATCACGAGATGGAAAACCGTGTTGAAGAATGGATGAAACGTTTGCACCCCGAAGAAATGGCACGCGTGATGGCAGACGTTAAAGAGTATTACAGCAAGGATATCAGCAAATCTGAGGGAGAAAATCCGACCTATGCAAGTGAATACCGTATGCTGTGTAAAGACGGCAGCTGGAAATGGGTACTCACCCGAGGCAAGGTAGTTTGCCGCAATAGTGAAGGGAAACCCCTGCGCATGATCGGGACGATTTCCGATATTACCGAACGGCGCGAACGCGAAGATGCGCTGCGTACAGCCAATGAAGCTCTGCAAGAATCGAACCTGCGCATCGAAGCCGCGAATCGTGCGAAGAGCGACTTCTTAGCCAACATGAGCCACGAAATCCGAACACCCATGAATGGTGTACTTGGCATGGCTTATCTGGTACTAAGGACGGATCTCAATCCCAAACAACGCGACTACGTTGAAAAAATTCTTCTTTCGGGTGAACACTTGCTGGGGATTATCGACGACATTCTTGATTTTTCCAAAGTCGAAGCAGGCAAGTTGAATATCGAAGCCGTTGACTTTGAACTCGCCAAAGTGCTTGAAAATCTCAGTACGATCGTGGCAGGCAAGGCAAGTGAAAAAGGACTCACGCTTAAGTTCGACATCGCCTCCGAATTACCGCGAAAGTTACGCGGAGACCCCCTTCGAATTGGTCAGATCTTAATTAACTACACCAATAATGCCATTAAATTTACAAAAAT
Organism: Oxalobacteraceae bacterium; assembly: GCA_025352145.1. Classification (GTDB taxonomy): domain Bacteria; phylum Pseudomonadota; class Gammaproteobacteria; order Burkholderiales; family Burkholderiaceae_D; genus JANXTY01. Next base: position 35,969 of record JANXTY010000037.1, read on the forward strand.
GGGAACCATCACCGTGCGAGCCAGGACGATGGAAAATACCGAAACTGATTGTTTGGTGCGCTTTGAAGTAATAGACACAGGAATTGGTATCAGTGAATCAGAAAAAAACAAATTATTTCAGTCATTTCAGCAAGCAGATACTTCAACCACGCGTAAATATGGAGGCACCGGCCTTGGCCTGGCTATCAGCAAACAATTAGCAACCCTTATGGACGGCAACGTTGGGGTGGAGAGTCAACCCGGACAAGGCAGCTGTTTTTGGTTTACAGCCCGACTGCAGAAACCAGCATGGTCCGAGCCAGATTACTATGCCGAAAATGGGCATGTTCTCACTAAACGCATCGCGCTAGACGGCGCACGTATTCTTTTGGCAGACGACAACCCCATTAACAAATTGGTTGGGACAAAATTATTGGAATATGCAGGCGCGACCGTTTGCGTGGCTAACAATGGGCATGAGGCACTCATGCTATTGCGTAAGGATCAGTTTGATTGCGTACTCATGGACATTCAAATGCCGGAAATGGATGGTCTAGAAGCCACACGGCAAATTCGAGGCGATCCCGATTTAGCACACATCCCGGTGATCGCCATGACTGCCAGTGCCTGGAGCGAAGACCGCGAACGTTGCCTGGTAGCCGGGATGAATGATTTCATCAGCAAGCCGATTCAACCCGACCTTTTATGCAGCACCATCGCAAAATGGTGGCAACCGAATTCATTTTCAGTCGATGCTACAGAAAATCACGTGCAGCCACATCCAGCACATAGCGAGCCAAGCCTAGATGGAGACCCTAATATTATCGACCTGACAGTTCTGGCCAGATCGCTAGGAAATGACCGCGAACAAGTTCGTCAATGTGCCTTCCAATTTTTAGGGCTGTCTGGTGAAAATATCGAAGAAATTGAATCGGCACTTTTGCGCAATGATATGGAAGCGATTAAACCAGTTACGCAACGCACCATGTTAGCTGCCCGCACAGTGGGCGCTATAGGCCTTGCCAATTTGTGTGTTTCACTTGACCAAGCCAGAACGAGTGGCGATATTGAACAGGCGACGGACATTGCAGCTGAGCTGCGTCTACTACGAGAATTGGTGGCCAAGCAAATAAAACAAAAGTGCGATATGAGAAGGTAAAAACGATCCACTGCTCTGATCACGAAATGAGGCAAAATTTTGCCGGTTTGGCCGCGTTTATTTTTTGTACTGTTTTCAGCGCATTTTCCACATTGTCTGCCGGCGTCATCCCACCCAGCGTGGCGGCTATTTGCCCATCTGGCGTGACGATAAATGTCGTGCGTTCGGTAAAACCGTGATCGATCTCGACACCGCGCGAATCTTTATGACCTGCGGCTTGCGTCACGCGCAGACCGTAGGCTTTGGCGACTTTGCCGTCCGTATCGGAACCCACGGCAATTTTTCCCGGTCAATCTAAGCTAGCGGTATCGTTCAGCCAAGACCAGCAAGCTGGTCAGTTTGCATCAGCATATGCATCCGCCCTGAGACAGGCGAGCGAGAGACTCCTCCGCATCCTTCAAGTATGCATGTGGCGTTACTTCATACGGAAATAAAAAATCGCGAAAGGCACAACGTTCGTACGCAGTAAGTATTGGACGAAATTCCTGAAGAAACTGAGCGATATTCATTAGTGAAATCTAACGTGCAGCATAACCGGCGCGTATGCACGTCCGAGATGATGAAATTGTTGAGCATTCTCTCATCAGAATGCCCCCATAGAACCGTTAGAAGTGTTCGCCCGAAGAAATAGCAAAGCGAGTGCTGATATTGGCTGCCGGACGCCGATACATCCCGCTTGATAATTTTGAGGTTGTCGCAACCGCGACTATACGTCGCAATCGTTTGCATATCATCCATTTCAATCGTGGTACCAATACGCAAACTCAGCGTATCGTTTCTCCACAGCAAATGGTGTACTACCGGGACAATTGGTACCTTGATTGCTGGTGCCATTTGCGAAAGGACATCACTCATGATGTTGGCCGGCAGGCTGGCATAGCCGCTGCTGCCGTCGAGTGAGATAGCGCCAGCGTGCTTGCCTGTCACCCAGGTAGTCCCGCTCGCCAGCGTGCCGCTGTGACCATTCCCACTGGCGTCGTTGGCGATAATGCCGCTGCCCTCGTCAAAATTCAGCCGGGTGTGCAGCTGTATCCCAATGCTTGCCTTCGCTTCATTCGAGGCTGCGCTTTCGCCCAACGGGGTGGTTGCGGTCACCACATAGTAATAGCTGCCGTCGGCCAATCCGTTATCGGTATAGGTGAGCAAATCGGTGATGCCGCTGGCTACTATCGCGTAGGGGCCACCGGTCAACACGGCGCGCTTGACAGTGTAGCTGTTGGCATAAGCGCCGCCCCACCATGACAGGAGAACCGAGCCCGCGCTGTCGTAGGCGGAGAGCCCGCTTGGTGCGGCACCGCTGGCGATCGGATCGCGGCCGCAGGTCAATGTGCCGTAGCTGAGCTGGTCGAAGCCGCCGCTGTTCGGTCCATAGTTGCCACCGCCGCCTTCGGGCTGGGCCAGCAGCGCGAACTTGCGCGAGTATGGTGCCGCCAGGCTTTTGCGGTTGACGTAGTGGTGATACACCAGTGCCCAGCAAGGCCGTAACGTGCCTTGGCCCTCCGTTGCGAGTACCGTTTGATTGACCTTGTCGACGTTGGTATAGGTGACGTAAGGCACACTGTAATAGCTGGTCCCGGACTCAACCAGGAGCTTCGCTGCGAATCCGTTGCGTTCTGATTTACATCAATCGGCGCGCTGATACAATAACGCTGGTTAATTACCGATTATCCGCATTCGGTCCTTACGGCACCAATGAGATGCGCTACGCGAAGCAGCTTATCGCTGATGTGCCCAACGAATCGCTCACCACCGACCGACTGAAAAAAAATTTCTTGCGAAACAAAAGACAAGCGAGAACTCGCGATATTTGTCCGAAGGTCAAGTTAAGGTAATATTAAAATAATTCATTTTCGGCGACTGATGTAAAACCTGCGGCGATTTATAAATATAAACAATGAGCGAACCAACCCCTCCTAGCGTTAGCCATTCCGATGAGCTGATTTTCTTAAGTGAAAATGCAGCGCATGAGGCGTCCTCGCCAGTTACTCCATCAAATGTATGGCGAGTTATGATTGTCGACGATGACGAGGACGTTCATAATGTCACCACACTTGCATTGGCAGGATTAGAAATACAACATCGCCAACTGGAATTCGTACATGCTTATTCAGCAGCTGAGGCACGCCAATTATTAGAAAAAGAAAACGATATTTCAGTCATTTTGCTCGATGTCGTCATGGAGCAGGAAGATGCTGGCCTGCAATTGGTCCGCTATGTACGCAATATCCTCAAACAGGCCGATGTACGCATCATTTTGCGCACAGGACAACCGGGTTATGCGCCAGAAATGGAAGCTATTCGCGACTACGATATCAATGATTACAAAACAAAATCCGAGCTTACGCGAATCAAGCTATTCACTACCGTCACTTCCGCCATCCGATCCTACGAGCAAATCCGGGCTAGCAGCGTCAACGAAAAGGTAAAGGCAAGCGAGAAACAGATACGTTACATGCTCGAATCGAGTCCGGTCGCGGTACAAGTGATCGATATCGCCAACGTTAAAATAGTTTTTTCCAACCAGTCGTCTGCCGACTTGTTCTCCACCTCGATCAACGAAATGCGCGGGATGAGTCCCCAGATTTTTTATCAGAATAAAAATCAATTCGACAATATTTATCGACGACTTCTTCAAGCCGACAACATCATCAACTTAACACTGGGCATGCAAACCAAGGATGGTATGCCCATCTGGGTTTTTGCTTCCTATGTACACGTCAATTATGACGACAAACCTTGCATTCTTTCCTGGATTTTCAACGTCACGGAGATTAAGTTAGCTACCGATGAATTGAAAGAGCTCAACGAACATCTCGAAGAACGGGTCGATTTGCGCACGAAGGAACTTGAATTAGCCAAGATACAAGCTGAAGCCGCCAGCCGTGCAAAAACAGATTTCTTGGCAAATATGAGTCATGAAATACGTACCCCCATGAATAGCGTACTTGGCATGGCATATCTCACATTACGCAGTGAGCTGAACCCCCAACAGCGTGACTTTGTCCAAAAAATTCAACATTCGGGGGAGCATCTACTCGGCATCATTGACGATATTTTAGATTTTTCAAAGGTCGAAGCAGGGAAATTGGTTATTGAAGCAGCGAATTTTGATCTGCGAACTGTGCTGAAAAATCTGACTGACCTTGTGGAAAACAAAGCCATCGCCAAAGGAATCGAACTCATTTTGAATATTGCTCCCGGCCTCCCGGAAAGATTGCGGGGGGATGCGTTGCGGCTGGATCAAATATTGATTAACTACACAAACAACGCCATCAAGTTTACTGATCGAGGCCGAATCACGATTTATGTAAAAATGGAGGAGGAAACGGCAAACGATTGTCTCATGCGTTTCGAAGTGCAAGATACGGGGATCGGTATTGCTCCAGATGAAATTACCAAGTTATTTCAATCATTCCAGCAGGCGGACAGTTCCACCACACGAAAATACGGTGGCAGCGGTCTGGGCCTAGCCATTAGCAAACAACTCGCAACGCTCATGGGCGGGCAAGTTGGAGTCAAAAGTGAACTCGGCAAAGGGAGCATTTTCTGGTTCACGGCACGCCTTGGCAAAGATAACATGCCATCGAAATCGGTATCCGGTGCTGTGATACCACAACGGACAGTAATCAGTGCGTGGGAGGGGGAACCAGCGGATGCAGAACGCGTTGCGCTACAAGGTACGCATATTCTTTTGGCAGACGACAATATCGTTAATCAGATGGTAGCCACCAAATTGCTAGAATATGCAGGTATCGTCGTCAGCGTCGCGAACAACGGAAAAGAAGCAATTACACTACTACGCAGTTCGCCTTTCGACTGTGTACTGATGGATGTGCAGATGCCGGAAATGGACGGTCTTGAGGCAACTCGCCAAATCCGATCTGATCCAGCACTCTCCAACACACTGATCATCGCAATGACCGCTTGCGCCCTCAATGAAGACAGAGAACTCTGCAAAGTTGCCGGCATGGATGACTTCATTAGTAAACCGGTGCAGCCTCAACTACTTTATTCGACTCTGACCAAATGGCTAACGCAAAAGAAATAACATTCCATCAAAATAATTACCCAGTTCAAAAATCATAAAATTTACTATGACAAATCTGCTTCTTACCTCCGCCCGACAGCGCGGAATCGATAATAAACTTGCCTATGCTGGCGCAGTGACGCCACAAGAGGCATTTGACCTACTGCAATCGGATCAGGCGATCAAACTTGTGGATGTACGTACCAACGCCGAACGCGACTGGGTCGGTCGAGTCAATATTCCCATTAACCAGCATGCGGTAGTCCAATGGAGTACCTATCCCGGTGGCGTAGCGAATGCTGAATTTATGAATGAGCTTGCCCAAGTTGCGACGAAAAATTCTGTGCTACTTTTTTTATGTCGCTCAGGTGTGCGCTCTCGCCATGCAGCCCGGCTGGCTACTGAACACGGTTTTCTGCATTGCTTCGATATCATAGAGGGATTTGAGGGCGAAAAAAATAGTGAAGGACACCGCAAAACCGTGGGCGGATGGTGCAAGGCGGGACTACCTTGGATAAGCGCTTAACAAGATAGAAAGCATCTACGGGAAAAGGAAAGGGGCGCTCCTTCGCAGAAAGGCACCCCCTCCAATCCCCCCGTCAATCGCGCATTCTAAGAGGGCCTTATTTACTCCGACTCTTATATTCACCGGTGCGCGTATCGATTTCTATCTTGTCTCCCTGCTCTACAAAGGCAGGAACCTGAACGGTAAAACCGGTTGAGATTTGCGCTGGCTTTAATACCTTGCCTGAAGTGTCGCCCTTCGCTGCCTGTTCAGTGTAAGTAACTTGACGCACAACCGTAGTTGGCAACTCGACTGAAATCGCTTTTTCGTTGTAAAAAACAACTTCACACGCCATGCCATCCTCAAGGTAATTGAGCGTATCTCCCATATTCTCGGCTTCGACTTCGTATTGGTTGTAATCCGCATCCATTAATACATACAATGGGTCAGCAAAATACGAATAAGTTGCATCTTTTTTCTCGAGCGTGACGACGTCAAATTTATCATCAGCCCGATACACCGACTCCAAGCCTGAGCCAGTCAACAAATTTTTCATCTTCATTTTGCAAACCGATGAGTTGCGACCTGATTTTGTATATTCAGTTTTAATAACGACCATTGGTTCGGCGTTGACCATAACAACGTTGCCTACGCGGATTTCTTGTGCGGTTTTCATAGCTTGATTTGCGTCTAAGTGGGTGTTGGGTGAATCATCTGAGGCTTGTCACGACCTTGTCGTTAGCGCACGTTGATGACATTTTCGTCAAAAATAAAGCCTTGTATTTTAACCGATTTTTCTCACGAACTGGAGCAAGTTCGTTGCAAGATCACCATTTTGCAATAATTGGTCCGCCCAAAGAGATGCATGCTCTTCCAGTTTGGGAAGTGCGTCGCGAAAAGCCAACCATGCTGATCCGAACATCCGGCGATCTTCCTCTTCCCCATTCCAAGCATGCCAGATATCTGCTTGTAACTTAGCTGCGTCATCAGGTACTCCCACCAAATAGCGATCTAGAAAAACATCTAATTTACGCATATGCGCAAATTCATCTTGCGGATAAATATGCCAAATAAAAGGGCGCGCAGCCCATTGCGCCCTGACAAATGAATCCTCTCCACGCACAAAATTGAGGTCACATGCCCACAATAATTTGTCGTACTCAGGCTGAGAAATAAAAGGCAAAACATGTACAGTCAGGACGCCTTGCGTAGCAGCCAGACCAGCACGAGCAGACTGCTGCAGAAAGGTACTTACCGCTTCATGTGCCACCCCCTCCGGCACAATACAAATTACTTTCCTAGACCCCGATATCAGTGCGCGAAAGAGATTTTCGACAGGTGCAGATGGGTAGCAAAACAGAGAAATGACCGCGGTATTTGGCGGAACATTCAGCTCCAATTTATCAAAGAAATCCGCTATCGCTTTTGGATCATTTTGGAATTTTTTACGTTGCGCAGGCAAATCGCGTTCAACCAACACCCCCCCTGTTTTATTCGAAAAACCCGGAAAGAAAAAATATTTAATCAATGGCAATGACGGATGGACCGATTGCATCGTATGGCATCCTTCAATCCATGTTTCCGCGCTTAAGTATTCCAGATTAAGCCAAACTGGCACGGGAACACGAACTGCCATCGCAGCAATATAAGACTTTGGTAATCTACAGCCGAAAGCTTCAATAACTACGTCTGCAGTTTCTATTACTGGAATTTGCACGAACGCATCTAACCAGTGCTTCACTGCAACGCCAAAAATATGTTGAAAATGCAGTGTGGGATCGATATCGCGGCACAGTATTTGAAAGCTGAGAAGGTCATCGACCCATAGCGTAACGTTAAGTGCATGCTCATGCACCAACTGACGAGCCAGACGCCAACAAACACCGATGTCGCCATAGTTGTCGATAACCCGACAAAAGAGATGAACGCTTGTAGGAGGCAACTTCATCGAATCGCAAAAATAAAGAAAACAATGCACGCAAAATCATAAAGAGCCTAGCCTGCTACTCCCTTGATTTCGAATCAAATTCCCGCGAGAGTACTTAGCTGATACGTCGCACAGACTCACGCAACACCAGACTCAAAGGAGGCACATCAAAGGTAAATTTCTCATTATTCATCATCTTGAGCAATACCTGACCGATGCGCTTGCCTGCATCAAACAAAGGCTGACGAACCGTGGTGAGGGGTGGCGTAGTACACATAGAGCTGTGTAGATCATCGAAACCGATGATCGATATATCATCGGGCACGCGGATGCTGCGGCGATAAAGGGCTAAGCGGGCGCCGTAAGCGGTAAGATCATTACCAGCAAAAATTGCAGTGAAGCGCTGTCCTGTTTCCAGTAATTGGTTAACCGCAAGCAATCCCCCTGACTCCTGAAAATCACCCGGCACTATCAGCTTCACGTCAAGTTCAATTTTGTGGCGTGCCAATGTGTCTTGATAGCCCGCCAAACGCGCTTTAGCATCTTCCTGATCTTCCGGGCCAGCGATAAAGGCAATACGACGATGCCCCTGCTCGATCAGGTAATCGGTAACTTCACAAGCCGCCTTGTAATTATCAAAGGAAAATCCGAAGGCATTTTTAGCTGCCAACTCGCGACCGAATGCGACGATGGGAAGGCGCTGGGAAAACGCCAGAATTTGGGCGTCGGTTAAATTGCCAGTGAGAATAACTAAACCATCCACCCTGCGTGCAATCAACAATTCAATGCGTTCAGCCTCTTCACTCGCATGCCAATGCCCACTAACGATTAAAGGCGCATATCCTGTACCTTTCAATGCGTCCTCAATACCGATCAGGGCTTCATTAAAATAGCCGCTGATAAGAGATTGGGTCAGCACGCCAATGGTGCGCGAACTCCCCATCTTTAAGCCTTGGGCAAGCATATTAGGCTTGTAGTTTAGTTTAGTGATCGCATTTTCTATGGCCTCTCGCTTGGCATCCGATACTTTAGCCGTGCCATTCAGAAACCGGGAAACTGTAGCTGCGGATACGCCAGCTTCACGCGCCACCCCATAAACAGTTGCCGAAAAACTGTTGTTTTGAGCCATCTTCTCATCCCTTACATACAAACATACAAGAGTAGGCGAACCCACCTACCGTTAAAAAAATTGTAACATGGAATCGGTTTCTTACTCAAGACTGAAAAATGAAGCTCCCGAATTTAAGTGCGATCACTAGAAATTCTAAAAATAGACTAATTTTTCCATTAATAGCAGAGGATAGATGCTAAAACACGGAAGAACACACACATAAAATCATCGCAAATAATATTTTTCTGAAAATTAATTAGATTTTCATATGAAATCGATTTCATATCACGTAATATGTTGCATGTGATAAATCACAAATGACGTTCAATGCAGCACCTTCTATCACATACCATTGTTTGAAACATTTGTTGGAAACCCTTTTTAATACACACACTACCTTTAATTATTGTTCTCTCCTGATCGTTTTAGGCTCCAGTATTAAATTCGGCTGACACACGAATCAAGGTACAGAAAAAAGTATCATTCTTATAAATACTCACAATAGAACCATGCCTAATACAACGAAATTTCCCCGTTCTTTCACTTGGGGCGTCGCCACCAGTGCTTTCCAGATCGAGGGGGCTGCCGCCGAGGATGGCAAAGGACCCTCAATCTGGGACACCTTTACCCACCACCCAGGCAATGTTATAGATGCCAGCAACGGTGATATTGCCTGTGACCACTATCATCGGTATGTGGATGACGTAGGCATCATGGCTTCCCTGGGTGTGGATGCTTACCGCTTCTCGATGGCGTGGTCGCGAGTCCAACCGGAAGGAAAAGGAGCCTGGAACGAAAAGGGATTTGACTTTTACGACCGTCTGCTTGATGAACTGGCGCAAAAGGAACTAGCCGCTCATTTGACTCTCTATCACTGGGATTTGCCGCAAGGATTACAGCAAGATGGTGGCTGGCTCAACCGAGACACTTGTTTACGTTTTGCTGACTATGCGCAGGAAGTGGCACGGCGCTTTGGCAGCCGTGCAGCGACCATTGCCACCCACAACGAACCTTGGTGCAGCGCTAACCTTGGGTATGGTAATGCGCAGTTCGCGCCGGGTATTGCTGATGCCAAGGCTGCGATTCAGGTCTCACACCACCTGCTTCTTTCTCACGGGCTAGCAATGCAGGCCATGCGCACGGTAGGCGCACCAGCTAAGTTAGGCATTGTGCTGAACCAGTGGACCGCCGATCCAGCCACTGATAGTGAAGCAGATCGGGCCATGGCCCAGCTTGAATACGCTCGCTCGGTTCAGTGGTTCATGGATCCGATTTTCAAAGGTTGCTATCCAGCACTAGCCTTAAAATCGCACGGGGAAAACTGCCCGATAATCCATCCAAACGATTTCACTGACATCCGTCAACCGCTCGACTTTCTGGGTGTGAATTATTATTTCCGCTCTTTTTGTAGTGCTGAAACACCTCCCAAAAAGCCCGAAGGAAAACTGGGATTTACCGATATGGGCTGGGAAATCTATCCGCAAGGCCTCACAGAACTTTTAATCGCATTGAAGCAGGAATATACACTGCCACCGATCTATATCACAGAAAATGGCATGGCCAATCCCGACAAACTGGTGAACGGACAAATACCTGACATTGAACGCATCACCTATGTACGTAGCCACCTCAATGCCCTGGCCAACGCCATGGCGCAAGGTGTCGACATACAGGGATATTTTCTGTGGAGCCTGCTCGACAACTTTGAATGGAACTCAGGCTACGCCAAGCGTTTTGGCATCGTCCACGTCGATTATGAAACCCAGCAACGCACCCTGAAAGACAGCGCTATCTGGTATCGTGAATTTATTCGTGCCCAACGTCTGGCTTGAGCAGGATCATGGGCAGTCTGACTTTCCATTGTCTCTATCAATCCTGTCCTTCTAAGTTCGAGGGCACCAACCTGTTTTGTCGGAATCGTACATTCCACAACCTGATGTATTGATATGGCGGCTAAAATAGACCGTGCATCTAGGCCTAATATTAATAACGCCATAATAAAGACCGACACGTATACTCATCTATCAAATTATTTCATGAAGTCCGATACCATTCCTGCCGATCTCTACCCTGATGGGCCACGAATGCTCGCCGATATAGGTGGAACGAATGCCCGCTTTGCGCTCGAGGGTAGCCCCGGAAAAATCGATCATGTTATCACTCTGGCTTGTGCCGAATATCCCGAATTTGTCGACGCCATGCGAGCTTATCTGGAGCGCTGCCAATGCAGTGCGATCCAGCACGCCATCGTTGCAATTGCCAATCCGGTATTAGGCGATCAGGTCAAGATGACAAATCACCACTGGCAATTTTCAATCGAAGCTACACGACAACAGCTCAAATTCCAGACTCTTCTGATTGTCAATGATTTCACGGCGTTGGCGATGGCCCTGCCGATACTGCCCCATGAGCACGTCGAAAAAATAGGGGGGGGAAGTTCCCGTAGCCAAGGAGTGATCGGATTGCTTGGCGCCGGCACCGGGCTTGGTGTAGGGGGCCTGATCCCAATCGATGGCCGATGGCATCCGATCGAAAGCGAAGGTGGCCATGTCGCCTTTTCTCCGGCCGACGAACGTGAATTGTCCGTGCTGCAGTATTGTTGGAAACAGCATGATCACGTCTCAGCCGAGCGCCTGGTTTCCGGCCCTGGGATCGCCCTCATCTATCAGGCAATCGCAGTTCAACACACTGCCTCGCCGGAGAGGAGCTTATCCACCGTAGATATTGTCGCCCGTGCCTTGGACGGAACAGATGCGCTATGTATTGAAACACTCGATTGTTTCTGCGGCATGCTCGGTACAGTAGCTGCCAACCTGGCCGTCACACTAGGTGCCCAGGGAGGCATCTATATAGGAGGGGGTGTCGTGCCGCGTCTGGGGGGTTATTTCGCCACGTCGTCATTTCGCCGCCGCTTCGAAAGTAAGGGACGCTTAAGCTCCTTCACCGCTCAGATTCCCACGCTGGTCATTACCGCTCCCTATCCTGCCCTCTTGGGGGCAGCCGCAATTCTAAACGACCACCTTACCAAGAATACCGTGAACGCCCCAGAGTTAGCGCAACCAAGTCCTCATCATCTGACTGAAAGTGGCATGCGAAGCTGACAGGCCAACAAATAGCCACGATCGCCGGTACACAGTCCGAAAATCAACGCTCCTATTTACTACCCATAGAAGGATTAACACCATGCATGCTTCACCGCCGAAAATATCTCCCCTGATGTGGGTTCCGTCGGGTTACTTCACAATGGCGCTCACTTACATGACGCTTACCAGCGTGACTGCCATCATGTTCAAGAACTTGGGCATGGGCAATGGTAAAGCGGCCGAATACGCCAGTTACCTGCTTTTGGCCTACACGATCAAGCCCTTATTTGCACCCTTTGTTGAAATGTATCGAACTAAAAAATTCTTTGTGCTCTGTGCTCAACTCACTATCGGACTTGGATTTATCGGTGTCGCCCTGGTCATGGCCTTACCCAACTACATGGCCTTGTTAATGATTTTTTTCTGGGCGCTCTCGTTCATCGGTGCCACTCAGGATATCGCATCAGATGGGGTATACGTCACTTCGCTAGACAGTAAAAAACAATCTCTTTATTGCGGAATTCAGAGTCTGAGCTGGAATATCGGCCCTATCGTCGCTTCAGGCGGCCTGGTTTATCTCAGTGGAAAACTGCATTCCGGCTACTTTCACCACGACGCAATGGTTTTCGGTCCAGCCTGGATCGACGCTTGGCGCATCATCTTTTTTATTGTAGGCGGTATAACGCTTGCCATGGCTGCGTGGCATCTGCGCGTGATGCCCGAAGGCGCACGCGCGGAAAGTACACCAACCTCCGTAGCGGATGCGTTCCAGATTTTATGGGATTCATTCGCAACTTTTTTCCAAAAACGCGATGTCTGGTTGATGATTTCATTCGCTTTTCTTTTCCGCCTCAGCATAGGTTTTCTTGAAAAAATCGGCCTCTTCTTCATGGCCGATCCCTTGAGCAAGGGTGGCTTAGGACTCTCCAATGAGCTACTGGGAATCATTTACGGAACCTACGGCCTAATCGCGGTCTTACTCGGATCATTGCTGGGCGGGATTTTTGTGGCACGACGCGGCTTACAGCCGACCCTCTTCTTACTGTGTTGTGCGGTGAATATCCCCAACGTCACTTTCCTCTTCATGAGCATTTATCAGCCGAGCAATTTACTCATAATTACGGTTGGGGTCGCCATTGAAAAATTTTTCTTCGGCTTCGGCTCCGTCGGTTTTATGATTTACCTAATGCAGCAATTAGCACCTGGGAAATACACCACTACTCACTATGCCTTCGGTACCGGCCTGATGGCTTTATGCATGATGGTAACGGGCATTATCAGCGGCCACTTGCAACAATTAATGGGCTATGTCAGCTATTTCGGATTTGTAATGATAGCGACCATACCCTCCTTCATTGTTTGCTGGTTCGCTCCGTTCCATAATAAAGATACGAATATTTCAGCGGTGACCGAATAATTGTGGCACTTTGGGATCGCCATCAAGACGATCCCATCGTCCTCCAACGTTACTTGCTGCAGCTATTGGGTACGAAATAATCTTCTCCATCTTCTAAAATTTTGGTGCCGCCGCCCGCGCATGAAAATTTCACTGGTGATAATTCGTTCCTCTAAATCTGTTCAACGCTTTAGTTTGCAACAGCCGCCCAGTAATAATACCCTGCCTCTTTTCCGTATCAGGATTTTTCCTGCGATAGGAAAAATTGCGCCAGCTGCCAACTAAAAATATCACCGTGCTTCCCATAAAAAAACCCCCACTCCATTAAAGGAAACTGGGGGTTTAAAACCAACGGAGATGCCTACGATAGAACGACTACTTAGAAAGACACTCCCGTATTTACACCGATAGTACGTGGTGCCAGATATTGCGCCTGCCATATACCGCCAAAACTATTCTGAGCACTTGTTTTAATTTTCCCGTCTTCCAGATTACGTACGTAAGCATCGACAAACCAGGACTTGCCTGAAGCATAGCGCAGACCCAAATCGCTCCGTGTGTATGCCTTCTGCTTGTCCCCAGCGCCGAGATTAAACACACTGAGCCAGCTTTCTGTTTCATAGTGAGCGCTAATGCGAGGCGTCAGCGTAGCGTTGCCATCCATATGGAAAGTGTGCTGGTACTGAACCTGCGCCGACATGCTTGGTGTGTGTGGCATTCTATGCCCCGATACATCTAAGCAGTTACCGATTCCAGGAATTGTGCACACGGGCAAAGCATAGTCGTTACTACCACCGATCAATTTACCCAAAGTTGCCTTGGTAAATGCCAAGGTGACTTGCACTTTATCTTCCTTGGTCAATTTCGCAGCAAGTTCTGCTTCAAAACCATGGATTTTTGCTGCATCAGCGTTCGAAGTCACCAGCGTATGACTACCATCTGGGTTAGTTACTGGTGCACTAAACTGGAAATCTTTGAAATCCTCAGAATAAAGCGCCGTATTCAGCTTGACTGTACCGCCCATGAAGGAGCTTTTTGTGCCAACCTCAAAGTTGGTCAATGTTTCAGCTCCATATGGCTTACCGCCATCTTGTAACCCGCCAGATTTATAGCCACTAGAAACGCTGGCGTACACCATGTTGTCACGATCAATGTCGTAACCGACACGAGCTAAGCCAGTTGTCTTACTACCGTTAAATGTGCCATCGTTTTTAGAGGGTGTACCAAATCCAGACCCTGCTGCTGCTGGATTGGTACCTGGATTAACGGGAACCTGCGGTGCAGAATCATAACCCCAGCCATAACCACGTCCACCAACATTGGTGCGCTTGTCAGACGTATAACGCAAACCGCCCGTCAAGTGCAGACTATCGGACACATTCCATGTCGCCTGGCCAAAAGCGGCTGTCGATGCAACCGTTTCTTTAGGCTGAATGAATGAACCCTGCCAAGCCACAGTACCTTGTTGCGTTCCGTTCATGATAGGAATGTCGAAGCGTATGTCATTCGTTTCCGCTGCATAGTACAGGCCCAGTAACCAGTCAACATCCCGTTTGCCAACCGATTGTAGTTCCAGTTCGTGGCTGTAATTCACATAATGGGAAGAAACCGTGTTATCTGCTTGATAGGTTGCACCTGTAGTAAAGCTGGTAGGAACACTAGCACCTCCATCCTGATCATAGGTCGACGAACCACTAAAACGCGAATAGCCCGCAATATAAGCGAGAGTCATGGAGTCACTCACACTGTAATCAAGGCGACTACGCAGAGAATCCGCATCACGATGAACCGAAGGAGCTGTATCTATTAAAGCCGACCAGAAATCTTGCCCCGCCCGCGGCGTTTGCACCAAGTTCATATTGGCTGTGCCACGATCCGCATATTTCTCCAGTGAGATATCCCACTTCAGATCGGCTGACGGTTTCCATAGCAAACTCAAACGGGCTGAGCTCTGATCTTGCGCTCCATATTTGGGGCCACTTTGCACGAAGAGATTCGGGTTTAGCGGCTGAAAACCAGTCAAGCTACCCTTATTAGATGCAGCATAGGCTGTCTGCTGACTAGCAAGCGAAATGTTCGGTGCTTTCTGGTAATTAACATACCCGTCGTGTTTTTCATTGACGAATGCAATACGCAGCGCCATGGTGTCGCTCAATGGGACATTAAATCCACCACGTACACCCATCCGATTGAAACTGCCGATACCGCCCTCAACACTACCCGAGCGATCACCAAGCACTGGCTTGATTGTTTGCATATTGACAGCACCAACCGAGGAATTACGTCCCCACAGTGTGCCTTGAGGCCCACGCAGAACTTCAATCGCATCCAAGTCAAACAACAGTGCGGTAGCACCTTCTGGTCTTGGGGAGTAGATACCATTCACAAACGAAGCGACTTCAGGATCTGCATATTCAGTTTTGGCACTATCGTTACCCACGCCGCGAAGAGTCATTGTAATGACACCGTGATCCCCTTGGGTCGTCGCCTGAAAACCGGGCACCAGAGTGACGACATCTTGAATGGTTTGGACATGGGCATCGTCCAGAGCTGCCGCATTAAGCGCAGTGATTGCAACGGGCGTGCGTTGCAATGAGGTAGAACGTTTCGTTGCCGTTACGATCACTTCTGCAATTGCGTTAGGCTCAGCTTGCGCCTGTGGTTGTGCTTGAACTTGCGCTTGAGCGGAATGAGTTCCGGCCAAGAGTGTCAGAATGGCCAATTGAATGGGTGTGCCCAAAATTTTTCGGGGCTTGGTAGCAAGGATTTTCATTATTCTCCTGTTGTCGTTAGGTTCATCAGCAATATTCCGATGAGGCTCACTTTATAATTGAAATCGATTTCAACATTTTTGAAACCGATTTCATACTACATAATTCTGAACATCGATGTCAAACTAAAAATGACAATCCCATTATTTTCGCTTTATTATGGCGGCTTGTTGTTAGTTCACAACGCCATGATTTGAATGAAATGTAACTCAAAAGGTAATTTCAAATGAAATCCATTAAAAATGTATTAATTGTCGGCGGAGGTACCGCAGGCTGGTTGACAGCAGCCTTTCTGGCCCGTACTTTGGGTGCCGAGTCTAGTGAAAGCGTGCGCATTACGTTGGTAGAGTCAAAGGACATTGGCATCATCGGCGTCGGAGAAGGAACATTTCCGTCAATTAGAGGAACGCTCGCGGCAATTGGCATTGATGAAGCCCGATTCGTGCGCGAATGTAATGCCACTTTCAAGCAAGGCATTCAATTTGTCGATTGGGTGCGCCCAGCAGGAACAGCGGGTATTGATCATTATTTTCACCCTTTCAGTCAGCCTAGCCAACGCCCAGGTGGGCCGGACTTACTGCCATACTGGCTGCAAGGAGCTGCAGGTGCTGGCATCCCGTTTGCGGAAGCAGCAACCATGCAAAAACGTGTCGCCGATGGATCTCATGGCCCCAAAAGATTCGAGGATGCCGATTTTTTAGGCCCGATGAATTATGCCTACCACTTCGATGCAGGACGTTTTGCTGCCCTACTCTGTGAACATGCGAAGTCTCTCGGCGTAGCCCATGTGCTGGGGACGGTGGAGCATGTCATGCTCAATGAAAGTGGTGCCATAGAATCGGTAGTGACCCAGGAATGTGGCCCACTGAGTGCCGACCTTTACATTGATTGCACGGGTTTTCGCGCAACCTTGATAGGGGAGGCATTAGGCTCCCCATTGCGGAATATCAGTGATGTGCTATTCGTTGACCGCGCACTCGCAATGCAAGTACCCTACGAAAGCCCAGATGCACCTATTCCGTCCTACACCATCTCCACCGCACATGAAGCAGGCTGGACATGGGATATCGGCCTGCAACAACGGCGCGGTATCGGCTATGTGTATTCGAGCCGCCATACCGACGATGCACGCGCTGAACAAGTACTGCGCTCCTACATTGGTTCCGCGAGTAAAGAATTAAGTCCAAGATTACTAAAATTAAACGTAGGTTATCGCGAAGTCCAATGGGTAAAAAACTGTGTCGCAGTAGGACTATCCAGTGGATTTCTGGAGCCACTCGAAGCGTCTGGCATTGGCCTAATCGAAACTGCAGCATACCTGATCAGCTATTTGTTTCCCTTTAACGGAGATACAGCACCAGTGGCAAAATTGTTTAATGAATTGATGAAAGCACGTTATGAGCGCATCGTCGATTTCGTCAAAATGCATTACTGCATAACCCAACGAACTGATACACAATTCTGGATTGATAATACAAACCCGCACTCAATTCCAGAAACATTAAGAGAAAAATTGGCAATGTGGCGCTGCCGTCCACCCCATCGCCTCGACTTCGTCACTGACCTGGAAATGTATCCCCCATCGAGCTGGCAATATGTACTTTACGGCATGGAATTTAACACTGAATTGAACGCAAACAGTGTAGCTTATCCACGTCTTGAGGAAGCTCGTCAGGAATTTCGGATGATTAACCAAATGTCTCTGCGCGCCCTAGGAAATCTGCCATCACATAGAGCATTGATCGACCATTTCTGTAGACACAATCCAATGGGAGCGAACCAACTCAATGCAGCCTAATCAATGCAAAATGCAAGATCGCCAGACATATTCTCCAAGATCATGGGCCACGATTAACAACTGATTTTTATCCAGAAAAATATCGCCCCTGGAGAAAGAAAAACGAAAAAGCCGCTTAATGCGGCTTTTTCGTTTTCATCTGACTGCGACCTTGTATAAAATCACGTGCGACTTAATATGAGACACACTGCGATACAGGTTTTATCTTGGCGTCCCCAAGGGGATTCGAACCCCTGTACTCACCGTGAAAGGGTGATGTCCTAGGCCTCTAGACGATGGGGACAATGATCTGTCCTTGTGTTTGGCCTGTTGTGCGTATTTCCGTAACCCAAAAAATCAGGCTCAACTATTTGCTGGCGTCCCCAAGGGGATTCGAACCCCTGTACTCACCGTGAAAGGGTGATGTCCTAGGCCTCTAGACGATGGGGACATAAGCTGTCCAACTTCTGCGCGTACAAATATTTCTTTGATTGGTGGAGGTAAGCGGGATCGAACCGCTGACCTCTTGCATGCCATGCAAGCGCTCTCCCAGCTGAGCTATACCCCCTCGCGCAGAAACGAGATTATAGCAAGGTTCCTTGCTCTATGTAAATGCGCTTTTGCAAAAGACGAAAGACTTTCCAAAAATCGTGCGAATGCTGCTAAAGAAATTTTTTGATGCGCCCCAAAACAACCTCGCGCCCAAACAATTCAAGCACCGCATCAATGGAAGGCGTCTGCAACTGTCCGGTCACAAGCAAACGTAAAGGCATCGCCATTTGCGGCATCTTGAGTTTGTGTGCAGCTAACACTTGTTTTAACATCGCGGTCAGTGATTCTTTATTCCACTCGACCGTCTGAATACGCTGCACGTATTCAACTAAGGCAGGTCTGACCACATCCGTCAAATGCTGAGCCAACAACGCCCCATCCGGGTTTGGCTGCCGATAAAACAGCATTGCCGAATCCGCCAATTCATTAAGCGTATGAGCACGTTCTTTCATCAAACCAATCACCGTTCGGAAAGGAGGCGCGCCATCGAATTGCGCCCCGTCTTTGTCCATCAAAGGCTTTATCAAACCTTCAAGGCGCGCATTGTCCGCTAACTTGATGTAATGGTTGTTCAACCAACCCAGCTTCTCTGTATTAAATTGCGCCGCCGATTTGGATAAATGATCGAGGTCGAACCAGACGCAGAACTGCTCCATTGAAAATACTTCTTCGTCGCCGCGCCCCCAACCCAGACGCACCAGATAATTCAAGAGCGCTTCAGGCAAATAACCTTTGGCCGGATAGTCCATCACACTGACTGAATCGCGACGCTTGGATAACTTTTGCCCATCAGCCCCCAAAATCATCGGCAAATGGCCATAGTGCGGCAACGGCGCACCAAGCGCGTTCAGAATATTAATTTGGCGCGGCGTGTTATTGACATGATCATCGCCGCGTATTACATGCGTGATCTGCATGTCCCAATCGTCTACGGCTACGCAAAAATTGTAGGTCGGCGTGCCATCGGGTCGGGCAATCACCAGATCGTCCAACTCTTTATTGCCAATCGTGATTTCACCCTTCACGACATCCAGCCATGTCACCTCACCATCGACCGGGTTTTTAAAACGCACAACGGGTGCAACACCTTCAGGAATTGCCGGTAACGTTTTGCCTGATTCGGGCCGCCAGGTTCCATCGTAGCGCGGCTTGTCGCCAGTCGCCATCTGACGCTCGCGCATTGCTTCGACCTCATCCTTCGACGAGTAGCAATAATATGCCGTGCCCTCGCTCAGCATTTTGGCCACCACTTCACGATAACGATCCATGCGCTGCATCTGGTAATACGGGCCTTCGTCATGGTTCAAACCAAGCCAAGCCATGCCATCGAGAATGGCTTGCACCGCTTCCGGTGTGGAACGTTCGAGGTCGGTATCTTCAATACGCAACACAAAAGTACCGCCAAAGTGACGGGCATAAGCCCAGGAAAATAACGCGGTACGAGCGCCGCCAACATGGAGATAGCCAGTCGGGCTAGGTGCAAAACGGGTGCGAACAGTCATGGAAATAAAAACGGCCTTGGTTTTCCAAAGCCGCAATAGGGATAAAGCCGTATTTTACCGCGTTGTCAGGAAGCCTGAAACGGGTCTTCTGCAATCACAAACGTGTTAGTCGATGGGTACCAATAAATGCGGCTCAAAAATAAAACGATCTGCACCACTCAACAACAGGAAATGTCTACCCGTGCAGCGCGCCAACAACGTCATACCAAGCTGCAGCGCCACAGAATGGCCCATCTGCGTCGTGCCGGAACGCGAGAGCAAAAATGGAATGCCCATCTGTGCCCCCTTGATCACCATCTCCGAAGTCAGTCGGCCCGTCGTATAAAAAATCTTATCGCCGCCATCGACGTCATCGAGCCACATTTTTCCGGCGATGGCATCAACTGCATTATGCCGCCCGATGTCTTCAACAAAATAAATCAGCTCGCCCACAGCAGAAAACAGGGCGCAGCCATGCACAGAACCGGCCTGTTTATAAATCGATTGGCTACTACGTATGGTTTCAACGATCTTGTATAAGGTCGATTGCATCAACCGCGCATCGACAGATAAAACAATCGCATCGACTTCATCCATCAAGCCACCGAAAACCGAACCTTGGCCGCAACCGGTAGTGACAACGCGTTTGGATGTACGTTCTTCGATACGATCAACCCCATTGCGTGTAGTCACCGCAGCCGATTCCACCTCCCAATCGACCTGGATCGAAGAAATATCGTCAACCGAACGCAGCAAACGCTGATTGCGCAGGTAGCCCAACACCAAAGCTTCGGGTGCAGCACCCAGCGTCATGAGCGTCACCAATTCACGCTTATCCAGATAGACAGTCAATGCCCGCTCGGCCGGGATATTAATGGAGACACTACGACCACGTTCGTCTGAGCCCTGTATTGCTTGTGTCAGCGGTGCACGGGCATTACTGAGGAACGGATGAAAAGTCATCAGATCAAAAGAGTAACAATGGAAAATTATCGAAACACGATCTCAGTAAATAGGCCATCATGTGGTGAAAAAAATTAACGTGCTAAATTCTCATATTCTTGCTTCATGAATAGAATAAACAATACAGCAAATAAAAACACATGGCAAAAATCAATCGTTCTTAATCACAATACTCGGAAATTTCCCGCTCATATCTTTGGCTTTTTCCGCTACCTTGATCGCAATCTTGCGTGCAATTGTTTTGTAGATTTTCGCCACTGCGCCATCAGGATCGGCGGCTACCGTCGGCGTTCCAGAATCCGCCTGTTCCCGTATCGCCAGCGCCAGCGGCAACGCGCCAAGAAATTCCACGCCGAAATCGGCACACATTTTCTCGCCACCACCTGCGCCGAAAATATGTTCTGCATGGCCGCAATTGGAGCAGATATGCACGCTCATATTTTCCACGATACCCAAGATCGGAATCCCGACTTTCTCAAACATTTTTAATCCCTTACGCGCATCGAGCAAGGCAATGTCTTGCGGCGTGGTCACGATCACCGCGCCGGTCACAGGTACTTTTTGCGACAGCGTCAACTGAATGTCACCAGTCCCTGGCGGCATATCGATAATGAGGTAATCGAGATCGCGCCAGTTGGTTTGCTCCAGCAACTGCTGCAAAGCCTGCGTCACCATCGGGCCGCGCCACACCATCGGCTCATCAGGATCAATCATGAAGCCGATACTGGACACCTGCAGGCCATGATTTTCCAACGGCTCCATTGTCTTGCCATCGGCCGTCTCAGGCCGACCGGAAATACCCATCATCATCGGTTGCGAAGGCCCATAAATATCCGCATCCAAAATACCGACTGAAGCGCCTTCAGCCGATAAGGCCAGCGCCAGATTGACCGCTGTGGTCGACTTCCCCACGCCCCCTTTACCCGATGCAACAGCGATGATATTTTTTACGTTCGACATTAATTTAATACCGCGCTGAACAGAATGCGAAATAATTTTCGACGAAACGTCGACGCTGATATTCCCCACCCCAGCGAGGCCGCCAATCGCCTCTACACAGTGAGTGCGAATGGAATCAAATTGACTTTTTGCCGGATAACCCAGTTCAATCTCAACCGATACATCATTGCCATTGACCTGAATATTTTTTACGGATTTTGATGAAACGAAATCCTTGCGTGTGTTTGGGTCCAATACCTTCGACAGTACTTCTTTGACCGCTTCTACTGAAATGTTCATGCCTATCTCCAAATGATCACGCCGAAGTCTAACAAAAAACAGCCTATTACACGTGTCTACATAGGCGAACAGTGTGGGTCACAGCCATTTCCCCTGCTAAAATGTGGCCTTTCTACGCAAAAAGTACCTTAACCATGACCCGCAAGCTGTTCGTCACCACTGCCCTTCCCTACGCCAACGCCGCTTTCCACATCGGCCATATCATGGAGTACATCCAGGCCGATATCTGGGTGCGTTTCCAGCGTATGCAATTAGACAGCGGAAAACCACGCGAAGTGCATTTTGTCTGTGCCGATGACGCGCATGGCGCACCTATCATGATTGCGGCAGAAAAAGCCGGCATTACACCACAAAAATTCGTCGCCAATATCGCAGCTGGCCGCAAGCAATATCTGGATGGATTCCATATCGGGTTCGACAACTGGCATTCGACCGACGGCGTAGAAAACCACGAACTGTCCAAAGAAATTTATCGCCGTTTGCGCGATGGCACGCACAATGGCGGCCTCAAATTGATCACGACCAAGACCATCGATCAGTTTTTCGATCCAGTCAAAAATATGTTTCTGGCGGACCGCTACATCAAAGGAGAATGCCCGAAATGCGGGGCCAAAGATCAGTACGGCGATTCGTGCGAGGTGTGCGGTGCGGTCTATGCGCCGACCGAATTGAAAAATCCATTCTCAGCCCTCTCCGGCGCGACGCCTGTAATGAAATCGTCGGAACACTATTTCTTCCGCTTATCTGATGAACAATGCGTTCAATTCCTACGCGGTTGGGCTTTGGGTGATGCCGATGGCAAGCCACGCTTGCAGCCCGAGGTAGCGAACAAAGCAAAAGAATGGCTGGAAGGCAAAGAAGACAAAAACAGCGGTCTGGGCGACTGGGACATCAGCCGCGATGCGCCTTATTTCGGCATCGAGATTCCCGATGCGCCCGGAAAATATTTCTATGTATGGCTAGATGCGCCGGTCGGCTACCTAGCTTCACTGAAAAACTATTTCGACAAAACCGGGCGCAACTTCGACGCCTTCATGGCCGATCCAACGACCGAGCAATATCACTTTATCGGCAAAGACATCACCTATTTCCATACCTTGTTCTGGCCAGCCATGCTGCATTTTGCCGGCATGAAAATACCCAACAATGTCTTCGTCCATGGCTTTCTAACCGTCAGTGGCGAGAAAATGTCCAAGTCGCGCGGCACCGGAATTTCACCGTTGCGTTATCTGGAGCTGGGCATGAACCCAGAATGGATGCGCTATTACATTGCGGCCAAGCTCAATGCCAAAGTGGAAGACCTGGATTTCAATCCCGATGATTTTGTGGCGCGTGTCAATTCAGATTTAATCGGAAAATACATCAATATCGCCAGCCGCGCTGCGGGTTTCATCAGCAAAAAATTCGACGGAACAATTGTATCCGACTGGGCCACGTCGTCAGATGCATTCATTTGCACTCTGCGCAATGCCGGACCAGAAATCCAGGCATTGTATGAACAACGAGATTACGGCAAAGCCTTGCGCATGATCATGGAGCAAGCCGACATCATCAATGCCTACGTTGATGCCAATAAACCGTGGGTACTCGCCAAAGATCCAACACAGGATGCAGCATTACAGGAAGTGTGCAGCCGCCTGCTGGAAGCCTTCAGAATATTGACCGTTTATCTCAAACCGGTATTGCCTGATTTGGCAAAGCAAGTCGAATCATTGCTCAATGTAGCGCCTTTACAATGGGCTGATGTAGTCACACCTTTGCCGCATGGGCATCGTGTAAATGTCTATTCCCACCTAATGCAGCGCGTCGATCCCAAAATGCTCGAAACGCTGTTCGACACACCTGTGCAAGCTACCAGCACAAGCGACACGGCAGCTGCCGCCCCCGACAACGCTGTTGAATCGACAGCCATTGAAGAACTTGCCCCTGAAATCAGCATCGACGATTTCACCAAAATCGATCTGCGCATCGCCAAAATTGTTAACTGCGAACACGTTGAAGGATCAACTAAATTATTGCGCCTGACACTGGATGTCGGCGAAGGTCGCATGCGCAACGTATTTTCCGGTATTAAATCAGCTTATAAACCGGAAGATCTGATCGGAAAAATGACTCTGATGGTTGCCAATCTGGCACCGCGTAAAATGAAATTCGGCATTTCCGAAGGCATGGTGCTGGCCGCTTCCAGCACAGACGAGAAAGCCAATCCCGGCATCTACATTCTCACTCCTTGGGCGGGTGCAGAACCGGGGATGCGAGTGCGCTAAATGCAAAGTACCAAATGAAAAACATCGTAGTGCGCGAAGCTGCATTCGACGAGGCGCAATTAATCGCCGATCTCACGCGTGCTGCCTGGGCCAATAAAGTAGCCCCCACATCCAGCGGCCACCATGAATCGGCTGAACGCGTCACTCAGGATTTACTGGTGGGCGGCGGCTTTATCTTGCTAGTTAATCATATTCCGATCGGTTCGGTACGCTGGCTGCCGCTCGATGATGCACCCGACATTCTGGAGATTACACGCATGGGGGTGTTGCCTGCCTATCGTGGCGAAAACCTGTCGCAGCACCTGATCGAAGCGGTGACTCATCACGCATTAGCGCATGAAATAAGCGAGTTGCGCTTGGCAGTGCGTTCAGATCAGCTATGCTTGCTCGATTTTTATATGGCATTCGGTTTTGAAGCAGCGCCCGAACTTGAATATTCCCACGCAAATCCACTAGAACCCATGCCCGCCATGATGCGAAAAAATCTGCGCAGCTAAAGTTCGCCTCACTCAGTTAATTTTTTATCCCTGCGTGCGGCAAGAGAAGAAATCATCCATTTCATTCGGTCGGAAAACAAGTTGCTTTCCGACCTGTCAATGAACAATTATTTCATTATTTTTTAGTAGCCTCTGTCGGTGGAACTACTGCCGCCGAAGCCGAAGCAGGCGTCGCTGCAGGTGCTGGGGTGGGAACTAATGCAGGAGCAGGAACGGACGCAGGAGCTGCGATCGGCGCTGGTGTAGGAGCCGCTACAATTTCGATCTTGGCTTTGGCTTTAGTATCGTCAATAAATTTCTTCACGTTTTGCTGTTGCACCATTTGCTTTAATTGATCCTTGACTTGTTCCAAGGGAGGCGCTTGGATTGGACGTACATCATCAAGCACGATGATGTGATAGCCGAACTGGGACTTGACCGGCTCTTCCGTAAACTTGCCTTTTTCAAGTTTGGCAACCGCTGCGCCAAATTCAGGAACCATGCCTTGTGGAGAAAACCAGCCGAGGTCACCACCATTGACTTTGGAACCAGGGTCCTTGGATTTTTCTTTCGCCAATGCAGCAAATGCGCTCAGATCTTTCTTGAGTTTGACGATGATTTCCTTAGCTTCGGCTTCGGTCGCAACCAGAATATGACGCGCCTTGTATTCATTGCCCGCTTTTTGCGCCTTTTGTTTTTCGTACTCAGCTTTGATCATGTCATCGGTCGCAACATTAGTTTTGAGGTAATCTTGAACGAAAGCGTTTGCCAGTATCGACTGCTTTGTAATTTCAATTTGACTCAATACTTCGGGTGTCTTATCCAGCCCTTTCTTGATGGCTTCTTCTGAAATCAACGATTGCAACGCGAGGTTGTCAATAATGGCTTTGTGCATCTCAGGGCTATCCGGTTGCCCTTGCGAGGTACGTTGTTTGAGCACCATGTCAACGCGACTTTGATAAATAGGTGTGCCATTCACTGTAGCAGCAACGGTATCTTTAGCTGCCTTGCCAGCATCTTTGGGATTGCAAGCGCTCAGTACAACAAGGGACATGGCAACCAGCGGGAAAATTCGGGACGTGAGAAGCATTATCAGATTTCCTTAATGAAATGGACGCAAGCACAATGCCTGCACAAAAATCGAGTATTTTATGCTAATTCCGATTGAAAGCGAAAGCCCAAAAAAATGAGCGGGATCTTCGCCGCAATAACAAATACACTGCAGGCACCACAAACATCGACAACAGCGGTGCAGTTATCATGCCGCCGACCATCGGTGCGGCGATGCGCTGCATCACTTCCGAGCCGGTACCGCTGCCGAGCATGATCGGCAGCAGGCCGGCGATGATCACGGACGCCGTCATCGCGATGGGACGCACGCGCTTGCCTGCACCTTCCTGGATCGCCGCCAACAAGGAATCGGCCGTGACCGGCTCGCCAGCGGCCTGTTGTCGCGCCATCGCTTGCTTGATGTACAACAGCATGATCACGCCGAACTCCGTCGCGACGCCGGCCAGCGCGATGAACCCGACGGCGGACGCGATCGACATCGCGTAGCCGAGCAAGTACATGAACCAGAAGCCACCGATCAGCGCGAACGGCACGCTGGCCAGGATCAACAGCGCCTCGTCGGCGCGTCGAAAGTTCAGATACAGCAGCACGTAGATGATGAGCAGGGTCGCGGGCACCACCACTTTCAGACGGGCCACCGCATGCTCCCAGAACTCGAACTGCCCGGACCAGCCGAGGGAGTACCCGGCCGGCAATGGCACCTGCTGGGCGACAGCCGC
>JANXTY010000056.1 GCA_025352145.1 Oxalobacteraceae bacterium
GCCCACACTTATCGACTGTTAATTTTTAAAGAACTGTACCCGCCTCAGCGTCAAACTCGCGTCATTCGCTTCGCTATCAAATCGTTTTGTTTGCTAGCAGCAGAGAGATGAGATTATGGGGCGCTTCACATTTTCCGTCAATACTTATTTTCGAAAAAAACCGAAGAACTTTTACCTCTAACCCCCTCCCCGCCTTAACCACTCCTCCTCAACGGGAGCCGTACTATATCAAACGTTCCTAAACCTTGGCAAGCGCTTTTCTAGAAAAGATTTCATTCCTTCCTTTTGATCCTCTGTAGAAAAGGTACTATAGAACATTCTGCGCTCATACTGGATACCGTCTGCCAGGGAAGATTCATAAGCACGATTTATTGACTCCTTAATCATCATGACTGCAGGCAGCGACATTGCTGCAATCGTTGCCGCCACTGTCAACGCCTCTTCCTGCAATTTATCTGCCGCTACAATTCTCGATACCAAACCTGCACGTTCCGCTTCGACAGCATCCATCATGCGCGCCGTCAAGCACATATCCATCGCTTTTGCCTTGGAGATCGCACGTGGCAGGCGCTGGGTTCCACCAGATCCGGGAATCGTGGCGAGCTTTACTTCTGGCTGACCGAATTTTGCCGTGTCGGCAGCAATAATAAAATCACACATCATCGCCAATTCGCAGCCGCCGCCCAAGGCGTAACCCGCTACCGCAGCGATCACTGGTTTGCGGACTTGGCGAATGTACTCCCAGTTGCGCGTGATGAAATTGCCCTGATACACATCCATATACGAAAAATTAGCCATCCCACTAATATCTGCGCCCGCAGCAAAAGTTTTTTCGCTGCCCGTAATGACAATGCATCCAATATCTTTGTCCTCATCAAATTCTAAAAGCGCTGCACCTAACTCATCCATTAATTGCTCGCTCAACGCATTGAGCGCGGCCGGGCGATTCAAACGAATTAAACCAACTTTTCCATGTGTTTCCACGAGAATATTTTCGTATTGCATATTGCCTCCCTTATTAAATTGGATTGGATGTGACCATGAACATCACATGCTGATGCGCGGGCTTTAAGCCCCTGGCACTCAAGCATTCGATACGTATTTCTCAAGCTTTGCCACACTCAGATCCAACAATTTCATGCCATTGCGTCCAAAATTAATGTGCGCCCTAGAGTTTGTGCCACCACCTTCGATATTGATAATTACACCCTCCCCAAATTTCTGATGATGCACTGTCTCACCGATACTCCAACCTATATCTCGCTTACCTATTTTTTGTGCAATGAGTTTATTTTCCAGGCCCACACCCAATTCAGATTTATCCCATGCCGCTTTATTGCTGCCAAACCATTGTGACTGTATTTTTGGCGACAGCCATTTCAAGCTCTGATCTGGCAACTCACCCAAAAAACGTGATTTCATGTGATAACGCGTTTGGCCATGCAACATACGCGTTTGCGAAAAACTCATGTAAAGGCGTTTTTTTGCGCGTGTAATAGCGACGTACATCAAACGTCTTTCTTCATCCACACCCCCATCTTCCTTTGCGCTATTCTCGTGAGGAAAAAGGCCCTCCTCTAACCCTGTAATAAATACGGCATCAAACTCCAAGCCCTTGGCCGAATGCACTGTCATCAACTGCATGGCATCTTGCCCTACCTGCGCTTGGTTGTCCCCCGCTTCAAGCGATGCATGCGATAAAAAAGCCGACAACGGCGACATGACCATTGACAAGGGCGTGTCTGCATCAAATAAATCAACACCATCATCATTAGCAAGGGCGGAGGCCACGAACTCTTGTGTCTTTGGGCCCAAGAAGGCTGGGGTATCACGCCCATACCCCTCTTCCGACACAAACAGGGTCGCAGCACTTACGAGTTGCTCTAGATTCTCGATGCGATCTGCACCCTCCTTTTCGTTTTGATAATGCATTAACAGACCGCTTGCATCAAGCGCGCACTGCACCATTTCTGCCAAGGGCAACTGCTGCGACTCAAATCGCACGCTTTCGATCAATTTAACGAACTCGCTGAGGGACGAACCCGCTTTACCAACAACATAAGGCACGGCAGCATACAAAGAAATGTCATACTGACTCGCCGCATGCTGTAATTGCTCGAGCGAACGCAAGCCGATGCCACGCGTAGGGAAATTGACTACTCGCAAAAATGCCGAATCGTTATGCGGGTTATCCATCAGCTGCAAATAAGCGATCGCATGCTTGACTTCGGCGCGCTGAAAATAGCGTAAACCACCATAAACTTGATACGGGATACCCGCCGAAAAGAGTGCATGTTCAATGACGCGTGACTGCGCATTGGAACGATACAAAACCGCCACTTCCCGACGCAAGGAACCATCAGCGATTAAGTTTTTCGCTTCCTCGATAATCCATTGCGCCTCTTGCAAATCGGAACTAGCCTCAAAAATACGCACCTGTTCGCCATGTCCGGCATCGGTATGCAGATTTTTTCCAAGTCGCTGGCTATTATTGGCAATTAACACATTGGCCGCGTCGAGAATATGGCCATGCGAACGATAATTCCGCTCCAGCTTAATCAAATTTTCAACCTTAAATTCATACTCGAATGCACTCATATTGCCGACATTGGCACCACGAAATGCATAAATACTTTGATCATCATCGCCCACCGCAAATACCGCACCCTGGTGACCGGCCATTAACTTGAGCCATTTGTATTGCAAGTCATTGGTATCTTGGAACTCATCAACCAATACGTGCTTGAAACGCGCTTGATAATGTTCTCGCAAAGCTTGATGCCGACTGAGCAACTCATAAGTACGCAGCAGCAACTCCGCGAAATCGACCACACCCTCGCGCTGGCATTGATTGTCATAAATATCGTATAAAGCAATAAGTTTACGATTGTAGTCATCGGTAGCTGCTACATCCTTGGCACGCCATCCTTGATCCTTGGCACCGTTGATGAAATACATCAAGTTTTTGGGCGGATATTTTTCATCGTCGACGTTTTGTGTTTTAAGCAGGCGTTTAATGAAAGATAACTGATCCTGTGAATCGAGAATCTGAAAGGTCTGGGGCAAGGCGGCATCACGAAAATGGGCCCGTAACAAACGATTACACAAGCCATGAAAAGTACCTATCCACATGCCGCGCGTATTGATCGGCAACATGGCCGACAAGCGCGTCATCATTTCCTTAGCCGCCTTATTCGTAAAAGTGACGGCTAATAGGCCGTTCGGCGAAACCTGCCCGGTCTGAATCAACCAGGCTATACGCGTAGTGAGTACACGGGTTTTCCCGGAGCCGGCACCCGCCAAAATCAGCGTGGATTGTGCCGGAAGGGTGACAGCAGCAAGTTGTTCTTCGTTTAGATTATGGAGTAAATTTTGCATCCAGCGATTATAGCTGCGGTGTGCTTATGCTTGTTTGCTACTTTGCTTGACGTTTTTTTTACTCATTCCGTTTAGGATCGGCTTCCCCAACAAACGTTAGGGAAGATGAAAAAAAAGCCCACTGGTTAGAGTGGGCTTAAATCTATTTTTCTTGGAGAAGAATAGAGGAGACAGGCAAATTATGCTGCGCCGCCACATAAATAGCCAATTCTTGTTTTAAATATCAGACATATTGTTTATGAATGTAGGCCATCTCAAGACTATTTCGGAAGTACCCTGTGCCCATGGCCAACTTAATTATTTTTTACCAGTGGTCTGGTAGTTTTATCCCATCCACTATGCGCGACTTCAATGTTGCATGCCAATGCGAATCTAGTCTTGAACCTACTAAGCAATGAAATGAAAGAGATTACTCATGCTGATTTTCCCATGGGGCTTGTGCATAATCACATACGATGTTCCTGATATACACTAATTTCTCAAAAATCTGCGAGTCAACATGCCCGATAAGCCGGAAAATCTACCATCACAGAATCCAGCCGACATTGCACGAGAAACCTTCCGCCGTCTCGCTACGCAACGTATTGCGCCGACGCCAGATGCCTACCAAAAAGTTTACGACGAAATTGCTGGCATTGCCGCACCAGGCAATAACATTGAAACGAGATACACGGAAAAAGTGATCGAGGAAACGGAATCAACTGCAAAAACTGTACTTACCAATTTTGCAGCCAGTCTCTCAGGATGTCCGATTGAGATTGCCGACTTCGGCAATCGATTCAACCAGGCCATTCATGAAGGGGATTGGGCTGCCTACAGCAAAATACTGACGCAATTAATTGAAAAATATCTCCGACAACCGAACGCTACAGCAGCGAGTTTGTCATTGGCTATCGATAACGATCAAACTAAACTTTACCGGGATCTTTTGGGGAGAACACTGACCTTTGGCCTGACATCGCTCTTGCATGACGCACCCGAACTAGCCAAAGAGTCAGAATTTTTAGGAGGGGCGCTTAAGGCTGCACAAACCGAAGGAGCACTAAACGACATCGCCGCTGGTATCAAAAAACTCTGCTATCGCATTGAATTAAAAAGCGGTGACCGTGCCGAACAACAAGAGCTGTTGTTTCGCCTTTTCCATCTTTTACTGGAAAACGTGCAAGAACTGCTGGACAACGATAATTGGTTACATGGGCAGGTCGAAGTGGTGCGAAACATCATTTCCGGTCCGCTCAATCATCGCATACTGGAAGATGCGACACGTGCACTCAAAGAAGTAATTTACAAGCAAGGCCAACTCAAACACAGCCTGACCGACGCTAAAATTACGGTCAAAAACATGATGATGACGTTTATTGACCGACTAGGAACTGTCGCCACCAGCACCGGTGATTTTCACGAAAGAATCGGCGGTTATTCTGAAAAAATCGCCAGGGCCGATAACATCAACGAACTCAATCAGATACTCGACGATGTACTACGCGAGACCCGGAAAGTCCAGACCGAAGCCTTGCGCTCACGTGACAACATGGTCGCGGCTAGACAAGAAGTGCAAGATGCCGAATTACGCATCCATACACTACAAACAGAACTCCAGCATATGAGCGAAATGGTGCGGGAAGACCAGTTAACCGGAAGCTTGAACCGGCGCGGCATCGAAGATGTATTCGAACGCGAGGTAGCACGTTCAGAACGACGCGGCACGCCGCTTTGCGTAGCCATGCTGGATCTTGATAATTTCAAGCGTCTCAATGATACGCACGGACATCTCGCCGGTGATGGCGCACTTAAACATCTTGTGCGCATCGTAAAAGAAACCCTGCGTTCAATTGATGTTATCGGCCGTTTCGGCGGTGAAGAATTTCTTATTTTACTGCCCGAGACTTCCATCGAAGCAGCAACACAAGCCATGACACGACTGCAACGCAAGTTGACCAAGCATTTTTTTCTGCACGAAAATGAAAAAGTCCTCATTACCTTCAGCGCGGGCGTCGCACTGCGAGGGCCTGGCGAGGCTCATAAATCGTTGATAGAACGTGCCGACAAGGCGATGTATAAGGCCAAAAAAATGGGAAAGAATCGAGTGATATCGGCAGAATAATCTCAGCGAAAGGCGAATGCCGACCATACCTACTTGTTGCCATGTCGAAAAGCCCGAGTACCTCCGTCGCCATGAAACTACGCCATATCATTTACTATGATTACACTTGCCGGAAATTGGGCTTTGAACACACTCCCAGCGCCGCGCTCCGACTCAATAATCAATGCTGCCTGATGGCGCATGAGCACGTGCTTGACAATAGCCAATCCCAAGCCCGTACCCTGAGTTTCTCTTGAACGGCTTTTATCAACGCGATAAAACCGCTCCGTCAGGCGGGAGAGATGCTCTGGACTGATACCGATGCCATTGTCGCGCACGACAAATTCTGGCTGTCCACCAATAACGCGCCATAACAAATTAATTTCTCCCGATACGGGCGTATAACGCACCGCGTTCGAAACCAAATTACTAAAAGCACTTCTTAATTCATCGGGTCCACCGTGGATATCAGGGCCATCAACGGTCAGGGTGATAATATGCCGCCCGGAAGATAAGGCCTGAGATTCCTGCAAAATCTGATCGAGCATCACGGCAATATTGACTTGTTCTGGACGCACCGGGTAATCAATCGATTCGAGACGGGTCAAGGTCAACATATCTTCTACCAGATTTTGCATACGACGCCCCTGTTCACTCATCAGACTAAGATGAGACATACGGGTCTCTGGACCAAGATTTGGTTGCAGCGATGCGATTTCCAAAAAGCCATTAATGACCGTCAATGGCGTGCGTAATTCATGCGACGCATTGGCAATAAAATCACGCCGCATCATCTCGATTCGTACCGACTCAGTCGCGTCATGCGTAACCAATATCTGGCGCCGGTTTTCGAACGGAATGATTTGTACAATCAATTTGCGCTCCCGGAGTGCCAAAGTGAGAGGTTGTTCGTAACGTCCCAAAATCACATAGT
Source organism: Oxalobacteraceae bacterium (assembly GCA_025352145.1). GTDB lineage: Bacteria > Pseudomonadota > Gammaproteobacteria > Burkholderiales > Burkholderiaceae_D > JANXTY01. Next base: position 6,396 of record JANXTY010000056.1, read on the forward strand.
CAATAAAGTCGGGGCTACGAATCAGATTGGTTACCCGCATACCCTTATCACGTCCCAGCATCAAGCCGAGATGCCTTTCTGCCGCTGGATTGCACCACTCCAAAAACAACACGTCGTCCATAATCGCCACACCATCGGGCAACAGATGCATTGCCTGGCGAAAGCGGGCCAGCCATTCAGTCAGCTCGGCCTTATTTTTATCGTCGGCGCGACGCAAGCGATAGAGCTTGGAAAAAATGTCAGTCCACGCTCCCCAACCATCTGGCAACCTCACTTTCTGGGGGTCATCGAGCCAGTTGCCCAGTTGATAAAGATAATAGAGCTGAAGACCGACCATAACGGTCATGATCCCCAAAGCAACGCCCAGACCCGATATCGGGCCGAAGAGAGACCATGCCAGCGCCGACCCGCACAACAAGAACACGAGACGCAGAACAGCAGGAACCCAAAATAGCAATCGAGGACTCATAGTTCGTTTCTAGCGCTAAGAAACATATAAAAATAACTTCCGGATTTATCCCGCATCTGACGCATGCGCTGCTCAGTTGTTCGTCGTCGCCATAGCTCGAAACTCCCTATGACTCCTCCACTCGCCTTTGCAGAAATACTGCCTTGCAAGGCAGTATCGTTACACAAATCGATGGCATGCCATTCAAACACCCTGGACTACCATCCTGTCAGGCACATCCCATTCCGCAATTTATTTTTCCAAACGCTTCCAATGAGAATAAAAATGGAATTATTTTTCGGAAAGCATGTAGCCAACACTACGCACCGTTTTAATCAAATTTTCCGCCTCTTTCAAAGCCTTACGCAGCCGCAAAACATGCACATCGACGGTCCGCTCTTCAATCACGACATGATCGCCCCAAACTTTGTCCAATAATTGACTTCGGGAGAATACACGGTCCGGGTTGGCGAGAAAAAATTTGAGCAATTTAAATTCAGCGTGGCCAATCTCTATTTTATGACCTTCCAAGGTGACAGAGCAGCTTACAGGGTCAAGCGTCACGACACCGGCAGTCATTAAATTCTGAGTATGTTCGGGCAACTTGCGACGCAACAAAGCCTTAATACGAGCGGTCAATTCACGTGGCGAAAATGGCTTGGTTACATAGTCGTCGGCACCATGATCGAGACCGGCAATTTTATCCTCCTCCATACTTTTTGCGGTCAACATAATAATCGGCAGGCCGTTGAATTGACGGTCAGAACGTATGCGCGACAACAAGCGCAATCCGGTTTGATCAGGCAGCATCCAATCAAGCAAAATCAAATGTGGCGTACGTCTTTGCAAAAAATCCCATGCGTCCGCAACGTTATGCACCGCAACAGCATTCCAGCCCGCCTCCTTGAGCGAGAACGATACCAGCTCCACAATCGCTGGCTCATCTTCCACAATCAAAATAGTTGTTTTGTCGGAAGACATTATTCGCGCCGCTTAACTGGGTGGATTATCAAGTAAAGTACTAACGTAATCAGAATGGCGAATATCCTTGCCTTCGACAATGTAGATAACATATTCGGCGATATTTTTCGCATGATCACCGATCCGCTCAATCGCCTTGGCTACCCACAATGTATCAAGCGCAATCGAAATAGTTCTGGCGTCTTCCATCATGTAGGTGATCAAACTGCGCATGATGGCACCAAACTCATGATCAATCAATGCATCCTGGCCAATCAATTTGACCGCCTGCTTTTCATCAAGACGCGCAAAGGCATCCAAGGCGTCGTGCAACTGAGTCGCCGCACTGCCGGCCATTGACCGCACCGTGTCGAAATGATTGACGATGGCCGTGTTAATTCCATGCAGATTCTTTGCCGTACGTGCGATTTTTGTAGCCTCATCGCCGATCCTTTCCAGATCGGTAATGACCTTGATAGTCGCCATCACCATCCGCAAATCGTTTGCCGCTGGTTGACGTCGCACAATCAAATGGCTGCATGCATCATCGAGTGTGACTTCCAAGCGATTGACGGCTTCATCAGACTTAATTACCTGTTCAGCTTGCACCACATTACCCGTGCGAAAACAAGCCATTGCTTCGGTAAATTGCGTCTCCACCAAACCACCCATCAGTAAAACTTTGGAACGTATCATCTCCAAATCTAAATCGTATTGTGTTGATGAATGTTCGCCTGTCATAGGGATTCTCCGTTTTTATTCGACAAAAATAGGGTTACGTGAAACGCGTGCAATGCAGGCGATTTAGCCGAAACGGCCGGTAATATAATCTTGCGTTTCCTTCCGGGCAGGGTTCATGAAAATATGATCTGTCTCGCCAAATTCGACCAATTCTCCCAAATACATATAAGCAGTGTAATCAGAACAGCGTGCTGCCTGTTGCATATTGTGGGTCACGATAGTGATGGTGTAATCCTGCTTGAGTTCGCCAATCAACTCCTCAATTTTTGCAGTCGAAATCGGATCGAGTGCTGAGGTCGGTTCATCCAGCAAAAGCACCTCTGGCTTCACAGCAACGCCACGTGCGATGCATAGACGTTGCTGTTGTCCCCCTGACAGACTCAAACCACTCTTGTTCAACTTATCTTTTACCTCTCCCCATAATGCAGATTTTTTGAGTGCCCATTCGACACGTTCGTCCATTTCACCCTTCGACAACGCCTCATACAAGCGCACGCCAAAAGCGATATTGTCGTACACCGACATCGGAAATGGTGTGGGCTTTTGGAACACCATACCCACCTTGGCGCGCAGCATGTTGACATCTTGCCCTGGATCCAGAATATTACGTCCGTGGTACATGATTTTTCCTTCCGCGCGCTGACCTGGGTACAGGTCATACATGCGATTCAATGTACGCAGCAAGGTCGATTTTCCGCAACCGGATGGGCCGATAAATGCAGTCACTTTTCTGTCGAAAATATTCAAATTTACGTTTTTCAGGCTTTGCGTATTACCGTAAAAAAAGTTCAAGCCGGAAATCTCAATGGTGGGGGCATCTTTACCATTTGGTTCAACATTTGAGGACATTGGATTATTCATTTCGCTCGCTGGAGATAATTATTTGGGAATTTTTTGGCTAAATAAGGTACGCGAAAGTACGTTCAAACCGAGCACGCTAAACGTAATTAATAATGCTCCGCCCCAGGCTAATGTACGCCAGTTGTCATAAGGGCTCATCGCAAACTGATAAATCACCACAGGCAGATTGGCCATCGGCGTATTCATATCTACGCTAAAAAATTGATTGTTCAAAGCTGTAAATAATAACGGTGCCGTTTCTCCTGAAATACGAGCTAACGCCAATAACACACCGGTCACCACCCCCGCCTGCACCGCACGCAAACGCACCAGCATCGACACTTTCCAACGCGGTGCGCCAAGTGCAAACGCGGCTTCCAGCAAACTGCTCGGCACCAATCGCAACATATTGTCCGTCGTGCGTACCACCACAGGTACTGCAATGAGCGAGATTGCGATGGTACCGGCCCATCCAGAAAAATGATGGGCCTTAGCAACATACAGGGCATACACAAACAAACCGATGACAATCGATGGGGCAGACAACATGATGTCGGTTACAAAGCGCGTTACTTGGGCGAATTTATTTTTTTCACCGTATTCGGCCAAATAGATGCCCGCAAAAATACCTATCGGCGTACTAATCAAAGTGGCTGCGCCCACCAACATCAAGCTGCCTACAATGGCATTGGCCAAACCACCTCCTTCACTACCGGGGGCAGGTGTCGACTGGGTAAACAATGCCAGATTGACACCGCCGAAGCCCTTGATAAGCAAGGTAATCAGTATCCACATCAGGAAAAATATTCCAATCATCATGGACAAAAAAGATAAGGTAATGCCGATACGATGCACTATCAGACGTTTGCGATACACCGAAGTCATCGGTGACGAATTTTGCGCGGAAACTTGCACTGCTGGGGGCGCTGTGACTTCGCTCATTTCGACCCTTCTTTTAGAGACATTCCCATCAACATAATCTTGGCTGCGGACAGAACGATGAAAGTGATGAGGAATAGTATTAAGGCCAAAGCGAACAAGGACGACACATGCAACACGGATTCAGCCTCATTAAATTCATTAGCCAAGGTGGATGCAATGCTGTTACCCGCAGAAAATAATGACCAGGATAATTTATGTGCGTTGCCAATCACAAAAGTTACTGCCATGGTTTCACCCAACGCTCTGCCTAGACCTAACATCACTCCCCCTACCACACCAGTTTTGGTATAAGGGAGAACTATTTTCCGCACTACTTCCCATTTGGTGCAACCTAATCCATAAGCAGATTCTTTTAAGACTGCCGGCACAACTTCAAATACGTCGCGCATCACCGATGCAATAAACGGGATGATCATCACCGCCAAGATAATACCTGCGGTCAGAATGCCGATCCCCATCATGGGGCCGCTGAAAAGTTGTCCGATCACAGGCACAGAGCCAAGCATCTGCTTGAGTAGCGGCTGTCCGTACTCGGAAAAAATCGGCGCAAAAATGAACAAGCCCCACATACCATAAATAATACTAGGCACCCCTGCTAACAATTCGACCGCAGTTCCTAGTGGGCGTTTGAGCCACGGTGGACAAATCTCGGTCAAAAATAAGGCAATGCCGAAACTGACGGGAAATGCAATCAGCAAGGCAATAAATGAAGTGGACAACGTACCGACAATAGCAATTAATGCGCCGTATTTGTCGTTGACCGGATCCCACTCAACGGTGGTAATGAAGGCCGGTCCGAACTCTTTAAAGGCCGGTATCGCGCCATGTACGAGAGAAATAATAATACCAACCAGAACCAGCAATACACTCAAGGCAGATATCAAGGTAATTTTATGAAAAACAAAATCTTGTATTCGCTGGCGACGCATACTTTTCAACATGGCTATCTGCTCGATCGGAGAGTCTGCTTTTTCCGCAGAAAATCCCAGCCCTGCGGAAGAAATATTTGCACCCATCAGTATCATATCCATAAAAAATTGCACTGAAGGCCGCCCACAAATATTTCGATTATTTCAATAATAATCGCCCATTCATGAGCAGCCCCCCCTCGGCGAAGTACCAACCCCGCCACTTGAACGGCTATCTAAATTCTAGAATTCTTACCAAACTGCCTTGCCAGAGGCATCTTTCAACTCAGCTTTCCATGCATCCTGAACCAATTTGACGACTGGAGCAGGCATAGGGACGTAATCAAGTTCGGCAGCCATAGCAGCGCCGTGTTTGAATGACCAGTCAAAGAATTTTAATACTTCTTTACCTTTTTCCGCATCGGCCTGAACCTTGTGCATGATGATGAAAGATGCGCCCGTAATAGGCCAGCTAGCCTTGCCTGGCTGGTTGGTCAATACAACAGCGAAGCCGGGAGTTTTAGCCCATTGCGCACCTGCTGCAGCTGCCTTGAATGCATCATCTTCTGGCTGAACAAATTGCCCATCCAGATTTTTCAGTTGCGTAAAGGTGATGTTGTTCTTTTTAGCGTAGGCATACTCTACATAACCAATAGTGCCTTTGATCTGTTTCACCGTTGCAGCAACGCCTTCATTGCCTTTACCGCCTACGCCCAGTGGCCATTTGACTGCTTTATCAGCGCCGACCTTGGCTTTAAATTCAGGATTTGCTTTCGACAGGTAGTCACTGAACAAGAAAGTAGTGCCGGAACCATCGGCGCGATGTACGACAGTGATTTCATCAGCTGGCAATTTCACGCCTGGGTTCAATGCGACGATTTCTGGCGCATTCCATTTGGTGATTTTTCCCAAATAAATGTCGCCAACTACTTGGCCCGTTAATTTCAATTGGCCTTGTTTCACGCCATCCAAATTAACCACCGGCACCACGCCGCCCATGATTGCCGGGAATTGCATCAAGCCCGCCTCTTTCAATTCATCCGCAGTCAACGGCGCATCGGAAGCGCCAAAATCAACCGTCTTGGCTTTGATTTGCTTGATACCGCCGCCGGAACCGATGGATTGGTAATTCAAGCCATTGCCTGTTTCTTTTTTATAGGTTTCAGCCCATTTAGCATAAATTGGATAAGGGAAAGTAGCGCCAGCACCGGTCATATCCGCAGCCGATACAGGAGAAACAGCCAAAACCAGGGTCATTGCAATGGTGAGGGATGCTACAGATTTTATAATGTCGTTGATTCGCATATCGGCTCCTTAAGTGTGGGGTCAGACTTGACGGTGCGAACTTTACAGGGCAATTATTACAGCTGTATGACGACTACAAAATAACGTTCACAATTAAAATTGTGCCGAATTCGGCGTCACAAAGATGTCATATTCGACCTTTATACTCGGCGCGACCACAGTTGCCAGTGTGAAATTTCATCCCGCATATTTACCACTTACTTAATTGGTGCCAGGGGTGACCAAAAGCCCTAGACTAGATCGATGCGCAAAAAAATGAAATCGGAAAACAGAAATACTGCGGAGATCTCCGCTGCCAGTATCTTTCTTGACCGAGAGTTATCGCAGCTCTCTTTCAATCGCAGAGTACTGGCTCAAGCTGAAGACAAAACGATTCCCTTGCTGGAGCGCCTGCGCTATCTTTGTATCGTCAGCAGCAATCTTGATGAATTTTTTGAAGTGCGCGTCGCCAGCCTTTTGGCCCAAAGCAGTCTCAGCGGCCCTCTCTCAGAAAACCCAACGCTGATGGCATCGCTAAACCGCATTAGCGTGGAATGCCACCAGCTCGTAGAACAGCAATACGCCGTTCTCAATACCGAGATCTTGCCGCAATTGCAGGCCAAAGGTATACGCCTGCTCCATCACCATCAGCGGAGTGAGGATCAACGTGCATGGGTTAAATCGTATTTCGAGCGCGAGGTACGTCCCATTCTGACGCCCATCGGACTGGATCCGGCACATCCGTTTCCACAAGTAGTCAACAAGAGTCTGAACTTTATTGTCTCTCTCGCCGGCAAAGATGCCTTTGGACGCAGTACCGGCATTGCCATTGTAAAAGCGCCACGTGTATTGCCCCGCGTTATTCGCTTGCCTGAGGAACTCTCTAAAAATGGCATCGATTTTTGTCTCCTGTCCTCTATCATCCACGCCCATATCGGCGACCTGTTTAGTGGCCGCGAAGTCCTCGCCTATTCACAATTTCGGGTCACCCGCGACAGCGATTTATGGGTCGACGAGGACGAAGTAAAAAACCTGCGCCAAGCATTGAAGGGAGAATTGCAAAGCCGTCAGTTCGGCGCATCGGTGCGTCTGGAAGTAGCCAAGAGTTGCCCTCCACAATTAGCGCAATTTCTGCTCAATCAATTTGGACTGGATCCAAGCCGGCTCTACCCGGTCGATGGGCCGGTTAATATGGTGCGTTTATCTGAGCTGATCGATCATATCAAAATACCTGCCTTGCGCTTCCCGCCTTTCCTCTCGGATTTGCCGCATAAAATCAGCCATACCGACATCTTTTCCGTGCTTAAAAAACAGGATGTGCTATTGCACCATCCGTTCCAGTCTTTTCAAACCGTGGTCGATTTTATTCGTAGCGCTGCGCACGATCCTGATGTAATCGCTATCAAACAAACCATTTATCGCACCGGTATGAATTCCGACCTGATGGAATCGCTGATTATGGCAGTCAGGCTAGGTAAAGAGGTGACGGTCATTGTGGAACTGATGGCACGCTTTGATGAAGAAGCCAACATCAACTGGGCCGACAAACTCGAACACGCGGGAGCGCAAGTCGTGTATGGCGTAGTCGGCCTGAAAACACACGCCAAACTAGCGCTGGTATTACGCCGGGAAGAAGGTGCTGTGCATTATTACGCTCACCTTGGCACGGGCAACTATCATCCGACTACCACCAAGCTTTACACGGACTTCGGGTTGTTGACAACGCATCAGGCGCTAGCAACTGAGGTCAATGAAGTCTTCATCCATCTGACTAGTTTAACTAAAGCTAAAAAACTCACTCACCTGTGGCTCGCGCCATTCGTATTGCAAAACCAAATCATCAAGGCAATCCAAAATGAAGCGCGCATCGCACGATTAGGACGTCCCGGCCGAATCATCGCCAAAATTAACGCCTTAGTCGATGAGACCGTCATCCGCGCTCTCTATGCCGCTTCCCAGGATGGTGTGAAAATCGACCTGATCGTGCGCGGCGCATGCTCTCTCAAACCGGGCGTCCCTGGTTTGTCGGAAAATATCAAGGTACGTTCTATCATCGGACGCTTCCTTGAACACAGCCGCATTTATTATTTCCGCAATGATCTGCAGCATGATGTATATCTCGCCAGTGCAGATTGGATGACACGCAATCTATTTCGCCGCATCGAAGTTGCTTTCCCTGTACTAGACAAGGCATTGAAAAAACGTGTCATTTCGGAAGGGCTCAATCCCTACCTGAAAGACAATAGCAATGCCTGGGAATTGCAATCCGATGGACAATACCTACGCCGCAAACCACGCGGCAAGCAAGCGTCCTTTAGTGCGCAACGGCACCTGATGCTTTTGCTCGGTTCCGATACAAGTAATGATCGTCCTTAATCAACATGGATCTCATCTTGTGGCGTCATGCCGAAGCAATTCTCGGGGAACCAGACGAAGAAAGGGCACTGACCGCAAAAGGGCGCAAGCAGGCCGCGCGAATGGCAGGATGGTTAGATCTGAACCTGCCAAACAGCTGCAAAATCCTGGTGAGTCCCACCACCCGAACAATCCAGACTGCACAGGCGTTAGACCGCCAGTTCAAAATCCATCCTGCGCTAGCGCCTAATACCCAGCCCGAAGACATTCTGCAAGCAGCCAACTGGCCCTTAAGCAAAGAGCCTGTGCTAATCATCGGCCACCAACCCACAATGGGCCTGCTGGTATCATGGCTACTAACAGGGGTGATGCAAGAATGGACTATTCGCAAAAGCAATGTATGGTGGATCGCGCAAAGAGAGCGCGGCGATGTCTCTACCAATTATTTGCGGGCAGCGATGGCACCGGATTTAATTGGGAAATAGCGTGATTTCCCTTGCTTAGAGTTACCTGAGCTAGTCTGGCTGCTCCGGTCAGTCTGTAGGCGGCGCCTCGTGCCGCAGCATATAATAAGTTGTGTCAGTCCAGCCTCTATACCAAAGATTTATCTCAAGAAATGTCATTATTTTTCTCTTTTGCATAACAACGACTTCAATAAAACAACGCACCATGCCCTCCTCAGAACCACGCCAACTCGATTTTTTTTCGCAGGATTTTCCTGGCTGCTCGACATCGAATACACCACAAACAACATACCCTGTCGATCCCACAAAATCGGAACTAAAGTTGTCGCCCCCTCCACCAGTTATCATCAGCCCCAAGCGCCGCGTGCAACTCGAAAATCATTCCCTGGACTACGCGTTACGCCGCTCTAAGCGCCGCTCCATCGGTTTTATGATCGATGATGAAGGGCTACGCGTGACGGCACCGAAGTGGAGCACCATCCACCAGATTGAAAAAGCGATTCATGAAAAACAGCGCTGGATTTTTGCAAAATTGCACGAACAGCGCGAACGTTCTGTGCGTCGTTTACAACCCAAAATGCGCTGGGAAGATGGGGGGACCTTACCTTATTTAGGCTATGACATCACCCTGCGCATCCGCTCTACCCAATCTGCCGGGATCATCTACGAGGAAGCTACGCGCGAATTAATCGTGTGTCTGCCCGGAAAAGCGATTGAACAACAATTGAAAGATCGGGTGCAAGGTTGGTTACAAATGGAAGCCAAACACTTGTTTGGGGAACGTCTTCTCTTGTATGCAAAAAAACTGGACGTTACTTACCAGTCGTTCTCCCTATCATCGGCCAGCACGCAATGGGGTTCCTGTACCGCCGACGGCAAAATTCGATTGAATTGGCGGCTGATCCATTTTGCACTGCCATTAATCGATTATGTGATTGCACATGAACTATCCCATCTGCGTGAAATGAATCACAGTCCACGTTTTTGGGCCACGGTGCAATCGATTTTTCCGGAGTTTGAAACCGCCAAAAAAACTTTGCGGAGCAACTTGCCAGATACCCTGCCGATTTTCTGAAAAGGCTGCATTCAGAAAAATGGTGGCGATCCTATTTCACCACCCCATACGGCCGATTTTCCATTCAAACAATGCCGACCTTGCGTGCATGAGTGTATTCGCCTCCATCTACGCATCCAAATAAGTATCGACAAAATCTCAGACCCCCCGTAAAATATTGCTTCTTTTATAATCCAGGCGATGTGATCAAAACCTCTGCAGCAGCACAAAACTCGCTTATCAACAACACTACCCCCTCTGGAATGATGATGCAAATAAAATGTATTACCCGATCTGTACTGGAAAATTGGATAGTCCCACTCGCCGCCCTGATGTTCCTCATCGCGGGCTGCGGTGGAGGAACATCAACCACTGGCTCGCCGTCCGCCACCTTGAAAGCCGTATCGGGCAGCAGTGCCGTGACTAGCGATTACTACCCCGCCGTGCAACAACTCTATATCGCCTATTTCGGACGACCGGCCGATCCTTCCGGTCTGGTTAATTTTGCTGCCGCATTAGTCGCTGCGGGCGCGCCAACCGATATCCAAGGTTTAAATGCAGCCTACGGCACCAATGCAACAGTCAGGGCATTGATTGATAATTTCGGTACCAGCGAGGAATCAAAAACGTTGTACGGCAGCGATACCAATGCTTTTGTCACCGCCGTTTATCAGGGCCTGTTTAACCGTGCTACGGATGCAGGCGGATTTGCATTCTGGGTGGGCGCTATCAATAGCGGAACGCTCACTAAAGGCAATGCTGCCATTTCCATCATGGCTGGCGCGCTGGCAAACACCACCACGCAAGGGAAAGCGGATGCCGCTGCCGTCAACAACAAAGTTATTGCTGCCAATTATTTTACGAATACGGTGTCAACGTTTGCCTATCAGGGAAACACCGCTGCTGCTAGCGTACGGTCGATGCTGGGAAAAGTTTCCGACACTACCGATACGACGGTATTCCAAGGAACTATCAATAATACGATTGCGGGACTGGCCTCAGCCATATGGTTTGCTGGGCCGTACACTGGCGTAGCAAGTAGTGTTGACGGCCCAGCTGCGACCGCCAAATTTAATGGCCCTTCGAGTGTAGCCATCGACGCCGCCGGGAATATCTATGTCGCAGAAGCCAGCAATACGATTCGAAAAATTTCTTTCGCCGGGGTAGTGAGCACCATCGCCGGTACTGCCGGAATTAGTGGATCAACAGACGGAACGGGAGCAGCGGCGCGCTTTGATTTGAGTACTTATAGCAAGCTGGCCGTAGATGCTGCAGGCAATCTTTATGTCTGTGATACATACAATCATACTATCCGAAAAATTACGCCATCTGGCATGGTAACGACACTGGCAGGTTCAGCAGGTATCGCTGGTTCGGCAAATGGCCTCGGTGCGGCGGCAAGATTTAGTACACCCATTGGTTTGACCGTTGACAAAGCGGGCAACGTGTACGTGGCGGATACAGTCAACTCAACCATTCGCATGATTACGCCGAATGGCTTGGTCACAACGCTGGCCGGCAGTCCTGGCCTCACCGGCGCAAACGATGGCAACGGTAGTGCGGCTCGTTTTAACTTTCCCTATGCCATTGCAGTAGATTCCGTTGGAAACGTTTTTATTGCTGATGCTGCAAACTACACTATTCGAAAAATCACCGCGAATGGAAGCGTGACAACACTTGCAGGAACTGCTGGCATTAAGGGATCTTCCGACGCCTCGGGTATATCAGCGAAGTTTAACTTCTCGTCTGGCATAGCAATAGATAGTGCCTCCATTGTCTATGTAACAGACTCAAATAGCAGCACTATTCGTTCGATCACACCGTTTGGTCAAGTAGTTACCATAGCAGGTACGGTGGGAGGCAATAGTCAGGTAGATGGATTCGGCACGGGTGCCGTATTTTCGTACCCTCATGACCTGACATTGGACAGCAGCGGAAATATTTATGTGGCCGATTTTGGCAACAATGCGATCCGCAAATTCAATACCCAGAAATTAGCATCAACAGTTGCGGGCGGCGATTACACCTCTGGTTCGACGGATGGTATTAGTAGCGCTGCTCGTTTTAATTTTCCTTTTGGTTTGGCCGTGGATAGCAGTCGAAATGTCTACGTGGCAGATACAAATAATCATACAGTACGCAAGATTACGCAAGCAGGTTCGGTAACGACACTTGCAGGCTCCGCAGGTGACATTGGCACAACGGATGGCTTAGGCGGAGCTGCACGTTTTAATGTTCCGCACGGAGTAGCTGTCGACAGTGCTGGTAATAGTTATGTGGCGGATGCACGGAATCATATCATCCGAAAAATTAGTCCATTTGGGATGACAAGTACGCTGGCTGGTTTAGCCGGGGTTTCTGGCAATACCGACGGAGTAGGCTCAGTGGCACGCTTTAACTATCCTAGTGGACTGGCCGTGGATGCGATAGGAAATGTTTTTGTTGCCGATACCAGCAATCAAACCATACGAAAAATCACGCCTGCAGGTGTAGTCACGACATTGGCAGGAAGCCCCGGAACCACCGGATCTACCGATGGACTGGGGAGCGCTGCGCGTTTTTATAACCCACTTGGAGTGATATTAGACAGTATTGGAAATGTGTATGTACCCGATTATTCCAATTCCATCGTTCGCAAGATCACCCCTGCAGGTTTAGTGACCACTTTTGCCGGTAGTCCCGGTGTCAAGGGATCAGCCAATGGCCAGGGTGCCTCCGCGAGCTTTTCAAATCCCATCGGGGTTGCTTTAGATAACGAAAACAATGTCTATGTCGCAGACGATGGCAATGACACAATTCGTAAAATTACGCCCAACGGTATGGTAACGACAGTGGTTGGCCGCCCGGGATCGGGAGGGCTTGTAATCGACAATGAGGGCGGTTATCTTCCTTTTCCAAAAGGAATAGCTATTGATAATAACAATGTGATGTACGTATCCACACTAAATAATATTTTTAAAATTCAGCTACCGTAATACTAAAGAAAAAGCCCACTTCATACGTGGGCTTTTTGTTATACCGTTCAGTATGAAGGAAATGTCCGGGCTAAGCGTATTTGATGTCCGAACTGAAGCGAATCCGCAGCGCAAAACGAGCTGCCTTTAAATCCATTAACCAAGCAAAACCCGCAACAGCCCCATCGTCCGCGCCGTAGCACCGCGATGCTGCAACGCGAATGATTGCGCCCGCGCGCCCATCTCTGCACATTGCCACGGCGCTTGCAATAACTGCTGCGCCTTTCGCATCAGATCTGCTGCATCGGCAACCCGCAAGGTAGCGCCCGCAGCCACGGCGTCTTCCGTAATCGTGCCAAAATTAAAGGTGTTCATACCGATCAACACGGGCTTGCCGAGCGAGCAGGCTTCGATCAGGTTGTGTCCGCCCAGCGCCATCAGACTGCCGCCGATAAAGGCCAGATCGCAGGCTGCGTAATAGGCGAACATTTCCCCCATCGAATCGCCGAGAAAAACCTGCGCCTGATCGGAAATTGCACAAGAAGATGCATCCGACATCACGCTAGTTTGGAACTCTTCAGGCAGCAAAGAACGACGATACAGATGCAAACCACGTCCTTCGACCATGCGCGCCACTTCATCGAAGCGCTGCGGATGGCGCGGCACGATGATGAGTAAGGTATGGGGGAAATCGAGCGGAGAAAATGCATCAAGAATCATGGCCTCTTCCCCCTCACGCGTATTGGCACACAAAAATATCCGGCGCGTTCCAATCGCCGCACGCAGGGCTGCGCCTTTTGTCAGCATGGCTGCTGGTGGACTCACATCAAATTTAATGCTGCCGGTCACCGCTACGTTCCGTGCGCCGAATTCGCGCAGGCGAATGGCATCGGCTTCGGTCTGCGCTGCCACGCAAGCCATGCTTTGCGCAGCCGGGCGCATCAAGGAGGACAATCGCTGCGCCTTGACCAGCGAACGAGCCGATAAGCGGGCATTGACCAACGCCACCGGGATCGCATGCGCCGCACATTGGGCGATCAGATTCGGCCACACTTCTGTTTCCATCAGGATGCAGATACGCGGTGAAAAATGTTGAAGGAAGCGTGCTACCAGCCAACCTGCGTCATACGGCAAATACGACTGCAGCAACGGCAGGCCACACTGACCGAACAGCGCGTAGCCAGTCGCGCGCCCGGTCGGGGTCATGTGCGTGAGCAGAATCGTTTCGCCTGGATAAGCTTGTAGCAAAGCCTCGATCAGCGGCTCGGCTGCCCGGGTTTCTCCGACCGATACGGCATGCACCCAGATCACTTTACGCCTGGTGTCGCGATCTTTCAATGTGCGATAAATACCGAAACGCTCGGCCACATGCAAGCGATAGCCGGGTTCTTTGCGCCCCCGCGACCAGAGTCTGAATAACGCCAGCGGCAGGGCCAGGTACCAAGCCAGGGAATAGAGCCGACGCGATAAGGACATCGCTTACGCTCCCATGATGATCGTCGGCGTCATACCCCACACTGCTGGCAACAATATTTTAAGCGCAGCCTGCACTTGTCCAACGCTAGGCGGGCAACCCTGATCGCCCAGGTTGATGATCTTGTCCGACCAGTCGCCCTGGGTTTTCCAGCACGGCGAATCGCAATAAAGTTCAATCGTGGGACGATTAAATGCCGCAGCAATGTGCGTCAGGCCAGTATCGACGCCGATCACCAGCACAGCGCGTTGCGCCAGGGTGACGGCTTCCATCATGGTCAGGCGCGGCAAGACCTGCGCATGGGACATGTGTACGGCAAGCTGCTCGGCTTCCTGTTTCTCCTGGTCTGAACCCCACGCTAACAGCACGGGAAAACCGCGTTGTGCGAGCATGTTGGCAATCTGTATCCAGTTTTCCGGCGCCCATTTTTTTGCATCACGCGCAGTGCCATGAAAAAATACCACATACTCTTGCTGCGGCATCCATTCGGGCAATTGCTGCGGTGCCTGCATATTAAAATCTGCGGGCAGATCCAATGTATACCCCAGTGCAGCCGCTGCGACCATTCTGCCCCGCGTCACTGCATGGGTACGGACATCGACCGCAATACTCATCGTGTGAAAAATGCGCGAAATGCCTTCGTAGCCTGAACCTTCCGTACCGTTCGCCAGCCCGATTTTTTTTCCGCTAGAGACAATGCGCGACAGCCCCATCACGATGCCCGTCTTGAGCAGCCCTTGCGTATCCAACACCACATCGTAAGATTGCTTACGCAAGGCATGCAAGAAAGCGCCGATCTCCGCACGCGTGGCGGCCGACAGCAAACTCTTGCGCCAGCGCCGCAGCGCAAATGGAATGATTCGGTTGACGCCGCGACAAAGCTTGACCAACTCGACGTAATTTTCTTCCACCACCCAGTCAATCTGCGCGTCAGGATAACGGCGCAAGATGTCGCTCACGATGGGCATGTTATGCACCACATCACCCATCGATGAAACACGGATGAGGAGAATTTTTAATCCCGGATTCAAAGCAGCGATTGTCAAAGCGAGCGCACTTTAAAACGGCAACACCGCATCGGGCTTGGCAGCCAAGATAACGCGCTTGAATGCTGCCTGAATCCGGCTCAGGGCTTCCTGAGATTCGCCTTCAAATCGCATCACGACCACTGGCGTCGTATTCGATGAACGCGCCAGGCCAAAACCGTCGGCATATTCAACCCGTAAGCCATCGATGGTGATGATCTCTGTCGCGCCGGGGAATTGCGCCTCGTTGCGTAATTTTTCGATCAGGGCGAAGTTCTCGCCCTCCAGTAAATTCAACTGTAATTCAGGCGTGCTGCTCGACTGCGGCAGGGCATTTAATACCGCCGATGGATCGCTAACGCGACTCATCAATTCCAGCAAGCGTGCTCCGGCATACAAGCCATCGTCAAAGCCGTACCAGCGATCTTTGAAGAAAACATGGCCGCTCATTTCGCCACCCAAAGGCGCGCCGGTTTCGCGCATCTTTGCCTTCACCAACGAATGGCCGGTCTTCCACATCAACGGCTTGCCCCCACGCGCCGCAATCCACGGCGCTAAGTGCCGCGTACATTTCACGTCGTATAAAATTTCGGCCCCAGGATTACGCGTCAATACATCTTCCGCAAATAACATCAACTGACGATCTGGGTAAATGATTTGTCCGTCTTTGGTCACTACGCCCAGACGGTCGCCATCGCCATCGAAAGCCAGGCCAATTTCAGCATCGGTTTTCTGCAAACAACGGATCAAATCCTGCAAGTTCTCGGGATGTGCGGGGTCAGGATGATGGTTAGGAAAATTGCCATCGACTTCGCAAAACAATTCGACCACTTCGCAACCCATGCCGCGATACAAATCACCGGCAAACGCACCTGCCACGCCGTTGCCGCAATCGACCGCAATTTTCATCGGGCGTGCCAACTTCACATCACCAATAATGCGCTGCAAATAAGCGGCTCCAATGTCATGGGTACTATAGCTACCGGCACCATGAGCGAAATCTTTGCTGATGATTGCTTGATACAACGCCTGGATGGTTTCGCCGTAAATGGCCTCACCCGCCAGCACCATTTTGAAACCATTGTAATCGGGAGGATTGTGGCTGCCGGTCACCATGATGCCCGACTGCGCATCGAGAACCTGGGTGCCGAAATACACCATGGGCGTAGCAACGACACCAAGATCGATCACCTTGATTCCCGTCATTTGTAAACCCTGCGCCAGTGCGGCAGTCAACTCTGGGCCAGACAAACGTCCATCGCGACCGATGACCACTGTGTATTCACCTTTGGCACGCACTGCAGAACCAAATGCCTGACCGATTTGCAGGGCCACCGTGCTATCAAGAGTCTTACCAACGATGCCGCGAATATCGTAGGCTTTAAAAATAGTTTTGGAGAGGGTGAGCATAATTAAAAAAAGAATAGAAGCGCAAGTGCGCGCTCATGAAAGAGGCGCGGTCAACGAAGAATGCTGAACCGCGTGAAATTTTACCGACGAATCATCCACCGGGGCACCTTGAATTTTACAATCCTTGCGTAAAACCAAACGTAGCTAATCACGAACAACACACAAAACAAAATCAGTACCCCAGTATGCTGCCAAAACAACGTGGCAGGAATCACTGCCATCAGGGACAAGACCCATAGATACGGTGATGTCAGCGCATTGCGCCGTATTAAAACGCGCGCTTCATCATTGTCCGCCGTGCGTTTTACGATACGACGGAAGATAAGACTGTGCAAATGAATTCCATCGGGCATGCCAGGCGGCTTGCCACTTACCCACACACGACGATAAACCGAAAAAAGGGTTTCAACCGCTGGATAGAGCAAGAGCAATGCAGCATACCAAGTAGATATCTGGGGGTGGTGCATCACCAATAACACAGCCAACTCCGCCAGTACAAAGCCAATAAAATACGCGCCGCCATCACCTAAAAAAATGAGTCCTGCCGGATAATTCCATACCAGAAAACCGGCAATCGCCCCCACCACCACCAGCGCCATACTGAGCACAAATAAATCCTGTACTTGCCACGCAACATAACTAAGCGACAGCAACATACATATGGCGACCACCCCAGCCAAACCATTAAACCCATCGATAATATTGACTGCATTGGCAATCCCCGCAACTGCGAACATCGTCAAAGGCAATGCAATCCACATCGTTGTGAACGCCCAGCCAGAAAAAATCCAGTCAATCCGATTAATCTGCGCCCCCAAGAGAAAATACGCTACTGCCGCAGCCAACATGGTGAGCGCCAAACGCACCGAGGGCCTGACGCGCCCAGTGTAGTCTTCAACAATGCCACCAATGAAAGCCACTGAAGAACAGAGCAACAGCAACAAGATAGGCGCACTGACCAACGGGGCACGCCATATCGATAAAATACCACTACTCATCGTCGCCAGAAAAATGCATAAGCCGCCTATTCTGGGCACCGCATGGTTGTGGACTTTTTGCACATCCTGAAAATCCGAATCTAAAGCGGGCCCATGAAAAAGCGCATGCTTAATCACCAACAATGTCAGAAAAAGGGAGACAGCAAAACTAACCAGAAAAAAAATCATTTTTACCCAGCATGAAACTCAAAATTAAACTCAAAATTATTTATTGAACAGTGAGTGGGAAATTTCACGCAAACTGTCTTGATATTAAGAAAGGTCGGCCGGTGCACTTCATTAAAAATCCTGAGGGGAAATCAAGGAACACAGGTATAGCGCTAATAGTGGCGCCACAAATACCATCGGTCCCATTGCCGCCAATCCGCATTTAATTTCTCTGAAGACGCGCCATCCAATAATGGCACTATGTATTTCTACGCTGTCAAACATCAGCGATGTTACCGCTTCATAATTTATATCCCTTCGCATTATACTCATGCACATCTGATCCATACGCAAAAAACAGGCTCTTGTGTGTAGCAACACACCCAGACCCACTGCCTTCCAAACCCAAGAGGGGCAGCATGCTCGATGAGTGAAAATACCCCGCGTCATGAAAATTAATGTGTGAGAATTAACCCCTATTATGTGATGGATTATATTTATGACCACTTATGCCATTGGTGATGTGCAGGGCTGCCATCAACAGATGCTTTCTTTGTTAGCAAAGATACGTGGTGCCTCGCCTCAATCTCATATTGTGTTCCTAGGCGACTTGGTCAACCGCGGACCACAATCACTACAAACGTTAAAACACATTCGCGCACTTGGTTCTAGCGTCCAAACAATATTAGGCAACCATGACTTGCATTTACTGGCAAGCGCCCATGGAATTCGCCCACCGCAAGAAGCAGATACCTTAGCCGATATTTTGAATTGCCCGGAACGGGAGGATTTATTGGATTGGGTCCGACGCCGGCCACTGGCGTTATGGATCGACCAACATCTGTTGGTGCATGCCGGTGTTTTACCGCAGTGGACCGCGCAACAAACCATCGAACTGGCGCATGAGGTTGAAGCAGTGTTACAAGGGCCGGATTGGGTAGATTTTTTGCGGGAGATGTACGGCAACACGCCAGCACAATGGGATGATGCCCTCACGGGGGTGGAACGACTGCGCTGCATCGTCAATGCACTCACACGCATGCGCTTTTGCACCCCGGAGGGCAGAATGGATTTCAAGGTAAGTGGTAGCGCCGAAGCAGCACTTCAGGGAACGCTTCCGTGGTTCGATCTGGCGGAGCGCAAGACGCAAGACATCACGGTGGTATTCGGACATTGGTCGGCCCTGGGCCTCGTCATGCGGCCCAATTTAATCGGTCTCGATACGGGCTGTTTGTGGGGGGGGAAACTTACTGCGCTACGCCTTGAAGATCGTGTCCTGTTTCAGGTCGGATGTCCACAATATCGTCAGCCTGACAAAGACTAATTGGTAGTCCTAGCGCCTGCCCGATCGCTTCGCTGGATGCAACAGCAACTCCTCTACGGCTTGTGCCTTTAGTCTCGATTAATGGCAATCGTAACAATTGCGCGGTGATATTTTTTGCTTTGAGAATGCGCTGTATGCTCTGTGCGAAACTCATGTCGCCGATGAACTCAATTGCATCATGATGTTCCCCAGCCGCATTCACATAACGCAGCGCATACGGTTGAATAGGCACGTCGGCATCAATCGCCGCTTCAAATAAATTAGCATGAAAGGGCAATAAAACGCCTTGCCTGCTGGTCGTGCCTTCCGGGAAAAAAGCCACGCGCTCACCGGCATGGATGCTGGCAACCATGTTCTCGAATATTCTACGTACATCACGCCGATTTCCGCGTGCAATAAATATCGTACCGACGCTGTGGCAAAGCCAGCCAATCAAGGGCCAATCACGCACATCTGATTTCGCAACAAAGCGGCATGGATGCATCGAATTGATGACGAAAATATCAAGCCAGGAAACGTGATTCGCAATGACCATGGCATGCGAGATAGTCTGTGCGCTAGCGAGATCCTTGATCTCAACTTGAACCCCACAAATGGTAAGCAACTGGCCGGACCATTTTCTAATCCGCCATTCATGGCTGTGCGCATTAGCAAAAGGGAAAACCACTGCACAGGTAAACAAGCCGACAAGCAAATGCAGCGCGACGCGCAACAGACGGTAAACAATCATCCTAAAATTATTTTCCTATGGACGAAACAATGAATGAACAAAATCAGCGCTGAAATGCCACATGACCTGCCACGATGGTGGCGCTCACTTGACCCGCCAATTCGTAACTCAAAAAAGGCGTGTGCTTTCCTTGACTCGCCAACGCAGCCGCTTCTACCTTCCAGCATCGTTCAGGATCGAAAACGCACAAATCGGCGACACTACCCACCGCCAACTGCCCACATGACAATCCGGCGACTTTGGCCGCGTCCCAGGTGATTTTGGCAATGGCTTTAGCGATGCGATTGTCAGAAGGAGCGAGACATTCATTGGCCCATTTAAGCGTCAGCGCAAGCAGTAATTCCAATCCGGTCGCACCTGGCGATGCTTCGCCAAACGGCAGCAGTTTTTCATCGTCATCGACTGGCGTATGATCAGAGCAAATCGCATCAATCGTGCCATCAACTAGCCCCTGCCGGATTGCGTCGCGGTCACGCTGTGCACGAAACGGCGGGGTTACGCGGGCGTTGGAATCGAAAAATCCGATGTCGGTGTCGATCAAGTGAATGTGGTGGGCACCTACATCGCAACTCACTGGAAGTCCTTCTTTTTTGGCCTGCCGCACCAATTCCACGCCTGCAGCCGACGAGATGCGACACAGATGCACGCGTGCGCCGGTGGCACGCATCAGCTCCATAATCGTATGCAAGGCAATAGTCTCCGCTATCACCGGCACACCGGACAATCCTAGTCGCGACGCCAGCGGCCCACTGTGGGCAATTCCGCCGCGTCCGATATGGGCATCTTGCGGACGTAGCCACACACTATACCCAAAGGTTTTAGCGTACTGCATGGCACGCAGTAGCACATTGGTGTCGAGAATAGGTTCTTCCGCTTGCGAGAAACCGATGCAACCGGCTTCAACCAGCTCCGCCATTTCAGTCAAAGCCACCCCTTTCAAACCGACCGTCAGCGCTCCCAGCGGGTAAACGTGCGCTTGATTGATGGTTGTTGCACGGTGTTTAAGCATCTCTACCAGCCCCGGCTCATCGAGTACCGGATCGGTATCGGGCGGACAGATGAGACTGGTGACACCGCCTTGCATTGCCGCCTGCAATTCCGATTCCAGCGTCGCCTTGTATTCATAACCCGGCTCGCGCAATCGGGCAGATAAATCAACGAAGCCAGGCACGACGATCTGACCACTGGCATCGATTGTTTTTTCAGCGACAAAATCATTTGGCGCCTGACCGATCGCAGCCACTTTTCCAGCCACAATAAAAATATCGCTGATGGCATCGATACCATTGGCGGGATCAACCAACCGTCCGTTTTTAATATGGAGTTTCATCCTTGATTTCCTGCCAGAATGCTCATGACTGCCATCCGCACCGCAATGCCGAAGGTCACTTGGGGAAGTATGACTGCCTGGGGTCCGTCTGCTACTGCCGAATCTATCTCAACGCCACGGTTCATGGGGCCGGGATGCATGACAATCGCGTCCGGCTTGGCCAGTGCCAGACGCTCTGGCGTTAAGCCGTAACTCTTAAAAAACTCTTGCGCCGAGGGCAACAGGGCACCGCTCATGCGTTCGTTTTGCAGGCGCAGCATGATAATGACATCCACCCCTTTTAATCCCTCGTTAATATCGGTAAAGACTCGCACGCCCATCTGCTCAATGCCGCCCGGCAGCAAAGTGTAGGGTGCAATGGCACGCACTTCCGGCACGCCCAAAGTGGTTAGCGCATGGATATCCGACCGGGCCACTCTGCTATGCAAAATATCGCCGACAATGGCCACCGTCAGGTTGGTGAAATCTTTTTTGTAATGCCTGATCGTGTACATATCCAGCAAGCCCTGCGTCGGGTGTGCATGACGCCCATCTCCGGCGTTGACCACGTGCACATGCGGCTGCCTGGTATCGACTAAGTGTTTGGCAATCAGATAGGGAGCACCCGATTGTGCGTGACGCACCACAAACATGTCTGCATGCATCGCAGCCAGGTTGTCGATGGTGTCGAGCAGAGATTCTCCCTTGCTGGCCGAGGATGCGGAAATATTTAAATTGATGACGTCTGCCGACAAACGCTTGGAAGCAATTTCAAAGGTGGTGCGGGTCCGCGTTGAGTTTTCAAAAAACAAATTGAACACACTTTTACCACGCATCAGCGGCACTTTTTTGACCTCGCGGTCAGACACGCTGACAAAAGAGGAAGCCGTATCGAGGATGTGATTGACGACCGCCCTTGGCAGGCCTTCAATGGTGAGCAAATGTTGGAGTTCGCCGTTTTTATTGAGTTGCGGATTAAGCATGGTCGATTGTCAGGTTTGCTTTTAAGGTTGCAGCGGACTTTGTCACTGCGCCGGCTTGTTTGGATCATCAATCGTCAGCGAAAATTTTCCCTCTTCTGAACGATGTAAAACCAGGGATTGTTTATCCGCCAAAGTAACCGTGCCTGCCACAAAATCGGCTGCAATAGGCAGCTCGCGCTCACCTCGATCTACTAACGCTGCCAACATGATTTTCGCGGGGCGCCCATAGTCGAACAATTCGTTAATCGCTGCACGTGTAGTACGTCCGGTGTAAAGAACGTCATCTACCAGCAGGAGCGTGGCGCCCTCAACTTCAAAGGGAATGAAAGTAGGTTTCACCTCGGCGTGCAAACCTTTTTCCGCATAATCGTCACGGTAAAAAGAAACGTCGATAAAGCCGAGACGCTGCCCCAACCCAAGTTCAATGGCCAGTCGTTCCGCCAGCCATGCGCCGCCGGAATAAATACCGATAATGGCAACGTTCTGAGCCTCTGCCAAGCCCGCTTTGACTTGTTGCGACAAGACCTGATACAGCGCCTCGGCATCTAATTTATAGTTTGGTGATGTCATCAAAATATTGTTGCAAAATGATAGCGGCGGATAAAGCATCGATCACCTCACCGCGTTTGGCCATAATAACGGCAGAAGAATAACGTTCGTCTACCAGTACTATCTCTACCCCAAAACGTCCGTGCAACTGATTCGCAAAACGGCGACAACGCACCGTCATTGCATGTTCCGCGCCATCTGGATGAAACGGTAACCCAACGATACATCGCGCCGGCTTCCATGCGTCGACCAGAACCGCAATTTCAGCAAACCTGGCATCGTTCGTAGCGGCTGCAATGACCTTTAAAGGCTGGGCTTGTTTCAATAAAGTATTACCGACAGCAACACCAATACGTTTGAGGCCGAAATCAAACGAGAAAACCGTTTCCATCAACTCGACTGACCGCTAGGCATGCCCGGCCTCAGCGGCGAGCATCATCGGATCAATGCCGAGCAACTTGATCGCTGCCAGATAGCGATCTTCGATGGGCAGATCAAAAATGACAATGGGGTCGGCAAGGACCGTCAACCAACCGTTGCGCGCAATCTCGCTTTCCAATTGACCTGGACTCCAACCTGAATACCCTACACTCACCAATAACCGCTCGGGCCCAAGCCCGGAGGCAACTTCTTCCAGTACATCCCTGGAGGTCGTAAAAGCAAGCTCCTCGGTCACTTTCAAACTGGAAGAATACGTACCAGAGGGAGCATGTAAAACAAAGCCGCGATCATCCTGCACCGGTCCGCCAAACATGATAGCCTTGCTCGCGATCGGTGCCATTTCCAAACTCAGTTCAATGCGTTCAAAGAGCACTTCCATCGTCATATTTGTCGGTTTATTGATGACCACACCAAGCGCACCATTCACATTGTGCTCACAGATGTAGACAACGGTGCCGCCGAAAACAGGATCAAGCATAGACGGCATTGCAATCAAAAAATGATTTGCCAAATTAAGCTCGGGAAGTGTCATGGCGGCAGTATGATCAGAGTGTCAGGATAATCCGTGGTGTACAAGTAGTCCTAAGAAGAATTTCCGTCCGTGCTACGTTTCGTGGTCTTGCGTTGCCCTGAAAAGCATTTTATCAGTTTTAATTCCATTTCCCTCATGCACTTTTTTGATAAGTCCCTGGTCTGGTTTCGGCGCGATCTGCGAGCATACGACCATGCCGCTCTACATCATGCATTGCAACACAGCAGAGTCGTCTACTGCGTCTTTGTTTTCGATGTTGATATTCTCGCGACGTTACCCTCCAATGACCGCCGCGTGGCCTTCATCCACGCCAGCGTTGTCGAACTGGACACACAGTTACGTGACCTGGGCGGCCAGCTGGCAGTGCGCCACGGCGTTGCCACCAGCGTTATCCCTGCACTGGCAGCCGCGCTAGAGGTTGACGCGGTATTTACGAACCATGATTATGAACCGCAAGCGATCGCCCGTGATGCGACAGTCGCCCAATCCGTGTCTGCCTCAGGCCGACAGTTTCTAACTTTTAAAGATCAGCTTATCTTTGAAAAAGAGGAAGTATTGTCTTTATCGGGAAAGCCATTTTCGGTTTTCACGCCCTATAAAAATGCGTGGATCAGAAAATTGCAAGCGCTGCAAGCACAAAGCAATAATAGTTATTTACTGCCTTATTTAATAGAACCTTTCTGTGCAACGCTAGCGGTTTTTCCACCATCTATCGGAGGAAAAATTCCTACGCTGGGTGAATTGGGATTCAAAGAAGGTAACCTCTCTGCACTGCAGATTATCCCCGGCGCATCAGGTGCCCAGACCCAATTTGCCGATTTTTTGCCGCGCATGGCTCACTATGATCTAACCCGCGACTTCCCTTCCGTTAAAGGACCATCCTATTTATCGGTGCACCTGCGTTTCGGCACTATTTCTATTCGGACTTTGGTGCGTTGGGTAATGGAAACGATATCGGTAGGTGAGGGGGGAAATGGTGCCGCAACTTGGTTGTCCGAACTCATTTGGCGCGAGTTTTACAGCATGATTTTGTACCACCACCCACGGGTTGTCGATCAAGCGTTTAAGCCCGCTTACGATGCTATCGTTTGGGAATCCGGCACAATGGCATCAGACTATTTTCAGGCTTGGTGTGAAGGCCGAACCGGTTACCCTTTGGTCGATGCGGCAATGAGGCAAATCAGGCAAAGCGGATATATGCACAATCGCCTGCGCATGGTGACTGCCTGCTTTTTGATCAAAGATCTGGGTATCGATTGGCGCTGGGGAGAGCGCTATTTTGCCCAGCATTTGAACGATTTCGATCTGGCCTCGAATAACGGCGGCTGGCAATGGGCAGCTTCTTCCGGCTGCGATGCACAACCGTATT
Source organism: Oxalobacteraceae bacterium (assembly GCA_025352145.1). Lineage (GTDB taxonomy): Bacteria > Pseudomonadota > Gammaproteobacteria > Burkholderiales > Burkholderiaceae_D > JANXTY01. The sequence continues at coordinate 31,637 of JANXTY010000056.1, forward strand.
TTCGTATTTTCAATCCCATTACCCAATCGGAAAAATTTGACCCAGAGGGAAAGTTTATCCGCCGCTACCTTCCCCAACTATCTCGCCTGTCCAATCGGGATATTCATGCGCCGTGGCTAGCGTCTTCAATGGCGCTGCAGCTTGCGGGGATCGAATTAGGCAATCACTATCCATCACCTATCATCGCGCACGACATTGCGCGCATGCGGACAATGGCGCGTTATTCAGTGGTAAAAAAAATCCCGTAATTGTCCAATACGTGGATTGGTGTCATAAAAAAACCCGCCGATGTAGGCGGGTTTTTAAACAGTGCTAGCTTCAATATTCGAATATTCAACTATTCGAATATTCAACTATTCCAACCATCAAACAGCCGGCACACCTTTATTAACAAAACCAGCAATCGCCTCCAACAAATTGGCTTCATGGAACGGCTTCCCGAAATAAGCATTCACCCCTAGCTCCATCGCATAGTTTCGATGTTTATCGGCAGTGCGCGACGTAATCATAATAATCGGGGTCTGGCTGGTACGTTCATCGCCACGCACGTTGCGGGTCAAATCGAATCCATCCATGCGCGGCATTTCAATATCGACCAACATGACATCTGGCGTGATGGACTGTAATTGTTCCAGTGCATCGACACCGTCTTTCGCCAATACCACTTGATATCCCTCGCGCAAAAGGAAACGTTGTGTCACCCGCCGCACTGTCAGTGAGTCGTCGACCACCATGACAATTTTCATCTTACGTAAACCTGCTACCGGCTCCACCACCGGAACCTCTGGAGGTGCCATAGGAATGCTCTGTATCGATGAGGTCAACTCAGCAACGGCACCCATTCCTTCCGGCGTTTCCGTCTGCGTGATGCGAGGAGCACGCATGTTTTCATGGGCCAGGCGATTAGCAAGTGGTACTGGATTCAGAATTAAAACGATATCGCCCGACCCCAGTACAGTCGCCCCTGCAATGCCAATCATCCGCGCCAATTGCGGTCCAATATTTTTGACGACCACCTCTCGATTACCTAGCACTGCGTCGACGTGAATGGCGACACGATCATTACCATTTCTCAAGATCACCACCGGTGAATATTGTTGTGCAACCGGCGCTGCGCTCGCTTCACCCAATAGTGAGGAGAGATAGTGCAGCATGATGCGTTCGCCACGCCACACCACAGCGCCTTCGTTATAAGCCGCTGCCAAAGCAATACTCTTTAACTGCTGTACCTGCTCAACCAAGACCGACGGTATTGCATAGGTTCTGCCACCAGTAGTGAGCAAAACGACCTGGGTCACCGCAAGAGTGAGGGGCAAATGAATCGTGAAATGAGCACCCTTTCCGGCTTCAGATGCAATGGCGACCCGACCACCCAAACCTGCAGCTTCAGAACGCACCACGTCCATACCAACGCCGCGCCCAGCCAGCTCGGTCACTTCCGACGCGGTAGAGAAACCCGCCTCAAAAATCAAATCAGCCGCTTCTGCATCGCTTACGTCAGAATCTTCTGTGATTAAACCAATTGTCTTTGCCTTGGTACGAATACGATTAATATCAAGACCTTGACCATCGTCCTTAAAGTGAATAACCACCTCATTACCTTCCTGGCGAATTTCAACCAGTAACTCGCCAATTTCTTCCTTGCCGTTAGCCCGCCGGGTCTCGCGCGACTCGATACCATGCACAATGGCGTTTCGCAACAGATGCTCGAATGGCCCAGCCATTTTCTCTAGAACGCCACGGTCGATTTCGATGCTCGTACCTCGGATATCCAGATTGACCCGCTTATCGACCTCTTTGGAGGTTTGGCGCGCAACGCTGTACAACCGATCCGAAATACTGGCGAATGGCACCATGCGCACCCGCATCAAATCCTGTTGCAAATCGCGCGTCAAGCGTGCTTGCACAGCCAGCCCGCTGGTCGTTCCGTCCACGGTGCGTGTCAGTGTTTCCTGGACCGAGGCAACGTCATTGACGCTTTCGGCCATCATGCGTGTAAGTTCTTGCAAGCGCGAAAAACGATCGAACTCAAGCGGATCGAATTCGCGATCATTACTCAGTGTCATCCGTGAAGTAATTTGGGTTTCTGCCTGAATCTCTACTTCACGCAGCTGGCCGCGTAGCCGCTTCATGTTGTCGGTCAGTTCTGTGAGAGACTGCCGCAAAGTACTTACTTCATTTTCCAGCTTGGCACGCGATATCGACACTTCACCGGCTTGATTTACCAAGCGATCAAGAATATCGGCCCGTACCCGTACCAGCGGCGTTGCCGTGACAGGAGTTTTTACCGCGAGCGGGGCAAGCTTGGTCGGCGACGTCCGCACATCTGACGCGACATTACTTGCGCTCACTAACGCACCTTGCTCTTCGGACTCGGGAACCTCTTCAGATGCATATGCATCTGGATTTTCCAGTCGATCAAACAACTCCAGGCTCATATCATGCTGAACCAGCAAATCCTCAATATCTTCGGAAGAAATTGCCCGAGAGGACATCATCCTTTCAACGTGGGTCTCAATTTCGTGTGTATGCTGCCCCAGGCGCATTGCACCCGCCATGCGAGCGCTGCCTTTAACAGTGTGCAACAGGCGCAAGAGAATCTGTGAAGGGGCGAGATCCGATGGACTTTGCTGCCATGCTCGCAGGGCTTGCCCCACCGCAGGCAACATATCCCGTCCTTCTTCCAAAAAGATAGGTAACAAATCCGTATCCAGCACATCTTTAATGACCGAAGCAGCATCCACAGCGGCCGCTTCTTGACCTCCGTGTTGCGATGCCTCTGCATCCTGCGTCACATTGACAATGACCGGCTGGGACACAGAGAATTCTGGCAATAGTAGTGGTGCCTCCTTTTGCGGCGTCTCCTCTTGTTCAAGTGCCGCTGGTTCTATTGGCTGAACGAATGCTAGATTTTCCGGTGCAATGACTGGCGGTTCCTTTTGATACAAAGGCATTGCCAAGTTTTCCTGCTCGGAAACGGTCGGTGCGCTAAGGGTCAGGTCTACAGAAGCCGAATAATTAGGCCCTTGTTCAAAGACGGACGCCTCATCAATTTGGTGAGTGGTAGGAACATCAAGCTCCCTAATCTCTTCTGGCGTAGGTGCACGCAATTCTGGCACCCCATCATCCGTAAGATCCGTCGTTACATCCACGTCTTCCCGTGGCACCCCTCTTGTAAAAGAGTCGGCGGAAACGTCATCATAGAGATCGGCATCCGTCTCATGTGGGTCTTCGACAAACACCGGCACGTCTTCATAGGGATTCATGAGAGGACGCTGCGCAAAGTCTTCTTGCAATCGATCTAATGCGCCCAGAAGTTCCGTCTGATGGCCAGCCATTTCACCAACCGAGAAGGTATGCAGCATTTGCTTTAAGCCATCAATACACCGATCCAGCATATCGAAATCCTGTACCGTCAATAGGACAGGCTGTCGCATTAAGCTCTGCAACACCATTTCGAGAGCATGCGCAACTTCATGCAAAGTAGTGAAGCCCACTGTCGCCGAACTACCGCTCAAGGAGTGCGCGGCGTTAACAGACTGAATGCTGACGTGACGATAGGTTTCGTGGCGCCATTCCGCGAAATCCTGCGATAACAATCGTACTATTTGATCGGTTTCCGCAATATAAATATTATACAAAGGCACGCTGATCTCAAGCTTGCCGATATGCTTAACGTGGTCATCCGATGGCATGACATCAGAAACAGACATCTTCGGAAATTCGATGACCTCGGCAATAGTCTCAGACTGGCTTTCAGCAACGGGATCCTCCGCCAACGCAACTGAAAACGGCACCTCTTCCTCAGGATGGATGAGCTCAACTAACTCAATTTCAGGAATCATTTCTTCCAACGCAAAGGGGTCGATCGTGCCTGCGTCAGCTTCTGCTCGCTGCTCGGCATCAACTTGGGAGAGCAATATGTGAGGGGCAGCAAATGGTGCTTCATCCAACGCAATTTCCAGCGCAGGCGAATCGACTTCAAGAACAACCGCTGGCAGCACTTCTTCCGCTTGCGCCGGGATCTCTTCAACAGCGATAGGAACTACCGCCTCGACTATTTCTTCAAAATAAAATGCTTCACCCGATTTGACCCGTTCCGCTGCTTTTACCAATGCTGTTGCAGTCCGTTGCGAATATCCTTGGTTGGCATTCAATTCCTGCACCCAAGCGCTTAATTCCTCCGCAGATTTATCCAATAAGGCATAAAGATCGGGAGTGCCAGACCGCGCCTCAGCCAACCAAAGATTCATTACTTGCTCAATACTGGAAGCGGCTTCAGCAAATATGTTCAACCCCACCATACGGCCACTCCCTTTCAAGGTATGAAATGAGCGACGAAGCGTGGTTAGATGTTCTTGATTATTCGAATTTTGGCGCGACTCGGGAATGGTTTGCTGAACGTAGGTTAAAACTTCCTCCGCTTCCGCCATGAAAATTTCGAGCAACTCCGCGTCGATGGCTTCTTCGGTCGCCGGCGCAGCCGGGGGCACAACCAGAATTACTGGGACGGGTGCTGCAGCCTCTGTGGGGTAAATACTCGTCAACGCGTCCTGTGACGCCGGGAAATCGGGACTTTCCAACAAATCGATAGCCGCTTGCGCCCGCCCAGTGACCTCGGGATCATCCAATAAGGCTGCGTCACGACGTACTTGCTTAAGCGTGGATTTTAATTGTTCCTGTAGCGCCTCGTTATCGGGATGGGCCACCAGTGAGGCCGCCAACTCAACGGACTGCCGTTGGTGCAAACTCAACTCTTCCTCTACTGTCGAAAAGGTGGTCGGGCTAGCCAGGGAATCCCCTACAGGAGGAGCGCCCACTTTCTGCAAAGGGGACGATGCCACGACTACCGCTTGCCCCGCTTGCACACTCACATTTCGCTCAATCAGATTCGCACGAAAAAACCCTAGCTTATCGTCGAATGCAAATCGACCCTTGGCTACCTCCACGCTCTGAGACAACATTTCGACAAAGAAACCCAAGGCACCGATATTTTGCGCTACATCACGCAACGCCTTCTGTTCAGCGGCAATATCCCTATCTGCAACATCACCAGAATTGGCAAATCGCTGCACAGCGGCTTTGGTATGCAAGATGGCACGCATCGCATCATCCAGACCCAGCATTGCCAACACACCGCCAATCTGGTGCAGTACTGGATCGATTTGCAACAGCACGGCGTGTTTCGAGGGATCGATAAAATATTCGTCCAACGCCTTTTCGATAATTCTAAGGCTTGATTTCATTTCAGCAGCGAGCGCATTGAGGGTTTGACGTTGTTGTCCCTGCCGCGCCAAGTCGTCCATCCACTCAACAGAATCTTGCTCGAGCTCTCCGGCTGCAATCGACAGCAAACGATCCGTCAACGCTTTAGCCCGCACCGGAAAATCGTCCGGAAGACGATTGATATTCTCCAGGCTGTTTTCTACAAATAGCAGACTCGTTGCGACTTCAAGACTTAACGAACTACCCGGCGTTGCCTTGACCGCATGACGTGCGATCCCTTTAAGTTCCGCCAAAAATTTAGACAACGCCGGCGCATTCAATTTCGTGCTAGCTTCTGTCAATACTTTCATTTCATGTTCGAAGGACTCCCCTAAATTGCCGTCACCTTCTGCAATCCGGCCCCAAATATTTTTTGCATGCGTCACCGCATCCTTGGCGGCATGCAAGGCTACAAAATCAACCTGTCCATACCGCTTTTTCTCGTAATCGGCCGGCACCAATCCACCGAGCTGATACACACTGAAAATTTGTGTTGCACGCAACGAAGGGTTCACCGCACGCGCAATGAAAAACAAGGCATCCCGCAACAATCTTTCAGAAATGCTGGGCGAGCCTTCAATCAAACGACGAATTTGAAGATTAATGCGACCAAACAACTGCTTGACGTACAACTCGCTCTTAATTTGGCCCAAAGATACCGATTCTGCAAAACCATGCATCACCCACCAAAAAGCCTGTGAATGGGAATTTGTTTGACGACGTTCAAGCTCAGCGATAATTTCTTTCATCACTTTGGTATGTTCACGATCCGTCACGGGATCAACACTCTTTAAGAACATTAACAACGATTTCTCAAAGTGTTTCCGCAAGCCGGCATAATCAGCACGCTCCACTGCGGGGCCATTTGGCGTAGAGGGGGCCGGTGGAGGCAATTGCGGCCTAATCGCCAAATTGGGAAAAAATAAATCTGCGGGGTGGATTCTTTCCGCACCACGTACTTCTAGCAATGTCTTGTAATAAGGAAATAAGCGAACGGGCTGAGGCGCAGTCCCTGTCAGCAATTCTTCCAGATACTCGATCACCGCCTGATAGCTGCGTTCAATAGCTAGCGCCTCTTTTTCAGTCAATGGGAGCTTGCCGCCCTCAATCCGATCTAGCAAATCCTCCACGGTTTCAGTCATGATAGCCACGCCATCCACATCGACGATTTCTAAAGCGCCGTGCGCCTGATGTAGATAGGTCTTGGCATGCCGGAGCAAAGTCGATTGGGACTCAGCGTCTTGAGAAACAGCGTCAAATAACGCCGTTTTTGACCGGGAAAGTGCTTCGCGGATTTCACCGATAACCCACGATAAAGGGCCTGTATCGAAATCATTTTTGCGCGGTTCAGGTAATTTGGTGGTCATGAGTGCCTCGGAGTTCAAAAAGCGACGAATCGAAGATGGATTTATCGCAACGCATCACTAATGGGCTCCAAGCAAGAGCCTCGATGATAGGTAACACAACATTGGGGAGAACACAGAATCAGACTTACTAATCATCGCAAAACTGATGTTTCTCCAAAATTTTACGCTAGGCCACCCATCCGATTTACAGGCATTTCTATCATGCCACGACGCGGAAACGGGACACTGAATTTTTAAGTTCTTCAGCAAGCATAGACAGTTCATGAATCGAATGCGCTGTCTGCTGGGTTCCCTCCTTGGTCTGCTCTGTCATCGCCAAGATATGCTGAATGTTATACGCCACACCGTTGGCCGATGTAGCTTGTTGCTCTGTCGAAAAAGAAATCCCTTGAATCAGCTCCGCCAACCGATTAGAAACGCGACTAATGTCCGCCAAAGCAGCACCGGCCGCATCGGACAGTTTTGCTCCCTCAACCACCCCCTGTGTTGATTTTTCCATAGCAGCTACCGCATCATGGGTATCCGTCTGAATGGTTCGCACCAACGCACCAATTTGTTTTGTCGCTTCGCCGGAACGTTCCGCCAAACGCTGAACCTCTTCCGCAACCACCGAGAAACCACGACCTGCTTCACCCGCCGACGCAGCTTGAATCGCCGCGTTAAGCGCCAGCACGTTGGTCTGTTCAGTAATGTCTGAAATCAGCTCGGTAATTTCGCCAATCTCTTGTGAAGATTCACCGAGGCGCTTAATCCGTTTAGATGTTTCCTGAATTTGCTCCCGAATTTCATTCATACCCTTGATCGCATTTTCCACCGCAGTCGCACCCTGCTCAGCAGCAGCAACCGACTGACGAGCCACCTCAGCGGATTCGTTAGCCGATTTTGACACGTCAGTAATTTCTTCAGCCATTTTCAAAACAGCTTCACTTGCGTCTTGAATTTCACGCGACTGCTGTTGTGACGCAGAGAGCAATTCGGTGGAAATATTTTGCGCCTGATTCGATGCCGATGTAACCTGCTCTGCAGTATTGGTTACCCGTCCCACCAGTCCACGCAGCTCTTCGACGGTGTAATTAACCGAGTCTGCAATAGCGCCGGTAATGTCTTCCGACACCGTCGCCTGAACTGTCAAATCGCCATCGGCCACCTCTTGCAACTCATTCATCAATCGCAAAATAGCAGCCTGATTTTGTTCATTCGTATTATTCGCTTCCTCTTCCTGCTTTTGAGCCTGTCGCCTTTGGGCATCCGCTTCCTGGCTGCGAGTGTCGGCATCTTGAGTCCTGTGACGGCTATCTTGCAACAACACCACGGCAATTACCGCAGCCGAAAGCAAGGAGAAAAGTGCGCTGAAAATCATCATCCAGAAAGTCAATCCGAGGGAATCTTGGTCTATCCGATAAGCTTTTTGCAATGTCGATAAATTTTGCTTCAATGCTTCATTCTTATTAAAGATAGTTTGTTCCGCTTCTTTAGCCGCAATAAAATTTTGCAAGCTGCCGAGAATCGAATCAACCGCATCATGGTATTGCGTAAACTCTTTTTTTAACTCGGTTAATTTATCGATCGTTTCTCTATCCTTGGTAGCGGTCAAATGAAACAAATCGCTGCCCTTCAGAAAACCGTCTACTATGTCTTGAAAAGTTGTGGTGTCCTTTCCCAACAAAAACGACGTTGCAGGATCGACGCTATCTTTCAACATAAATTCATTCGCACTACGTGCCAAACGTTGCGTCAACATTACGAGTCGGCTGGCCGCAGAGATTTCATCTGTCGAAGCACCGCCCTGCGATTTAGCATTAGCAATTTTCTCGCTCAAATCCTGCAGCTTTGGCGTCAGGTCATTCATTTTCTTCAAAGTCTGACCAAAACCAACGAGCTCTTTATTAAAACCAAAAATATCCCTGGCGGCTTTATCAGTAGATATCCAGGCAGCCTGGGTCTGCAAAAGAAGCGCCTCCATAGCCTTGTTCGGCTTTTCGATTTCATGGCCTTGATAGTTTCCGCCGACTATAAGAAGGTTCAAATCCTTATTAAATTCTCTTCGGCTATCGTCCAATTGTGCGAACGCTTCCTGCTTAGCTGCAATCGCATTCGGCGCTGCTTTACCGATACGCTGGGAGTGCATCAATGCATCACTGGCAATCTGTGTCTTATTCGAGCTTTGCGCATTATTTCTCGCATTCAATACCACAAACATAACCGTCAAAAACAACGAAATACCCAGCACAACCCCAATAAATCGAATTTGTTTTTGTAAGGGCCAATCGCCAATCAGCGGTAGCTTCATGGCGCTACTACTTTGGTCGAGGAAACCAATCGGAGCCGCATCGCGCATCACTTCTAAACTAGAGCGTACCCGCTGCTTTGGGGCCTCCGTAGCAGAACGAGCCCCCTTCTGGGAATCCGATTTATCACCAACTGGAATCACCGTATCAAACTGGTCGTCAGGCATTCCAGAATCAAGCGCGGTCATCGTCAAATTCTCTTCGACAATCTGCTCATCCCTGCCTTTAGATAAGAACGGTAAATTGAAAGCCATGCTAAGTCTCCTAATTGCCAATAATTCTATGCACGCCATGACATTGGGGCCAAGGCGGAAAGATCATAAACCGATATGTAAAAATCGGGGATCCTGTACGATTAAGGAAAGATCAAGTTGAGTCCACATCTCGGACTCTTCATCACGATAGCGCTGTCCAGACCAAGGCATAGTGCCTTGCGAATCCCCATCTTGAACTACCATATCCGTCAAATTTCGCAATCCCAAAACGCGCGACACCAACAATCCACAATTGAATGAAAGGGTAGGAGAAAAAACCACAATGCGGCTTTCCTGTTCCATTGGAGATGGCGGCATTCCCTGAAAGCGGGCAAAATCAATCACGCCGATCAGGTTTCCACGAACATTCGACAATCCAAGATACCAATCATGCGTCAAAGGAACTTTCGTAACCGCACCGACCGACATGATTTCGCTTACCTGTTGCAGATCAAGTAAACAACGCGTCTGGCCGACCATTACTCCCAGTTGATTGACGCGCACATCCGTCCCACTGCGCGCTATTTGCATGCGCTCTAATAGTTGCGACTGAAATTCGCGAAGGCGGCTCCGCCGGGCCGCACGATCAGGCTTGCGGGCATAACTAGTCGATGGAGTATCGGAAATGGGTTGAGTCATGGACTGTCGTTATCCCAGCGAAGCGATTTTGGACAACAATTCTTCTGCATTGATAGGCTTAATCAAATAATCGCAAGCGCCCTGACGCAAACCCCAGATCCGATCAGTCTCCTGATTTTTGCTGGTGCAAATAATCACGGGGACATCTTGGGTGTCGGGATCCTTCGAGATGGCGCGCGTTATTTGAAATCCATTTTTGCCAGGCATAACGACATCCATCAAAATTAACTGCGGCTTATCTGCCTTTATTTTCAGCAGAGCATCCTCGCCGTTTTCAGCTGTAGAGACGGAAAATCCATTTTTAATGAGAATATCGGTCAGATAGTAACGCTCTGTTGGCGAATCATCGACGATAAGTATTTTCTGTATAGCCATCTTTAAGATCCTTGCTTCAAGAGTTACTTCGATTGCACTTGGGCAGTATGCTCACGTACCGTTTTGAGCAAACTGTCTTTGGTAAAAGGTTTCGTCAGATATTCATCTGAACCTACCATTGCGCCACGCGCACGATCAAAGAGGCCGTCTTTGGACGACAACATGATCACGGGCGTGGCATGAAATTTGGCACTTTTTTTTATGAGCGCACATGTCTGGTAGCCATCTAATCTGGGCATGAGAATATCGCAAAAAATCAATGCGGGATGGTGGTCATTGATTTTCGAGAGCGCATCAAAGCCGTCATCTGCAAGAACAACCTGATAACCAGCTTGTCCCAAAAAAATTTCGGCAGAGCGACGAATGGTGCTACTGTCGTCTATCACCATTATCTTCAAACTGCCGTTTTCCAACGATGTAGTCATAACGTGATCTCAATCAACCAACCATAAATTTTGCTCGATGTCAGCAAAAAGCTATTTATTGTGCATCGCAATAAAGAATCAATTTCCTTTGAGCATGATTCTTTTTGTAAAGATACCCTAAGAATGCGCTTGTAAATCAAAAAATTTAAAAAAAACGCTCAAAAAGCGACCATTTCGAAATCTTCTTTCCTTGCACCGCATTCCGGGCATGTCCAATTCATCGGCACATCCTCCCATCGCGTGCCGGGGACAACGCCCTCATCGGGCAAACCCGCTCTCTCGTCATATATCCAGCCACAAATTAAGCACATCCACGTTTTCAATCCGGCATTGGCTGCTGCAGTCGTAATTACACCCGTCACATCTTTCGCTACTTTGTCGCTCACGTTTGACTATCCTTCGATCAAGTAAAATAAGAAGTTAGACATCTTAATCTACCCGCCGTGCAAAACCAAATTTCTCCTCTAATATTAACTTTCGGCGTCTCAGATCCTGTCGGTGCGGGTGGAATTCAAGCTGATATCTCGTCGTTTGCGGCGATGGGCTGTCACGGCTTGTCTGTCATCACCGGAATTTTGATGGGCGACACGACTCGAATCGAGGAATTGCAATTTATCGATCCCGATTGGTTGTCCGATCAAGCGCGGCTAGTGCTCGAAGACATGCCTGTGGCAGCATTTAAAATCGGGGTTCTCGGTAGCATCGATAATGTGTCAACGATCGCAGAGATCGTATCGGACTATCCCGAGATCCCTTTAGTTTTGGATCCATTTATTTCTGGAATGCCGCTTCAAGGAATGGATGATGAAGACATTGCAAATGCGATGTGCGATTTACTCATTCCGCAGACTACGTTGCTATTGATTTCTTCGGTCGATCTGACATTGCTGGCAGAAACATGGCGCGACCCTTCGTCCCAAGACTCACTATTGTCAGACGTCATGCATCTCATTAATTCAGGCTGTGAGTATGTCCTCGTCACTGGAACAGCCAGTGCCGTGCATAATGTGGCGAATACCCTTTTCGATGCCTCAGGTGTTGTCCGAGAGGATTTCTGGCCGCGCTTGCCAGGCGCATTTGTCGGTGCCGGTTCGACCTTGGCGGCAGCCATCACTGCCATGCTGGCTAATCGCATTGATGTTCCTGAAGCGGTACTTGAAGCGCAGGAATTTACACACGCAGCATTAACGCACGCGCAACGTTTCGGCATGGGGAAATTAGTGCCGGATCATTATTTCTGGGCACGAGAACCAGACACACCACATTGATGCGTCACCAAGTGCCACTCCATTTTCAACCATCCTCTCGCATAAAACTCTATGGCTTCCAGTACGACATCCCTAAACGATTCTTTATTTGCCCGCGCTCAACTGACGACACCAGGCGGGGTCAACTCGCCCGTGCGCGCTTTTCGTTCCGTCGGCGGATCTCCACGCTTCATTACCCGTGCTGAAGGCGCTTATTTTTGGGATGCTGATGGGAAGCGCTACATTGACTATATCGGCTCCTGGGGACCGGCGATTGTGGGTCATGCGCACCCAAGCGTCGTCAAGGCGGTGCAGGAAGCGGCCGCACGCGGCCTGAGTTTTGGGGCTCCCACGGAAGGCGAAATCGAGATGGCAGAAGAAATTTGCCGCTTGGTCCCGTCAATACAACAAGTGCGTTTAGTCTCCAGCGGAACCGAGGCGACGATGAGTGCGCTACGGTTAGCACGCGGCGCTACCGGGCGTGACAAAATCATCAAATTCGAAGGTTGTTATCACGGCCATGCAGATTCCCTTTTAGTGAAAGCAGGGAGTGGCCTGCTGACCTTCGGCAATCCCACCTCCGCCGGAGTACCGGAAGATTTCGTCAAGCACACCGTGGTCCTTGACTATAACAACCCTCAACAACTGGAAGACGCCTTCGAAGAAATGGGCGGCCAAATCGCTTGCGTCATTGTCGAACCGGTTGCAGGCAACATGAATCTGATTAAAGCAACGCCAGAATTTTTGCACACCATGCGCCGCTTGTGCACGCAATACGGCACCGTCCTCATTTTTGATGAGGTCATGTCGGGTTTCCGGGTCGCGCTAGGAGGTGCGCAAGCACTATATGGCATTACGCCTGATATCACCGCACTGGGCAAAATTATCGGCGGCGGTTTACCCGTCGCCGCGTTTGGGGGGCGGGCCGACCTGATGCAACATCTTGCTCCGCTGGGAGCGGTCTATCAAGCGGGCACTTTATCCGGCAATCCCGTCGCGGTTGCGGCAGGAATGAGTACGCTTAAACTGATTCAGGTTCCAGGATTTTATGAAACGCTGGGCGCACAAACGACGAAACTGGCGCTAGGCTTATCGGCTGCAGCTAAAACTGCAGACATAGCATTTTGTGCCGATGCAATTGGCGGGATGTTTGGTTTATATTTTGGAAAAATTATTCCAACATCGTATGCAGAAATGATGGCGTGCGACAAAACCCTGTTCAACACTTTTTTTCACGCGATGCTGGACCTGGGGGTGTATTTCGCGCCTGCTGCATTTGAAGCAGGTTTTGTTTCAGCTCAACATGACGACAAAATCATCGCTGCCACCATTGCCGCAGCAACGGAAGTGTTCGCAAAGATGAATCGTTGAATCGTATTGTCCAAAAATCGGAAATTGACCGCTTCTCTCGCTTAATAACTGATGTTACGCAGAGCGCGGCAAAATTGTTATTCTTGGTTGACGCACGGGCGTTGGTGAGGCACGGCATGCCGTGCCTCACCATGACGTTGCGCAGATTGACGGCAAACACGCAATATTCTACCGATGTGGAATACCGCTGCCAATCCGGCATACCATTTTGTCAAACGCCCTCACTTCAACCAGCCACGACGCCGGAAATACCAAAACGGGGTCACAGCCGATACCATCATTAATACCCAGGCATACGGATAACCCCAGGTCCACTCCAACTCAGGGAACCACCCTTTAAAATTCATTCCATAAATACTGGCAATGAGCGTGGGGGGCAAGAACGCTACACTGGCCACTGAAAATATCTTGATGATTTTATTCTGGTTAATATTAATAAAACCGACTGTTGCATCCATCAAGAAGTTGATTTTATCGAACAGAAAAGACGTATGCCCATCCAGCGATTCGATGTCACGCAAAATCTGGCGCGCTTCCTCGAATTGTTCTGCGCTTAACAAACGACCGCGCATTAAAAAACTCACGGCGCGACGTGTATCCATCATGTTGCGCCGAATACGTCCATTTAAATCCTCTTCCTGCGCAATCGCATTGAGTACAGCAGCCGCATCTTGGTCAGTAAATTCTTTTTGCAAAACACGCCGACTGACTTCTTCAAGCTGCTGATAAATCCCCTCTAGCGCATCGGCAGAATACTCGGCATCGGTCGCATACAAATCAAGCAACACGTCCATATGATCAGTAATCGAGCCTGGGCGGGAGCGCGCGCGCATCCGCACCAACCGAAACACGGGAAGATCATCGGTATGGACCGAGAACAGCATGTTTTTTGCGAGGATAAAGGCTACGGTAACAATGCGTGACGGGCCGTCGTCTTCCTCCAGCAAAAAATCGGTACGCAAGTGAAGGTCGCCGCTTTCCGCCTCATAATAACGTGCGGATGCCTCGATATCCTTGACCTCATCTTCGCCTGGAAGCGTAACACCGTAAATCGCCTTTACCCAAGCGCGCTCGTCATCGTTCGGGTCGGTCAGATCGACCCATACCGGGCCGACTTTTTCAAGGTCGTTCCGACTTTCAATGGGTACCTGATTAAGCCGTCCGTTTTGCAATACGAATACGTTGATCATCTAATCTTTCAGGATGGCATTTGGATTTTTTTCGCACGAAGGCGAAACGATCACTACGACGGGCCCAATAAAAAACGCATCGGCATCAAAATAGCGCAAGTGTACTTTCATGGCTACGGTTGTGCAGAGGTCTCTTTCATTGGCGTGTCGTAAATAGCCCTAAAATAGCCACAACAAGGAACGCATTATTTTAGTATGCCGAGAACCGGCAACAAAATACCCGTTTTCCATACCCATAAAATTACATCTTGGTGGTTTTTTCTATCAATTTATCTTGCATATTAGGAGCACTATCCTCCTTGGGAGGTGGTGGAGGTTGGGGGGCATCGAACCCTTGGCTGTCTCTCACCCGCACAGTTTTTGTTGTGCTATTCTTTCCGTCACATTCGACATTGGAATACATTACTTTGCCATCGACAGTACACTTTCGTAAAGCAGAAGACTCGCCTTTAGTAACCGTCTCAATCGCCTGCTGTGATTTTTTTATAGTGTCCGCACTACCGGATGCACGTATCAGACCAGACCACGCCTCAACAAATAAATTGCGGTCATAGCGCATGGCAAAAAGCGCCGCCATCGCGGCAAAACTGAACAAAGCCATAAAAACGGCGACCCACAACAAGCTCAATCCTGCCTGCTTTCGACGGTTCATCATGATTAATTCTCCCAATCAATAGGTAAAAAATTCAACCCGGATTTTCCATTAGGACACGAGTCCAAGTGTGCCTCTGGCGCACTGCCAGGCGATGCGCCAGATGTGCGATTGGGTTCGTAGGCACTCTCACGTCAATCGCAATTTTCATTTTTTCTCCAGCGTAAGCAAGCATGCGGCTTTGACAGAAAAAAACTGTTTAAGGAGAAATCTGGGTTCAAGGCAACTCCGCAGATTCCATACGATGCAAAATTAATTCTGTACGATGTCCCAAGTAAGTTGATCCTTGGTGTTTGTCATAAAAACGTGGCTTGGGTAACATCACAGCCAAACGAGCAGCCTGACTGGCACCCAGATTAGCGGCACTCATTCCATAATAATGTTGTGCCGCAGCTTCAGCCCCAAAAACCCCGCTGCCAAACTCGACCACGTTCAGATAGATCTCAAAAATGCGTTCTTTGTCCATCCAAAATTCGAGCATAAAAGTAATAATGAATTCTTGCCCCTTACGCACATAGCTACGATCACCGGACAGAAATAAATTTTTAGCCAATTGCTGTGTAATGGTAGAACCGCCCCTGACCACTTTTCCCTTTTTGGTATTTTTCTCATAGGCTTTTTGCAAGGCCTCCCAATCCACGCCTTCATGCTCAGAGAAATTAGCATCTTCGGAAGCGATAATGGCCCGCTTCAAATAAGTGGAAATACGATTGTACGGTACCCATGCATGCTGCAGTTTCGCGTTGGGATTTTTTTCTCGCAACACGCTCAGTTGCTGGCGCATAAAACTCGTCGATTGCGGATTGTGATTCACCCACCACCCTATTTGAATAAAAAAATACAGCTGCATCAGCAACACCGCAAGGAGGGGTATCAGTACGATCCAAAGCAGCAGCTTGCGCAATGGTTTCATGACGTAGTCACAACCAGCTTACTACGCAGCTCGCCAAATACTGCGGCAGTATTTGGCCGGATGCCACGCCAAATAAAAAAAGCCTCGGCGGCTTGCTCAATCAACATGCCCAGACCATCGCGTACCTGCGCACCATGCTGCGCAGAAAAACGCATAAAGACGGTAGGTTCCCTGCCATACATCATGTCATACGCAAGTGTCTCTTTTGTAAACATCGATGCCGGAATTGGCGGTAACTCGGCCGCCATGCTAGCCGACGTTGAATTAATGACGATATCGAATGTCCCTTCCACATCCAGCCCTCCAAAATCGCGAGCCACTACCGCTCCCTCCGTGTCAAATTGATTCACCAGCTGATCAGCCTTCGTACTCGTGCGGTTCGCAATAACAAGCTGCGATGGTTGCTGCTCCAACAAAGGCAAAATCACTCCGCGCGCTGCACCGCCGGCACCGAGCAACAAGATTCTTTTCCCATTGATAGCAACACCGGCATTCGCCATGATGTCAGTAATCAAGCCAATGCCATCGGTGTTATCCGCCAAAATTGCATCACCGTCGAAACTAAGCGTGTTAACTGCACCTGCCGCCCGCGCCCGTGCAGTGCACTTACTGGCCAGGGCATATGCCTCAAGCTTGAACGGTACAGTCACGTTCATGCCTTTGCCTCCTTGAGCAATGAAATCGCGCACGCTTGCAACAAATCCATTCAACGGTGCGAGCAAAGGTTCGTAAATCAAATCCTGTTTGAGTTGCGCGGCGAAATAGGCATGTATCTCAGGCGATTTACTATGTGTTATCGGGTTGCCTATCACAGCATAGCGATCAGGCGCTTTCATGTCGACAGCCCTATTAATTGGCTACGCGTAGCAAAGTCAAGTTTGGAATATTCCCTACAATGAATAGAGAGACCCATTAGTTTGTTCTCCCCCGCAAATCTGCTTCCATTTTATTTTCACGCGTAAAATTAAAATGGATTACGAATACCCATACATCATCTTTATCGACAGAACGCTCCTTGGCAGGAAACGGTCCAAATGGGGCGGAGCGCTTCACAATATTGACAGCAGCACGATCCAAAGCGGGATTCCCGGAACTACGTTCTATGGCAACGCCCTCTTTTTTGTAAAGGCTGCCATCTTGAAAAATGGAAATGGAGACCATCATTTCCCCATATAATTTTTTCCCATTTTGCTGGGGAAAATTCAAGGTGCCGATATCTTCCACCCGTTTTTCCAGGTTTTTGTAATACATCGCATAACCCACTTCACGCGTGCTGGGGGAAATGAACGTTTTGCGCGGACGTTTATTCTGATCCTCGATCATCTGCAAGATCTCAGCAGTCGTTCTGGCAATTGCTTTAGTACTGTCCTCTGTATCCGTTCCCTCCGGCGTGGGCACACTCTCCGTCGTACTCTGCTTGGTCACTGCGTTCGTCTTAAAAGGAGTGGATTTGCGCAATTGATCCAGGGCTCTCTTCTGGATATCTTCCAGGGCTTCACTCTTGTGCTTCAGCGCTTTAAGGCTGTCTCCATCGGCAAATTCACGCATATCAGGAAGCGGCGATTTAGCCCGTCCTGAATCGGCATTGCCGCCGCCGTCCAGATTTGCCTGGGCAAGCGCATCGGCCTTGAGGGGTTTTTTATCGTGTTTGGCGTTGACCAGAATAATTTCCAGCCCAGCATCAGATGGCTTGATATTAAATGCCTCGGGGACGGTAAAACGGAGGAACAATATTGCCGCATGCGCCAACACCGAAATGGCAACAGCAATACTGAGCGTCGTATTTTTTAGAAGTTTTTTCAATGGCAGAATAGAAGACTATTTCGTAACGCAAGGATTCTACGGCAAAGCCCCCAATTTTCCGATATTTCTATACAGGTCCGCCGATAAATCGTGCTGCCCGTCATTCGGTAAGAAGTTCGGTATAGGATGGAAGAATCACTAATGCCTCGACTTCGAGCAAGCTGGCCCTCTCCAATGGGACACTTTCTTGGTTTTGTGCTGGGTCTGGCACCAGGCCCAGTACCCCCTTAGGCGCCGCATCCTGCGCTAATTCTTGCGCTGCACCTTGCTCTGCGTCACCCTCATCGTCGTCTTCACCTATTTCATCCAATGACTCGCTAGAAAGAGAGATCGGAATTTCCAGCAACCGCGCTTCGATACTCAGATCGATCTCATCCCAACGCAATAAATCGAGTTTAACTTGCGCGCCGCGCGCTACCTGAGGCATGCCGGGTAGCTTGATTACCAAAGGCAGATCCACCAAACGCAACACCTCGTCTTTCAATACGACCGCATCGACCTGTCGTGCATTTTCTTGCGTCAACCAACGCAGACACCAGTAACGCTCCATTCCATTCTGGAAATCCGCATAAGCAGCGTAAGCCGCATCAAAAGCAGAAATGATGGCGAACAGATTAGCGTCTCTTGGTTTGAACGGCGCGACCAACGGTGCAGTCACCCCATGTTCGATGCAAGCAAGAATTTGCCATTGATTAACCAGATCGGTGTAGCGCCGCAGCGGCGAAGTACTCCATGCGTATTGATCCACGCCCAGCCCCTGATGCGGCGCCGCGTGGGTGACCATGCGCACCTGCATTTTGGCCGCCCAGCCGTTGCCATTACCACCGCCCTGCGCGCGATAAATGCCAGGCACGCCATAATCGTGCAATAACTTTCCCCACGTACTATTGGCAAAAATCATCAACTCGGCCACGATCTTATCGAGTGGTGCACCGCGCTTGCGGCGCACGACGCTGACTACATCGTTTTCCACATAAAAATTAAAATCGACGCGGTTGTTTTGTTCCGGCTTTAAGCCGAAACCTTCGCGCTTGGCCATGCGGCCTTTTTCCAATACCTGAATCCATTGCCACAACACCGCAATGTCGGCCTTGTGCGGATAATCGCCAGCGTCATTGGCGAGATTTTCTTCCGTCACCAAAACATCCAGATCGTTATGCCGCAAATTGCTGGCCATCGGCACCAGTTCAGCGCGGGTTTGCGTTTCCACCACTGACCAGTCGCTCGGATCGAGCGTGGCGTACAACGACAGCGCTGGACGGGTCTGACCCGCGCCCAACGTATAAGCACCCACCAGCTCATCGGGCAGCATGGTGATTTTGTCGCCCGGCATATACACGGTGGACATGCGCTGACGTGCAATGGCATCAATCGCATCTTCGGGCTTAATGCCTAATGCCGGGGCAGCAATATGAATGCCGATCCGCCATTTGCCATCGTCCAACTGCACCAAGGAAAAAGCATCATCGATCTCGGTCGTGGTCACGTCGTCGATGGAAAAAGCCTGCACATTCGCGGTCGGCAAACCAGTGGTCGGCGGCGGCACATTGATCACAGGAAAGCCGGTGCCTTTGGGGAAATTCTCGAACAAGAATTTGGATAAATGCAGCTCTTTGGCAGAAGCGACGCCACCGGTCGCCAACATCAGGCGCGGCGCCGTGGTGTGCAAATCGTTGCAGGCAGTATCAAGCGCCTTGTATTCGATGCTGTTTTTATCGGGTTTGAAAAGCAGTTGCAGCGCCAGCGTTCTCAAACCCTCGGGCAAGCGATTGGCTTTCAGCTCTTCGACATACTGTGCCTGAATCAACGCCTGCTGCTTCTTCTTTTCCACACCAGCCAGCGCAGCCTTGAGCGAGGCTTCCGGTGCGGCTTTGTAAGTACCACGGCCTTTTTTATAAAAATAAATCGGCGCGGCATGCAGCTTCAGGATCAGTCCGGCCGCTTCATGCGGCAGCGGCGCGTGGCCGAAATATTCGGCGCCAAGATCGGAAAATGTAAACTCCTCGTGCCCGGCGACTTCCCACAAAAAATCCAGGTCAAGATCAAGCGCAATTTTTTGCGCCTCGGCCAGCATCTGCTCCGGCGAAGGCGTGCTGTATTGCAGCAAGACGTCCTTGACTTTGACCTTAGTGCGCTTGCCGCTTGGCATTTCAACTTGGTATGCCTCACCCGCCTGGGACAACACAGCTCCGACTTTAAAATCGCCGGACTCTTCAAAAAATAAATTCATTGGTTTGCTTTTTGGTTACTTATCAATATTTTTAAGGCAGTGAAGTTTTCACTTCAGTGCAGCGTTTTCAACGCGTAAGTCTCAATTGTAGGACGCAATGCGCTTCATCTATTGCGCCGTATGGTGGCATCAGCAGAATGGAAAGCATCCCCTAGGTACGTCCGCATTCGGTGCAATGCATTGCACCAGTGTTCAATCCAACTCCAACACCGAAGGCAAAAAAACCTCCGTCAGCAGCAGCAACCCATTCTTGCGACGATACAGGCAGCGCCGGGCAAACAATTTCTCACACTCCCACTCACCAAGCGCAGCGCTTACGCGCCGGTGTAGCGGATGATTCTGGCTCAAGCGTGCATATTGCAGCGGCCCGCGCGACACCAGCGGATCGCCAAACAGGGTCGTGCCGAGCGAGCGCTCCCCGAGCCGTCCGAATAAAGGCCAGTCACTTGCACTTGCCTGCAAGGGTACGACTGTGTGCGCAAACACGACCGGACGCTGATCGCAATGCAGCAGCACTTCACGCTCCCATACGCGCACGGGCCGCGCCAGTTGTAACGCTGCACACTCGTCAACCAGGCACAAATTTTGGCGCTGGTGCAAACGCTGCACGCGGAAATGGGCCGAGCGTGCTATCAGTTTGGCCGTCAGCGAGGCAGTGTCGGTGAGCCAGCGGCGCATTTCGGGTACCGCCGTTGTGGCATTCCCTGTACAGCTTCTTTCTCCGTTTTTCTCGTCATTTTTTACATCATTCTCTGCACCGTTCATCCCACCATGCAGCACGCCATTCACATGGGAAAACCAGCGTGCCTTCATGCCGGTTCCGGCGCGGCAATGCCGCAAAATTCCATGACTTCTTCCATGTATTCGCTAAAATCTGCCAGACCGTGGTCGCTGCCAGCGATCACGGTCTGGCGCGCATGCGGATAATGCCTCACCATGTCGTGCCAATTGAGCACTTCGTCACCGGTCGCCGCCAATAAAAAATAACGCTCCGGGCGAGTGATTGCAGGAACTGCCAATACCTCCAGCTCGGCGATATATTCCTGCCGGAATTCAAACGGCTCATCCGAATGGTAAGCGCTAGTCACGCCCACCTGCTGTTCCAGGTCGTATTGCGGCTTGACGGCGGGATTGAGCAAGACGGCGCGGCAGCCGAGGTGTTCAGCCAGCCAGGTGGCATAAAAACCGCCGAGCGATGAGCCGATGACCGTCAAGGTTTCGGACGGTATGTCTTGGACCAATTGCCGCGCCAATGCAACTGCTGCCGCAGGCGAGGACGGTAATTGCGGACAAAGGATGCGGGCATCCTGCCCCAAGGCATGCATGCGCTCGACGATCAGGCGTGCTTTAAAGGACTGGGGCGAAGAACGAAAACCATGTAGATACAGGATCATTGTGCCAGTGCATCCAAAATTTTTTGATGCACGCCACCGAAACTACCATTACTCATCACCAGAATCTGATCGCCCGGCATCGCCGCTTTGACAATGGCTTGTACTAAAAAAGCGATATCGTCAAAAGTCTGCGCTTTGGGACCCAGGGGGGCCAACGCCTCTGCCAGGCTCCAGCCCAAAGCGTCTTTTCCGGTGGTAGCGCCAAAACCAAATACCACATCGGCGTCACATAAACTACCAGGTAACGCTTGCTTCATGGCGCCCAATTTCATCGTGTTCGAACGTGGTTCCAGTACGGCCAGAATGCGCGCGCCATCCACTTTTTTGCGCAAACCTGCGACGGTTGTTGCAATCGCCGTGGGGTGATGTGCAAAATCGTCATACACACGAATGTTGTTGACCACCCCGCGTACTTCCATCCGCCGTTTGACATTTTCAAATTTAGCTAGTGATGCGATCGCCTGGCTTGGCAACACACCGACATGGCGCGCCGCTGCAATCGCAGCCAGCGCATTAAGCCGGTTATGCTCACCAGTGAGCATCCAATGTACAGTGCCTTGCATTTTCTTTTGAAAAAACACATCGAAACTACCATCGTCGTGTTCTTTCATTACCCAGTCCGGGCTATCGGTATCGGTACTGTCAAACCACTCTTTTTCGCTCCAGCAACCACGCTCAATAACACGCTGCAAAGAAGCTTCATGGCCGTTGATAATCAAACGCCCCACACCCGGAATGGTGCGAACTAAATGGTGAAACTGAATCTCAATGGCGTTCAGATCAGGAAAAATATCGGCATGGTCATATTCAAGATTATTGAGAATCGCAGTCTTGGCGTGGTAGTGCACAAATTTACTGCGTTTGTCGAAAAACGCAGTGTCATATTCATCCGCTTCAATCACAAAAAAATCGGACGTCTGATCCTTGCCAGACAATCGCGCAGAGATGCCAAAATTCATCGGCACACCGCCAATCAAAAATCCCGGCGCATAGCCAGCGTCTTCCAAGACCCAAGCAAGCATGGCAGAGGTGGTCGTTTTCCCGTGGGTTCCCGCGACCGCAAGTACCCACTTATCCTGCAATATATGCTCACCTATCCATTGTGGCCCAGAGGTATAGGGCAAACTGCGATTGAGAATCTCCTCCATCAACGGATTACCGCGCGAGACAACATTGCCGATCACGAATAAATCAGGATTCAAGTCGATCTGCTCAGAACCGAAGCCCTGAATTAACGGGATGCCTTGCGCTTCAAGTTGGGCGCTCATCGGCGGGTATACGTTGGCGTCGCAACCTGTCACTTTGTGCCCGGCTTCTTTGGCAAGCAACGCAAGGCCGCCCATAAAAGTACCGCAAATGCCGAGAATATGGATATGCATGGATCTTGTTTCAGATTGGAATGCTGTAATTTTACCCGACCAGTGGCATTATTACGCCTGCCATGACCATTACCTCATACTCCCCAGCAGAAATACTGCGCACTGAAATTGCCGCTGCTGCTGCAAGAATGATTGCTGAAGACGGTACCGATTACGGTACCGCCAAGCGCAAAGCCGCCAAACAAATCCTGGGGGATGCTCGCGTACGGAGCGACGCATTGCCGGACAATACACAAATTGAGGATGAGGTACGACTCTACAACACACTATTTTTTGCCGACACCCAGCCTGCTCGCCTGCGCCATTTACGGTCTTTGGCGCTCACAATAATGGAGGAACTCCTGCACTTCAATCCATTTTTAACCGGCGCTGTGCTCAATGGAACTGCGGGGGAGCATTCAGACATTTACTTGCAGCTATTTTCCAGTAGTCCGAAAGACGTTGAAATCTTTTTACTCAACAAAAATATTCAGTTTGACGTAGCGGAAACGTCTCATTTCAATAAGCACCATCATAGCTTGGTGGAAACAGTAAGTTTTATGTGGCAACACGAAGGGGTTCATCTCGCTCTTTATGAAATCAACGATTTACGCGGCGCGATAAAAACTAAAAATGGCCGCTTAGAGCGAGCCAACGTCGACGTCTTGCGGACATTGATCATGGAAAGTGCTGAGCAATGAGGCGCAACCTTGCTTTAATGGCCACAGCCTTGGTTTTTACACTAGCGGGGGCCTTATTTGGTGCCAGCCAACTCCGATCCACCGCTTCCATAACAGTGGTGGCAGCGCTTCTGAACTCAAGTCTGCCGGATGCAGGTGGGAAATCCCAAGCGCTATCACAATGGCAAGATAAAACCTTGGTCATCAATTTCTGGGCTCCTTGGTGTGCTCCGTGCGTACAGGAAATGCCAGAACTTTCGGCATTACAAACAGAAATGGGGGCAGAAAATATCCAATTTATCGGCATCGGTATAGATTCTCCGTCAAACATTACTATGTTCTTGTCAAAATACAAAATCAGCTACCCCTTGTATGCGGCCGACATGCAGGGAGTTGATTTAACTCGACAGTTTGGCAATCAGACCGGTGGCCTTCCTTTCACTGTATTAATCAGCAAAAATGGAGAAATAAAAAAACGCTATTGGGGCCGTATCACTACACATGAATTGCGCGCAGACCTGAAAAAATTAATTAATTAATTTTATTGCATCTAATTTTAGCTTGCCAATCCCCGCTCCTTGACGGCAAAATGCGCCTATCATCGTCAAATAGTATTGCATCTTCATGGCAACAAACATTCTCCTTCTAAATGGGCCTAACTTAAATTTGTTGGGTTCGCGTGAGCCCGAAGTCTATGGTTCCTGCACGCTTACACAAGTGGAGAATGCTGCCATTGCGCAAGCTAAAGCGGCGGGTGCGATGTTGACCTGCTTCCAAAGCAACCACGAAGGTGCGTTGATTGATCGCATTCACAAGGCGCGTGCCGATGGTATAGATGCCATCGTCATTAATCCCGGGGGATTTACCCATACCAGTGTCGCTCTAAGGGATGCATTGGCAGGTGTCGCCGTCCCTTTTATTGAAGTACATATCTCCAATATTCATCAACGTGAAGATTTTCGCCACCATTCCTATTTTTCCGATATCGCCATTGGTGTGATCTGCGGGTTAGGCGTAGACGGTTATCGCCTAGCCATAGACTTTTCACTAAAAACACGCTAATCTCCCGGATCTGCGCGCAAATGTATTTTAATTGCGCTTATTTATCATTTTCAATACTTCACCCACAATACTCATTCCAAGGAATTTCACATGGATTTGCGAAAACTCAAGACCTTAATTGACCTGGTCGCGGAATCAGACATCGCGGAACTGGAAGTGACCGAAGGCGAGGGCAAGGTTCGTATCGTCAAGACCTCTGCGCTGCCACAAAACCAAGTCATGATGATGCACCAGCAAGCCCCCCAATACATGCCCGCGCATGCTGCTGCAACCCCAGCCAACGTCGCTGCAGCGGTAGTAGAACCAACAGGCCATATCGTTAAATCGCCCATGGTGGGAACTTTTTATCGTTCCTCCGCACCCGGCTCCCCTTCCTTCATCGAAATCGGCTCCGTCGTGAACGAAGGAGATACGCTCTGTATTATCGAAGCGATGAAACTGCTCAATGAAATTGATGCCGATGCGTCAGGCGTCATCAAACAAATTCTGGTCGAAAATGGCCAACCCGTAGAATTCGGCCAACCGTTATTTGTAATCGGCTAATTTTTTTCGCTGGTAGCGTAATGCGTTAACAGTGCGACGACTGCACTGAACTCTGATCTCACCTCCCTACACTATGTTCGAAAAAATTCTCATTGCCAACCGAGGCGAAATTGCACTCCGCATTCAGCGTGCTTGCCGTGAAATGGGCATCAAAACCGTCGTCGTCCATTCTGAGGCTGATCGCGAAGCGAAATATGTCAAGTTGGCCGATGAATCGGTCTGCATCGGACCTGCGCCGTCAACCCTCAGTTATTTGCACATGCCCGCCATTATCAGCGCGGCAGAAGTGACCGATGCGCAAGCCATTCATCCAGGTTACGGCTTCTTGTCGGAAAATGCCGATTTTGCCGAACGAGTAGAAAAATCCGGCTTTGTTTTTATCGGCCCGCGCTCTGAATCCATCCGTTTGATGGGCGACAAAGTATCTGCCAAGCAAACGATGATTAAAGCGGGTGTGCCGTGCGTGCCTGGCTCGGATGGTGCGTTGCCAGACGACGCCAAAGAAATCATTCAAATTGCACGCAAAATCGGCTATCCCGTCATCATCAAGGCCGCGGGCGGCGGCGGTGGACGCGGCATGCGCGTGGTGCACACCGAAGCGGCATTGCTCAATGCGGTGGCTTTGACCAAAACAGAAGCGGGAACCGTCTTCGGCAATCCTGAAGTCTATATGGAAAAATTTCTGGAAAATCCACGCCATGTGGAAATCCAGATTCTGGCGGATGAATTTAAAAACGCGATTTGGCTGGGCGAACGCGATTGCTCCATGCAACGGCGTCACCAAAAAGTGATTGAAGAGGCGCCCGCGCCCGGCATCCCTCGGAAAATCATCGAGAAAATTGGTGATCGTTGCGCGGAAGCCTGTAGAAAAATCGGCTATCGCGGAGCAGGAACTTTTGAGTTTCTCTACGAAAATGGGGAGTTCTATTTCATCGAAATGAATACGCGCGTGCAGGTCGAACACCCTGTCACTGAAATGATTACCGGCGTAGACATCGTACAAGAACAAATTCGGATTGCGGCAGGAGAAAAATTACGCTACCGCCAACGCGATATCGTATTGACCGGCCACGCCGTCGAATGCCGGATCAACGCCGAAGATCCCTTTAAATTTACCCCGTCCGCGGGAAAAATCATCACTTGGCATGTGCCAGGCGGACCGGGCATACGGGTCGATTCCCACGCCTATGCGGGATATTATGTTCCGCCACATTACGACTCGATGATCGGCAAAGTCATCGCCTACGGCACTACACGCGAACAGGCGATCCGCAGAATGCACATTGCGCTGTCGGAAATGGTTGTGGAGGGAATTCAGACCAATATTCCCTTACATCGCGAATTAATGCTCGATGCACGTTTCATTGAAGGTGGTACCAACATTCACTATCTAGAACACAAGTTGGCTGACAGGATAGACGTGGCGAAAAAATCCGGTGCCAAATAGCGACTTACCACTACCTATGCTTGTCCTTGCAACTTCTTTCTTGTATCACCCCTTCTTGCATCACCCTTTAATTTAGGACCTGTAATGAGTTGGACTGAAATCGTTATCGAAGTCGAACGTAACCATGCAGAAGCCTTGTCCGATGCGTTGATGGATGCGGGTGTACTGTCGGTATCGGTAGAAGACGCGGACGAAGGAACCAGTGAAGAACAACCACTGTTCGGAGAACCCGGCATGGAACCGGCACAAGCCGCATGGGAACACAGTCGCGTGATAGCGCTGACCGAAGTCAATGCCGACCACCCCCAAATTGTGGCTCAATCCGCCCAAGCCAGTGGGTTGGGAAGCACACCAAACTATGTATTACGCCCAGTGGCAGAACAAGATTGGGTACGACTGACGCAATCGCAGTTTGTACCCATCCACATCGGAAAAAACATCTGGGTTGTGCCGAGCTGGCATGAAGCGCCGAACCCGGACGCACTGATACTCGAACTTGACCCGGGCTTGGCATTTGGTACCGGCAGTCATCCAACGACACGGCTCTGCATGGAATGGTTGGAAGCACATGCGCCAACGGATTTGTCCGTACTCGACTATGGCTGCGGTTCCGGTATTTTGGCGATGGTGGCAAAAAAATGTGGTGCAGACGAAGTCACGGGCGTCGACATCGATCCGCAAGCAATTGAATCAGCCACTCACAATGCCGAGCGTAATCATTGTGATTGCGCCTATTATTTACCGGATGCATTCGCAATTGCATTGAATGAAAAACGCTTCGATATTGTTGTTGCCAATATCTTGTCGAGCCCTTTGAAATTGATGGCGCCGATGTTATCGGGACGCGTCGCTCCCGGCGGTGCGCTGGTACTATCCGGTGTGCTGGCGCGCCAGGCTGAAGAAGTCGCCGCAGCATATGCGCCATTTATCCAATTGACGGTATGGGCCGAACACGATGGCTGGGTCGTCTTGTCCGGCAACCTCACTTCCTAAACGCAATGGCGCTCGCCACTCAATGTCCCCACTGCCACACGACCTTCCGTGTAGCGCACGACCAGCTCAAGCTGCGATCCGGCATGGTCCGCTGCGGTTCATGCCAACACATTTTTAATGGTATCGAACACTTAGCCGCAACACAGGGCTCCCCTGCGCCTATTGAGGCTAGCAAAAAGAGCCCTGATACCGATGACACCGATGTATCCACTGCTTCAACAAGCCTCCCTCATGCGCCAGCACCAATTGCACCCACGCACACTGGACTTTCACCAGAGTCTCGCATAGTACACTTAGCACCATCAGTGCCAGATGAGAGCGACTCCCTCGACTTCGCCCTCGATCCCCTCAGCTTTGACTCTGCCAGCCGCTCCAAAACACCAGCGTCGTCCTCGGAGGTGCATACCTTCAATGCGCAACCACCGAGCCTACCGGTCGCTGCAGAACCAGATCTGGCTGATCGGAATGAAGAACTGGAAGAGGCTGCATCCTTCCCGCCATCCTCTTTTCTAATAAATAAAGCCCTATTAAATACCGAAACGACTGAGGCAGAGGATGCGGTATTCGAGGAGGCCGAATTCAGCACGGACTTAGCTGTCAGCGAAGATCCGTTGTGGGACCAGGCGATATCCATGAGCGAAGCACGGATAGAAGAATATCCTCCCGTCTTCGGATTGAGTGACGAGCCTGACTTCGTCAAACACGGGCGCCGTAAGCAAAGCCACAAGCGCGCAATGCGCATTGCATTGTGGCTTAGCATTTTCTTTTTCTCAGTCAGCTTGTTCGTACAAAGTACGTACATCTTCCGCGACCTGATAGCTGCCTGGTATCCGCCATCGAAACCGTTCCTGATGCAAGAATGCGAATGGATTGGCTGCCAAATTGGGTTGCCCATGCAGATCGATACCTTGACCATAGAGCCAAATGACCGTGCGCTGCTTAGCCTGGACAAGAACAAAACAATTTATGAATTTAACGTGCTACTGCACAACCACAGCACACTACCCCAAGCCTGGCCTTACATTGAACTAACCCTTAATGAGGCCAGCGGACAAGCTGTAATGCGACGCATCTTCAAACCAAGCGATTTTCCACTCCCTGCGTCAGATATTGCAAAAGGCATTGCCCCCGAATCAGAACAATCCGTCCGATTTTTTTTCAGGCTTTCGCAAATTCAGGCGGCTGGCTATACCGTAAAAGTCTTTTACCCCTGAGTCTAATTCCCATTGAAACCGTATTACGCAGCCGATATTCCCTGTTTGTCATCCCAACGTATTTTTAGAGGAAAGCGCGCTGGACGCAACACAATGAACAACACCAATAGAGTAGAGCGCCTTTCTATATCCATTCAATACCTGAGACCTCTGCACAACCGTAGCGAGCGGCGAAATAGTGGATCGAGAAGCGCAACCGGTCGACTGGTGCTGCGGGCAATTCGGGCTAGCTGCAATCCGCCTGCGCAACGACACATGCCTGCAGCGGCGCGCAGTAGGCTGTACAGAGGTCTCTCCCTTAGCTTTTCCCACATCATCACTCACACACCATGACATCACTCATCTGCGGTTCACTTGCCTTCGACACCATCATGCTATTCGATGGCCGATTTTCTGAAGCAATTCTGGCCGACCAGTTACACAAGGTTAACGTCGCCTTTTTAGTTCCCTCCCTGCGGCGCGAATTTGGCGGCTGTGCCGGCAATATCGCTTACAACCTGAAACTGCTCGGTGGCGATCCGCACATCATGGCGACCATCGGGCAAGACGGTGCGCCTTATCTGGAACGCCTCGACAAACTAGCAATATCACGCCGCAATATCCGCGTCATCGACACCTCCTACACCGCGCAAGCTTTCATCACCACCGATGCGGACAACAATCAAATCACCGCCTTCCATCCCGGTGCGATGGGGCTATCGCATCAGAATAAAGTGGCAGATGCCGGCCCGGTCAAACTCGCCATCGTTGCGCCTGACGGCAGAGAAGGTATGCTGCAACATGCCAAAGACTGTGCGGTGCTGAACATACCTTTCATCTTCGATCCGGGCCAAGGTTTACCGATGTTCAATGGTGCCGAACTGATCGATTTCATCGAACTGGCCAGCTATGTGGCAGTCAATGACTATGAAGCGGAATTATTGATGCAACGCACCGGGCTAGGCCTCGAAAACATTGCCCAGCGTGTCTCGGCCTTGATCGTGACACGGGGAGAATCGGGTGCTGAAATTTATGCCGACGGCAAACGCATCGACATTCCTTGCGTCCGCGTAGAACAGGCGATCGATCCTACCGGTTGCGGGGATGCGTTTCGTGCGGGTCTGATGTACGGCATGCTCAACGACATGGATTGGCCCACCTCTGGACGACTCGCGAGCTTGATGGGCGCAATCAAAATCGCCTGCCAAGGAGGACAAAATCACCACCCGACCCACATTGAAATTGCGGACCGTTTTGCGAATGCATTTGGATACCGATATTAAATACAGATATTAAACTCCTCTTACCTCTTAACCACCGCCAATAGCGCGCACTATGTCCACTCTATCCCTAGGTAACAGAACGCGCTGCGGCCACAAGTGGCGTGGCACAATTTCACGGTTAATCGCCACCGCCAGAGCCTGATTTACCAACGCTAAAGACGCGATCAACGCCTCTACGTTATGTGCATCCGGCACTGGATGCGGCGCACCGTTCAATTCAATTTCAATCATCGCGGCATTCCTATTTTTGAGGCCTTTGCACAACCTACTGCTTGCGATAAATTTCCGCACCGCTTTTGACGAATTCGACAGCCTTCACTTCCATGCCCTGCTTGAGCGCGGCAATTTCAGAAATACCTTGATTCGCGGCATACTCGCGCACTTCCTGCGTAATTTTCATCGAACAGAAATGCGGACCGCACATGGAGCAGAAATGCGCCACTTTGGCCGAATCTTTCGGCAAAGTTTCATCGTGGAATTCACGCGCCTTGTCGGGGTCGAGGCCGATGTTGAACTGGTCTTCCCAGCGAAATTCAAAACGTGCCTTGGACAAGGCATTGTCGCGAATCTGCGCACCGGGATGGCCTTTGGCCAAGTCGGCTGCATGCGCCGCAATTTTGTAAGTGATGATGCCATCTTTGACATCCACTTTATTGGGCAAGCCCAGATGCTCTTTCGGCGTGACGTAACACAACATCGCCGTGCCATACCAGCCGATCATGGCTGCGCCGATGCCGGAAGTGATGTGGTCGTAGCCGGGTGCGATGTCGGTGGTCAACGGTCCGAGCGTGTAGAAAGGCGCTTCGCCGCATTGGTCCAGCTGCAGCTCCATGTTTTCTTTGATCAGGTGCATCGGCACATGGCCGGGGCCTTCGATCATGACTTGCACATCGTGTTTCCATGCAACTTGGGTTAGCTCGCCAAGGGTTTTCAATTCACCCAATTGCGCTTCATCGTTGGCGTCGTAAATCGAACCGGGACGCAAGCCATCGCCCAGACTGAAGGAGACGTCGTAGGCTTTCATGATGTCGCAGATGTCTTCGAAATGCTCGTACAAGAAAGATTCCTTGTGATGCGCCAGACACCATTTGGCCATGATCGAACCGCCGCGCGAGACGATGCCGGTCATGCGTTTGGCGGTCATTGGCACGTAACGCAGCAAAACGCCCGCATGGATGGTGAAGTAATCGACGCCCTGCTCAGCTTGTTCAATGAGGGTATCGCGGAAAATTTCCCAGGTCAGGTCTTCGGCCTTGCCGTTGACCTTTTCCAGCGCCTGATAAATCGGCACGGTACCGATAGGCACCGGGCTATTGCGAATGATCCATTCGCGCGTTTCGTGGATGTGCTTGCCGGTGGACAGATCCATCACGTTGTCGCCGCCCCAGCGAATCGCCCAAGTCATTTTTTCCACTTCCTCACCGATCGATGAGGTCACTGCGGAGTTGCCGATATTGGCATTGATCTTGACCAGAAAATTGCGGCCGATAATCATCGGTTCAATTTCAGGATGATTGATGTTGGCGGGGATGATGGCGCGGCCACGGGCGATTTCCTCACGCACAAACTCGGATGTGATTTCCGCTGGAATGGCAGCGCCAAAGGATTGGCCCGGATGCTGGCGACCCATCATCTCAGCCAGCTTGTTGCCCATTGGGCCGGAGGCTTTCAGCTCTGCCAGATATTCCTTGCGGCGCATGTTTTCGCGGATCGCCACGAATTCCATTTCCGGCGTAATGATGCCCTGACGCGCATAGTGCATTTGCGACACATTTTTACCGGCCTTAGCGCGGCGCGGTTTGCGATGCAGGTTAAAGCGCAGCTCGGCCAGCGCGGGATCATTCAGGCGCTCGATGCCGTATTGCGAAGTCGGACCGGCCAATTCTTCGGTATCGTCACGTTCTACGATCCAGGGCAAACGCGGCGTATTCAGGCCGGAGCGAATGTCGATGGTCGCAGCCGGATCGGTGTACGGGCCGGAGGTATCGTAGACATAAATCGGCGGATTTTTTTCCGCGCCGAACGAGACAGCGGTATCGGACTGGCTGATTTCGCGCATCGGCACCTGAATGTCGGGGCGGCTTCCCTGCACATAAATCTTGCGGGAATTCGGCAGAGGCTGGACCGCAGCCTCATCGACCGTGGCAGTAGCGGAAAGAAATTTAGGGTTGGCGTTCATGTGGCACCTTTGTATTAAAACATTGGGCCAACGAAAGAAACGGAGCATCACGGCACAGACCAGGCGCAGCGCCTTGCAGCATCGCTCAAGCTTCCCTTCGCTGGCATTATCCAGATCAGGTTCGGAGGGTGTTTCTCACCCAATGCCGCACTGCGCGACTTCAGGACCCCTAGCGTTCACCGCTGTATTTTATGCAGGCGGCGAGGCTGCATTATACCGTCTTTAATACCAGCCCAATATGGACTATCTGCTGACGCCATGCCTCACAATCCGCCTCAAACCATTGCAAATCACCGCCTGCAATTCGTGTTACGGGCATCAGTATCTACACATCTTGGGAGTATTGCACATCGTAGGGGCACGGCATGCCGTGCCCAGCACTGGTTCAGCTTTTTTTCGACCGTTTCCACCGCCCGCAGATACCCGTTATACTCGAAGTATTTCTGAACGTCGTAGCTCACGGGCTTGACCACTGTCACCCGTGGCGGCGGAAATGCACCGGGCGGGCCAGCCGCGTTTTTGCCGCAACCTGCCCCCGCGACTGCACACAGTA
>JANXTY010000033.1 GCA_025352145.1 Oxalobacteraceae bacterium
CGATTTTTCTTGGCCTTGCTCGCTGAAGCGGCCAGCTTACGCTGCGTCAGTAGCCGAGGCAAACATAACCCACGCAGGGTCAAGCGACGACACTCGCCGTACGCAAGTTATTGCCACGCCCAGCGCGGCACCACCGAACCAAAATGGGTCGTAGAAATTCTCAAACCCCAACCGTTAAACCCCAGACGCAAATTCGCAATTCTTAACTAAACGAACAGTATTGAGACCCGACCTCATTCTTCCACTACACAGTGGGCAGCTAATCCTAAACGCAGTATTACAGCGGCTGACAGCTCCTTTATGCAAAAATTTACAAAGTGCTTGGATGGCAATTCTTCATAGAGCCGGTGAAGAAAATGAAATGTGGTATTTTTTTGTGACACCTCTGTAGATACGCGCAGGGTGAGGCTGTACAAAGTGCAAGAAACAATGGGCCAGAAACTTCGACTGGCTGTAGGGGCACGGCATGCCGTGCCCCTACACGCGCAACCAACCCAACACGCGAAAGCATATGCACAAACCGATTAACCAATACGAAAGCGTTGACCGGTAAATTTCGCAACTGGCAGAATTCAACACGTTATGTACTGTGACGCTGCGTGAAAATTCTTTTTCTTTGATTCTTTGAGTGAATTAATTCATTCATTCGTTCGTTCATTCGGAAAAAATTTTGTATCAGCCAGCGTCGGCATCATTGTCCGTGCGCATAGCCCTCCATTTTTTTCGTGTCGAAGGATTGAACCATGAAAGTTCGCAGCGAACATGAACGTGTGATGACCGGCTCCATCAAGCAGGTAGCTGACATCGTCAAGACATACGGTTCATCGAATGACCGGATGCATCCACATGAACTATGGCCGAAGACGCAGATGGAGGGGCCCGATGGCCCTCCCGTAGTGGGCAGAATCGCCCAACGAGCGGCCGTGCGTTTTGTGATGACGTCGTATGAAATCGGCCCCAGGGTCCACTACAGCTGGAAGTTTCTTGAACCCGCTGGATTCGAGGGTTATCACCAGGCTGATGTGCATGAAATCGGCAACGGTAAACTGTTGTTCAAAACTTTTATCGACATGGAAACGCGCGGCCTCAAAGCCACCCTGCTTTGGCTTTTCGTGATGCGCTTCTTGCACCACGCCGTGGTCGAAGACTGTTTCGACAAAATTGAAAGGCAGCTTGGCGGGTCGCCGCCGGGTCATCGATGGAGCGTCTGGGTCAAGGTATTACGGCGTATCAAAAGAGCCCAATCGCCTGAGTACCAGGTTTTGTACCAAAAACAGTTATCCAAATAAACGCAGGCGCAATGGCGTGATTCGCCCGCCTTGAAATGAACGATTATTGAACGACCAACGCAGTCTAGGAGAAACACAAATGGTAGTTGCCGGTATAGAAGCGATGAATGTTTTTGGTGGAACTGCTTACCTGGACGTCATGCAATTAGTGGAGCACCGCAAGCTCGACGTGGCACGGTTCGAGAATCTGATGATGAAGGGAAAAGCGGTCGCTTTGCCGTATGAAGATCCCGTCACCTTTGGCGTCAATGCCGCCAAGCCCCTCATCGATGCCATGAGCCAAGAGGAAAAAGGGCGCATTGAATTGCTCATTACCTGCTCTGAATCCGGGATCGATTTCGGCAAGTCGATGAGTACCTATATACATGACTATCTGGGCCTGAACCGCAACTGCCGTCTGTTTGAAATCAAGCAGGCATGCTACGCGGCGACTGCCGGTTTTCAAGCGGCTATCAATTTTATTCTTTCGCAAACCTCGCCCGGTGCCAAGGCGCTGATCGTCGCCACCGACATCTCGCGCTTTTTGGTAGCCGAGGGCGGGGAAGCGTTATCGGAGGATTGGTCGTATGCGGAGCCGAGTAGCGGGGCCGGTGCGGTTGCGATGTTGATTAGTGAAACGCCGCATATTTTCCAGGTCGATCCCGGTGCCAATGGCTACTATGGATATGAGGTGATGGATACGTGCCGCCCCGAGGCTGATAGCGAAGCGGGCGATGCTGATCTGTCCTTGCTGTCCTATCTGGAGTGCTGCGAAAATACCTTCCTGGAATATCAAAAGCGCGTTGAAAACGCCGACTACAAAACGTCCTTCCACTATTTGAGTTATCACACCCCGTTTGGCGGCATGGTCAAAGGCGCGCACCGCAACATGATGCGCAAAATGGCCAAGGCAAAACTGCCGGAGATCGAAGAAGACTTTCAGCAGCGCGTGTTGCCGGGGCTCGACTATTGCCAGCAAATCGGCAACATCATGGGCGGTACGCTCTATGTGGCGCTGGCCAGCACGATTTGCAACGCAGAAATCGATTCCCCCAAACGCTTCGGCTGTTTCTCTTATGGGTCTGGATGCTGCTCTGAATTTTTTAGTGGCATCGTCACCCCGGACGGCGCTGATCGCCTCAAGAAAATGAATATTAGTGCCCGCCTGGAAAAACGCTATGCGCTGTCACTCGCCGAATATGAAGAGATGCTGACCAAAAGTAGCAGCGTGCGCTTTGGCACCAGAAACGTCGAACTGGACCTGCGCATGTTCCCCGGCGCCAGGGAATCGATGCATGGCAGGAAGCAGTTGGTACTGAAGGAAATCAAGGAATTTCATCGCCTCTATCAATGGGTATGATGGGATTAATGCGCGATGATGAACTGGAAAACACTCAAGGTCAGAGCCCAGGGGTCGGTCTGTTTCATTCAAATGTATCGCCCCGATGCCAACAATACCATCAACAATGAACTCATCACCGAGATGCACCAGGCACTCGACGTTGCGCGAGAGGCGGGCCATACCATCGTTGTGTTAGAAGGCCTGCCGGAAGTCTTTTGTTTCGGCGCAGATTTCTCCGCAGTCAAACAATACGATGCAAGTGCGACGGAGCAAGATCCCGAGCCGCTTTACGATCTCTGGCACAAGATGGCAAGCGGCCCCTTCATCACGGTGGCCCATGTCCGGGGCAAGGTCAACGCGGGCGGCATGGGCTTTGTCGCGGCGTGCGATATCGTGGTCGCCGATGCCAGCGCGAAGTTTAGCTTGTCGGAATTGTTGTTCGGCCTGATTCCGGCCTGCGTCATGCCTTTCTTGGTGCGCAAGATCGGCTTCCAGAAAGCACATTACCTGACCACCATGACCCAGACCATCGGCGTGAGCCAGGCACTTAACTATGGCTTGGTGGATGCGTATGAGGAACAGAGCGAGAGCCTGTTGCGCAAACACCTTTTGCCGCTACGACGTCTATCACGGAAGACCATTATCCAGTACAAAAAATTCATGAACGAAGTCACGCCGTTGTCGGATCAAAACAAACACCTGGCCTTGACGACGAACAGGGAAGTGTTTGGCGATCCGCACAATATCGCCGCCATTACACGCTACGTCACGGAAGGCGTATTTCCCTGGGAAGCGGAGGTCGCCAGTGAGTAACGCTACCGTAATCGATCCTGCTGTATGCAATCGCGCAGTCGTGCTGGAAGAAGTGGAACGCGGGATTGCACAGATCACCATGCAGGACAAAATCAACAAGAATAGTTTTTCTCCAGAACTGATCGCGGGATTGATCGATGCCTTCCGGCAGGTCCAGCAAGATAGCCAATACAAGGTGGCCATCCTTACCGGCTACGATTCTTATTTTGCCTCCGGCGGGACGCAGCAGACGCTGCTTTCTCTGCACGATGGCGACGGCCAATTCACTGATGCGCCGCTGTACGATCTGCCGCTACGTTGCGAGATACCGGTAATTTCTGCCATGCAGGGACATGGTATCGGCGGCGGTTTTGCGATGGGCCTGTTCGCCGATTTTGTGGTGCTCAGTCGCGAGAGTCTGTACACCACCAACTTCATGAAATACGGCTTTACGCCGGGATTCGGATCGACCTATGTGCTCAAGGAAAAACTGGGCACCAGCCTGGCGCAAGAGATGCTGATGACGGCAAACTCTTTCCGCGGTGAAGAGTTGAAAAACAGGGGCATCTCTTTTCCCGTTCTGCCACGCACCGAGGTACTCGATCATGCGATCACGCTGGCGCGCAGCCTTGCCGACAAACCACGCATTTCTCTGGTCACACTAAAGAATCATTTGGTCGAAGACCTGCGCAATAGCTTGCCCGGCACGACGGCAAAAGAAATTGCCATGCACCAGAAAACCTTTCATCTGCCAGAGGTAAGAGAACGTATTGAGACGCTATTCAAACGTTAAGCGCGTCTCATTATGCCCAGCAGCCGGGGCACGCCAGCGATCACAGAATTGCCAGCATTAAAGCCCCCCATAGCACAAAAATTACTTCATTCATTTCCAGGGAAATGCGCCATGCACCAAAGTATGTCCACTACAGAAATTTTCTTAATTGCAATGCTGATCATCTTCACGATGGTGGTTGTGGCGCTGTTTTACCACCGCGCTTGCCGCCGCACCTATCCTTTGTATTGGCTGTGAGGCAATGAAGACGACCAGCTAAGGCGTAGTCATATAGAGCAAGCCCGCTGATTCAAAAGCATATCGCCGGATCGATTAACCAATACGAAAGCGTTGACCCCGAAATGGCGCGAATGGGAAAATCCGGCAGTCCAAAAAATCTTGCGCCTTTTCCAAAAGACGATGCTGCCCTGCTCCTCCCTTCCCATGTCGCTGCAAGAGAGGTGTCAGAGTGCCCCACGTGAAAAATGTTGATTCGGTCACCACCGCTATGCGAAATAACTCCCATCCCCAAACACCCGCCGACATCCAGCCAAGAGTGCTCACTGCCGTGGAGCAAGGCATGCCCAACGACGCAACAACTGCAACGTCTGCAACAGCTATGCCATCCACCAAGGCCCCTGCAAGCCGGCGCGTGCTGGGCGTCGCCGCCCTGATCGCCCTGCTTGCCATCGGCGCCGGCGGCAGAATGTGGTGGCGCAGTCACTATTTTGTCGAAACCGAAAATGCCTACGTGGCCGGTCATGTTCATCCTGTGTCGTCGCGCATTGCCGGTGTCGTATCTGCCGTGTTAGCGGACGACAATCAGGAAGTACATGGCGGCGACGTGATCGCGGAATTAGACACAACGGAACAACACATTAAAGTAGAACACATTGCCGCC
Source organism: Oxalobacteraceae bacterium (assembly GCA_025352145.1). Taxonomy (GTDB): domain Bacteria; phylum Pseudomonadota; class Gammaproteobacteria; order Burkholderiales; family Burkholderiaceae_D; genus JANXTY01. The sequence continues at coordinate 5,076 of JANXTY010000033.1, forward strand.
CAAATCGACGCTGTCAAACAGCAGGCGATGCAAGTCGATGCCCAGGTTGCACAGGCACAGGCGCAGGCCAGCGGTGCCGTTGCACAAGTGGCGCAATCGAGCGCCCAGCTGCAACGCGCCCGACAAGATGCCGAGCGCTACAGTCAGTTGTACAACGCACAAATGAAGGCCGTATCCAAAGCGGAACTCGACGCTGCGAATGCCATGCTGGCAAGCGCTAGCGCCGACCAGGCGGCGCGGCGCGATGGTGTCGTTGCGGCACAGGCGCAAGTGACAGCGATGCAGTCGTCACGCGATGTGATCAGAGCGCAAATTAAAGTCCTGCAAGTACAACTAAAGGATGCGCAGCAACAACTTGCCTATAACCGCATCGTGGCGCCGGTGGCAGGGCACATCGGCAAACGTTCGGTCGAAGTGGGGATGCGCGTACAACCGGGGCAGCAATTGGTGGCAATCGTCGAGGAAAATATCTGGGTCACTGCCAACTTCAAGGAAACGCAACTCGCTGCCCTGCGTCCCGGCCAATCCGTCAAAATGGCTTTCGATGCACTGCCGGGTCAGTCGCTGACCGGCCGCATCGAAAGCTTTTCTCCTGCATCCGGCGCGCAATTTTCTTTGCTGCCGACCGACAACGCCACCGGTAATTTTACAAAGATCGTGCAGCGCGTTCCGGTCAATATTTCGCTTCGTCCTGAAGACATCAAATTGCTGGGCGGACGCCTGGTACCGGGCATGTCGACACAGGTCGAAGTTGCCATCAGGCAGCAGGAAAATGCTGCCTCGCCGGATCGCTAGAACGATTCTCCGCTGAAGTTGACACCCTGAATTCGACGCGATGAGTGCGCCCCCTACCATTGCGGCCTTGGATGTGCGCATGTCGCGCGACAGGGCCGCATCGCAAGTCGATTTGCGCACCTGGATCGCGGTGATTGCCGGCATCTTGGGTGCCTTCATGGCCTTGCTCGATATTGGCATTACCAACTCTTCGCTCAGGAATATTCTCGGCACCCTGTCAGCCACACAGGAAGAAGGGTCATGGATTACGACGGCGTATTTGATGGCTGAAATCATCGCCATTCCGCTAACCGGTTTATTTGGCCGCGTATTCGGATTGCAAAGGTATATGGTCGGCAATACCGTGTTGTTCTTGCTGTTCTCTACGCTATGTGGGGCAGCCTGGAATCTGCAAAGCATGATCGTGTTTCGCATGCTGCAAGGATTTACCAGCGGTGCGCTCATTCCTATGGCGATGACGCTGGTGATGGAAAAACTTCCGCTCGCCAAGCGTTCTGCCGGCATGGCAATTTTCGGCTTGACGGCAATGATCGCGCCGACCATGGGCCCCACCCTCGGCGGCTATCTCACCGACCTGTATGGCTGGCCCTCGATCTTTTACATCAACTGGGCACCGGGTCTGCTGCTCATTGCGGGCATGCTCTATGGTCTGGATCACGTGCCCATGCAGCTCAAACTATTGCGACACGCCGACTGGCCCGGCATCGCTTGTATGGCGCTCGGCCTGGGATCGTTGACCATCTTTCTGGAAGAGGGCCATTTAAAAGATTGGTTCGATTCGACATTCATCGTCACGTTTGCGGGACTGGCCATCGTTGGTCTGCTGGGATGGCTCATTACCAGCGTGGTACGCAAGGATCCTTTCGTCAACTTGAGCCTGATCTGGCAGCGCAATTTTTGCGTCGCTACGATTCTGTCGGCGGTGATCGGGATGGGCTTGTACGGATGCGCCTTTGTGCTACCACTGTACCTGGGACAAATCGCTCATTACACCCCGATGCAAATCGGCGCAGTGCTCATGTGGGCAGGTCTTCCGCAATTGTTCATCATGCCGTTTGCCGCAGCCTTATCATCGAAGGTAGACAATCGCATTTTATGTTCGGTCGGGTTAGCTCTGTTTGGCACCTCCTGTCTGATGAACGTGAATATGGATGCAAGCACCGGCTACGACCAGTTACTGTTCGCGCAAATCGTGCGTGCACTGGGGCAGCCTTTTATGGTGCTCACGCTCGGCAATTTTGCGATGGAAGGCATCGCGCCGCGTGATACCGCATCGGCATCGAGCTTGTACAACATGGTTCGCAACCTCGGCGGCTCGATCGGGATCGCACTGCTGGCCACCGGCTTGACCAATCGTGCGCATTTTCATGCTGCGCGGCTGGGTGAAGCGGTTTCATTGTATGCGGCGACCACCCAATTACGCCTCGATCAGTTGACCCAATCGCTCATCACGCGCGGCGTCGATCCCGCCAATGCCGCCAATCAGGCGCTGCAGGCCATCGACAATATCGTGCACAGGGAAGCCTATGTCATGGCCTACAACGACAGTTTTTTGTTCATCGGTATTGCCATGTTTTCCTGTATCGGCGTGCTCTGGTTCGCCGATAAAATAAAAGCGCCGGCACATGGTCAAGCGGAGGCCCACTGATGAGGATTCTAGCCAAAATGAATGGCAGCAAGAACCATTTTTCCCGTCGAATTTATCGATCTATTTTTTGCTGTTTTAAAGAAAATGCGCATGTTGAAATTAATAATTAACCTTGCACTATCTTTGGGACTGATCGCGGGATGCACTACGGTCGGGACGGATTTTGTCGCTCCGCAGAGTATGAATCTGGCGACCTATCGTCATGCCGGTCGGAGCGGTAGTTTAAGCACCAGCGTGCCGACAAAATGGTGGACCGTGTTCAACGATGCCACGCTCAATGCACTGGAACAGCAGGCGCTGCACGACAATCCCAGCGTGAAGGCGAGCGCCTTTCGCCTGTTGCAGGCGCAGGCCCAACTAGGCGGTGCAACAGCAGCGCAGATGCCGGCGGTTTATCTTGGCACCTCAGCAGAAAACATGCGCGCCTCGCGCACCACGCCACAAGCACTTGCGCTAGGCGGCGGACTCATTGCGGGAAATCAGTATTCGGCCAGGGTGTCGCTGGCCTACGAACTCGATCTCTGGGGTCGTGTGCGACGCATCACGGAAGCGGCGGATGCGCAATTGCAGGTAGCAGAATTCGAACGCGACAACGTCATCCTGCTGCTCTCTACCCAAGTGGCGACCACTTATTGGCAACTGCGCGGGGTAGAGGTTGAACTCGGTATTTTGCAACGCGCGCTGGAGACGCGGCGCGAATCGAGACAACTGGTTGGTGCGCGTTTTGATACCGGCTTATCGAATGAACTCGATGTCGCCCGCACCACTATCGAAATGGCCAATGCACAGGCCGATTTGCGCGATGTCGAACGCCAGCGCAATCTGCTCAAGCATGGACTCGCAACCTTAACCGGTGCCTCACCTTCCCTCCCGGAAACCAGCAAGCGCGCTGGTTCGGGTGGTTTCGATGATCCATTACCCCCCCCGCCCACGCTGCCAATCGGCCTACCCGCGCATCTGCTGGCGCAACGTCCAGACCTTGCCGGAAGTGTCGCATTACTGCGCTCGATCAACGCCGAAATTGGCGTGGCGGAAAGTGCGTTTTATCCGTCGCTGCAACTGACCGGAAACGTCGGCTATGCCTCCGAATATTTGCACGATCTGGCGAAAGGCAGCTCGCGTCAATGGCTGTTCGGACCGCTCGCGCTATCGTTGCCCATTTTTGACGGCGGGCGCAATCGCACCAATCTGGCCGCATCCCAAGCCCGATATAACGCCGCGCTGGCGAATCATCAAATGAAATTATTAAACGCATTGAGAGAGGTGGAAGACGCGCTGTCCGACAGCGAACAACGCGCCTTGCAAGCTGACGCGCAAGCGCAAGCGCAACAGGCAGCGGCACGCGCATATCAAGTGGCGCTGGCGCGTTATGAGCACGGCTTGTCGAATTATCTGGATGTAACGGACGCGCAGCGCAGCGCATTGGCAACAGATCGTACCGCCGCGCAAATTCACACGCAACGCTTGTTAGCCAGCGTCGCTATCGTGCGGGCGCTAGGGGGCAGTTGGGAAGCAAGGTCTATCAGTTCTGTCCCCAGCATCCAACCATGAGAAGAACGGGGCGATCATCGGGATGGCCATCAATAGGTGCGTGCGCGCTGGCCCGCTAAAGGCATCTGAATACACCCTTCCAGGTCAGTGATGGTTGCCCTCAGTGGCTCTAGCAGCTTGTCAATGGCGGCGACGGTACTGGTCAATGTGAAAAGGTCGTCGTAATCGACCCCCACATACGACACCGGCATGGCGTGATTCTGCGACGTGTCCGTATCGCTGTCCGGGGTATTTTTTGCTTCGACATTCATTTGAAAATTGAGCGCGCCTATATGCTCGCGCAACACTATTTGGTACTCGCTTAAGGCGAGAAAATTCCGGCACCTGGCGCGACACTCCACATGGTCGACGGGCTTCATGAGAAAGTCGGTCGCCCCGGCATTCAATGCTCTGACCTTAAGTGCCTTATCGTTAGTAATGGTCGAGACAATGATCGGGGTGTGCGCTGTGGTTTTCAGCTCCCGTAACCGCTGAACAAGCTCCACGCCATCCATTTCCGGCATACGAAAATCGGTAATGATAAGTGCAGGTTGATTTTGCTTGCACCATTCAAGTGCTTCGAGCGGACGCGAGAACGTCTCGATTTCCACGTCCGTATCGAGCGACAGCAAGACCCGCTTGAACGTTGATCTGCATGCGGATTGATCATCGATCACCACGACAACCAGTTGTCGCGGTACGGGCAAGGAGGTTTGATCTTTGATCCTCGCTATGTGATCTTTGATCATGGGGGCCATTTGATGCAGCAAATTCATAGTTACTCCGTGTCGCAAAAGTCAACTGGACTGCAATAGGGCGCGATTGAAGCGCATCCCTACTTCAGCACCGTCAGAAATCGAAATAACTACGGCCGCACCATAGTCTCGATCACCGTTTTGGCTACTAAACGGCGCGTGATCGGCAGGTTTCTATACGCCTTTAGCAGATCTGTTTCGTCAATAGCCAGCGCATTCATACTGGTCAGTTCAATTTGCTCGGCCAAGGCAAACAACTCATAGGTGCGCAAGCCATAGGCCGCCGCCAATTTCGACAACAGATCAAGCCGGTATTCTTTTGGTTGCCATCGCTCTATCTTGGACAGATTCGGCCCGCTGGTTTCACAAATGTCTGCGACATAATCAAGACTCCAACCACGTTGTTCGCGCAGACCGCGAAGCGCTTTGCCCAACTGTTCATCTTTCATCATTTTCGATTACTCCTCAATCAATGGATAAAACTAAACTAGGAAATTGGCATTATTTCTTAAGCATATTTCAAGCTGGAAAAGCGCTGCGCTTATGTCTAGCGCATGTTCAGCAATTCGGTTCTCGCCAGCATCGAGCGCATGCGCTACGCTGTAAAAGCATTCGGAGAAACAGGCAACGACGCCGAAGAAAACCGCCTATTTGTCATCTGCGCCAAGCGCTCAAATGCCATGCGCGTCGCAACGTAAGCCGCATTGAGCGCGTCGATCGCCACGGCGTGTTCCCTGTCGGTCGCTGATGCAATGTTCTTGCGCAACGAGCGGCAAAGCGCGGTGATGTCGCGCGCACCCACCTCCAATGCGCCCCCTTCCATATTGTGGAGCAGATAAACGACTTGTTCGTGATTCTGATGGGCTAACGCGCTCTCCAGTTTTTTCATCGAATCGACGCAGTCGGCACACCAATCCGTGGCGAGTTCAAAAATGTAAGAAAAATCGTGTCCCCCAAAAGACAATTGCTCAATAAGGCGAATAGGGTCGACAGCAGACTCCACAATAAATGGTGTACTCGCGGAAGTGCGTTTGTAGACGGTATTTAACGCCTGTATCAGATTGGGGCTCGTAATGGGCTTGGTCAAAAACGCCGAAGCACCCGCCGCTTCACACTCTCTTTTGGCTTCCGACATCGCATTTGCCGTCAGTACAAACACCGGCGGCTGCCAATGACTATCGAGTCGGGTAATGCAGTGCAAAATTTCAACGCCGCTCAAACGCGGCAGCACCATGTCGAGCAAAACAATATCGAATTGCGCACACGCCAGACAAACCAGGGCCGCTTCTCCTGATGCCATGGCGCAAACGGTATGTCCCAGTCCCTGCAGAATTTTTGTCACCACACTTCGATTCGCCGGATTATCTTCAATCAAGAGAATACGGAAGATCGCTTGTGTCGATACCGGCGCAAGCATACCCGGCGATAACGCTTCCGGCAGTATCCGACTGACTGCAGACATCCGCTCGTCGGGCGTTATGCCAAATTCCAGGCGGAACCAGAACGTACTTCCTTTACCCAGCTCGCTTTCCACGCCGATTTTTCCACCCATGCGCTCAACCAGTTCTTTGGAGATAGCCGTGCCCAGGCCGGTACCGCCGGCGCAACTGTGGTCATTGGCATCCACTTGCGAAAATGCGTCGAAAATTCTGCCCAACTCGTTCGGCGGTATGCCGATTCCCGTATCGATAATTTCCCACAGCAACTCCACTTTATCGCGCCCTCTGGAAATCTCGGAGATGCGGATCAACACCGTTCCACTCTCGGTAAATTTGATGGAATTTGCGATCAGATTAATCAGTACTTGATTCAAATATCCTGAATCTCCAATCAAACCCTCCACATCAGGCGTCGTCAGGTCAAACGATAAATGTAGCCCTTTTGCTTGTGCCCAATTACGGAATAGATCGGTCAGGTTTTCCAGCAACTTCGACAAAAGGAAACGCTTGGGTTGGAGCATAATTGCGCCCGCCTCTATCTTCGCGAGATCCAGAACATTGTTAATTAGCGAGAGCAGCATTTCTTCGCATATTCCCAAAGTGCGCACCCAATCCGATTGCTCCGAGGTCAAGCGCGACTGTTTGAGTAATTCCGTCAATCCCACAATGACATTGAGCGGCGTTCTGATCTCATGACTGATCGTGGCCAGAAATTTGCTCTTGACGCGATTCGCATTTTCCGCAGCGCTATTCGTCTCGCGAAGGTAACAGAACAAACGATTGGTACAAACCGGCAAATAAAGTATCGTCATCAATAGGCCAATGCCGATTTGCGGATGGCTCTTCCAATAGAAATCGATATTGAGCAGGAGCAGCAAGCCAGGCAAACTGGCGCTCAGTGCCAACCAATAAAAGGATCGGCCGTAGCACAACACATAATCGAGGCAAATCCACATATAAAACCCGATGAAAACGACGCCATATTCGCCCATCGTCACCATCAACGAAGAAACCATCATCACGTCAATGGCAAGCCCCGTCAGACGTAAAACAGCACTTCGTCCAAAACTAAATCCAAGCGCGCACAAAATAACCAGCCCCGCAAAAAAATAAACCCCGGTAAGCGTATAGACAAGGTTTAAATTTACGCTGGCGGTAGCCGGAATAAAGTACGCATAAATCAGTACCAGCACCGGATAAAAAGTCACCCGTCTCAGCGCCCGCACGCCTTCACCTTTGGGCAAGAGTGCGGAAAAATTGTTGCGATTGGTTAATCGCCGAATCGATTTCATGAATTTTTTGAAGCGTAAATATTCGCCGGAAAAATATCAAAGGAAATAATATGCGCGACCGATATTAAAGGATTCAGTGGATTTTTTTTACTCATACTATTCATAGGATACCCATCAGAAATTTCTTTATCGGTAGACGTCCATTTACTTTCAATAAAAACGGTCATCACACTGAACATCGACAATAAACCGGATGAAAAATTGTATGTATCCGATACCCTTTCACCGTGTCTTTAACTTCAATGATTTGCAGAAATTTATTCCCAAAGATGAATCATTAAACATCTGTCTAGCTGTTTTTTATTTCATTTATTTCGAAAAAACAGAAAGAGACCTACAGAAAATGACATAACACAGATCAGAAAATGTAATAGGATATTTACAGATTTCAGAAACGCATTATGGCCTTTGCATGGCAAAGTGAAAATCCCATAAATATGGGATTTTCATATTACATGTTGATGACAGGGGTTTGTTTGCTGTAAGGGACACGCATGCGGAACATCGCAAATTGGCTTGCCTTGCCCTATGCCTGAACAAGGGTGAACGCCAGGATGGGGTCTGTGGATGCCAAGAAACGAAGGCGCCACATTCTGGCCGTGGGTACTGACCAAACGCAAGAATCGCCGCCGTGAATCAACGATGACAGGAATGTTCGCGATTGACGTGAGAGCCTGCTTGTGAAAAATTCTGCAAATTGCGGATGGATTCGTTCGTGTTCCATCGATTCGAGGATAACGATTTTTTATGATGTCCTGGACGATTTCGGCGGGATGATTCTTGAACTAGCTAACAGGCTTTACTTGGGCAGGAAACGCGCTCTTTAACAACCTGGAAATTCGGCGCATGCACCCCATACTTAAAGAGGGGTGCGCCCTAAAGCACCACCCTCTTTGAACATCATTGCCACAACCCAGTAACTTTACTTACCGAACAATCCTGCTGCGTACCCGCGAGAGGGCGGGTGCGCACTGCCACAATTAGTTAGCGCCTGTAGTAGATACTGACAAAGTAACGTTTCCGAGTACAGTATTATTAAACGTGACGACTCCTGTCGCGCTTACTGTCAATGGGATTGGCACTGCGACCGACGATTTTGAACCTAACAACAAGGTGACATTGGAGTTGGTAGTCTGATTAATTACTGCGCCGGTCATGGTCGCATTCATCGTACATGGATCAATCTTGATGGCTTTGCCGGCAGCGATGAATCCGGTAGTCGAACTTGTCACGGTAAAGATACATGAACCAAAAGTAGTTGTACCTTTTGCCTCGCCGCCATCGGTAGTCTTAATCGAAAACAGTGGCGTGAGTGTATTGGCTGAGTTGGAAGAGAACGTGATCGTTGTAGAACCTGTTGTACCCAGCTCAGGCACGCCCGTGGAAAAGACGAGAGCCCGATCATAGAGGGCATTTGTCGTTGTTCCATTGGCCGCTGCAGCCAAATTAGATGTTGCCGTTGGAGTCGGACTGTTGGAGCCACCACCACAAGCAACAACAGAAGCAATCACACCGGCAACAAGGAGGGGAAAAAATAAAATGCCGCGTTTGGAAGAGGGGGGAAATTGCATGGTTTTCCTTTGTTTTAATGAATCAGTAAATAGTGTCATGTCCTTACTTTTCCAAGGGTTCACTAAGTAAGGTTTGAACTATCGGTGAGTTACTTTGAAACTTCTGTCTCTACCAAAAAAGCAGTTCTAAGGAAACGCAGATTACCCCCCGAACACGCCAACCGAAATGCGATACAAACGTTACTGAACACAAACGTTACTGAACAAGTGCCAACGACCTCTGCCCCTCAAAATGAAACCACCCATTTCCACCCAAATCAGTTTTGC
>JANXTY010000042.1 GCA_025352145.1 Oxalobacteraceae bacterium
TTAGCCAAGAACGATGCGCAGCTTCAGATGCTGTTTGGTTTGAGTAATTTGTACATGATGAGGGAATCATTGCGTCCGTAGGGGGCGTAACGGCGCAGGATGCGCCAGAAACAGCCTTGAAAAAGGTGAATAAAGCAGTTCACCAAAGAATATTTCACCACCATTTTTTTGTTGGATGCGAAAAAACGCATATCAAACTATCAGGGAGACTAAAATTTGATTAAATCTGCGTTTCCTTAAAAGCCTCCTTTCTGAAATCTTAAAAGGTAGATTAACGACCATGAAGGAGTGTTTCTAAATGTTGCGCCTTCCGATTCGATGGAGGTCAATCACGCAGGCACCTCATGTTGCAGGAACTCAAATCAAAGCACGTCACTTTTTACGTGTGCACGCTTTAATGCTATTCGTCTGAACATTCGCCGTTGAATATTTGATTTTCCAATTTACGTTTGCAATGGGTGTTCCCACTTTGTCGGCTCGCTAAATCCTCACGGATATTATGGGCTATATGGCTTTTCTTCTCGCTATACGAGTCTGGCCCTCCCATGTGGGCAGCATGAATGGCCGTAGTAATAGCAAATTGGGACCGGACGATATAGTGAGCATCGTTGAATTGTCGTTGGATGTCGGTAGCGCTCCTTTGACGAACTAGCGAGTGGCGTAGGTGAGAGACCTCTGCACCACCGTAGCGAGCGACGAAATAGTGGATCGAGAAGCACCACCCGTCAACTGGTGCAGTGGGAAATTCGGGCAAGCATGTGCGCGCTAGGTAGTGCAGAGGTCTCTCAAAGTAGGTGGTAGAGGGTGCGGGGATGTACCGCCCTGCGGTGGTAGCCAAAACCAATTTCTGCAAAGCGCATGTGCTGGTCAAGGCTGCGAGTCAAGAACAGCGCCTAGAAGCTGAACAACGGTTAGAACATGCTAGCGCTCGTGCATGCATCTCATCAAACAACATTGCAGTTGGCGCGTATCAAAAGTAATCGCCACACCGACGCCCGCAACCTAGATGTTGCGCAATGGGCGCCTCAAGAATTGGCGCTCACAACACCACAAGTGATGGAGTACTGTATTCCTATTTTTCAATGGAATACCCAGCCATCAGAAACGCAATGCCCACCTTCAGTTTGCCTTTTTGGCTTTCCTCATTTTGCTACTGAAAGATCCTGAACAGGCTCTTGATAAAAACGGCATGAATGATTATGCGTTATCGATCAGGGCAAACTGAGGCTACAAACGCGTCATTTACTCACTCGTTTCCAGGGCGATGCGATCTTCCAGCATGCGAGATAGTTTACCCATATTGTTCATGGAAATTAAGTGTGCGTAAATCCATCCGAGATCACCATTGCGCGCCAGTTCAACCAACTGCGCATCGCTCAGTTTGGCCAGACGTTGTTCATCGACAATGCTGAATCCGCCCATCGTTACTTTTTGCCCATTACGCGTTACTACCTCAATCTCGTTCGGTGTCAACAACTCAAATTTCACTAGCCGTTCCATGAAACCGATTGTTGCACTCACATGCATTGTGGTGTCTTCCAGGAAGCTCAATGTTTTTTCCAAAAATGGCGCGGGTTTACCGTCCTCGGCAAACAGAGGTTCGCCCTCTTCAGTATTGAAGCCCGGGAAGCCCTCATCAAGCAATACCAAGCTGCTACCCTCTTCATTTTGTTCTTGCAGAAGGAAGGGATAGCGCCTGACAAACGAGGGAATATAGCTCGCATCCCATCGACCGGCAGCATCGACAAAGAGATTTTCTTCATTGCGCAATCCGGTCATGACGGTTGGCATGCCAGGCCCTTCTGTGCCCGCTACAAATACGATGACATACTCAAGGCAGGCAACGCCAAATTCCGGCGACGTGAGCGGAATAGAATTAGTATCGGCGGCGAAACGATGACCGTCTGTCGGTGCCTTCAGGCGCAATTGGCGGTGGGTTTCGCGGTTCAGTAATACTGGATTTTGATAAAAGAGCATTGTAGACATAGGATTCATTCAAAAGGGTTCAGGGCAACGCATGCTTTTTTATGCATTTGCCCGACAATTTAGGAATAGCGATACAAAGAACGATACTAGCAGTGAGATCACATTAGCGACACATCTTGTCGTGCCTGCGGCATTTTATCAGGAGCTAAGGCAGCGGGGCGCAATGTTAAGTGGAGGCAGCTCTCGCCATTCTGGCCCTGTGCCGATCACACCAAGAGAGTGTGGTGATCGCTGGGTGGCAATTATAGGCCGGTGTTGCGAGCATGCAATGTGTCATGTACCATCAAAAAATGGTTGTCTAGGTCTGACCTGACGGAATTCTTATTTCTCATGAAGTTCTGGTTGACGCTTCTCCTGAAATTAGAAAATAAGCTAACCATAAATTCTCTGCCACGTCATTCGGCAAGAGGCGACTGATTCTGACCGGCACCGAGGATATAACTATGTTTGCATGGCTGCAGCGTTTATTTTCATCTCTAGTTGAGAAGTCGATGCCCGCCCCCACTCCGCCGATTGAGGAAGTAGCTCATTCGCCGGCCATCGTCCCAGCGAAAAAAATGGAAACTCTGGAATCTGGCACAGGTCCATCCTGGGAGCAACGCAGCGACGCTAATGCTAACTTTTATAACTGGCTCTTCGCCACAAATAGTACGACGAATGACAATGCCGATTTCGACACGAGTCCCGCCGAAAAAGAAATACTACACACGCTTGACCAGATTGTGAAATCGAAACAATCCGGTGCGAATCTGGTACGCAGAATGCCTGGGCTAGTACCGCAGTTGTTGCAAAGCTTGCGTTCCGAAAATTTTTCCACTGCAGAATTGTCCCGCAAACTTTCGCATGATGTGGTACTGGTTGAGGCGGTCATACGTTTGGCGAACAGTTCTTTTACCGGTACTGGTCAAACCATCAATAGCATCGAACATGCGGTGTTGATTATCGGACAAAGCGGCTTGCGGCAATTAATTACGGGGGTCGCATTTAAGCCGATTATCGATCTCAATTCTGGACACTATACGAAAACGATGGCACCACGAATCTGGGAACAGTCCGAACGCTGTGCTGTCGCTAATCGGATGTTAGCAGCAGATGTGGACGTAGATCCGTTTGAGGCATTTCTGGCGGGCTTGATTCAGAACGTGGGTTTAGTCGTGTCCTTACGTATCATGGACAATATTGCGAAAAACGATGCGTCGTTGGGTTCGCCCACTTTTTGTACTTCGCTGTTGCGCTATGCACGAACATTATCGTGCAGTATCGGCCGAGAGTGGAATTTTTCCGAGGCAGTCACGCATGCCATCGAAGAACAAGGGAAAGTATACAACACTGCTCTCATGTCGCCCTTGGGTAAGGTCTTGTCTCTCGGTGACTATTTAAGCAAAGTAGGGATTTTAGTGGATAACGATAGGTTGACCGAAGGCGACCCACGCGTATTGAAAGAACTGTCTGCCAAGGCCATCAAATGTTATCGCGCACTGGGAATCTCCGAGCAAACAGAATCAGCAGATAGCATTAAAAATTGACTGTTTTTGTGCAGACGTTTTATTGCCCTGTCTTTGATTTTGTCAACAGACTTTTTAAATTGGCGAGTCGATTCTGCGGCGTGATGATTTCCATTTCTGTCGGTACCGCATCACCCTCATCGAGCTTCATTTCTTTGATGAAGCGCGACACATCGCAATGCACGCTTTCCCTGGCACGTTTGCGTTTTTTGCACCAGGTAATCTGCAACGAGCGTTGAGCGCGAGTGATGCCGACGTACATCAAGCGACGTTCTTCTTCGATACGAGCGCCCAATGTTTCTACTGGGGCATCCGGGTCACCTTTGTGCGGCAAAATCCCTTCTTCTACGCCGACCAGAAAAACATGGGGAAATTCCAATCCCTTCGATGCATGTAGCGTAGACATGCGCACCGCATCCGGCTCTTCATCCCGCCCTTCCAGCATGGTCATCAGCGCCACCATTTGCGTCAATTCCAACAGGTTTTTTTCTGGATTCTCAGCCCCCTTGCCACCACAACCTTTTTCTTTCAGCCAGGTAGTGAAATCAAGTACGTTCTGCCATTTATTTTGGGCTTGACGATCGTCGAAGCTGTCGTAAAGATAGGCCTCGTAATTAATTTCTTTCATCATGTCGTCAAGAACAGCACCCGCATTTTCACCACTGCCCGATGGACCGGGTCGGCTGGCGCGTGCTTCAAGCTGGTTGATGAAAGTGCAGAATTCCCGCAGCGGCGTCAGTTGACGATCTGCCAGTTTCGCTTCAATTCCACCTTTGAATACAGCTTCAAATAGCGAACATTGCCATTGCCCCGCGAATGCGCCCAAGGCTTCCAATGTTGCTTGTCCGACGCCGCGCTTGGGAGTGGTCACCGCGCGGATAAAGGCAGGGTCGTCATCGGCATTGGCGAGCAGGCGAAGATAACTGATGATGTCTTTGATTTCAGCTTTATCGAAGAAACTTTGGCCGCCGGAAATCGTGTAAGGAATGCGCTCCTTGCGCAAGGCTTGCTCGATCACCCGCGCCTGATGATTGCCGCGATATAAAATGGCGTAATCGGAGAATTTAGTGCGCCTTTCAAAACGGTGTGCCGATAACATAATGGCGACTTGTTCGGCTTCCTGCTCGTCATCCTGCATGCCAAGTATGGTCACCGGATCGCCTAATCCATGATCCGACCAAAGCGATTTTTCAAACAGCTTGGGATTGTTGGCAATGACTGCATTCGCCGCTTGTAAAATCCGGGTGCTGGAACGGTAATTTTGTTCCAGCTTGATCACCTTCAAATCGGGAAAATCGACTTGCAGCGTTTTCAGATTTTCAATGGTGGCACCACGCCACGCGTAGATCGCTTGATCGTCATCACCGACAGCCGTAAACATTGGTTTTTTCCCGACACCGGTCACGAGCAGTTTGACCAGTTCGTACTGGCAGGTATTGGTATCCTGATATTCATCCACCAGTAGATAACGCAATCTACGCTGCCACTTATCGCGTACCGTCTCATTAGCACGAAACAGTTCCACGGGCAAGCGTATCAGATCGTCGAAATCGACTGCCTGATATGCCGACAGCGTCGCCACATAACTGCGATAGATGCGAGCCGCCTGAGTTTCATCCTCGGTGGTAGCCTGATTAAGCGCTTGGTCGGGATCGACTAGGCCATTTTTCCACAACGACATCGTCCCTTGTATGCGACGGATTAATTGTTTGTCGGTAGTGATCGCGAGATCTTGTATCAAGGAAAAACAATCGTCGCTATCGAGAATCGAAAATCGATCCTTCAAGCCGAGCGCACTGGCTTCCTGACGCAAAATCTTTACGCCAAGCGAATGAAAAGTCGATACCGTGAGTTGTTTCGCTTGCTTGGGTTCCCTGAGTAACTTGGTAATGCGCTCCTGCATTTCCAGCGCCGCCTTGTTGGTAAAGGTCAGGGCGGCAACATTCTTGGCGTCGTAGCTACAATTCTCGATCAGATGGGCAATCTTCTGCGTAATAACGCGGGTTTTGCCCGAACCAGCACCGGCAAGCACTAAACAGGGACCATCCATGTATTTAACAGCTTCGCGTTGCGGAGCATTCAGGTCAAATAACGGGGGGGTGGACATACGAGGGGACTCGGCGAAACAAAGTCCGATTGTAGCAGCGATGAAGGAACATCGCGGTACGCTTCGATGGTCGGCACAGAAGGGACGTTCGATCACCTGTAAAGTAAACCCATCAAACGGGGATCATGTGACTGCGCACCATAATTACAACCTCACCGGGCATGTAAAGTCCGACCACCCCCAATTTATCTAGATTCAAAATTTCCACCTCAAACTACGACTATCTCAAATCCGTGATGGACGAGTGAACCGCAGCCTGCGATGTTGTTGCTTAGTATGCACTTATTACTTGGTGCAAATTATCCCCTACTTGCTCAAAAAATATCTAAATATTAAACCGTCGATTCAGCTAACATAAGCACCATAGCACTCGTCATCAGAGAAGCAAATATCGCCGCGATGGCAACTTGCAACACATGATCCGCAACACGCTCCGAGATGTTGAAAGCTTTTTGTACCTTGTCAGATACACCAGAAAATAATACGTTCGATAGGGTCAATACACGATCTTGAGTATGCATTTTAGTTTTCCTTAGTTGTTTAAGAAGAGATGATGATTGAACTATAGTGCGCCGCATCATATAAGTACAATCACATTGCATAATTTAAGCCATATATTTTAATAATACCTTGAGGTAGAATGGAAACTAGCAAATGGCGCTGTTGGCTTTTTCTTTTAACAAGTCCATGATAGGTAGTAAATCTGCGCTACGTCGCCAATCCCATTTTTAATCGAAAGAGCAAACTATGAGCTTTCTGAACCTTGACTTAAATTTGTTACGCATATTCGATGCGATCATGACCGAACAAAACTTGACCCGGGCGGCAGGCAGGCTAGCAATGACTCAGCCCGCAGTATCAAATGCCCTCAAGCGCCTGCGTGATGCTTTGGGCGATGAGCTTTTGATACGTACCGCATTTGGCGTCAAGCCCACCTCACGCGCCGAAATACTTTGGCCTGCTGTCCGAAGAGCATTGTCTGATCTGGAAGCGGCGGTCGCACCCGAGACTTTTGATGTGTCCACCGCACAAGCAACCTTGCGCTTGGCAATGGCCGATGCCACAGCCGCCCTGTGGATGCCAGCGTTGATACGCGCCATTGAATCGGACGCGCCTGGATTAAATGCCCGAATGGTACCGCTGACCACGCGTGATCCACGCCCTATGTTGATGCGAGCGGATGTTGATCTGGTCGTTGGCATATTTCCTGGCGTGGTGGCGCAATTAGCTGCCGGTTCCAGCGGAGGTGTAACGCAGATTCGCCATAAGCGCCTGTATTCTGGCCACTATGTGTGTGTGATGCGCCAAGATCACCCCCTGGCGCAGCAGGAACTAACGCTGGATGCCTATTGCGCAGCCCGCCATTTGCTCGTGAGTATATCTGGCAGGGCACATGGCCTGGTAGATGAGGCATTATCCAAATTAGGCAGAGAGCGTCGAATTTTGTTAACCGTGAATCAGTTTTTTTCCGCAGGCAGAGTAGTGGCTAACTCAGACCTGATTACCGTCATACCGAAGCATCTGATCGCGTCCACGGGAATGAAGGATGCAATGGTCTACAAGGAATTGCCATTTTCGATGGAAGATGTTGACATCGATATGTTATGGCATGAACGTGACATGCGTAATCCGCTGCACAAATGGGTGCGCGGACAGCTATTGACGCTGACCGGGGGAGCCTTTGCAAAAGACAAGATCTGATCTATTGCAGCGAACTAGTACCAACAATCCGCTAAGGTCGGGTTGCTAATTACTTGGCCACTACTTTTGGTTTGGCTTTTTTTGGTCTTGCTGGTGCATGTGCGAGTACTTTTTTGGGACTAGCAGGAGCTGCTTTTTTTGGCACGGTTGGCATAGTGGATCGCGCCTTAGTAACAGGTTCTGAAACGACGGCTGAATGGACTGCATGCTTAAATTGATCCTGTAAAATATTCCACCATGCTGCTGGATTGACGAGTGCGGTACTTGGGTCGGATGCGGCTGCGGATTTTTTTGCCTCAGCCGGAGAGACAGGATCAGGCGGTACGGTTTGAGGAGGTTGCGCTGCAGATGCCGCTTCCGCGCTAGATGATGTGGTCGACCTGACTGACGGAGTAAAAGAAAAATCTGGAAAAGAAAAGCCCGGATATTCGCCTGACACCTTATCGTTGGTGCGGGCTTTCTTGACAGCCTCGCTGAAACTCTCCCCCATCGATTTTAGAGTGGCAATCGTGGCCCGCTGCACTTCGAGGGCTTGAATGGTTCCCCGCAACATCGTCATATTAACGTTCAACCAAGATTCCACCGTTTTCAAATCAGCGATCTTTTTGTCAAGATCCTCGACGGATACGGTCGGCACTACCATGCCAGGAGCATCCGTGCCTGTAACTCCCATCATGCCCCAAATATTTTTAACAAAATCCAGCGTATCCGCCATTGAACCAACACCAGGAATGCCAGGCATTTGTGGTTTAATCATAGTAAATCTCCTTAGTTGCAAAATACGGTCAGCGTAGCAGAAAATAATGCGTCACCAAAATTTCCTATTTCCGCATACACGCATCTGATTTAACCCTGCGGCCTATCCTTCACTTCCACCAATCCCATTCATCCATGAGACCTCCCGCACGATTCAAAAAAATTATTCTGATGCTATGTGGATGTGCAGCCCTGGTGACGATGCGCCTTCGCGCTGATGATCTGAGTGAAAAATTCGTCTCGCCACCTGCTTCGGCCCGTCCGTGGG
The DNA here is from genome assembly GCA_025352145.1 of Oxalobacteraceae bacterium. GTDB lineage: Bacteria > Pseudomonadota > Gammaproteobacteria > Burkholderiales > Burkholderiaceae_D > JANXTY01. The sequence goes on from JANXTY010000042.1 coordinate 8,324, forward strand.
TTTACTGGACCTGGCTCAACAGCAACCTCACAAAAGAAGGTATTACTGCCGATCTCGAAGCAATGCAGCGTGTTGGCATCGGTGGCGCACTTATCCTCGATGTCGAGCAAGGCACGCCACCAGGACCAATGAAATTTTTTGATCCGCAATGGCAAGTGATGTTCAAGCACGCTGTGATGGAAGCGAAGCGATTGGGGTTGGAAATCAACATGAATAACGGCGCTGGCTATTACGGTAGCGGAGGCCAATGGGTGAAACCTGAACAAGGCATGCAGTGGATCTATCAGAGTGAACAGCACGTAAAGGGAGGAGGTCACTGGCAAGGCACCTTAGTCAAGCCAATTAATCGCGCGGACTATCGCGACATTGTTGTGCTGGCAGTCGCTGAACCTTCTGCTGTAGATAATAAATCGCGCTACAAAATTCCCGATCTGACCATGAAAGCATTGCAGTGGAAAACCTGGATCGCCTACAAGGGTGGGCAAAGCGCCGCGCTCGACGCTACCGCCCCACCAGAGGCGGTGATCCCACAGGAAGGTGTAATCAATATCTCACAGTTGATGGACGCATCAGGCAATCTTTCCTGGGACGTGCCGTCCGGTGAATGGACGTTACTGCGCATCGGCCACGCTTACAACGGCAGCATGATCGGGCCAACGCCCAAGGATCAGCGCGGGCCGGAAACTGACAAACTCAGCAAGGCAGCGACCATCATGCATTTTGAAACCTTCGTCAAACATTTGAATGATGTCATAGGAGAAGATGGAAAAAATACCCTGGTCGCTACCCACATCGATAGCTGGGAGGGCGGTGGGCAAAACTGGACTGCAGGCATGCGTGAAGAATTCTTGCAGCGTCGCGGTTACGATCCCGTAACTTACCTGCCCATCCTTGGCGGCCGAGTGATCGGTAGCCTGCAAATGAGCGAGCGGTTTTTATGGGATTTACGCAAAACGGTTTCAGAACTGATGGTGCAAAATTACGTTGCCGAATTTGCCCGCCTCGCGCACGAAAACAAACTGCGCTTCACCTTTGAAAGTTATACCACCACCGGCAATGATCTCGACGCTGCCAACTTTGTGGACGAACCGATGGCGGAATTTTGGACGCCCACTGGACAAGGCGCAGATTTTTATCCCACCATGAAAGCAATGGCCTCTGCTGCGCATATCAACGGGCGTTCCATTGTTGGCGCCGAAGCATTTACCTCATTCCGCACTGAGCGCTGGCTCTGGCATCCGGCGATGATTAAAAAAATCGGTGACGATGCATTTGCGCAAGGCGTGAACCGTTTCGTATTCCATCGCTATGCCTCGCAACCTTTCATGAATCGCGTGCCTGGTCAACAGATGGGGCCGTGGGGACTGCACTACGAGCGTACTAACACATGGTGGGAATGGACCACGCCGTGGCACACTTATTTGGCGCGCAGTCAGTACATGCTGCGTCAAGGCCAATCTGTTGCCGATGTCCTGAGTCTGCAGTCGGAAGAACCAATTTTGCGCTTTCAGGCGGCACCGCTTATAGGTTACGACTACGATGCCTGCAGCACGGATACCTTCCAACATATCCGTGTGGAAAACGGCAAACTTGTTCTGCCCAATGGCCGCAGCTACCGACTGCTCACATTAAGGCACACCGGCACGATGACTGTACCTTTGCTCACACGCATTCGCGATCTGGTGCTGGACGGTGCAACCATTGTCGGCGATCCACCGCTGGCAACGCCAGGGCTGACGAATTATCCGCAGGCTGATGCCGAACTAAAAACAATCGCCGATCAACTGTGGGGAACAGACCCCACTATAAGCTCACGCACGCTGGGAAAAGGGCGTATCTTTCGCGGCATTTCAGCCGAGCATGCTTTGGTACAAATAGGCATCACTGCTGATTTCAAAGCAGATAAAGAGCTCCATTGGACACACCGCACCGCCGGACAAAACGACATTTATTTTGTCTCTAATCCAACAAACGACTCCATCGTTGCCGACACAACATTTCGCGTTACAGGCAAAGTCCCGGAACTATGGGATGCCGAAACAGGTCGTATAGTAACCGCGTTTCCCCATAGTAGCGAGGCCGGTGGCAACGTCCGTCTCTCACTACCTTTCGCACCAAGCGGCGCATGGTTCGTGGTGTTCCGTCCAACCACCAAAAACACTGCGCCTTTTATTCAGCGCATCGTGCGCGATGGTCAGCCGATTTTAGAAGATGGTCTTTTGCGCGGAGCCGCACCAGTGGTAGATCTTGTTAACGCCGAAGTACATGAAGCAGGTGCATTTGTGATCGGCACTAGTGACGGCAAGCTGCGCCACATCAACGTATCACCACTGCCGAAAGTGCTGGTAGTCAATGGGCCGTGGACATTGCGTTTCCCGAGCGGTTGGGGGGCACCCTCAGAAGTCACACTTGACAAACTCAAACCCTGGAACTCTTTAAGCGACGCCGGTGCCAAATATTTCTCCGGTACAGCGACCTATACGAAAACGCTCACGATACCGGCGGCATTTTTAAACAAAGGTCGCCACCTCACTCTCGATCTGGGTCAAGTGGCCGTTATGGCAAAAGTAAGTTTGAATGGGCGCAATCTGGGAATTCTGTGGAAACCGCCATTTCAACTAGACATCACTGCCGCAGCCAAACCCGGCGTGAATCAGCTGGAGATTGCCGTAGTCAACCTGTGGAGCAACCGCCTCATCGGTGACGAACAGCTTCCCGAAGACAGCGAACGCAATACCAACGGCACGCTCAAAGCTTGGCCGCAATGGCTCCTCGATGGAAAGCCAAGCCCCACAGGCCGTCTAACTTTTAGCAGTTGGCGTTTGTGGAAAAACGATGATGCGTTGCAAGACTCGGGACTGTTAGGGCCCGTTGTACTAAGAACGGCGGCGGTGTTGCCGATGATGTCGAAATGAGTAGGTACGCAGGAAGATTGATTGCACGTAAAGAGCAGGTGACTTGCAAATAAAAATCGGCCGACATACATCCAGCGCCCATTTTTTTAATGATCCTAACCAGCGTAGCGTATCCCGTCAGCGCCCAAAAATTTTACAATAATTCTCGCGCTAAAGAATAGTTGCAAGGGCTATCCATCGGCGCACTCTACTGGCACAATTTTAATACTTATATTTTAGGGTATGGCTGAGATGATCATTGGTATCGATTTGGGTACGACAAACAGTTTGTGTGCCTTGTGGATTAACGGCGAGGCGGCGATTATTCCCAATGTTCATGGTCACAATATGACGCCTTCTATCGTCGGCTTGGATGGGAATGGCGAAGTACTGGTCGGTCTGCCTGCACGTGAGCGCCTTTTGCTGCATCCACAGCTGACGACTTCTTTATTCAAGCGCTACATGGGCAGCAATAAAACGGTCAAGTTAGGGCCGCGCACTTTTCGTCCCGAGGAATTGTCAGCCTTAGTTTTGCGCTCTCTCAAAGACGATGCCGAACGCTTTCTGGGGGAGTCGGTCACCGAAGCCATCATCACCGTTCCCGCCTACTTTAACGATACACAGCGCAAAGCAACGCGTATTGCCGGTGAATTGGCAGGCCTGAAGGTTGACCGCTTGCTCAACGAACCTACCGGTGCTGCTTTGGCTTACGGTTTACATCAGCGCAGTGTCGAATCTACTTTCTTGATTTTTGATCTGGGGGGCGGCACTTTTGATGTGTCTATTCTTGAACTTTTTGACGGTGTGATGGAAGTACGCGCCAGTGCAGGCGACAATTTTCTCGGTGGGGAAGATTTTGTGACCGCCCTGATTGACGCTTTTTTAAACGGGCCCGGCAATTCTTTGCGGGAGCAATACACCCATGAGCACAATGTCGAACATTTTGAACAAGGGCATCGTCTGGAACAAATACTGCGCAAAGAAGCCGAGCGCGTAAAGCGCTGGTTGAGCGATCATGGTTCAGCCAAGTTCAAGGTAAGCTGGCAAGACCAGCATTTTGAATGGCTCATTAGCGAAGCCGAATTTACGCGAATAGTTGAACCGCTGTTGCTGCGACTGCGCACACCTATCGAACGTGCGTTGCGTGACAGTCGCTTACGGACTTCGGATCTAAATGAAATTATTCTTGCAGGCGGAGCCAGTCGCATGCCATTGGTGCGAAAAATGGTAGCGCGCTTGTTCGGCAGATTACCCGCCATCCATTTGAATCCCGATGAACTCGTCGCCCGGGGCGCTGCCGTGCAAGCGGGACTGACTATGGGCGATGCAGCGCTCGACGAGATCGTGATGACTGATGTCTGTCCCTATACGCTGGGAACGGCGGTTTCTGAGCGCTTTGGAAATGATATCCAGAGCGGCATCTATTTACCCATTATCGAACGCAATAGCATCGTTCCGATCAGTCGTGAAAAATCATTGATCACCTTGACCGATCACCAGCGCATCGTCAGCATCAAAATTTTTCAGGGTGAATCGCGCCAAGTGCAGGACAATATATTTCTAGGGGAACTGGAAGTACCCGTTCCTCCCCGTCCCGCAGGCGAAGTCGAGGTCACGGTGCGCTACACCTATACGGTTGATGGTTTATTGGAAGCGGAATGCACCGTGACCGGCTCCCCAGAAAAGCATCGACTGGTGATTGAGAAGAATCCCGGCTCACTGACCCCGGAGGAAGTTGCTGAACGTTTGAGCGAGTTGAGCAAGTTGAAAATTCACCCGCGTGAACAGTTAGAGAATACCCTCACGCTCAATCGCATGCAACGCATGTATGAAGAACATCTAGGTGATAAACGCGCTTACATCGGACAGCTTATCGGGCGTTTTCAGAAAGATTTACAAACGCAGGATAGTCGCCTCATTAACGAGTCGCGCCGCGACCTCAATAAACTACTCGACAATATCGAAGGCGAACTACGCCTATGACCCAAGCTTTGCACTGGACGGCCTTAAGCATTGCGCCCACTGCCGACACCAAAATTATTCGCAAGCGTTATGCACAACTACTCAAGGCAATTGATCAGAAAGCGAACCCCGATCAATTTCAGCAATTGCGCCATGCCTACGAAGCGGCACTAGATGAAGCCCGGTGGCTGGCGCATGATGAAGCGCAAGGACAAGCAACATCTGACCAGACTCAAACAGAACATTCCCCGGTAGAGACTGCATCTCGCCATGAGGCAGCTTCTCCAGTTACAGCCGATCCCAGCCATGCGCCTGCTTCACCTGTCATAGCCACGCCGACGGAAACACACCTCGGCGAATGGGCCGATACTATCGCATCGTTACTTCAGCGCGACGACGTAACCACAGCCGTCGACATCTTATCGCAACACCTGAAAAGCACGATCCGCGAGCGGCGGAATACCTGGAGTTTGTACCAGAATTTGATCATCAATGTCTGTCTGCAAGGTGAAAACATACCCTATTCTTTTGTTGAAGCAGCCGCGGAATTATTCGGCTGGTTTGATCCTGACAAGCAAGGCGATTTTTTTAATGCGCCACAACTACGTGGGATACGCGCCAGCATTCTCCATCAGGATGCGAATAATGTAGCATCACGGTTCAAGATAGAAAATAGCGCTGAGGCACTCAAATTTCTTCAGTTCATGTTGGATCGGGAACGGCTGCAAGGATTGAACGAGCGCGACTATTTTGAGGCATGCCTGTTGCTACAAAGCACCCAGCAGGAATTGCCGCTGCCAGCCATGCAAAGCATCAACACCGCTCTGAAATGGGATAAGGAGAATGGCCATCTCTGGGCGCTCGCTCCCCAAGCTTGCGAGGATTTTCGTGTGCGCATGAATGGCTTGCTGGAACAACAGGCCACCCAGGACTTTGAAGCATATCTGCATCGGGTGGCGGCTAATAAGGCCGAGGTGACGGGGGTTGAATTGGCCCAACAAAAATTATTTGTTTACCTTGCATTACCTTTTTTATTGAGCGTCATTAGCGCAGGGGTTCCCGCAGTTCTCGGCGCTGAATTAGTCGTTGTTTTAATTTCATTTTTAGCGGGCCTTACAGGAAGCGGCTTGTTGTCAGCCGTGATCTATGAGAAACGCCGAGTCCAGAACTACTCCGGCATCGAAATACAAGCCGCACAAAATCTGCTGTCGCCCTATCGACCCCGATGGCTGCGTTGGCGCGCATTCAGTAGCGCGCGCCAACAACGCACCAAAGAAATGTTGGCCTATATCGAATCTCGCCATCCACAAATCAGAGAAAAACTCGATGCAGAAACTGTAGAATTCTGGCGTAAGACATGGCCCTCCATCGCACGCGATAAGATCGCCGTGCGATGCGTATTTGCACTGCCTATGGCAATGATGATCGCAATTCCGATGGCTTCCGCAGACTGGCTTAGCCGGATTTGGGCGCCAGCCTTGCCTGCTCTCATAATCCTGGCCATGTCTGTATTAGTCGCAGGACAAGTCTATCTATTCTCAGCATTGCCGATATGGTGTGACCCACTATTCAAACGGGCCAATTTATTCCTTGCCAAATGGATTTTGCCAAAACGTTTTCAAGCTTTGCCCAGCCGGGGATTGAGCTGTATCGGATGGATCATTTTTTCCGTTGGGGCGAGCGTGATTATTTCGCTTTTTTCGTTAGTATTTGAGCTGGGCGCGCATGACAGTATCTGGATTTCATTGTTCATCGTACTGCCGCTGAGCTGGATCTGTGTTGGCTGGATATATCTCTGGTACTACGACCGCAATCTGGATAGGCCCACCAAAGTGACGGTGCAAAATACTATTCGCGGGTGGCATTGGTTATTAATTATTTTCTTGAGCATTTCTTTGATCAGAGCAAAAGATCCATGTGGGTTCTTAACTGGGGCGAAATTTGCGAAGTTGAACCTGGCAACCTGTCGGGCTTAAGGTCTCGAAGCGAAAAATCACCTGAGCAGGGCAGATTTTGCAGCCGACAACCCCTAAGTCCGACAGGCTGCTAGATAATCCGATCGTTCATCCTCCCTACCCCATTAAACTTCATTCATGGCAAATCAGGTAACCATCTCATCGCAACGCATCACCTTCAAGCCTGGGCTTGCCGTACTCGCGGTGTCGCTTCTTCTACATCTGTGTTTTCTGAACTGGGCTAGCGAACGTATCGGCACTCCAGCAATCGATCGAGATGCTCGCCTCTCGATCCTGGTGGCTTTGCACCCAACCCCAACAGTACTCATGCCGGTCGCTCCCCCCACTGCGCTGCCTCCAGCCATTGCCACACCACTTAAATCGTCGCCGCTTGAGCCAGATCCCATGTCCGAGCCAACTAAGCATGTCCCCCCTATTTCGGAGGAGGCCGTGACCTCTCCCACATTGCAGTCTGAGGTATCTAACGATGCCTCCTCCCCCGCGCCAAAGGAAGCCATCCCTGATTTAGCGCCGCCACCAGAAGATGCTATTCGATCCTATCAGGTCGTCCCTCCCCCTTCCGTCGAACTGAAATATAAGACCGAGGCAATGCATAAAGGAAGTGCCATCTATGGTGCCAGTAGTATTCGCTGGATTAAGAGCGACAACAGGTATTTAATTCAGGGCGAAACACGGGCGCTGTTTTTTTCTTTATTAAACTTTACTAGTGAGGGCCTAATCGATTCTTACGGCGTATCGCCGGTGCGTTATTCTGAAAAGCGTTTTCGCAAATCTGAGACTAATACGCACTTTCATCGAGAACGCAATACGATCAGTTTTTCTGCTTCCACCGCATCCTATCCGCGCCAAGGCGGCGAACAGGATCGAGCCAGTATTATTTGGCAGCTTGTCGGTATTGGCCTGGGAAACAAAGAAAATATTTCCCCCGGGGCTTACCTCAACTTCGTTGTCGCCGGTGACAAAAACGCAGACGTATGGCACATTCAGGTCATCGACAACGAGCCGATTCGCGTGAATGAAAAATACCTCAATGCCTGGCATCTGATTCGTTTACCCCATCCCGATTCCTATGATCAAAAACTTGAGATATGGCTCGCACCCCAACAAGGGTGGTTACCGGTGCGCCTGCGCACCACCGAAAAAAATGGGGATACTGTCGATATGTCGCTCTCTGAACCGCCTTTGTTCATTCCCGATTCAGCCTCTCACTCCTGATTAGGGTGACCCTTACACGGAATATATTGATGATGAATATGCTGCTTCGCTACACGGTTTTTGTCTTGTTCGCTATTCCATTTTTTATTGCGCCAGCGCTAGCGGCAGATCATATTGTCGAAAAATATCCCTTCGCTTTGCCCCCATCAGCAAGCTTGACCTATGTCATCAAAGGTACCCAAAGCGGCATTCCAGTGAGCGGTCAAGGATTGTTGCGGTGGCAGATCGCAGATAATAAATACACGGTTCTGGCCCAGACACGGGTTCTGTTTTTTGGCATCATCATGGAATCCGGGAGCGATGGCTTAGTCGATGATGCGGGCTTGGCGCCGCAACACTATTTTGAAAAGAGTTTTCGCAAAGAAAAAATGACGACGCGCTTTAATCGTGAGCGAAAACTAATCAGCTTTAGCCAATCTTCACAAATTTATCCCATTCTCGGCGGTGAACAAGACCGGACCAGTGTAACTTGGCAACTCGCTTCGATAGTACGCGCTGCACCAGAAAAATTTTCTTCTGGGACCGAGTGGACCTTTTTTGTCGCAGGCCGACGCGATGCGGAGCCTTGGACGTTTAAGGTGATTCAACAAGAATCGATTCAGACGCAGCTAGGTATCATCAAGGCACTTCATCTGAGCAGGGCACCACCACCCGATTCAAAGAAACAGCAGCTTGATCTCTGGTTCGCTCCTTCACTTGAAGGGTACCCGGTCCAAATACGTTTTCTGGAAGGGAATGGAAATTTCGTCGAACAAAAGCTGGAGAAAATCGACAGGCTATAAAACGCCCCGCCAACATAAGTCCATTATCCTAGGGAGATTCTTTCTTTGTCGTCTTGTATAATTCGCGCTCGGTGATGAAGGACATCAATGATGAAATTGTTTTCATCCATAACCATTTTTAGCCGCTTAATATAGGCGGTCCTGCATATCTGATTGGAGAATATTTTGGCTTTGAAGATAAAGAGTTTGTTAGCGATTTTTAGCGTACTGGCCTTAGTAGTCGGTTGTGGTGGCGGTGGTTCGGACAGTTCGACCAATACCACATCATCCACAACGACAACGACTAATCCTACCCCACAGGTTACGTTGAAAACAAATTATGGCGATATCGTGGTCGAGCTCAATGCGACCAAAGCGCCCGTGACTGTCAATAATTTTCTCCAATATGTGAACGATGGCTTCTACACCACCTTAATTTTCCACCGCGTAATCAATAATTTTGTCATTCAGGGGGGTGGTTTTAATGCGTCATTGCAGGCATCCGTCACGCGCGCGCCCATCGTTCTCGAATCGAACAAAGGCCTGAGCAATCTGCGGGGAACGATTGCGATGGCCCGTACCAGCGATCCCAATTCTGCCACTTCTCAGTTCTACATTAATGTGGTGGACAATACTAGTTTGGACGGCACCAGTTCGACCACGGGCTATGCGGTATTTGGTACAGTCGTCGCTGGGATGACCGTCGTTGATTTAATCAAAGCTGTGCCAACGCAAACGAGCGGAGCATTCACAGATGTGCCAGTGACACCGGTCATTATTACGTCTGCTACAAAGACGAAATAAGTAGTTGTAAATGACGGGGGGCCAGCGGTCCCCGCGCCGCATCCTCAATCCGGCATTGAACCTGGATTTTCTATTAGACGGCTTTTTTTTGCCGCTTATCGAAAAGTGGCGCCAAGGTATTTGTCTATGTGGGCCAAACCCTCATCAAGACATACTATGTTCCAACCCAGGCTGCGGGCAATTTATGGACAGTATTTGCAGTCACAGAGGCGGGTGAATTTCAAGACTTGAATACACGCAAAATGGGGTCAATGGCAGGCTTCTATTAAACGTACCCATGCCAACGTTATAAAAGAAAATGCGCTGGCTTTATTCCGCCCACCCTATGGCCAAAGAAAGGCCGATAGCACTACGTTCTTTCAGGAACAAAGCTTGCAAGTGGCGCTTTGGAACCTGGATTCGCAAGATTGGAACAGCCATGTCACGCCGGACGACGTCATCAACCGCATGACAACGCTGACGCTCATTAAACGTTATGGCGGACTGCTATTTCACGATGTGCATCCAAAGGCAAAATTGCCTTGCCCAAGATTTTTGATGCACTAGGGACTGCGGTGGGATGGCGGAATTGCCATAAGCCGCTTTGACATCGCCACTTCACTGAGTCAATAGCCCGTTATATGGATTAGATCTCGACCTGCGTTCCAAGCTCAATCACACGGTTCGTCGGTATTTGATAATAATCGGCAGCGCCGCGTGCGTTGCGCGACATCCCGACAAACAAATGTTCTCGCCACATCGCCATCCCGTGATTCGGTGTCGATATGACTGTCTGACGTGCGATAAAGAATGAGGTTTCCATCATCTCAAATTCCAGCCCATGTTGACCGCATAGCGCCAATACCTCGGGAATATCCGGCTCATCTTTAAAGCCCAATCGTACATTCAACTGATAACACTGGTAACCGAGATCCACTATATTGACTTGCTGTGCGGGCGGCACCCAAGGCTGTTCCACAATAAGAACAGTTAAGAATACGACTCGCTCGTGCAGCACCTTGTTATGCGATAGATTGTGTAGCAAGGCGTGCGGCACACCATCAGCCTCGCCACGCAAGAAAATGGCCGTGCCAGGTACTCTCAGCGGTGGTGCCGTAAATAGCGACTGCAAAAAATCCTCAAGTGGAATCGCGTGTTTCTGCAAATTTTCAAATACCAATTCCCGGCCACGCTTCCATGTCAACATCACCGTAAAAAGAACCGCCCCGAGCAAAAGTGGAAACCATCCGCCATGGAATATTTTCAGCGCATTGGCCGAGAAAAAAGCCAAATCAATCAGCAGAAAAAACCCGGTAGCCGCAAACGCCAAGGCAAGATTGTATTTCCAGCGATAGCGAACCACGAAAAAGGTCAGTAGTGTTGTCACCCACATCGTCGCGGTCACGGCAATGCCGTAGGCTGCCGCCAGATTATCTGAAGAGCCGAAGCCGATTACCGCAATTAATACCGCGGCCAACTGCATCCAGTTGATCACCGGAATATATATCTGACCAATCTGGCGTTCTGAAGTATGAATTACCTTCATACGCGGTAAGAAGCCCAATGCGATCGCTTCTTTCGTCATCGAGAAAGTACCGGAAATCGTCGCCTGCGATGCAATCACTGCAGCCACAGTAGACAGGATTACCAACGGATAAATACTCCACGTACCCAATTGCTGATAAAAAGGATTGGAAATCGTCGCCGGATTGATCAGTAATAAACTTCCCTGCCCCAGATAATTCAACGCCAGCGCGGGAAATACGACAATGAACCAAGCCATCCGTATCGGTTTTTTGCCGAAATGCCCCATATCTGCATAAAGCGCTTCCGCGCCGGTAAAAGCCAGCACCACTGCACCCAAAGCAACGAAAGCAATTAAGCGATTGTGGTTAAGAAAAGATAAGGCTTGCCAGGGATTGAGCGCGGCAAGGATTTGCGGTGCCTTCGCAATATTGATCACACCCATCACCGCCAGGGTGCCAAACCACAGCATCATGATAGGGCCGAACCAACGTCCGATTCCTGCGGTTCCCCGCGACTGGATCGTGTACAGCAAAATTAAAATAACCACCGTAAGCGGAACCACATAAGGCTGCATGACTGGCGTAGCAACCTCCAGGCCCTCGACCGCAGACAACACGGAGATCGCTGGCGTAATCACGCTATCGCCATAAAACAGGGTCGCACCAAACAAGCCCAACAACATGAGGGGGTAATACCAACCCGATGTCTTAGTTACCGACGACAAGGCCAGTGACATCAATGCCATAATGCCCCCCTCTCCACGATTATCCGCCCGCAAAATAAGCGTGACGTACTTGACTGACACAATCATGATCAGGCCCCAGACAATGAGCGAGATGATGCCGAGAAGATTGGTAGGATTGAGAATGAGGCCGTGTTCTTTAGCGAACACTGTCTTAAGGGTATAGAGAGGGCTAGTACCGATATCGCCGTAGACGATACCAATGGCGGCCATGGTCAATGCGACCAGACTGCTTTTTTTATTTGGAGAACTCAAGACACACACCCGTAGTTATGTTGCATTGCACAATATGATAGATTTTGACAAAAAGCAAGAACATTTGTTGAGTTAGTGCAATAGTTACAATCAGCAAGATATTCCATCCGTGCGACATTTTAGAAGAAATGCGCTGCCGCTGGGGGCAAAAACGCGGAGCCTGACATCAGCGATAATTGCCCCACTTAATTTCACCGTAAGCGATTTTTCTCGGCCTCAACATGAACATACGTGGCCACGCAACACTGACGTCAAGTAGTCCGTTTCATCCAACAGAGGCCCCATAAAATTCATGGTTACAGGCATGATTTACGCAGCATTGGCCTTTTTTTGCTGGGGTTTATTTCCCCTCTATTTTCACGTGCTGAAAGACGTTTCTCCGCTCGAAATCCTAAGCCACCGAATCGTGTGGTCATTCGCTTTCTTGGCGGCGCTGCTAACATGGCGGCGTCAATGGACTTGGGTAGGCCGACTCGTGCGGCAGCCGCTAGTCATTGGCAGTTTCATGACCAGCGCAGTATTGTTATCAACCAATTGGTTTGTCTATATTTGGGCAGTCCATCATGGCCGGGTCATCGACGCCAGCCTCGGCTATTTCATTAATCCCCTATTTAATGTGATGCTGGGGGTTTTGGTACTCAAGGAGCGCCTACGACCGATGCAATGGACAGCTATTGCTGTTGCTGCCGCTGGCGTCACTTGGCTAACTTGGCACGCCGGACAATTGCCCTGGATTGCGTTGTATTTGGCCGCTTCATTTGGCAGTTACGGCCTGATGCGTAAGATTGCAGCACTCGGCGCGCTGGAAGGGCTGGCGTTCGAAACCATGTTGTTGTTTCCGCTGGCGCTAGGCTATTTGATCTGGCGGGCACTGGCTGGCCAGAACGCTTTTATTGCAGCGCCGATCTCTATCCAATCCTGGCTAATCGCAGCAGGGCCGATCACTGCCGTCCCCCTGCTGTGGTTTGCCGCCGGCGCGCGCCGTATTTCCTTATCGGTCCTGGGCTTGCTGCAATATATCGGGCCAACCCTTCAACTACTCATCGGCTTGTGGTTTTTTAAAGAACCGTTTGCCAATGATCGACTGGCCGGATTCGCCACAATCTGGTTCGCGCTTGCCCTCTATTCGCTAGAAGGACTATGGCAAACGCGCAAACAAACCCGACAGGCTGCTAGAGTTACGTAGCCAAGAGCATATCAAGCAGCTGCGCATGTCTGGCCGCTGTGGGCCTCCCCCTTCTTTAATACCTGCGTTAACCCGCGCACGGAACGGGAATGGGCGAACACTGACTCAAGGGGACAAACTGCAATTGCCGTTCGACCATCTGGTCAAAAATCTGTAGGAGATTATCGTGCTCACGCTTTTCGATTGGAAATCCATAGAACGATCCCACCAATTCAATGACTTGATGAATCGCTTCAATGGTCGAATAACATCCGGCTGCAGGTTGTTTACGAACGCGAAAATTGGATGGGGTATCCAATGAAAAACACACGCGTGGCAGCGCTTGTAGATTGGCACTGTATCGCACCATGTTTCTCGCCGTGTTCCAGGTGCCATCCATGACAAAAATTACCAGTTTTTTGTCAAGTTCAAATGGCACCCGCCGATCTGCAGGGCTCAGATCGGTAAGATTAGTGGAGCTCTCACCTGGGTAGAGCATGATGCTTTGCCTGACAGGATCGGCTATCAATTGATTTACCAAGACGTGATCCGAAAAATTTTCCCCGATGATCAAATACGAATTTTCCAAACACAGATGGGACATGCGGCCAGTGGCAATCCGGCGGCGCACTTCAACCGGATGAATCAAAATGACGAATTCGATGTGAGAATTGAAGCGCTGTACGTGGGAGCAATAACAGTTAACTCTGGATTGACGGCAAACCGTGCAGGAAGGGCGAAATTGAGGTGCTTGATCGGATAATCTCTCACGTTTGGCATGATACTCGTGCAAATTCACAATGCTCTTTCGAAGTCTGGCGTGGGCACTATTTTAGCGTGAGTAGTTTGACGGACTCGCTTGTGCCATTAGCCCACCGGTACCGGTGCAGCTTCGCTCGATTTGGTGTGTGCACTGCATGTTCACGATAAACGGGCCGTGTCTTCATCAAGCGATAAAATTGCCTCATTTGTTGATGATCGGTCGTCGCCTAACATGCCCTTCTCTTTCTTACCATCACCATTACAAGCCATTGAAATCTCCTCTTGCCTATCCTACAAAGTGTGGGTAAAGCGGGATGACCTACTGCATCCGACGGTGTCCGGGAATAAATTTCGCAAGCTTAAATATGCGCTGCTGGCATTGAAAAATCAGCGTTCTACGTTGGTGTCGATGGGAGGGCCGTGGTCTAATCATTTGCATGCGCTGGCGCACGCTGGCGCGCTGTTGGGTTGGCCGACGAAGGGACTGGTTCGTGGAGCGCACGTTGAGACGGCCATGCTAGACGATTGCCGCCAGCTAGGTATGCAGATTCAATTTGTGTCACGCGAGCAGTATCGAGCGCTACGAGATTACCCATCCCATTGGCGTCAACATATCGAAAACGCTGACGATAGCCACGTCTGGCTACCCGAAGGTGGCAGCTCACCGCAAGCCCTGCTGGGCGTGGCGGAATTGCTCGACGAGTTGCCCTTCATTCCCGACACCATCATGGTCGCTTGTGCGACCGGCGCAACCCTCGCCGGCTTATTGGCTGGTTTGAAGGGACGTGGGCGTGTGTTAGGAATCGCCGTGTTAAAGAATGCAGAATATTTGCATCGGGAAATTGCATTTCTGTTGCGGGAGGCAGGCTATCCAACCTACACCAATTATGAATTACGGACTGATTTCCATCACGGCGGATATGGAAAAGCACCGCCTGAGCTCAGGCAATTTTGCCTTGATTTTATGCAACTAACCAATATCCCATTAGAACCTGTCTACACGGGAAAACTGTTCTATGCGCTACACCAACTAGCGAGGGCCAAGACATTTCGTGAAGGCGAGCGTATCGTAGCTTTGCACACGGGAGGCTTACAGGGCGCACGCGGATTTATTGATGCGAACTGATGTGTGCTAAAAACGATCCCTGCGTTACCCGTCCTTGTCTTGCCAAAGTGCGATTTACGCTCATGCGTCTTGTTCATCGGGGGGGCGCGCATTTTTTTGCTGCGCTGCCTTTCTGGATTACTGACTGCACTTCGCCCAAGTCCTTCTCTGCGCCATCTTCAACTAGGCCTCAATACCTAAAATAAAATTTGTTTCATGTTGCTTTGCAATAGTAAATCACGTTGACAATAGTTGATGCCAAGAGGGGGATCGGTCTTAGGCAACATTGTTGGTAAGAAATTTCTGCAATGCAAAAGCCAAGTTGATCGGCAACAAAGTATGAGTTCATGGACGCCGTCGGCCTATGTAGTGGGCACATCCAATCCGGCCACGGGCTTCCCGGCCTATCAGTGGAAATCGGTGAACGGTGCCCTCACTGTCACATTCGATTTGACCGCAAGTCAGATCGCAGCCCACACATTGGGTATAGGCATCACGACTGCCTTCTCTGGTGCCCGTCCGCAAGTAACAATGAACCGCTGGAATTTTGCAGTACCTGCCTCATCGTTCAGCCGAACAGTCGTACGCTCACGGTCGGCAGCTATCGTGGAATAACACTACATTTAGCTACAGCATTCCCGCTATCGCATTCGTGGCTGGTACGAATACGCTCACCATCAATGCCGCCAGCGGCTCAAGCGGCACTACTTTCCTCAGCCCGGTATTCTTTCGACGCTGTGGATCTTATCCCCTAAGCATCGTGGAGGGCAGGGCAGCGTATCGGTTTTAGAAAGATCGATACGCTGCCTAGCCTACTACCATACAGAGAAAAATCTGTCCCTGCACCAATGTATCAGTGTAAAAGAAAATGAGCAGAGAGCTTGCCGTTTGTTTTGGTCAGATCAAGTTCATCTCCCAAAATATGTACGGCCTCATCAAGTAATACATCTTTAGCATCCTTACGGGCTTTTTCCGCCGCCAGGTCGGCACTAAGGCTACGTTCATTGGCTTGTAGACCATCATCTTGGGGAACCGGTTTGTCCCCCTCTTTGCTGGCCTTCTTACCGCCTTCGCTCTTGTTAATGAGCCGCCATTTTTCCCGATCTTTTATTTTTGCTTCTTGCCTATCACGCTGCTTGCGTCGCTCTGCTTCGTTTAGAGAGATAAATTTTTTGCTGCGCTCAATGTTAAATTCGTTCACGTCTTCCAATAAAAATTGGAATTCTTTTTCATTCGCGATACGCCTCTCATGCCTGGCCTGCAGCAGCGGTAGCTGTTGTTTTAAATCACCCAGCACATGGTAATCCGCAGCCTTAATTTGCACCCACGGTAACGCATTGTCGTAGCTCGATTCGCCAAAAAATTCCGGGTCGAAAAAAGTAGGAAGGCGGATATCCGGTTCCACGCCACGCAACTGCGTGGTACCGCCGTTGATTCTAAAAAACTGAGCAATGGTCATTTTTATCTCGCCTAATTGAGGCTTATCGCTATGCGCAACATGATCCAGATCGACCCGCATCTGTACCGTTCCTTTACCAAAACTCGATTCGCCAATGATCAAACCACGTCCATAATCCTGAATAGCCGCCGCAAAAATCTCGGAGGCTGAGGCCGAGCCTCGATTAATCAATACACCTAGCGGCCCATTCCACGCGACAGCGGCGGCTTTATCGCTTTCCACCTTGATATCTCCCTTGGCATCACGTTGTTGCACTACCGGGCCTTTTCCAATAAACAAGCTGGTCAATTCAATAGCTTCATCCAAGGAGCCTCCGCCATTGTTACGCAAGTCGACCAGCACACCATCGACTTTCTCTTTTTTGAGCGCCATCAAGATACGCGCGACATCACGGGTCGCACTTTTAAATTCCTTGTCGCCTTTTTGTCGGGCCGGAACATCCTGATAAAAAATCGGCAAAGCAATCACACCAATTCGACGTGTTGCTCCTGCTAATTTGATATCGATAATCGATTTTTTTGCAGCTTGCTTTTCCAATATGATCTTGTCCCGTACCAGCGTCATCGTCTGATGCTTACTATCGGGACCGGCATTGGCTGGAAGTATCTCCAATAAAACCACGGAATCCTTAGCGCCACGAATCAACGCAACCACATCGTCCAAGCGCCAACCCAACACATCGGTCGGCGTACTTTTGGCGCCTTGCCCGACACCGACGATCCGATCTCCTACATTCAATTTACCTGAAAGCGCAGCAGGACTGCCTGGCACTAACTCTCGGATAGTCGTCAATTCCTCGCGCTCCTCCAGAACAGCACCGATCCCGGTAAGCGATAATTTCATGGAAATATCAAAATCCTCCGTGGCTCTAGGGCCGAGGTAATTGGTATGCGGATCGATGGACATCGCATACGCATTCATAAAGATTTGAAAAACATCCTCGCTCTTATTCTTCTGCATCCGCACCAAGTTATAGTCATAACGTTTCTCCAGGGTTGCGCGAATTGCCTTAGCCTCTTTACCAGCCAGTTTGAGACGCAACCAATCACTTTTGACGCGCAAACGCCACAGATCATGCATGGCATTTTCTGTTTGCGGCCAAGATTCTTTCTCGCGCAGATAGTAATAATTTTCGTTCTGGGTAAAATCGAATTCTTGTTTCAGCAAATCGCGCGCATACGTAATACGCTCCACGATGCGGCGTTGATATAGGTTGAACATCGCAAATGGAGTGCTCAGGTCCTGGCTGTTGATAGCATCATCCATTTTGGTCCGGGCATCTGAAAAATGATCGATGTCGGCCTGCAGAAAAAATAGTTTTTCTGGATCAAGCTCCTTTAGATAACGATCAAATATTTTTTGCGACATCACATCATCCAAAGGCATGGCTTTGTAGTGATCGCGGGTCAGCAATTGTGCCGACATGGTTGCGGCCATCGCCTGCTGTTGCAACGGCATCAGAACAGGGGGGACCACAGATTGTGGCGTCGGGGCAGGAACAGCCGCATAAGCAGCCGTTGCAATTGCTATCAACCCATACAGCAAACTCTTTTTCATGCGACATCTCCAGAAATCATTAGCAATGCAATGTGTGCTCATTTTAGCCGTCTTCGATTTTTACGATGAATCATCGCTATTTAAACGAAGATGCTTCTTTAAATTTGGGTTGGCTCACGTAAAACCAATTCATTGACTTAGCTTGCTGAAAAGGGTTTTGCATAAGTCCACTTGTATTTCTTTTGCCCATAGAAATTATAATTTCTTCTGGCTTTCAAAATACCGTTTGTCACCCGTGATGGGATCATAAAACGAAATCGAACGCGCTAGTAATTTCAGGGGATGCGAGAAATCATCCTCTTGGTAAACACGCAGCTCTGGATAAAACACATCGTTTACGATGGGAATACCCAGCGCCGACAGATGCACGCGTAACTGGTGTTTTTTTCCGCTCAGTGGGCGCAGCTGATACCGTGTTGCATCGCACCGATGTTCCAATACATCGATGTGGGTTTCAGAATTCGGTACTCCCTCCACTTCTTGCGAACGAAAAAATGGAATGCCATCCACCATTCGACTACGGTAAGTAAAGGGAAATACGATGCCCGGCAGCGGCGATGCCAGCGCCTCGTACACCTTTTCCATAGCCTGCTTCTGAAACAGCGATTGGTATGCACCGCGGCTAGCCGGATTATGGGAAAAAATAATAACGCCTGCGGTTTCACGGTCTAACCTATGTATAGGCGTCAGGTACTCCATCCCCAATTGTTTTTTCAAACGCACCAGCAGAGTTTCATGCAGAAATCGTCCGCTGGGAATGACCGGCAGAAAATGAGGTTTGTCGACCACCAGAATGTGCTGGTCTTGATGCAGGATAGTCGCCTCAAATGGAATCGGCTTTTCCCCTTCGATCTCTCGATAATAAAAAATGCACATGCCACGACGGCATGGACTCTCAGCGTGGAGTGGCAAACCGTGGCTGTCAACGACCTCGCCTTTGCGCAGCCGCTCAATCCAGACAGCAGGCGCGACATCGGGAAAACGTTGCGTCAAAAACGTCAGCAGCGGCGGTAAATCACCATCGGGCAACCATAGATAACTTGGGGCAACGCCATTGCGGATCGGCAGCGGTAAATTCACGCGCGCTGCTCGTTCCAGGGTGCAATTTTTGGCAGCATCATCATGCCCGGCAAAGCCAATAAGAAACACAGGATAAAAAAAGCAAACCATCCCATTTCAGCCACGATAAATCCCACCGATGCATTGATGAAGGTACGTGGCACAGCCGACAGACTGGTGAATAAGGCGAACTGGGTCGCCGTATAACGTGGGTCGGTCGTTTTAGCAATGTAAGCAACGAAAGCTGCCGTGCCCAATCCGACGCCAAATGCTTCGAATCCAATCACGCTCGCCAACACCAACTTGTCCGCACCTGTCTGCGCCAGCCAGGCAAAGCCCAATATAGCGATTGCCTGTACCGCCCCAAAGATCCACAAGCCACGATTGATGCCTAGTTTGACCATCCAGACACCACCGACCACACCGCCCGCAATGCTGGCCCACAATCCCGTAGTTTTAGCAATCACACCAATCTGCGTCATGCTGAAACCAAGATCGATATAGAACTTGGTAGCTAGCGCCGTAGCCATACTGTCACCCAACTTATAAAATAAAATAAAGCTCAACACCAAAAGCGCCCCCTGCAATCCATCGCGCAGGACAAACTCACGAAAGGGAAAAACTACCGCCTCGCGTAAGCTTTTCGGTGGTGCGCCATACACATCCGGCTCCTTGATAACGAGCGTGCATAAGAGTCCCGGCAACATAAAAGCAGCCGTGATCCAAAATACGGCTTGCCATGGCATTACATCAGCCAAAATCAGGGAGAGTGCGCCGGGTACCATACCGGAGACCTTGTAAGCATTAACATAGATCGCACTACCTAAACCCTGCTCATTATCGGGCAAAATCTCACGCCGATAAGCATCAACTACAATGTCCTGACTGGCCGAGAGAAATGCGATCAACGAGGCCATGAATGCAATCTGGGTAATCTGGACCATCGGATCAAACATGCCCATGCCACCGATGGTGAGAAACAAGGCCAGTTGGGTCAGTGCCATCCACCCACGGCGGCGCCCTAGTGGACCAAAATGATAACGATCCATTAGTGGCGACCAAAGAAATTTCCAGGTGTAGGGAAACATTACCAAGGCAAACAAGCCCAGCGCCTTCACGTTCAAACCGGATTTGCTCAACCATGCCTGCAGCAAACTCAACAAGATGAACAACGGCAAACCGGAACTAAACCCAAGAAAAATGCAGATCAATGCGCGCCGGTTGAGATAGCTATGCCAAGTTGCTGCTGTGGGTGTCATGTGAGATTCTCGCAGTTACGGCTATTTTTTCTTCAGCCGAAATACGGCCAAACTCCCACGCCAGCTAGCCAAAAATGCCACCGGCCGACCCCGATGCAAAGAGACACACTCCAACACTTCCAGCCCCACTTTATTCGCCAATGCCTCAAAATCCTCAATCGTGGCGCAGCGCAAATTGGGCGTGTCGTACCACTCGTAAGGCAAAGACTTCGAAACCGGCATATGGCCACGCAGCAATGCCACACGATGCGGCCAATAGGCAAAGTTGGGAAACGACACGATAGCCTGGCGACCCACACGTGCGATATCGTGCAAGATGCCTTCGACATTTTTCATCATCTGCAAAGCAGATAGACACAGCACGGTATCAAAGGCATCGTCGGCAAAGATAGCCAAGCCTTTTTCCATGTCCTGCTGGATCACATTGACGCCACGCCTGGCGCTCTCCAGCACTTGAGCGTCGGCAATTTCGATGCCATAACCGTGACACTGTTTATCCGTTTGCAAATGGTCGAGCATAACCCCATCACCGCAGCCCAGATCGAGCACATGTGACTGCGCCGGTATCCAGTGTGCGATAAAAGCCAGATCCGGACGCAGGTTACTGAGCTCTTTAAAATTCATGCCTGCTCTCCCCTCTGACTGGTTTCCAAAATGTTGTTCCAGATCCCGTCATAATAAGTGCGCAACACATTCATATACCGCGCATCTTCCAACAAAAATGCGTCGTGTCCATGCGGCGCCTCGATTTCTGCATATATTACTTTGCGTTTATTGTTGACCAACGCCCGCAAAATCTCATGACTACGCTCCGGTGCAAAACGCCAGTCGGTGGAAAACGAAGTGATCAAAAATTGCGCCTGGGTGTTGGCCAAGGCAGCAGTCAGATCGCCACCGAATTGACGTGCAGGGTCGAAATAATCGAGTGCCTTGGTGATCAGCAAATAAGTGTTAGCATCAAAATATTCCGCGAATTTATCGCCCTGATAACGCAGATAAGATTCGATCTCAAAATCGATTCCGAAGCCGAATTGATACTCGCCAGTGCGCAAGGTGCGACCAAATTTTTCCGCCATATCGTCATTCGACAAATAGGTGATATGGCCGATCATGCGCGCCACGCGCAACCCACGTTTGGGCACCACGCCATGCGCATAAAAATCCCCCCCATGAAAATCCGGATCCGTCAAAATCGCTTGCCGGGCCACGTCGTTGAAGGCAATATTCTGCGCCGACAGTTTGGGCGTAGAGGCAATCACGATGCAATGACGAATGCGCGCTGGGTACATCATGCTCCACGCCAGTGCCTGCATGCCGCCTAATGAACCACCCATGACTGCCGCAAACTGAGCAATGCCCAGTACATCGGCAAGCCGCGCTTGCGAATGTACCCAGTCTTCGACTGTGAGGACTGGAAAGCGGGCCCCATATGGTTTTCCCGTGACCGGATTGGGATGCATCGGGCCCGTGGAGCCGAAACAGGAACCAAGATTATTGACACCGATGACAAAAAATTTGTCCGTATCCAGCGGCTTGCCAGGGCCCACCATATTGTCCCACCAGCCCACATTGCGCGGCTGGTCCCGATAGACGCCCGCGACATGGTGAGAGGCATTGAGCGCATGGCATACTAATACCGCGTTCGACTTATCGGCATTGAGTTTGCCATAGGTTTCGTATACCAACGTGTAGTCGGCTATCGCTGTACCATTTTGCAGCGGCAGCGGCTCGGCAAAATGATGGGATAGGGGAGCAACAATTCCAACGGATGACATGGATTCCAACAAGGAAGAAGTTAAAAACCCGAGAGCGGGAAGCACGTCGGGCTTATCCTATTGAAGCTATCGTAGCTCGTTTAGAAGCTCGCTTTAGCCGTATTTATGCGGGATATTCCCATGCGCCCGCAAGCTGAGAGGCGGTAACCATTCAAATCGGCGCAATTGCGTAAGAATAACGAAGTCACGGGCAACCGTCAAACCAGGTTTGCGCGATAGGAAACTTTACGTCCTCCCACTATCTCCCCATTCAACGTTTATTGGATCTGCTCGGATGGGGATCTGGAACCGGGTCGTTCTCCGGTATCGGGTGCGGATAAGGTTCAGGCAAGGGCTCCTCCACCGGCATCGGATCGGGTGCCCTGTGGGCATTTGGCAAACCATTATTTCTCATCATTTATACACTCCGTTGCAAGGGATTCCACCGAGATGCTAGCCCAACAAGCAGGATCGGTCTGTTAACAACCGAACAGTGGAAACCTATAGCAATACATCGAGATGCGCCAGAGATCTCGACAAAAAATTTGCTCGCTTTTTGGATCTTCCTGGTTTTGTGAAACAATGATCGATCACTACATTTATGCGGTTTTGGCAGAAAAGAAAACGGTCTAATGGGAAAATTACTTGCTATCGACGGTCTTAACATCGTGCGCCGCGTTTATGAAGCCAATGCCGACGAACCAGACTCGCCTGCCAAAACCGACGCAGCATTGCGACATTCTTTGTCGTCTTTTAAAAAACTGCTGGCGGTGCATCAACCGACTCACGTCTTACCCGCATTTGATGTGGGGGGCCACACATGGAGGCATGCTCTTTACGCAAAATACCGGGAAAACCGGGCACCCATGCCAGAGGTACTTAGAGACGGATTGGCCCATTTTTTCGAACAGCTTATGCGTCTGGGCTTGACGGTGGTTGCCATTCCTGAAGTAGAAGCGGATGACGTGATTGGCACTGCTGTGTTACGTTGGCTAGACGAACATCGAGGTGAGGCGATCGTTGCATCGACTGACAAAGACTTACTCTGTTTAATCGCCCATGGCGCGCTGCTTTGGGACCATTTCAAGAGCGAGTGGCATGATAAAAAATGGGTCGAAAACAAATTTGGCGTGCCGCCCGAGCTGTTGCCCCAATTGCTCGCCCTGACCGGCGATGCCTCAGACAATATTCCCGGCGTATCTAAGATAGGCATCAAAACCGCCGCTAAACTTTTACAAAGTTACGGTAGCCTGGAAAAGATCATGGCAGGTGCAGGCATTCTCAAAACTCCGCTTGGGGAAAGACTACGCAAAGAGCGCGGCGTACTCACCTTGTCGCATCAGTTGGTGCAATTAAAAACGGATATTCGTTTGGGCATCACCTGGAAAATGCTAGCTTTCGATAGTATTCAGGTAGTCTGATTGCAAAGTGTCGCTATACCTTAATATTTATTGGATTGATGCATCAATTTAGGCAGCATTTAACCCGCTAAAAAATCGCAAGCGCTGAAACTCCATCAGTATATTGAGCATCAAAACACCTAGGGAAACGCCGATTTAATCAAATTTCAGTCTCCCTGATAGTTTGATATGCGTTTTTTCGCATCCAACAAAAAAATGGTGGTGAAATATTCTTTGGCGAACTGCTTTATTCACCTTTTTCAAGGCTGTTTCTGGCGCATCCTGCGCCGTTA
>JANXTY010000069.1 GCA_025352145.1 Oxalobacteraceae bacterium
GTCAACCCATGTTTATCCTTGTTTGGCGCTCTGGAGCGATGGGATGAAATATGCACTTCTCTGCGAGAACCGTCGCGAAAGAAGCGCATTTACCAACAGGATGAATTACGGGGAGGCACATTTGGTTAGCGCTTATGGGGCCAACACCCCGATCCCCATCGGCATGCAATTTGATCGCAGCGATTGCACGATCGGCTGTGTGCTGACCAAAGCTACTTTTGCCAATACCTTCTGGTCGCTGGAATTCCGGCCCATGCAGGAGAAAACAAAATTCACCAGTTATAACCCAGGTTTCGAGTTCCGGCCTACCGACAAGTGGACGATCGACGGTCATGTCAATGTCACAGACAGCTCCTTCTTCCGTGACATGCCCACGGTGCTGCTGGCCACTAAATCGCCCAGCTCGGTGATCAACTACGACAATACACAGCCCGGTAAGACACCCGTCTATACCTCCAACATTGATGTTAATGACCCTACCAATTTTGGCTGGTATCAAGCGGGGCAGGGTCTGTCTAACTTGCGGATGAATCTCTATGACCGTACCAACTCGACGAGAGGCACACGCCTGAACGTCAAATGGGGCGACAGTGACTTCAGTATCAAGGCCGGTGCGTCGTATGACGATATCGAGCGCCGTTACCGCAGCTACTCCGTGGAAAGCGCGTGGATGAACGTGGCCTGTGGCAACAACATGAACGTCCGGTTCTTCGCGCCCAACACGCAGATTCAGGGCGCGTGTGACGGACGCAGCACGTTAGGCGCGGTCTCCGCCACGGCCTACCCCGGCTATGGCACCGGCTCGACCGCTGGCATGACGACGCCGTTGACTTACCAGGGATCCGTGGTGACCAACGCTTTGGTGCCGAATTACGCACATGCCTCCGATCACGGCTTCATCACTGTCGATTGGCCCAAGTTCGCCAAGGACACGGATTATCAGTATTTCCGGGATAACATCTACAAGGGTTTCAACAACGGCGACGGCGGCTATATCCGCGAGGTAGTGACCGGCCTGTATACCGAGGTCGACGGTCGTACCAAGTTGTTTGGCGGCACGCTGCGCTACAACGCTGGTGTGCGCTACGCTGAAACCGCACAGACGATCGGTGTCGTGAAAGTGTTGGCCGATCCACGCAATACCACGTTGAGCAACGGTGGCCGCTACGACAATATTGCCGATTGGCAGTATGAGTCCACCAAGTACAGCAATGTGCTGCCATCGGCGACCTTGGCCTACAACATCATGCCATCGTTGATTGCGCGGGTTTCCGGCTCCAAGTCGCTGACACGCGCTAATCCGGCCGACCTGAGACAGACACAGCTGAATATCGGTGACCAAGGTGCGCGCCAGGGCAATGTGACCAACCCCAAGCTCAAGCCTTTTGAGGCCAGTAACCTTGACCTGGGGCTGGAATATTACATCACCCGCGAGGCTTATGTTGCGGTCGGTGTCTTCGGCAAAGACATCAACAGCCGCCCGGGGAACCGCGTCACCACGTACGCGTTGTCGCAGCTGGATGCGATATATGGCACGGTTGGTCTGACGGCGGCGCAGCAACAGTCGGTGGACGCCAGTGGTGGGCGGGACAAGCATTTGATCGAGATCACCGAACCCTACAACATCGATACCAAGCTGAAGGTGCGCGGCGTCGAACTGACCTGGCAGCAACCGCTGGACATGTTGCCGCTCAAGGGCTTTGGTTTTACGGCTAATTACACCTACACCAAGCAAACGGATGAGGCGCCAAATGCACCACCGGTAGCAGGTGTGCCGCCACGCACCAATAACTTCACGCTCTACTATGAGCAAAATGGTCTGAATTTCCGGATTGCGCGTCAGTACACCTCTGCCCTGGTCACCAATACCAGCACGGGTTTGACTGTATCGGGCGGTGCTTACGCCTACTCAACGGCGCGTTCGCAAATCGATATGTCGGCAGGCGTCAATTTGAAAAAATTGTGCAACTTCCGCTACAACACCGATGTGACCTTGAGCGTGTGGAACGCGAATAAAGCTATCAGCCAGCAGTACACGCAATTCCCTGGTGCTGTGTTTGATGAGTACAAACCTGGCGCGGCTTATACTTTGTCTCTGCGGACCTCGTTCTGATGTAGCGCTTTCATTTAAATCGCGATTCTCCTTTTTTCTCCCGAGTGAGCAAACATGTGGTTTTGGGAGAAAAGAAAGCGGTCTAATGGAAAATTGGGGTTCAAGGTGTAGGGTTCATCACAAGTTCGCGATAGTGCGCTTCAATATCGTAGGGGCACGGCATGCCGTGCCCCTACGACGCGGAATGTTTTAAAGATGGGGGTATCGATGCCTTGAGACGGAGAGAACTTATCCGCCGCATGCCGTGCAGTTCCTTTAAACCCAAATTTTCCATTAGACCGCTTTCTTTTCTGCCAAAGTCGCATGTTTGCTGGCGCTGGCGTAAAAATGAAGATCACGGATTTAGTGAGAGCGCTACAGGCTCGATGCGCACTTTTTGGTCTGTGTGGCTGCTCTTCGCTATAGGCGTGTTGGCTTGCATGCCAACACCGTTGCGCTGGCGTGCAATAGATTGCACGAATTCCCAGCTACACCGTTGATCGTCGTAGCAGAATGCAGTCTGCGTCCTCCTCTTCCTTGCAGGGCGCATGTTCGCAGATACGCGAACACCGTTACGCAGGCGAATGACATGTCATTCGAATTCCCTGCTGCACCCTTGCCACACAGCCCAAAAAATCCACACTCGAACCTGTCCAACCGAGGAATTTAGGATAATCCGTCGGTCGTGATTTGGAGTGGTGGCAATGAAGTCGGCGAGCAGTATTCCGGGGAAGAAGACGCTGCCATCGCAAGAAAACTGGTGGCCATCGTGCGCCAGGAGGATACGACCCGGCCAACGATGACGGCAATGAACTGGGCCAAGGCGGATATGCCTTTGCCGACCAGCGTGGACATGATCAGCCTGAATTACCAGGGCGCCGGTATCCGCAGCGCGCCCGGCAGGTTCCCGGAATTTCGGGCGCGCTTTCCGAACAAGGTGCTCTTCAGCAGCGAGAGTGCCTCCGCGCTGAGCAGCCGGGGCGAATACCAGTTTCCCGTGGCAGGCTCCGACAGCGCGCCGGTACGGCCGAACGCCGGCGGCGACTGGACCACGCATCAGGTCAATGCCTGCGAGCTGTACGCGTCGGATTTTGGCACCTCCGCTGATCGCTCCTGGGCCGCGCAAGATCAGAACCCCTTTGTGGGCGGCGAATTCGTCTGGTCAGGCTGGGATTATCTCGGTGAGCCGACGCCGTTCTATTCTTCGCGCAGCTCATACTCAGGCATCATCGATCTGGCCGGTTTCAAGAAGGATCGCTTTTATCTGTACCAATCCCGCTGGCGGCCCGATTTTCCGATGGCGCATATTCTGCCGCATTGGACCTGGCCCGGTCGTGAAGGGCAAGTGACGCCCGTGCATGTATTTACTTCTGGCGACGAGGCCGAACTGTTTGTCAATGGCAAAAGTCAGGGCAGGCAAAAGAAGGCGCAGTACGCATATCGCCTGCGCTGGGACTACGTTGTATACGAACCCGGCGAGCTCAAGGTCGTCGCTTACAAGCAGGGCAAGCAATGGGCCACTTCGACCACGCGCACCGCGGGGTTCGCCGCCAAGCTCGCAGCGGTCGCCGATCGCGGCCGGATCCGGGCCGATGGACTCGACCTTGCTTTTGTAACCTTGCGCGTGACCGACAAGGAGGGCAATACGGTGCCGGCCGCGAAGAATCAGATCAAGTTCACGGTCGAAGGCCCCGGTGAGATCGTGGCCACTGACAACGGCGACCCGACGAATTTTGTGCCATTTCCCTTGCCCGAGCGTGCAGCTTTTAATGGTCTATGTCTAGTAATCGTGCGGAGCAAAGCGGGTCAGGCGGGCAGGATCACCGTGCGTGCCGATGCTACTTCGGTGGGTGGCGTTGCAGTGACATTGCAGAGCGAGGCAGGAGCAGCCAAGCTGAGCGCGCTCCATGCAGACCCATAGCGTTGCATATGGTTTGTCTGCGGCAATGGTCGCATAGTGCCAGCGATGCTTGATCTGGTTCTGAAAAACATGGTGGGCATACTGGCCGCCACGATTTGAATGATGCATCACGCCCGTGCTCGGTCGATGGCGAAACCACGGCATCTTCAATGCGGCTCGTCATAATATCGGTTGTCATGCGCGGCTTGAGCGACCATGCTGGCCAAAGTCTGGCAGCTTTCGGTTTCTGTGCTGGCGATCAGTAGTTTTACCCTGTGAGAATGTACAATTGCGGATTCGATACAATCATCCGGCAATCAATATGATCGACATTCAACTTCTGCGCAAAGACATCAACACTGTAGCGGCACGTTTATCGGCGCGAAAATTTTCCCTTGATGTCGCGGGCTTCAATACACTCGAGGCCGAACGTAAACAAATCCAGACACGCACTGAAGAATTGCAGAGTAAGCGTAATTCGCTGTCCAAACAGATCGGCATGTTAAAAGGAAAAGGGGAGGATACTTCAGCCATCATGGTTGAAGTGGCTGGTTTAGCCGATGAGTTATCGTCTAACGAAGCTGCGTTGATTGTGGTTCAGGCCAAGCTAAGCGACTTCATGCTGTCGGTACCGAATCTACCGCATGCATCGGTGCCGCTGGGTCAAGATGAAACAAGTAATATTGAAGTACGCAAAGTGGGCACACCGCGTATTTTTGACTTTGACATTAAAGACCACGTAGATGTCGGGGCTGCGCTTGGACTTGATTTTGATGTCGCGGCCAAGTTGACGGGTTCTCGTTTTTCAGTGATGAAGGGCGGCATCGCACGTTTGCATCGCGCACTTGCCCAATTCATGCTCGATACGCACATCGACAAGCATGGCTACACGGAATGCTATACGCCCTATATCGTCAATGCCGATTCCTTGCGTGGAACTGGACAGCTGCCCAAATTTGAAGCGGATCTGTTTGCCGTGAAAAAAGGGGGGCAAGAAGGCGAGGGTGAGACGTTCTACTTGATTCCTACCGCAGAAGTTTCCGTCACCAATATCGTGCGCGACGAGATCGTTGCGCTGGATGCGCTGCCCATCAAAATGACGGCCCATACGCCATGCTTCCGTTCTGAAGCGGGTAGCTACGGCCGCGATACACGCGGCATGATTCGCCAACATCAGTTCGATAAGGTGGAGATGGTACAAATTTCGCATCCTGAAAAATCCTATGAAGCG
The DNA here is from genome assembly GCA_025352145.1 of Oxalobacteraceae bacterium. Lineage (GTDB taxonomy): Bacteria > Pseudomonadota > Gammaproteobacteria > Burkholderiales > Burkholderiaceae_D > JANXTY01. The sequence continues at coordinate 5,224 of JANXTY010000069.1, forward strand.
TTGGAAGAAATGGTGGGGCATGCCGAAACCATTTTGAAGCAATTAGGGCTGCCGTACCGTGTGATGGCGTTGTGTACGGGCGACATGGGTTTTGGTGCAGCGAAGACGTATGATCTGGAGGTATGGCTTCCGGCACAAAATACCTATCGGGAAATTTCATCGTTGTCTAATTGCGAAGACTTCCAGGCGCGCCGCATGCAGACACGTTTTCGCAATGCGCAAAGTAAGCCCGAACTGGCGCATACTTTGAATGGTTCCGGCCTGGCGGTGGGCCGTACTTTAGTGGCCATTTTGGAAAACTATCAACAAGCCGATGGCAGCGTAGAGATTCCCGCTGTGTTGCAACCCTATATGGGGGGACTGACCCAATTGGCGAGATAATTTTATAATCGCACCTCATGAGCCCACTGGTTTTGTTTTGACCAAGATGCTGCTATAATCTGGCGCTTTGCGAGACCTAGCAATTTCGCAAAATGACCGAATCAGGAAAGGTGGCAGAGTGGTCGAATGCGCTGGACTCGAAATCCAGTGTACATCTTTGGTGTACCGTGAGTTCGAATCTCACCCTTTCCGCCAGTGGCTTTATTTTAGAAATATCCGCATAGTCCCCATCAATTTTTAGCGTGCTTGAATGAGGTGGCATGAGATGTGGCGACGTCTTTTTTCTTGTTTTAATGCATTGTTTCAAAATTTTTTTGGGTTTGCCAGGTAACGCTGCCCGGATTCCACACGCTATTACCTGATTGAATATATCTTTCTTCCTCCCGAGTGATGCTCGTGTTCTGCAACTGGGGATAGCTGTGCTGCCAATGGGTGCTCTTTTAGTTGATTTTCCAAGCGGCGAATTTCATAAAATGGATGAATTAATTTTTGCTGTGGATTTGTCGGCTATAAATTGGCCATAGATATTTTTGGTTCTCCAGCTAGCGACCCGCTCAGCGGTTGGTAGCTTCCACCTTCAAGAGATCTTCGATCAATTTAACGTAACGCAATAAGCGCTCTTCAGATACGCGCCGCTGCCTGCATTTGTTTTTGGGAAGATGAATTGATAGCGTTAGCCAATAAATTTGCTCGGCTATACCTATTTTAGTAAGCCAAAGTTTGAGGAATGAGCCAGTCGAAATACATCCAGGCTCGACATGTTTTTGGCATAGCAAGAGGGGCTTTCAATTTTGGATATTGAATTTATGTTGTGGTTGATTTATGGTGTCATCAGGTCACGTGGGGTAGCGGCCTCGTTGCAGTCGACACCTGCCCCTTCATAGTACCGTGCAAGCACCAGATTGATATAAGCATGGATCGCGGTCAGATTTCCTCAGAGTGCTCTTTATTGATTGTGTTGCCCGCATACATTTTTGCATACGAGTACGGCGAGATTTCTCATTCACAGCGGCTGGTCGGTACTACCACCATGTGTTATCTAGTCGCCCCTGAAATACCCCGCAAGGCCAATAAGGCGAAGGGTATACAAGATGAATAAGGTCTAATAAATTTCCCCGGAATGAGATTTCGCATTCGTGTTCCGGCGCGAACATCAATCAGACTCTGCATGAGAAAACGTATTTTCCCATACGGTTTTTCGTTGCCAAGTTCCGAGCCCTATTTTGCAAATTCGACGAATTGGTCGGCCCTGAGTGCCTTCGTTGCAATCTCAATACTGTGCAGGATGGGGGAGATAATTTGACGCTAGAACCGTACACCGTATTATCCCGGTCGGTTTTTTTCGTGGGCGTGCATTACATTCTTGGAAGACAGAATCCTTGAAGGGAAGGCTAAAAAGCTTTGCGTAAGTTGATTAGTTTTGTCTTGGCAAGCCTGTCGTGCAGAAATTGGCGCTGAGGGTCAAGGTAGGCTGTAAGCGCCCATAGTGTTATGTTGATCAAAGGAGCGACAATGAGCATCCATGAATGTGCATGGAAAGCCCATGCAGATATTAATCCAGGAAGAAACCACAGATAGCTCAGAAAATACCTGCTGCTAGCCTGATATATATTGATTGATCGGTTGTCGTTGGTGACGAGTTTGATATGCCATGTTTTCATGGCAAGGGTTTGGCCACCATGGCTCCATACCCAAACGAAATAAACCCACATGGCGAGAAATAGGCAGCATGGCAGAAAGAGTTGTAACGTGGCTGGATGTTTTTGGAGGAGCAAAGAAAATAGGAGTGTCACAATAAAAGCCACGCCAAATAACAGCATTGCCTCGTAAATAATACAGATCAAACGATGTTTGATCTGAGGGGCTTTGATAGAGTCCAATAGAGTAACTATTGCGTGGGAGTTTGAGGTGGTTGCGGTTGCTCGGGCTGATTTTGATTTGGGAGTACGGCAGTTTTTTTAGGAATAATTTTGGGGCCTGTCTTGATGGGCTGAATAGTTTTCTGAGTGCTTTGCGATGAGGATGGAAGATTGGTTACTTGTTTTTTTGTGACTATGGCACCAGCTAGATTTTTCTTTTTTTCTTCGGGAAGTTGTTGGTATTGTTCCCATTTTTCAGTTTTTTGTGTGGGTGCTAATTTTTTTGCGCGAGCATAGTTTTCACGGACAGTTTGGCGCTGCTCTGGTGTCAACTTTATCCATTCGCGCATCTTTTCTTGGGCTCGGAGTTGCTCATCGGATTTCATTGATGAAAATTTATTGGCAATTTTCAGCCATTTTTCTTTTCGAATGGGGCCCATATTTTTCCACTCGACTGCTAGTGGAGCGAGTGCAAATTGTTGAGCGGGCGTTAAATTATTCCACTGTAAATTTGCACCATTCGTTGTCGAAGTCGTCTTTGTATTGTTTGAAGTACTGAGTATCGGAGCGTTTTCAGCTACAACATGCTTCGCAATCGTCATTGCGAACAGGGTGATTAAGCAGGCTGAAATGAGGATCGCCCGCGCTCTGCGGGCGATTAACAATTCAGGAGGGCTGGCCACTTCTATTCGTCCTTGATCGTTAAATAGGCATTAAAGCCATGATCTAAATAGGCGGAGAGTGGCAATTCATCGGATAAAACATCCGCATCAATTTCAGCAGTCTCGTTAATACGTTCTTGCTGCTCAAATTGATAAATACCAGCTAACCCGAAAACCAAAGCGAGGAGCGGAAGTGCAACCCCCATACGATTGACCCATGAAAATTGTTCCGCAAATAAACCGCTTGCTTGACCTGTAATTGCTTTTTGGGGTGCAAAAACCCGCAGTGGCATGTCGTATTTCTTCCGTGACAGTGCGATTTTGCGTGCTAAAACCAGCCGATTCGTGGTGGTAGAAGGTAAGTTGTCCAAATTTTCGTTGAGCGCATGCCGCACTTGGTAGGCAAAGTTAATTTCTTTAGTATTCATAAACGTATTCCTCTGGCTTTCAGAGACTGAGCGAGTGAGTGGGTTGCCCTGGAACAGTGGGTTTTGACGCTCCCTTCGGAGCATCCCATTGCCGCAGCTGTTTCTGCCACATCCATATCTTCCCAGTAACGCATGAGAAAGGCTTCTCGTTGACGTGCTGGTAGTTTTTGCACCTCTTCGTCGATGATCGCAAGTACTTGCATGCGTTCAATTTTGTCCGCACTCGATTCGGCGCCGGGTGTGCCAGGTTCCGCCGTATATGAGTCTAGTATATCGAAATCATTGTCCTCTTCGACATTGCCTGTACTTGAGAATAGACTAATCCAGATGTTACGTACTTTTTCACGTCGAAAGTAATCATGTATCGTATTTTGAAGGATACGTTGAAAGAGTAAGGGGAGTTCGGCTGCAGACTTATCACCATATTTTTCGGCAAGTTTGATCATTGCATCTTGCACGATGTCGAGCGCAGATTCGTTCTTGCGAACAGCGTAGACTGCTTGTCTATATGCGCGACGTTCGACGTTTTCGAGGAAGTCGGAGAGTTCTTTGTCTGTGGCCATGCGTTGCAACGTGATATGTTACGTTGCCAAGAAAATACGATTGTTGAGTGGTTATCAATTCTAAACGGCTCGGTTCCTTAAGCTGTCCGCATCCTAGCAAAAAAGAGGAGTGTCGTGGGGAGTTTTTGCGAAAAAACCTTGATTTAAAACGGTTTTTATTGAAATGTGCTTGACCAAAATGGTATGACGCATTAACGTATCGGACGCTTCACAATCCTGAAGTTTATGGTTTTTTTGTGGGCTACGCATAATGTGGCATATCGAAAAGACGCGCTTTAATCGTTAAGCAGTTTGTTCTAACCCGTGCCACAAGCGCGAGAGGTCGTAATAGTACTTCATTTGTTTTGGCTGAACGAGTGGCGTTTAGCGATATTTTGAATCGTATCTATGGATACGCAACGGAGTGTCGTGACCGCACAAAAAAGGGAAGCCTCAGCGGTGTTGTTCCAAGCGATGTCGTCAGGAGAGAACATCCGATCAATTTCCAATGGACCTTGAAAGGAATAGGATAGATGAGTTCAGAAATAGATTTGCCAATTACTGGCGCGGAAATATTGGTGCGTTGCTTGGCTGAGGAGGGCGTAGAACACGTCTTTGGTTATCCCGGTGGAGCCGTATTGTATATTTACGATGCTATCTTCAATCAGGATAAGTTTCAGCATATTCTGGTGCGCCATGAGCAGGCTGCGGTACATGCTGCTGATGCCTATTCACGTAGCTCTAATAAAATTGGCGTGGCTCTCGTTACGTCGGGTCCTGGTGTAACCAATGCAGTAACCGGTTTGTCTACTGCTTACATGGATTCGATTCCGATGGTGGTGATATCGGGCCAAGTGCCAAGCCACGCCATTGGCCAGGATGCATTTCAGGAATGTGATGCCGTGGGTATTACACGCCCCGTTGTGAAGCATAATTTTCTTGTCAGAGATGTTAAAGATTTGGCAGAGACGATTAAAAAAGCTTTTTTTATTGCTAAGACAGGTCGACCTGGTCCTGTGCTGGTAGATATTCCTAAAGATATTACGATGCATAAATGCGTTTTCAACTATCCGAAAGAAGTTGAAATGCGCTCCTATAAGCCTGTCGATAAGGGGCATTCTGGACAAATTCGTAAAGCATTGCAATTGCTGTTGCAAGCGGAACGGCCGATGATTTATGCGGGCGGCGGCGTCATCCTTGCTGACGCTGCCCCTGAGTTAAACAGACTTGTCGATAAGCTCGGTTTTCCTTGTACTACAACCTTGATGGGTCTCGGAGGATATAAATCTTCCAGTGATAAATTCGTCGGCATGCCCGGAATGCATGGCACGTATGAAGCCAATATGGCGATGCAGCATTGTGATGTGTTGATTTCGATTGGTGCGCGCTTTGATGATCGTGTCATTGGTAATCCTAAACATTTCGCTTCTCATCCGCGCAAAATTATTCACGTCGATATTGATCCGTCGTCGATTTCCAAGCGGGTCAAAGTGGATATCCCCATTGTTGGCAATGTAAAAGACGTATTGGAAGATTTGTTGATGCAACTCGATGCAAGCGATGTCAAAGTCAATGCCCAGCCATTGACGCATTGGTGGAAGCAGATTAATGAATGGCGCGAGCGCGATTGTTTGAAATATCCTACTTCGAATGAAGTCATCAAACCGCAGTCGGTGATCGAAAAAGTATGGGATATTACCCACGGCGATGCATTTATTACCTCAGATGTGGGGCAGCATCAGATGTGGGCAGCGCAATATTATCGTTTCGACAAACCCCGGCGCTGGATAAACTCTGGTGGTCTAGGAACTATGGGGGTTGGCTTGCCCTATGCAATGGGTGTGCAAATGGCCAATCCAGATGCGACGGTTGCTTGTATTACGGGAGAAGGTTCAATCCAGATGTGTATTCAGGAGTTGGCTACTTGTAAGCAGTATCACTTGACGCCGAAAATCATTCTCTTGAATAACCGTTTTTTAGGCATGGTACGGCAATGGCAGGAAATCGATTATGGAGGACGTTATGCCGAGTCCTATATGGATTCTTTGCCGGACTTCAGTAAGCTTGCAGAGGCTTACGGCCATGTTGGCATGAAAATCGAAAATCCCGCAGATGTCGATGGTGCATTGAAAGAAGCATTTGGCATGAAGGATCGACTGGTCTTCATGAACTTCATTACAGATCAAGCCGAAAACGTCTGGCCTATGGTCAAAGCTGGAAAAGGTCTTACTGAAATGCTTTTAGGTTCGGAGGATCTATAACATGCGCCACATCATTTCTGTCTTATTGGAAAACGAAGCGGGGGCCTTATCGCGTGTCGTAGGCCTATTTTCGGCGCGTGGTTATAACATTGAAACCCTGACTGTAGCGCCGACTGAAGACGCCACCCTGTCTCGCATGACCATTGTGACCAGCGGATCAGACGATATTATTGAGCAGATTACCAAGCATCTGAATCGTTTGATCGAGGTCGTCAAAGTAGTTGACTTGACTGAAGGTGCGCATATTGAGCGTGAATTGATGCTTATAAAAGTGCGTGCGGTCGGGAAAGAGCGTGAGGAGATGAAACGTACTGCGGATATATTTCGCGGTCGCATCATCGATGTGACCGAGAAGACTTATACCATTGAGTTGACTGGTAACAAAGCCAAGCTCGACGCCTTCATTGATTCGATTGATCGCGCCTCCATTCTGGAAACTGTCCGTACCGGGGGGTCTGGTATCGGTCGAGGTGAACGTATTCTCAAAGCCTGATGCACTTCAACCATCTATTAACATTAACCGGCACTACTACTATTTAATTTAGGAAAAATTATGAAAGTTTTTTACGATAAAGATTGCGACCTTTCCCTGATCAAAGGCAAGAATGTTGCCATCATCGGTTACGGCTCGCAAGGACATGCGCATGCTCAAAATTTGAATGACTCAGGCTGTAAGGTGACGGTAGGTTTGCGCAAAGATGGTGCCTCTTGGAACAAAGTCAAAAATGCTGGCCTGAACGTTGCTGAAGTCAATGATGCAGTGAAAAATGCCGATGTCATCATGATTTTGCTGCCGGATGAAAATATTGCTCAGGTGTACAACGAAAATGTGGCGCCTTATGCCAAGCAAGGGGCGGTTTTGGCTTTTGCGCACGGTTTCAATGTGCATTATGGTCAGGTAGTGCCACGTGCTGATCTCGATGTCATCATGATCGCGCCTAAAGCGCCAGGCCATACCGTGCGCGGGACCTACGCACAAGGCGGCGGTGTTCCTCACCTGATCGCGGTTTATCAGGACAAGTCCGGTAATGCACGCAATATCGCATTGTCGTATGCGATGGCGAATGGCGGGGGGCGTGCGGGTATCATCGAAACCAACTTCCGTGAAGAAACGGAAACAGATTTGTTCGGTGAGCAGGCAGTATTGTGTGGGGGCGCAGTTGAGTTGATTAAAGCTGGTTTTGAAACTCTGGTAGAGGCAGGCTATGCGCCAGAGATGGCTTACTTTGAATGTTTGCATGAGCTGAAATTGATTGTCGATTTGATCTATGAAGGCGGCATCGCCAACATGAACTATTCGATTTCTAATAATGCGGAGTATGGCGAATATGTTACCGGTCCAAAAGTAGTAACGGAGGACACCAAAAATGCCATGCGCCAGTGCTTGAAGGACATTCAAACGGGTGAATATGCGAAGAGTTTTATTTTGGAAAACAAAGCAGGCGCACCGACGCTGATTTCGCGCCGTCGTTTGACCTCAGAGCATCAAATTGAGGAAGTCGGTGCGAAATTGCGTGCGATGATGCCTTGGATTGCTAAAAATAAATTGGTTGATCAAAGCAAAAATTAATACCACTATTTGTTAGAAAAATAGAATGGGGCGACACGGTGTGTGGCCCCATTTTTATGAGTCGTCCTTACCGTATAAGGTTCCACTTTTGAATAGATCGATGTACGCATCTTTCTTCGACCTTCATTCATGTATGGAATGGATGCGTTCTTTGCCAGTAATACATCTTAAAAACGTATACCTAAGCTAAGAGGAACTTATTATGGACGGAAGTAAATCACGCATCGCAAGCGTCTTTTTGGGGGTGATTTTTATTGGTTGTCAGCCTTCTGCTACACCGCCCGATTTGCTCAAGACTCAGCGTGAATCTCTTGAGAAAGCCAAGGCAGTCGATGGTCAATTGCAGAAAAAAGCGGAAGAGGATAGAAAAGCGATCGATGACGCACAGCGTTGAATGGAGGGGCATTTGATAGAAGTTTCCTGAGGAAATATTCAACTGTTCAATGCAGCCTCTTTGCCATCTGCAGCCCATCTTGTATCGTTGTTCCTCATTGCTCTATATTGCCCAATTCTGAATGTTTTATGCACCCTATTGAAACGGATTCGTATGGCTACTTTCCATCGTCGTAGAGTGAAAAATAGTGTGCCTCGTGGTTCCAAAGCGTTGCGCACTACTAGACTCTCTTTTCAGCGTCCGCATTTGCCAGAGGAAGTGCGGTTACCGCACAAGACCTTGCGGAGCAGAAGTATTTATCTATTGCCCAATGCATTTACTACGGCTGCGTTATTTTGTGGGTTTTATGCCATTGTGATGGCGATGAACCAAAAATTCGAGTTTGCATCGTTGGCTATTTTTATTGCGATGGTATTGGACAGTCTCGATGGTCGTATTGCTCGATTGACTAATACGCAGAGCGAATTCGGTGCGCAATATGACAGTTTGTCAGACATGGTTTCATTTGGTGTAGCACCAGCCTTGGTGGTGTATCAGTGGTCTTTTGTTGGTATGGGCAAGCTGGGTTGGCTTGCGGCCTTCGTATATTGCGCGGGCGCTGCGTTGCGCTTGGCGCGCTTCAATACCAATATCGAAGTGGTCGATAAGCGCTATTTCCAAGGCTTGCCTAGTCCGGCCGCCGCCGCATTGGTGGCGGGATTCATCTATCTGATGAACGATTTTGGATTTGATGGAAAAGATCTGCGATGGTTTGCTTGGATAATCACTTTGTTTGCAGGCCTGACGATGGTGACCAACGTCCCTTTTTACAGCTTTAAAGACATCAATTTTCGCAAATCGGTACCTTTTATTATGGTTTTCATTATCGTGCTGGTGATCGTCGCGTTGGCATCGGATACGCCGAAAATATTATTTGGATTGTTCGTACTATACGGATTGTCGGGCTACGGTGTTTATTTCTGGCGATTGTTTAAAGGTAAACCCGTTAGCATGGTGCAGACCGACGAAGATGATGTGGATGTGCATGAAGACCATTAAGGACATGCAAGTAGCTTTAAAACTGTGGTGAACTGACGCACCTATTTTGGGGTATTTCCAAGGAACCTAACATGACTTACGCATCCAATAAACTCATCATTTTTGATACCACTTTGCGGGACGGCGAACAATCGCCGGGCGCATCGATGACCAAGGACGAGAAAATTCGTATTGCCAAGCAGCTGGAACGTATGCGGGTCGATGTGATTGAGGCTGGATTTGCCGCAGCTTCGCAAGGTGATTTTGATGCTATTAAAGCGATTGCGGGTATCGTGAAAGATTCTACCGTTTGTTCCCTCTCCCGTGCTAACGACCGCGATATTTCTCGTGCCGCTGAAGCGTTGGCGCCAGCAGCCAGAAAACGTATCCATACCTTTCTGGCGACATCCCCATTGCACATGGAAATGAAATTACGGATGACGCCGGATCAGGTGTTCGAACAAGCCAAGCGTGCTGTCAAATTTGCCCGGCAGTTTACGGATGACATTGAATTTAGCCCTGAAGATGCCAGTCGTTCGGATATAGATTTTTTGTGTCGCGTAATTGAGGCCGTTATTGCAGAAGGTGCCACGACCATCAATTTTCCTGATACCGTCGGCTATGCAGTTCCAGAATTGTTCGCTAACACGATCAAGACTTTGCGTGAACGCATTCCCAATTCTGACAAGGCCATCTGGTCTGTGCATTGTCACAATGATTTAGGTATGGCAGTAGCCAATTCTCTGGCGGGTGTCATGATTGGTGGTGCACGGCAAGTGGAATGCACTATCAATGGCTTGGGTGAGCGCGCCGGCAATACTGCGCTGGAAGAAATCGTAATGGCCGTCAAAACACGTAGCGCTTACTTTAATTTGGAAGTGGGTATTGATACTACTCAGATTGTGCCGACTTCCAAATTGGTATCACAGATCACGGGCTTTGCAGTACAGCCAAACAAGGCGGTGGTGGGAGCCAATGCTTTTGCGCATGCATCCGGCATTCATCAGGATGGTATTTTGAAAGCACGGGAAACCTACGAGATCATGCGCGCAGAAGATGTCGGCTGGTCCGCCAACAAGATCGTGTTAGGCAAGCTGTCGGGTCGTAATGCGTTCAAGCAGCGTTTGCAAGAGTTGGGCATTGAACTTGAGTCGGAAGCGGAGGTGAATGCGGCGTTTGCCCGGTTCAAGGAATTAGCCGATCAAAAATCCGATATTTTCGATGAGGACATCATGGCGTTGGTGTCGGGTGGGCAGCAATCCCTCGCCGATGATTATTATCAATTCGTGTCTCTGTCCCAGCGTTCCGAAACAGGTGAAAAACCTAGCGCCAAAGTGGTGTTTTCGATTGATAAGCAGGAATTCACTTGTGAAGCGCAAGGCAATGGCCCTGTCGATGCAACGGTCAATGCGATTGAAAGTCAGACCAAAAGCGGGGCGGAACTTTTATTGTTTTCGGTCAATGCAATCACTACGGGAACACAGTCGCAAGGCGAGGTCACTATGCGCTTGTCTAAAGCCGGGCGTATTGTGAATGGTGTGGGGTCTGACCTGGATATTGTGATGGCCTCAGCCAAGGCTTATTTGTCCGCACTTAACAAGCTGCATTCAAAAATTGAAAAACTTAACCCCCAGTTGTAGGCCGGTTATCCTGCCCGTGTTTTATATGGGGGGATTTTCCAGTTATTTTATTGGGTGGACAATTCATGAATACCTATAAACCAATTGCGAACATGGTCGGGGCTACTTTCAGTTTATTTTCGGATGGATGCAAACGGTTTTGCTTCATCGGGATTGGGATACTGTGCGGCATCCTGCAGCCAGTCTTTGCTTTCGACAATTCGGAGTTGCCTGCACCGGCCTCAAAAGACGATGTGCGTCATGGCTTGAGGGTCAGTGATAATCATCGTTATTTGGTAGATGCAACGACAGGGCGACCCGTGTTTATTTTAGCGGATACCGCATGGAATCTCGGTGCGCTTACCCTGGAAGAAATCGATACTTATCTTCAGAGCCGGGCGGATCACGGTTTTAACACGGTGATGTTTGCCTTGAATTTTGCGCCGCAGGCAGAGGAGAAAAATGCCTACAGTCAGCCGGCTTATCTTGGGGCGGACAAAACGGATCTGAACCCCGCTTATTTTGAAATGTGTGATGCGATTATCAAAAAAGCGGCTGACCGTGGTTTATACGTGATCATTTATGCTATGTGGGCAGGTGAAAAATCCGGCACGATGAACCATTACACCGCCGCTCAGCTGAATATTCTGGGACAAGCATTAGGTCGACGGTATCAGGGCGTTCCCAATGTTATTTTTAGTGCCGGTGGTGAGGCATCACCCCATTATATTGAACCGGAACGGGTGAATGCTTTGGGGCGTGGATTGAAAGAAGGTAGTGCGGGCCGCAATCTGGTAACGGTTCATCCTGTTTCGGGAAATTCCACTTCCAAATTTTATGCAAATGAGACATGGTTAGATTTTTATATGAGTCAAGCCAAATCGGGGAGTGCTGCGAACAATGCCGCCTATGATGCTGCTGCGCTGGTGTTGGCTGATTGGAGCCTTCAGCCCAATCAGACGATCAAGCCTACGATGATGGGGGAACATCGCTATGAATCCGGCACGCAGGAAGATCCCCTTATTCAACGCCGCAGTCTGTACCAATGCGTTTTTGCCGGTGGGGCGGGTTACGCTTATGGACATAACGCCCTGTGGCAGATGACGCCGCACACGGCTTTACCGTGGATGCTAAAAGGCTGGAATCCGGGCGTGAAAAACTGGACACAAGTGCTTGATACGCCCGCAGTCCGACAGCTGGCGTACATCAAGACATTACTTTATTCCTATCCGTATCTTGAGCGTATTCCCGATCAAAGCCTGGTGCTGGCCGGACAGGATGCGGATGTCGCGACCCGCACGCAAGCCACGCGCGACGGTACGCTTGAGCATAACAATGCTACTTACATCATGGCCTATCTGAGTGCGCCCCAATCCATCACACTTAACACCAGCGTGATGGTGGCACCTGAATTGACCGTATCATGGTTCAATCCCGCTACGGGCTTGAGCGAGATGGTTCACGACAAGCTCCCGAATCAAGGTAGTTTGAAGCTGGAAAAACGACCGCAGGGCGGTGATTGGGTAGTGGTGATTGAAGATGCTGCGAAGGGTTATTCGCGGCACATATTGACACGTCATTGAGGAGATTAAATGAATAATAAAATTTTGTATCGGCACTTATTTCGTATTTATAAAACTTTTTTGTCGGTAGCAGTTGTTTTTGCTGCGTGCTTATGTGGTTATAGCAAGCTTGCTGTTGCGTCCGAGATCCAAGTACCACGTTGGGTGCCGCATGATTTCGAATTTACGGGGCCGACGGCGTTGGCGAATCCATTCCAAGTTGCGTTTTCCGCCGATGTTACCGGGCCTGCTGGTGCGAAGCTTACGGTGCCTGGATTTTATGATGGCAATGGTATGTGGAAGGTCCGTATTTCTGCGCCGGCTGAAGGCGCTTGGTCGCTGGTGACGCATTCCGATGTCGCGCAGCTTGACGGCAAGCGCGCCGCATTTATGGCCGTGGCTAATCCATCGCCGGGAGCCCATGGTAGCCTACGTGTCGACCCTGCCCATTCGCACCAATTCGTATTTGAGGATGGTACGCACTTTCTCCCGGTGGGTTACGAATGTGATTGGCTTTGGGCGCTCGACGTTAACGATGTCGGCTTAAAGACGATTAATCCATTTCTCGATAAGCTCGTTGCGCACGGGTTTAATTTCATGATCCTCAATGCCTACTCGCACGATACATCGTGGCGCAAAGGCAAGACAGCCGATGATGATTTTGGCCCTCCGCCACTCTATGCGTGGGAGGGAACTAACGCGCAACCGGACTTTAGCCGGTTCAATCTGGCGTTTTGGCAGCATTACGATCGCATGATCGATGCACTGTCCCAGCGTGGTATTTGGACGCATGTGCTGATCAAAGTTTACAATAAGCAAGTGAATTGGCCAGCCAAAGGTAGTGTGGAGGAGGATCAATATTTTCGGTGGTTGATTGCTCGGTATGCCGCTTATCCAAATATCACATGGGACTTTGCCAAGGAAGCGCAATACGAAAAGGACCTTGATTACAAGCTCGGGCGCTTAAACTTCGTTCGTGCGAACGATCCCTATCATCGATTGCTCACAGTGCATGATGACAGCGAGGCCTACGATCACGGTGTGTTTGACAAGCTTGTCGACTATCGCTCCGACCAGCAGCATAAGCATTGGCGCGAGAGCATGTTGGCGCACCTTGGGCAGCACGCTTGGCCGGTGATTAATACCGAGTTCGGCTACGAACACGGACCAGGCGGGCTAAAGGATAGAACCTATAACGTTGCCCAATCGCCTGAGGAAGTTGTGCGACGCGCGTGGGAAGTTTACGTCGCAGGAGGTCTTGGTGCTTACTACTATACTTATACTGCATGGGACGTCCTCCGGCCGGAGGTTACGCCTCCAGGCTACGCGTATTTTAAGCACCTCCGCGATTTTTTCGAAACAACAGCCTATTGGCGGATGCACCCAATGGATGGCATTAGTAGTTTGGGGTCGACTCTGGCTGAACCGGGCCGAGAATATGTCGTGTTCCTGGGAGAAGCTGCACCTTTTACATTGAAGATTGAAGGTGCTAGAAAACCATTAGTGGTTGAGTGGTATCAGCCTCTGACTGGCGCACTTAAAAATACGGGTGTTGTGGAAAATGGAAGCGTAACGTTTACACCACCTACCGAGTGGGGTGCTGGCCCAGTTGTTTTACATGTCGGAAGCGCGAAACCTTGAGAATGAGCAGTGGGCTTGCTTGTTGGTTAGGCCCATTGCGTTTTTATTTATTTCAGGTTAATATCTTCGACTTTCCTCTTCCCACACTCGTCTTGACGCCGAGGTGGGCGATTTTTCAATCCGTCCAAAAAGGAGATTACATGCGTCATTATGAAATAGTATTTATCGTCCACCCGGATCAAAGTGAGCAAGTGCCTGCGATGATCGAACGTTACAAAACCAATGTAACCGCACGTGGTGGCAAGATTCACCGCGTTGAAGATTGGGGCCGTCGTCAGATGGCTTACATGGTTCAAAAACTCGCAAAAGCCCATTATGTTTGCATGAACATTGAGTGTGATAACGAGACGCTGGTCGAGATCGAAACCGCATTCAAATTCAATGATGCTGTGTTGCGCCACCTGACCGTTAAGCTGAAAAAAGCTGAAACAACTCCGTCGCCGATGATGAAAACGGTACAAAGAGATGACGCAGCCAAGAGTCACCGCGCTGAAGCCCCTGCTGCCGTAGCGTGATTCTAATCAGGGAACCTGAGCCGTTTTAATGAATCAGTTTCAATTTGTGGGGAGCATCGTCGAGCGTGAACTATTGCGCTATACCCCGGCAGGTGTTCCGATTGTGTCAGCGAAATTGCTCCACACATCGAAGCAAATTGAAGCAAGTGTTGAACGGTTGGTTGAATTTGAAATTGCTGCGATTGCCGCAGGTGAGATTTCAGGAAAATTCAACTGTGCGCAGTTGGGGTGTGTGCATCAATTTACAGGGTTTCTGGCACGCAAAAGCCGCAATAGCAAAAGCCTAGTGTTTCACATCATTGATTTATCGCTATCGGTAGCTTAATTATTGAAATAATTAAAAAACTATTAGCGCATTATTTTATATACAGGAGCCTAAAATGGCATTCGGTAAAAAATTCGACAAAAGTAAACTTAAAGAAAAACGTAAACAACAAAATCCTTTGTTTAAACGTAAAAAATTCTGCCGCTTTGCAGCAGGTCATGTAGCGCAAGTTGACTATAAAGACATCGATACGCTCAAAGATTTCGTCCAGGAAAATGGAAAAATCATGCCAGCACGTCTGACTGGTACCAAAGCGCTTTATCAACGTCAAGTCGATACCGCGATCAAGCGTGCACGCTTCCTCGCGTTGCTTCCGTACACCGATCTTCACACAGCGTAATTGACGCAGAGTCAATTACCTCGATCCCGGAGAAAATTATGCAAATTATTCTGTTAGAAAAAGTCGTTAATGTTGGTAATCTTGGCGAAGTTGTTCGTGTAAAAGATGGCTACGCCCGCAATTTCCTGATACCACAACGTTTGGCACGTCGTGCTACCACTACCGCCGTGGCGGAGTTTGAGGCAAGGCGTGCTGAGTTGGAAAAAGCTGCAGCTGAAAAGTTGGCTACCTGCCAAACGCAAGGTGAAAAATTGAGTGGTTTGACCATTCAGATTTCCCAAAAATCAGGTGTTGACGGTCGTTTGTTTGGTTCTGTCACTAACTTTGATATTGCTGAAGCACTCACCAAGCAAGGTTTTTCTGTTGAGAAGGCGCAGATTCGTTTGCCATTAGGTCCGCTGAAAATTGCGGGCAACCATGCTGTATCTGTTGCTTTGCATACGGATGTCGTTGTGGAAGTTACAGTTGCTGTTATCGGCGAGCATGCCTAAACATCAATAGGTGTTGATTTAGGTAATACGCAAATAGTAAGTTTTTATTTGTAGTGATTTACTGAGTTAAAAAAGCCAGACTATCCTGGCTTTTTTATCGTCTATTTATTTAGAACAGTAAGGCGATGAAGGTATAATTCGCGCCATGAAACTCCCTTCAGATCCGCAGCTAGATGCCCTACGTATTCCACCGCACTCTATTGAAGCAGAGCAATCTGTTTTAGGGGGATTGCTACTTGATAACGCGGCTTGGGATAGAATCGCGGATTTTTTACATGGCGAAGATTTTTACCGATATGACCATCGCGTTATTTTTCAACACATCGTCAAACTGATCAACGCCTCACGCCCGGCTGATGTAATTACTGTTTTCGAGTCGTTGACCAGTACAGGCAAAGCAGAGGAAATCGGTGGTCTTTCTTACCTCAATGCGCTGGCTCAAAATACGCCGTCGGCAGCCAACATCCGGCGCTATGCGGAAATTGTGCGTGATCGCGGCGTGCTGCGTAAGTTGATCACTGTCTCCGACGAAATATCCGGCCAGGCATTTAATCCACAAGGTAAAGAAGTCAAGCAAATGCTGGATGAAGCCGAGTCCAAGATTTTTGCGATTGCGGAAGAGGGCGCACGCGGTGCGCAAGGTTTTCAGGAAATTCAGCCGTTGCTGACACAAGTCGTTGAACGTATCGACGAACTGTATAGTCGTGACAATCAAAGTGACATCACTGGTGTACCGACCGGATTTGCCGATTTAGATCGCATGACTTCTGGCCTGCAGCCGGGTGACTTGATCATTGTGGCGGGTCGCCCGTCTATGGGAAAAACGGCTTTTTCTATCAATATTGGTGAGCACGTTGCTATTGAGAGTGGTTTGCCGGTGGCGGTTTTTTCAATGGAAATGGGGGGCACGCAGCTCGCCATGCGGATGATCGGTTCCGTAGGCCGCCTGGACCAACACCGGCTCCGCACGGGACGCTTGGCCGATGAAGATTGGCCGCGCTTGACCCACGCTATTCAGAAGATGAATGATGCGCAGCTGTATATCGATGAGACACCGGCCCTGAACTCTATTGAGTTGCGTGCTCGTTCCAGGCGTCTATCGCGCCAATGTGGCAAGCTGGGATTGATCATCATCGATTATTTGCAATTAATGTCGGCGAATAGTTCGGGCGAAAATCGTGCGACCGAGATTTCTGAAATTTCGCGTAGCTTAAAGGGACTAGCCAAAGAATTGAATTGCCCAGTCATCGCTCTCTCTCAGCTTAATCGTTCGCTTGAACAGCGGCCTAATAAACGTCCTGTGATGTCAGATTTACGCGAGTCGGGTGCGATTGAGCAAGATGCTGATGTGATTATGTTTATTTATCGCGATGAGGTATACAACCCTGATTCGCCCGACAAGGGCACGGCAGAAATCATTATTGGTAAGCAGCGTAACGGCCCTATTGGTGCAGTGAGACTGACCTTTCAGGGTCAATATACGAAATTCGATAATTACACTGGTGGACTGTCGATGTATGGGGCTGATTGAGGGGTGCGGATAGTTACTATTAAATGACATCGATCAACAAGAGATTTGTGCAGTAAGATTTTTATTTCGTTTATTTAACATTTACATTTATCAAAAAGAGAGAGCGATTATGTTTGGACGCCTGATGCCCACCGAGGGGAAATTTTTTGAGCTTTTCAATCAACATGCCGATCTCTGCGTCAAAGGTGCGAAGGAAATGCTGGCCTTAATGACCAATTTCGATGACCTTGAAAATCGCGTTCATGCAATTGAAAGCATCGAGAAACAAGCGGATAAAATTACCTATGCAACGATTGATATGTTGCATAAAACGTTCATTACACCACTCGATCGCGATGATATTCATCAGCTCATTACCCGCATGGATGATATTCTCGATTTAATGGAAGATGCAGGTCAAACGGTGTCTTTGTACGACCTCAAGGTGATTACTCCAGAGGCCAAGCGCTTAGCCGAGCTATGTCTTTCTTGTACCGAAAAAGTACAAGCCGCTGTAGCACTCTTGCATAGCATGGACAATTCGCGCCAGATACTGACCATTTGCGAAGAGATCGATCGCATTGAATCCGATGCCGACCATGTGATGCGTGCTGCTATGTCGAAATTATTTCGGGATGAGCCGGACGTGCGCAATCTGATCAAGCTGAAGGCCATCTATGAAATTCTGGAAACAGTGACAGACCGTTGTGAAGATGTCGCAAACATTATTCAGGGCATCGTTGTAGAAAATGCCTGATGGTTCTGATTGTTAAAAAATTGCAGCCGATTTTTTATCATTATTCACAGCTTGCGCTTGATCGCGTAGGTTCCTGATTCATGAGTTGCCATCGCAATTTTTAGCGCCGTCCTGATCGCCAATATAAAAAAGAATTCACAATGAATAATCTCCAAATCAGTGTCTATGTTCTCGGTTTTTTGATTGCACTGGCCTTGCTGTTTGATTTCATGAACGGTTTTCATGATGCAGCCAATGCGATTGCTACAGTAGTGTCGACGGGTGTTCTTAAGCCACAAACTGCTGTGGCAATGGCGGCTGTCTGTAATTTTGTAGCGTTTTGGGTTTTTGGATTGACCGTTGCTGCGACAGTGGGAAAAGGTACCATTGAGCCAAGTGTAGTGGATCATTATGTCGTGTTTGGTGCGTTAGTTGGTGCGATTGTGTGGAATGTCTTAACTTGGTATTACGGTATTCCATCTTCTTCCTCGCACGCATTAATTGGTGGTCTGGTGGGCGCTGCTGTGGCGAAATCGGGCACGAGTGCTTTGATTTCTAGTGGGTTAATTAAAACAATTATATTTATTGTTTTGTCGCCTTTGTTGGGCTTGATTTTGGGGTCGTTGATGATGCTTGTGGTGTCGTGGATTTTTGTGCGCTCTACGCCGAAAAAAATTGATAAGTGGTTCCGACGCCTTCAACTTGTTTCTGCATCGGCTTATAGCCTTGCCCACGGGGGCAATGATGCTCAAAAAACTATTGGCATTATTTGGATGTTGTTGATTTTTTCTGGTTATTCCAATATGGCAGATAAAGGACCACCGTCGTGGGTGTGCATTAGCTGTTACACGGTGATTAGTCTGGGGACATTGTTTGGTGGTTGGCGGATTGTGAAAACGATGGGGCAAAAAATCACCAAACTGAAACCGGTGGGAGGATTTTGTGCTGAGACCGGTGGTGCAATGACAGTATTTATTGCAACTGCACTCGGGGTCCCCGTATCCACCACGCATACCATTACCGGCGCGATTGTCGGCGTAGGGTCGTCACATAAATTATCTGCCGTGCGCTGGGGTGTTGCCGGCAATATCGTATGGGCATGGATCTTGACGATTCCTGCATCTGCTTTCGTTGCGGCGATTGCATGGTGGGCAGGCAAACATATTTTGTAGGTAAATTGCAAATTGACGAGGCGGGTAGGGGCCCATGATTTAGCTCGCTGTGTTGGTTCATGCGTATTAGCGCATAGTATTTTTGCGCCAGTAGTCGCGTTTTCCGTAGCTGATTTTCAGGAAATCGATAAAGGCACGAACCCGCAGCGGCAGGTGCCGTCGCTGCGCATATACCGCGTAAATATCGTTGCCGGGTGCGGCATACTCATCGAGTACGCTCACCAGCTTTCCGGACTCGATGGCCGCACCCACTTCCCACATTGAACGCCAGGCCAATCCTTTGCCCGACATGGCCCAGTCATGCAAGACTTCACCGTCGTTGCAGACCATATTGCCGGCTACTTTCAAGGTGACATTTTTCCCGTTATGCTGAAAAGTCCAGCCGCGCTGACTACCTTCGTTGCTGATCGCAAGGCAATTGTGTTTACTCAGCGCATCCAATGATTTGGGTGTGCCATAACGTTTCAGATAGATCGGCGATGCCACTACGACGCGTTTGTTGTCCGCCAGCTTCACACCAATCAAGTTGGAGTCTGAAAGTGTCGCAATGCGGATGGCAACATCGACTCCCTCGCCAATCAAGTCCACCACCCTGTCATTCAAATTGAGCGTGATGTTGACTTCGTTATGCTTGGTTAAGAACGTCGGCAGCAGGGGTGCCACATGTTGTCGCCCAAAACCGGCTGGCGCGGAGATGGTCAGATGTCCGCTGGCTTTGGCGCTGCGTTCCGATACCGCCGATTCGGCATCTTCCAGATCCGTCAGGATGCGTTGACAATCTTGGAGGAAATCTGCCCCTTCATTGGTGAGTGCGATCTTGCGCGTGGTGCGTTGCAGGAGCTTCACGCCCAGACGATGTTCGAGCGCATCAAGGCGTCGCCCGATCATGGCAGGGGCTATGCCTTCGGTGCGCGCTGCTGCGGAAAGGCTGCCTTGGGCCGCGACATCGACAAAGGTTGAAATTTGTTTGAAATGATCCATAAGTCATGTCCGCCAAAAAAACGAGCCAGTAAACTCCAGTAAAAACTACGGGTTAAAACCAAAGGTGAAAACGCGCTACATATCTTTTCACCTATGACTAAAACGCAAAAATGAAATGATAAATGATGCCGCTTATGTTTATTTATAGCGAATATACTGGATCTAACTGAATACGTCAGCCCAAGAGTCAGGCTGCTAGTTGCGTCACCGAACCTTATTTTCATTGCCTCACATATTTTTCTTCCCCTAATTTGCTATTTTTAATTCATCGACAGGAGTTAGCCATGTACCAGCTGCAATTGCCCCAAGGAATGGAAATACAAGCTGAGATTAAATCCGGCTACGACACAATCCTCACGCCGGAAGCATTGACTCTGGTGGCGAAGTTGACACGCACATTCGAGCCGCGTCGCCAACAATTACTGGCAGCGCGGGTTGAACGCACCAAGCGTTTGGATACGGGCGAGCGGCCCGATTTTTTACCCGAAACCAAACACATCCGCGAAGGCGACTGGACCATTGCACCGATTCCCAAAGCGCTCGAATGTCGTCGCGTCGAAATCACCGGCCCGGTTGAGCGCAAAATGGTGATCAACGCATTTAATTCCGGCGCCGACAGTTACATGACGGACTTTGAGGATTCCAATACCCCGAATTGGGATAACCAGATCACGGGTCAGATCAATATGGTAGACGCGGTACGCCGCACCATTTCGATGGAGCAAAACGGCAAGTTCTACAAACTCAACGACACCATCGCGACGTTGGTGGTACGGCCGCGGGGCTGGCATTTGGATGAGAAACACGTTTTGGTTGATGGCAAGCGCATCTCAGGTGGCATCTTCGATTTTGCCCTGTTCATGTTCCATAATGCCAAGGAACAACTGGAGCGCGGTGCAGGACCGTATTTCTATTTGCCGAAAATGGAATCGCATCTGGAAGCGCGTCTGTGGAACGATATTTTTGTCATGACGCAAAATGAATTGGGGCTGCCACAAGGCACCATTAAAGCGACGGTGCTGATCGAAACCATTCTGGCCGCATTTGAAATGGATGAGATTTTGTATGAACTGCGCGAGCATTCATCTGGCCTCAATGCCGGGCGCTGGGATTATATTTTTTCCTGCATTAAAAAATTCAAGCTTGATAAAGATTTTTGCCTGGCCGATCGCGCCAAAGTGACCATGACAGCGCCCTTCATGCGTTCTTACGCCTTGCTATTGCTTAAGACCTGCCATAAGCGCAATGCGCCGGCGATTGGAGGGATGGCCGCGCTGATTCCGATTAAGAATGATTCGGAAAAAAATGACATCGCTATGGCAGGGGTACGCGCCGACAAAGCGCGCGATGCCACCGATGGTTACGATGGTGGCTGGGTAGCGCATCCGGGTCTCGTAGAGCTTGCGATGACGGAGTTTAAAAAAGTATTAGGCGACAAATCCAATCAGATCGACAAACAACGTCTCGATATTAATGTGAGCGCAGCTGAATTGCTTAGCTTCAAGCCAGAAACACCGATTACCGAGGCTGGTCTGCGTTATAACATCAATGTTGGGATTCATTATCTAGGCTCCTGGCTGGCGGGTAACGGCTGTGTGCCCATCCATAATTTGATGGAGGATGCAGCCACTGCCGAAATCAGTCGGTCGCAAGTGTGGCAATGGATACGGTCTGAAAAAGGTGTTCTGGAGGATGGCCGAAAAGTGATGGCAGCGATGGTGCGGGTGATGATCGAAGAGGAGTTGATCAAGGTGAAAGCAGTTGCTGGCCTCGGTCCAACTTATGATCGTGCAGCACAGATCTTTGAGGAAATGTCGACTTCGGAATCGTTCGCAGAGTTTTTGACGTTGCCACTTTACGAAGAAATTTAAAATTAACTAGCTTTGTATAAATTCGGAAAATGATCGCTTTGAACTTTAGTTTGTAAAACGATTTTCTGAGGGGGTATGTATAGCCTTCCGTCAACCGGCCGAAGAGAATTTCCTGACGATTCAAAAAATAAACGAGGGCGCACGTAATTTATGCACAGCTTGGGTTAAAGTGTGAGCGAGCAATTTTCTATTTTCCTGAAAGATTAAAGCGGTTGAAACGACATAAAGCAGTAGATTTTTCAGGGCGCCCGGCGTCACTTTTATGCGTGCCTATAAAATGTCCTGATAAATCAAGCGCTTTGAGCTAATTCGAGGGGTTGGTTCACAAAGTTATCCTCAAATTGTGTGCGGAAGTTTCGTTGCCTTAGTTGGCAAGTGTCGTTTGCGAAAGTAGAGGGTACTTGCCGACTTTTGCACAACGCGTTACATTGCGCCATCCCGCTGATTTAGCTTATCCGATAAAACAATTTAAGGAGCTCCTTTTGCTCGCTATTATTCAGGCCGCAGGTTGGCCAATTTACCTCCTTCTGTTCGCCTCCTTGATTGCCACCACCTTAATTATTGAGCGTATTTTGTTTCTGCGCCGCCACCGTATTTTGCCGCGTCAGTTGCTCGATGAAGTGATTCGGGTTTATCACAATGGGAAGATTAATACCGAGGTGATCGAAAGGCTGGAACAAAATTCTCCATTGGGTCGTGTGCTGGCGGCGGGTCTGCGTAATGTCGATTCACCCCGGGAGATGATGAAGGAGTCGATAGAAGAAGCCGGTCGGGGCGCAGCGCATGATTTGGAGCGCTTCTTGACCACCCTCGGTACTATCGCCTCATTGGCACCTTTGATGGGCTTGTTTGGGACTGTCGTGGGGATGATTGAAATTTTCGGCGCACAAAATTCGACGGGCACTAACCCGGCGCAGCTGGCACATGGTATTTCTGTGGCCTTGTATAACACTGGTTTTGGGCTGGCGATTGCGATGCCTGCGCTGGTTTTTTATCGGCACTTCCGCGCTTTGGTGGATAGTTTTGTCGTCGAGATGGAGCAGCAGGCAGTGAAATTTGTTGATTCTGTACACCGCGCACGTAAACTTTAAGCGGGGAACTGATCATGAATTTTCGCAAAGGTAAGGGGCGTGAAGAACCTGAGATTAATTTGATTCCTTTTATTGACGTATTGTTGGTCATTTTAATTTTCTTGATGGTCACAACGACCTACAGCAAATTCACGGAATTACAGATCACGCTGCCCACGGCCGATGCGGATAAAGCGCTGGATCGCCCATTTGAAATTAACGTGGCTATTGACGCCGAAGGAAATTACACCATCAATAATGTGCGTGTATCGGCTCCAGATGCGATTGGGATGGCCGAAGAGTTGAAAAGTGCAGTCAAGGCAAGCCAGATTGATCGACCGGATTCGAAAAAAGACCCTGTGGTGATCATCAGCGCGGATGCATCGACTGTTCATCAAAAAGTCATCAATGTGCTTGAAGCTGCGCGACTCGACGGTTTTGAAAAAGTGACTTTTGCGGCGCAGACCAGCACTAAATAATGCGTTGGTCTGTGGCCGAAGTGGTTACCCTATTTGATCCCGTTCCCGCTGTGAAGTTATCGCCGGTTTGTCATCGTCCTTCATCACACACGGAGCGTTTCGTTTGAGTTCTGCGCTCCTTTCCCTTGAAACCATACTGATGCGCAATTGGCTGCGGCGAGGCCTGTTAGCTTGGGCTTTGTGGCCCTTGTCTCTGTTGTTTCGGATGCTCGTTGCTTTGCGGCGTGCCTTTTATACGCTTGGCCTGTTGCAATCAACCCGCTTGCCTGTACCTGTCATTGTGGTTGGCAATATATTTGTCGGTGGCACAGGCAAGACGCCCCTGACGATCTGGTTAGTGGAGGCCCTACGCAGCGCGGGGTATCATCCCGGCGTCATTTCGCGTGGTTATGGTGGAACCGATGCCGTGCCGCGTGTGGTGACAGTTGACACCTTGCCTGGCGAGGTGGGTGATGAGCCTGTGCTGATCGCGTGTCGTACGCATTGTCCGGTGATGGTTTGTTGCGACAGAGTAGCGGCTGGCATGGCACTTTTGGAGGCGCATCCAGAAGTAAATCTCATTCTATCTGACGATGGATTGCAGCACTATGCTTTGCAACGCGACGTTGAAATTGCATTGTTCGATGCGCGGGGTAGCGGCAATGGTTGGATGTTACCGGCGGGGCCGTTGCGTGAACCCGTGGGGCGCTCTTGTGACTTTACGATTGTTAATGCCCCATCAGTGCCTGACGGCGCCCGTAATTCTGAAGATCGCGGTGTACCGATTCAGATGCAGCTAGTCGGTGATACTGCTGAGCGTTTGTCAGATCGTTCGCAGCGTGTTTTGTTGAGTACGCTTGCTGAAAAGTCGGTGTCTTCCCGGATTATTGTCGCTGCCGGGATTGGCAATCCATCGCGATTTTTCTCAATGTTAGCGAGGATGGGAGTGGTTTTTAAAGAAATGCCTTTGCCAGATCATTACGATTTTTCTATCAATCCTTTTCGCCAAGTGCCTGCCGATACCATCCTGATTACGGAGAAGGATGCAGTAAAATGTATTCGCATTGAGGAACTAAAAACCGATCCAAGGTTATGGGTCGTACCGGTAATAGCGTGTCTGGACCCTGCGCTGATTGAACAAATTCTGGAGAAAATTCGTGGACGCTCGATTACTTGATATCCTAGTTTGCCCGCTTTGCAAGGGGCCGCTTGAGCTTGACAAAACTGCGCAGGAATTGATTTGCCGTGCAGATAAACTGGCTTATCCGATTCGTGATGGAATACCGATCATGTGGGCTGACGAAGCACGTGCATGGAGTGCACCCTTGGAATCCGCCCCGTTTGGCAATTGATTGTTTGAATGAATTTTAGCGAATTTTTGTAGCTTCATTCTCCTAACGTGCGCCATCTCATCGTTGCGTATATTGTCGACAATAGCGAAATAAATAAAACTTCCAGATGTCTTTTACCGTCATTATTCCTGCCCGTCTCGCTTCTACGCGTTTGCCAAACAAGCCACTCGCCGACTTAGGGGGGAAACCTATGGTAGTGCGTACTGCCGAGCGTGCATTGTTGTCTGGTGCAGCGCAAGTTGTTGTCGCCACAGACCACCCTGAGATTTTTTCTGCTTGTCAGTTTCATGGCATTCAAGTTTGCATGACCCGTGGCGATCATCCCTCGGGTACGGACCGGATAGCAGAAGTTGTTGCGACAATGGGCTTATCTGCCAATGCTGTGGTTGTTAATGTGCAGGGCGATGAACCTTTAATTGAGCCAGCGCTCATTGCGGCGACCGCTGCTGAGATCACTGCCGATGTGCCGATGGCGACTGCCGCCCATGCGATCATTGATGTTGCGGAAATATTTAATTCGAACGTGGTAAAGGTAGTGGTCGACAAGCGGGGAAGGGCGCTATATTTTTCACGCGCGACGATCCCGTGGCATCGAGACGGTTTTGCGCAATCGACCCACATGCTTCCGCTTGGATATGCGCCGCTACGGCACATTGGTTTGTATGCCTATAGCAATACCTTTTTGCAGACCTATCCCACACTTGTCGCATCTCCCTTGGAGCAAATCGAAGCCCTTGAGCAGTTACGCGTGTTGTGGCATGGTTTTCCCATCGCGGTCCACATTGCGTCTGCGGCACCCGCCACTGGCGTGGATACTCCTGAAGATTTGGCACGAGTGCGTCAGTACTTTGCTTGATGTCTTCGACTTCTGATGATGAGTTCGATATCTCACTAAATAGTGTGGTCGCCATGCAAAAATAGTGCGACAAGTAACACTCAAGAGTGCGCTTCACAAAATGTCCAAAATAGATGGCTGGCTATGCGTCTATTCTTCCCGATTTTGTGGTAAGTTTCGGAGCAAGTTCCAGCGTGATCGAACTAAAAATTTATTGGCGATGCATTTGAAGAATGCATCGCTGCGACAATATTAAAACTTCGTTTTAGGAAATTTTCATGCGTCTCATCCTTTTAGGACCACCCGGTGCTGGCAAGGGCACCCAAGCGACCTTCATCAAAGAAAAATACAATATCCCCCAAATTTCTACCGGTGACATGTTGCGCGCAGCGGTCGCTGCGGGAACGCCATTGGGCCTTGCAGCTAAAAAAGTAATGGATTCCGGTGGCCTTGTGTCCGATGACATTATCATTGGCCTAGTTAAGGATCGTTTGAAACAATCGGATTGCGAAAATGGTTATTTGTTTGACGGTTTTCCCCGCACGACTCCGCAAGCAGACGCGATGAAGGATGCTGGTGTCGTTATTGATTACGTGTTGGAGATCGACGTGCCCGATGAGGCTATCGTGGAGCGTATGAGCGGGCGTCGTGTGCATCCTGTTTCTGGTCGTACCTACCATGTCAAATTCAATCCGCCTAAAGTCGAGGGCAAAGACGATGTGACTGGCGAAGGTCTCATTCAACGTAACGACGATCAGGAAGAAACTGTCAAGAAACGTCTCTCGATATATCACAATCAAACTGAAGTATTAGTTGGTTATTATGGCGATTGGGCAAAATCGGGTCGAGCAGGTGCTCCGAAATATCGCAAGATTGCGGGGGTAGGGCCAGTTGAAAAAATTCGTGATGACGCTTTTGCGGCGTTGTCGAATTAAAGGCAGGCATAGAGCGGACGTTATGTCCGCTTTTTTACGTCGGTAGTGGGATGTACGTGGTCCTAGTAATTAGTAAAGCCAGCCCAGGCCAAAATAAAAGGGCGTTCTATCTTTTGGAGGTGGCAGTTTCGCCGGTCCTTGATGCCGAATAATGTGGTATTTGTTGTCTTGGACCTCAACAATAAAACGTTTTAATTTAATCGATTAATAAAGGAGACAACATGGCAGCAGCTTTATGGTTTGCGGTAGCTTGCGGCATCATTGCAGTTCTTTACGGACTCATTTCGCGCAATTGGATTTTGCGACAAGATGCAGGTAATGCTCGAATGCAGGAAATCGCACTCGCTATTCAAGTCGGTGCAGCAGCTTATCTTGCGCGGCAGTACCGTACCATTGCCATGGTCGGGGGTGCTTTATTCATTGCCATTGCCTTTCTTCCTGGTTTGGGAATGGTGACAGCGGCTGGTTTTTTGATTGGTGCCGTACTGTCCGGCGCGTGCGGTTTTATCGGGATGAACGTTTCAGTGCGGGCCAACGTTCGCACCGCGCAGGCAGCGACTAAAGGCATGAATGAGGCCCTCGATGTTGCCTTCAAAGGCGGGGCGATTACCGGTATGTTGGTGGTGGGTCTGGGCCTATTGGGAGTGACCTTGTTCTATATGTTCCTTACGTATGGACATGCACCTGACCACGAGTTGATCAAGCCGTTGATTGGATTGGCTTTTGGCGCATCCTTGATTTCGATTTTTGCCCGTCTTGGCGGCGGTATTTTCACTAAAGGTGCGGATGTCGGTGCTGACTTGGTAGGCAAAGTCGAGGCCGGCATTCCTGAGGATGATCCGCGTAATCCTGCGGTGATTGCCGATAACGTTGGCGACAATGTCGGGGATTGCGCTGGTATGGCTGCCGATTTGTTTGAAACCTATGTCGTGACGTTGATTGCCACCATGCTTTTAGGTGTTTTGTTGATTACCAATGCAGCTACCGAAGCGGTTTTGTATCCATTGTTATTGGGAGCGGTATCGATTCCGGCCTCGATTTTTGGTTGCATGATGGTTAAGTACACGCCGGGTAAAAAAATCATGTCGGCCCTATACACCGGTTTGTGGTGGGCCGCAGTGCTATCTCTGGTTGGTTTCGGCGTGGTGACGTGGAAACTAATGCCGGAAGCCATGCAGATGCCGATGATGGGTTGTGCCGTGGTGGGCATTGTTCTTACTGGCTTGATGGTCTACATCACTGAATATTACACAGGCACCGACTTCAAACCGGTACAACATATTGCTGAAGCATCGACCACTGGTCATGGCACTAATATCATTGCCGGTCTAGGCGTGTCGATGAAATCGACGGCCTTCCCTGTGCTGGCAGTATGTGCAGCGATTTTAATTGCTTATTGGCTCGGTCAAATGTGCGGCGCTGGTTTGTATGGCATCGCCATTGCTGCAACGTCAATGTTGTCCATGGCCGGTATTATCGTTGCGCTCGATGCATACGGCCCGATTACGGACAATGCGGGTGGTATTGCAGAGATGTCTGGTATGCCGGAATCGGTACGTGCCATTACCGATCCGCTCGACGCAGTGGGTAACACGACCAAAGCCGTGACCAAAGGTTATGCCATTGGCTCTGCCGGCTTGGCGGCACTGGTGTTGTTTGCCGATTATACGCATGCCTTATCTTCGGTTGGTTTGCAGGTTTCATTTGAATTGTCGGATCCAAAAGTGATCGTTGGATTGTTCATTGGTGGTTTGATTCCTTATTTGTTTGGTGCGATGGCGATGGAGGCGGTAGGCCGTGCAGCGGGTGCGGTCGTGATCGAAGTACGGCGCCAGTTCCGCGACATCAAAGGAATCATGGATGGGTCGGGCAAGCCGGAATACGATAAGGCCGTCGATATGTTGACTGCATCAGCGATCAAAGAAATGATTGTGCCGTCCCTGCTGCCGGTGGTGGTGCCGATTATCGTTGGCCTGGCGCTTGGCCCTGCGGCCTTGGGTGGTATGTTGATGGGAACCATCATTACCGGCTTGTTCGTAGCGATCTCAATGACCACAGGTGGTGGAGCGTGGGATAACGCCAAAAAATATATCGAAGACGGTCATTTTGGTGGCAAGGGTTCTGAGGCACACAAAGCGGCAGTTACTGGTGACACGGTTGGTGATCCCTACAAAGACACGGCCGGTCCTGCGGTGAATCCACTGATCAAGATTATTAACATTGTAGCCTTGCTGTTGGTGCCCTTGTTTCCCTTGTTGCCGTGGACGGATACCCATGCGTCAGGATCACATGCTGCATCAGGGATGAGCAGCGCACCTGCAGTAATGATGTCGGCGTCGACTCACGTTGTTAACACGAATGAGCAGGAAAAACTTCCCTCAGCCATCGTTCGTTAAAACGTCTTGGTACGCGTAAAAAAGGCAGCTCCGGCTGCCTTTTTTAGTTTCTTGTTGGGGAAATTGGCTACACTGTTTTTTGTAGATGGATGGGGTAAAAAATAGGGATTCTAGCGGATAGAGGGTTGGATTTTTCTGGTTCTATTTTCTGTTCCTATTTTGTTGGTCTATTAGGATGAAATACGGTTTACTTTTCAGTTTTAAAGAGGTCACCATGTACATTCAAAACAATGTATTTATCGTTACGGGCGGCGCGTCTGGAATGGGGGCTGCGACCGCACGTATGATTGCTGCTGGCGGAGGCAAGGTCATTTTGGCCGATATTCAGATAGATGCGGGGCAAAAACTTGCCATCGAACTAAAGGGCAAGTTCGTTAACTGCGACGTGACCTGCGAGGCCGATGCTGTGGCGGTGATGGAAGTAGCAGTCGCTATGGGGACGCTGCGTGGATTGATCAATTGTGCCGGTGTGGCGCACTCTGCCAAAACGGTTGGCAAAGAAGGTCCCCATCCACTTGCTATTTTCCAACAAGCCATCGATATTAATTTGATCGGTACTTTCAACATGGCACGTCTTGCGGCTGATGTGATGGCGAAAATAGCTCCATGTGAAGATGGTGAGCGGGGGATCATCATTAATACTGCCTCGATTGCTGCCTATGACGGTCAAATGGGACAAGTGGCCTATGCGGCCTCCAAAGCTGCGGTGGTTGGCTTGACGTTGCCGATGGCGCGTGATCTGGCGCAGGGTGGGATTCGTGTGATGGCAATCGCGCCGGGAATTTTTGAAACGCCTATGTTGCTCAGCATGGCGCAAAATGTGCAGGATGTGCTTGGTAAGACAGTGCCATTTCCCCGGCGTTTGGGTAGACCAGACGAATTCGCGCATTTGGTGAAAACGATCATTGAGAACGTGATGCTTAACGGTGAAGTGATTCGATTGGATGGCGCGTTACGCATGCCACCCAAATGAATTTTCTACGAACTAGCAAGTTGTGTAGGCCGAATATTTTGTTTTGGAGAGTGCTTTGAAGATACAGAAAATTTTCTCTCAGGCGCTAACCCTCTCGATCCTTGGTAGTGCTGCCGGCTGTGCGTTTAATCCAGTATTGCCGATTTCTTCGGTCAGTATTACAGCGCCTGTGCCGGAAGGTGCTTCCGGCTATTCCGAGAAAAGCGGATGGATGGCTAAAAAATTTATGGTAGCTACTGCCCATCCTTTAGCCACTGATGCCGGCTATCAAATACTTAAGGCAGGCGGCAGCGCAGTTGATGCCTCTGTCGCTGTCCAGATGGTGTTGGGCTTGGTGGAGCCGCAATCATCAGGTATTGGCGGCGGTGCGTTTTTGCTGCATTTCGATGGACGGAATGTGAAGAGTTTCGATGGCCGCGAAACGGCGCCAGCTAGCGTTAACGAAAATTTATTTCGGCATCCCGATGGTAAGGCGATGGAATTTATGGAGCGCGTGGTCGGCGGACGTTCGGTCGGTACGCCCGGTGTGTTGCGCATGTTGGAGATGGCGCACAAACGATATGGAAAGTTGCCTTGGGCCGAGTTATTTGTACCGGCAATCAGGCTAGCAGAAGACGGTTTTTCTGTTACGCCGCGCCTGCACGCCTTGCTTAAAAATGAGGTTTTTTTAAGAAAAGATCCCGCTTCTGCCGCATATTTTTACGACCAACATGGCAAGCCGTGGCCCGTCGGCCACCTTCTGAAAAACCCTGATTTGGCGAAAACATTGCGTGAAATTGCTATGGGTGGTGCCGATACATTTTACTCGGGGCGGATTGCCACCGATATTGCGGAGAAAGTCAAAAGTCACCCAGTTAATCCGGGCGGTTTAACTGTAGCCGATATTGGTAGTTATCAGGCTAAGTTGCGTGAGCCAATCTGTTTCGATTACAAAATCTGGTCGGTATGCGGTGTTCCACCACCATCATCGGGTGGCATCGCCATTGCGCAAATGATGGGGATATTGGAGGCCAAAGGCATCGGTTCCGTGATTTCATCGAACGGGGAATTGGATGCGCAAGCAGTACACCTGTTTTCCGAGGCAGGCCGCCTGGCATTTGCAGATCGGGATCGTTATGTTGCCGATACCGATTTCGTTCCATTGCCAGGAAATAGCGTACAGCCTTTGTTGGATAAAAATTATCTGGCCATACGCGCGTCCCTTATTACTGAGAAATCGATGAATAAGGCATTGCCTGGCAATCTGCCAACCATGAAAGCGATGTGGGGAACTGATACCTCGCCAGAACTGCCCTCGACTTCTCATTTTTCAATCGTCGATGCGGATGGTCATGCCGTGGCGATGACGACGTCAATAGAGAGCGCCTTTGGGGCGCGTCAAATGGTCGACGGATTTTTGTTGAATAACCAATTGACGGATTTTTCTTTTGATGCGTTTGATGCCATCGGGCCTATCGCTAATCGGGTGCAGCCAGGTAAGCGCCCACGCAGTGCCATGTCGCCAACCTTTGTCTTTGAAAAAGCCAGCAATAAATTGGTGCTGGTGATTGGTTCCCCGGGTGGTTCCGCCATTATCAATTATGTGGGAAAAGTTTTGATTGGCATGATGAATGCGGGACTCAATGTCCAGGAGGCGATCAGTTTGCCCAATTTCGGCAGTCGTAATG
The DNA here is from genome assembly GCA_025352145.1 of Oxalobacteraceae bacterium. Lineage (GTDB taxonomy): Bacteria > Pseudomonadota > Gammaproteobacteria > Burkholderiales > Burkholderiaceae_D > JANXTY01. Next base: position 36,787 of record JANXTY010000069.1, read on the forward strand.
GCCCTACAGAATTGGAGCAAGGGCGGGTTTCCAGTATTTTTGTTCAGGCTCTCAGGGATAGGGGACACGATGTGCGACTGATGGAGCAGACCTCTGGACTCCAAGGCATCATGCGGATGAATGTACATGGAGAACAAGTATGGTTCGGGGGCGCCGATCCACGGCGTGAGGGTAGTGCGAAGGGTGATTAGGGCCTCCTCCTCGCCTACCTTAACCGTGCAAAGCATCAGCGATCTCTCTGCCCTACATAAAGACGAACGCAATAGGATAGTACTTGATTGCATTTTCGCATTTGGCGCATCTGCCGTGCAATGCGAATAAAGTGATTAAATGCCTGAATCAGATTTCTTCTTCCAGTTCGGTAGGAATTTTTCTAGGGTGACCAGAAGATTATTCGGGTCCACCGGTTTGCTGAGAAAAGCATCGCAGCCCGCGAGTGATCCCCGCATTCTGTCCACAATATTGCGGTTTGCGGTCAGAATAATAATCGCAGTGCGTCTTCTTTTGTCGGGAGACTGTTTTATTAATTTGCAAAATTTGATGCCATCCTGGTCTGGTAAATCCATTTCAAGTACGATGCAGTTGTATCGGGATACTTGGATGAGTTCGGTTGCTTGCGTCACAGTGGTCGCATGATCGACGCGATAGCCGGAGCTAGCCAAGCGCGTACTAATAAATTTTGATACAACGGGATCTGGATCGACTACTAAAACAGCCGCGTCCGTTAGAAATTCTTTGGGTGGTTGGTTACGGTCATACCAAGGGTCGAGTTGTTTGATTTCCAGATCATTGACACGATTGCTGAACTCTTCAGCTTGCGGTTCCGTTAGGGAATGAGTTTCAACTATCTCACCCAGCACGGTGTCTAGCGTATGTAAAATTCCGGCCCAACGGATGGGGCGTTGTATATGGGCATCGACATTGGCGTTTTGGTTTGTGATGGTGCCAATGGTAACAATGGGGCTGTTTTTTTTACGGACTGAAGCCAAATCCAAACGTAATTTTGCCTCCTTGTCGTCAATATCTATCAAGACGCAATCAGGACGGGATTTTTCGCTTGGCTGCCATTCACGGTAGGCGCGCGTTCGCATCTCAGAAACCTTAAACATCGACGCCAACAATACGCGTTCATTCGGTTTGAAACCGAGAATCTCAACATCCATCAATTCAGAATTGTTATCCATATTGGTCCGGTGGGTTAAATCAACCTAATTTTGGCGAAATGCTTGGCGTTCAGTTAGCCTCATATCGAAAATAAAACTTTCTATGATGCAAGATCCTATTTTGCTACGTTATTTGAAAAACGGCAATCTTCGAGCGCAATGAATGTCAGTAATAGCCACAATCGGGTAAGTAACCTATCCTACGGATGTTTTATTGTGGATGCCTTTTTAAGCATGAAGTATTATTTTTCTAGAAACTCAAATTTTATCCGCCACAATACGAAAGTGTAGATCCAGCTGATTTCGCACCTGTAATGCTCCCCCAAGAATGGTAAAAGGTACTATGCCGAAATCGCTTTGGTTCATACTCATCTTTCCAGTGACAATGATTCCATTGGTAGTTGCATCGACCTGTGCGGGAATGTCAAATGTGTGGGTGGTGCCGTGAAGCGTGATAGATACATGCAATAGGGATGGAGTCATATCTTTGCGGACAATATGGATAAATGCCCAGGGAAAGCGTTCTTCCTCAAGCACCTTATCGAGCATATTGCGGCGCGTACCTTCTATCGCATCCGGTGATGGAGTGGTGGTTTGCGCTGCATCGGCGCGTAACTGGACCTCATCGACTGTAAGCCGCTTGAGTGGCAGATAAAGATCGGCCTGCCCATCTTCTGGGATAATATATCCTTGTATGTCGCGACTGGCGATGACGTGATCGTGGCCGAGACGCGCGAGTACGCCGCCACGATGTACCTCAATCGTGATCAACGATTGACTTCGATTAACCCGTAGCACTTCTTTCCCAAGCACTTTTGCTTGTCGATAGTACGCATCAGGAAAATTGGCGGGTATCAACCCTAGATTCGAGGACGTTTCCTCAGGTGCGCGTGGTGCGCAAGAAATGAGCAGGCTGGCGAAAAACGTCAGCAAACAAGTACGGTATGTTTTGCCTGAATCAAAAGAAATCATCGGGACCTTGATGGATGTTCACTACGTTTTCATTGATGAGTTCATTGTTTGATGAACTATCATGAATTATGACCGAGTGTAAAACAACTGTCCCGACAAAAAAATTGCATGGCAGATTACCACGCCACTCAGCATGGCAGAATGTGCGAGGTAAATATTAATCACTGGCCCAAAAAATCTGACGGTTGGCATATCGGATTTATTTCCGTGACTCACCCAGCGATAACAGATGCTGTCATGCCGGGGGCGCTATTTAACGTTAGTTGCAGATTGGGGCGCGTTCTATAGAAATCTGGGTTTATACAAAAACCAGTTAATCGGTGGGATACTTTTTTATTGCTGAAATGGCAGCCGGCTATTTTTTGAAGCCCTCGCTTTCGTTCTATCCCATCAAAACGATAAGCTGCCGTCTTTTTTAAGGAGGGCGATATCGACATAACTAGACATGTTGTTATGGCTATTTGAGCTGGTGATATGCAAGCCTCCTAAGTCGATGTCACCTTTGTGCGCGATGAAATTCTGCAAACTGCCTCGGCTTGTATTTTCCATCTGAATTGCTTTGATCAAGGTTTTCCCTACTGCGAATCCTTCTAATGTGATGGAGGAAAGGGATTCGTCGCGAAATTGCTTCATTAATTTTATGTGTTCTGATTGTAATGATGAAGCGTCGGAGGCGGGATTGGGAACGACCTGCGAGAACACTGTCCATTCCGTGGCTTTTACTCCAGCGATTTCTGTGAGCGTGCCCAAATTAATGAGGGAAGTTCCAGCAACGATTGTCGCTGGGTCATGTTTTCTGAATGCTTTTAGAAACAACGCTGTGCTGGTCGTGTCCGCAATGGCGATCACCATCTTTGGCTTGGCGCTGCTAAGTTGCAATGCTTCTTTTGCGATGTCGCTTGGACTGCTGTTGAGGTTGGCAGTTCCTGCCAATTTGATGCCGCGTTTGTGTAATTGACTAATGATGTAGGCGTAGGAATTTGTATTTAATGACGACGGTTGATACGCGATGCCGACATTTTTAATACCTAGTTTATTAAAGTACGAAAAGATAAATTCAAATTCCCGTTCATAACTGGGACGCCAGAACAGGACGCGTGAGCGTGAAATATTCACGGAATCGGAAAGCGGTGCAAATAACACATGTGTGCTGTTGGCAAAGGTTGGAGAAGCGAGGACTGCCTGCGTGATTTCTACGCCGATGCCACCTAGAAGATAATCAACGTGATCTTGCTTGATTAATTCCGCCACTAATTTGACGGCCTCGGCCGGTTCTCCGTGATCGTCTCGGACAATATACCGAATATGTTTTCCATTGATTCCCCCTTTTAGATTAACGCTGTCGATGTAGGTTGTAATACCTGCGACATAGTCGCGTCCGATACTGCCGTTTGGCCCGGACAGATCGATGGACTGGCCGATGGCGATGGCTTTATCAGCGGCTTTGACTGCACCCGAGGCCAGAATAAGAGAGGACATGGCAAAAACGAAAAATAAATAACGCATGCGAAATTTCACTGGCTATTCTCCAGAGCGGAAAATTTCAGATGATGCGTGACAAATGTGACTGGGGTATGACGTGCTGGTTGGCACAAGGATGTCCTCGGTAGGGGTTCATGGCAGGATTTTTTAGTCAATTGACGATAGGTGCTGCTTTCTCAAACAGTCCGCACCAATTAAAGTAGTTCAACGTTCTTCAAATTGATGTAGCAACTTTCCCGCGTTGTATTCACAAAATCCATCAGATATGGTCTTGTGGACATTTCTGGTAGGCATGCGGCATATAGTCGTCCTGTAAGTCCATATGGAGTAATGCGTTTTGCAAGCACGTAGTCCCGATTTAAATAGTTTTGGGCGGCCCAAATCGGTAGTGTTGCAATACCCCTTCTACTTGCTACTAATTGCAGCATCGCTACTGTCAACTCGGTAGTGCGACGATTGGTTTGAACGCCTGCAGGTTTGAGTACTTGGCGTACCACATCGAGCATATCGTCGGGCACCGGATAAGTGATCAGCGTGTCGTTGGAAAAATCTTCCGCCACTAGAAAATCACGCTTGGCCAAGGGGTGATCATGCGCTATCAGGGCCACAATTTCGAAGCGAAACAAGGGGTGATAGGTGACTGTTTCATCGGGATCGATCTCCGACACGATGGCGACATCGGCACGATGGCCGTAGAGCAGGCCCACTGGGTCGGCCTGGAAGCCGGACACGATGTCGAGTTCGACTTCCGGCCAGCGCATGCGAAATACATCCATTGCAGGCATGAGCCAATCGAAGCAGGTATGACATTCGACAGCAATGCGCAACTGCCCCGCCACACCTTGCATCATCCGCACCATATCGCGTTCGGCATTGGCGATCTGCGGCAAGATTGAATCTGCCAATTTGAGTAGTCGTTCACCGGCTGGGGTGAAACGTACCGGTATCGACTTGCGCTCGAATAAGGCGGCACCGTGATGTTCTTCTAGTTGTTTGAGTTGGTGTGACAGGGCTGACTGTGTGACATTAAGCAAGACGGCGGCGCGCAAAAGATTCCCCGCTTCACGTAAAGCCAGCAGGGTTTTCAGATGGCGCACTTCGAGAATGGATTTCACTATGAATTATTTTCAATGTAATTCTTAAAATATATCGTTTGAATAATAATGTGCAAGCCCGCAACATGCAAGTCTCAAATTTATTAAAACGGAGTTATTCATGGCAATCGCACACATCTTGGGTTTTCCTCGTATAGGCAAGCAGCGCGAATTGAAGTTTGCATTGGAATCATTCTGGCGTGGTGAAACGGACCAAGCAGCCTTGCAGGATACGGGACGAACATTGCGTACCCGTCATTGGGCAGTCCAGAGTCAAGCTGGATTGGATTTTGTCACGGTAGGGGATTTTGCGTGGTACGACCATGTGTTGGGAACGCTTGCTTTGTTGGGAGCGATTCCATCACGCTTTAAGTTCGACCGCCAGCATCTGAGCTTGTCGGATTATTTCCTGTTGGCGCGAGGTAGCAGCGAACATTTTGCAATGGAAATGACAAAGTGGTTTGATACAAATTATCACTACTTAGTGCCAGAGTGGACATCGGACGTGCAGTTTGATGGTGGGGTCGATTGGCTGTTCGATGAATTTGCCGAAGCGCAAGCGCTAGGTCATCGTGCCAAGCTGGTACTGGTGGGGCCATTGACTTTGCTTTATATGGGTAAGATTAAATCCGGCATAAGTCATAAGCTGGATCTGTTACCTAGGGTGATTGTCGGCTATCAAAAATTGCTTGAGCGATTGAAAAAATGTGGCGTTGAATGGGTGCAGATCGATGAGCCGATATTGGCGCTAGATCTTGACGCCGCATGGCGCGATGCTTTTGTACCGACTTACGCAGCACTCACGCCTACCGCGCCGCCGGTCTTGCTGGCAACTTATTTCGATGAAGTGATTGCACATGTGGGACTGCTGCGCGATTTGCCGGTTGCTGGCGTTCATTTGGATTTGGTGCGTGGAGCAGGGCAGCTAGATACGTTTATCAAGGATTGGCCGCAAGACCGTATTTTGTCAGCGGGAATTGTGGATGGCCGCAATATCTGGCGTACCGATCTTGATAAGGTACTGCCTATTCTTACATCTTTGCACAGATCGTTAGGAAACAGGCTGTGGATCGCACCGAGTTGTTCTTTGCTGCATGTGCCGGTAGATCTCTCGACTGAGACTGCATTGAATAAGGAGCTCAAAAGTTGGCTGGCTTTTGCCTGCCAAAAGCTCGACGAAATCGTTTTATTGAAGCAGGCCTTGAATGGGGAAATCAGTGTAAATGACTTGCCATTTGAAGAGGCACGCGCTGCACTTGCTTTGCGCAGAAATTCGCCCAGAATTCAAAATGGGTATGTGCAAAAGCGGCTGCAATCGATATCCCGTCAGCAGGCAGAGCGGGGTGCGGAATTCAACATCCGCATCGTCAAACAGCAGGCTAAATGGAATTTACCTGCTTTCCCCACCACCACTATTGGTTCTTTCCCGCAAACTGCAGAGATTCGCCAAGTGCGTGCCGCGTTCAAGAGCGGGGCGATTGGTCATGTAGAGTATCTGGACAAAATGCGTGAAGAAATTCGGTTTGTGGTACGCAAGCAAGAAGCACTCGGGCTGGATGTGTTAGTGCATGGCGAGCCGGAGCGTAACGACATGGTCGAATATTTTGGCGAACAGTTGTGGGGTTATGGCTTTACTGCAAATGGATGGGTTCAGAGTTACGGGTCGCGTTGCGTCAAGCCGCCTTTCATCTATGGCGATGTTTACCGGCCAGAAGCGATGACGGTAAGTTGGAGTGAGTTTGCACAAAGTTTGACCGGCAAGCCGATGAAAGGCATGTTGACTGGGCCGGTGACGATGCTGCAATGGTCCTTTGTACGCGACGACCAACCGCGTGAGATAACTGCCCTACAAATCGCCTTGGCCTTGCGCGACGAGGTCTGTGATCTGGAAAAAGCAGGCATCGGGATGATCCAGATCGATGAACCTGCTTTTCGAGAGGGATTGCCCTTAAAGGCGCGAGATTGGCCGCACTACCTCGATTGGGCGGTGCATGCTTTCAAGATCAGTGCGGCGGGGGTCAAGGATGAGACACAGATTCATACTCACATGTGCTATTCCGAATTCAATGACATCTTGCCTTGGATTGCAGCAATGGATGCGGATGTGATCACCATCGAGACCTCACGCTCGGATATGGAATTGTTGGACGGTTTTGGCCAGTTTTCCTATCCTAATGATATTGGTCCCGGTGTGTACGATATTCATGCCCCTCGCGTGCCGCAAGTGGCGGAAATGCAGCGTTTGCTGCAAAAAGCGCGGGGCGTGATTCCCGATGCGCGCTTATGGGTCAATCCAGATTGTGGTTTGAAAACGCGGGGCTGGCCAGAAACTGAGGCAGCATTGTCCAACATGGTACTAGCGGCACGTGGATTGAGGTTGGAGGGAGGGAATAAATAAAGAACGTTCTGCGGCTGCAACTTATAGAGATCTTGCACAACGCAATCTTGAACTTGAGATGCTCATCGTACCCTCGTATGGCCGCACTTTAGAATCACTATTTCGTCTTTTGCTATGGTTGTGCAGGGGTCTCTTATAAATGAAATATCGAAAGGTAGTGATTTGACTTGAGAATTATCTCGACATTTCATGGGGTGAATGTTGGATTCCATTATGTGATACTTTAGGTGCGTAGCAACATTAAATTATCTCGTTTTAAGAAATTTAGTTTCATATTGCAAAATAATATATTTAACTGATTGAATAATAAGGATTTAATTTAAATTATATGTCTTATATAAGACAATGTTGCTCCGCAAAATATAGCCTATCATCAACGTAACAAGATTTGATTGTTAACTTTGTTAATCAATAGGAGAAAGCCATGTTATCTCGTGAACAGCAAGTCCAAGCTCTGCAAAAAGAATGGAACACCAATCCGCGCTGGAATGGTGTTAGACGCACCTATACCGCAGAGGATGTTGTTCGTCTGCGTGGATCCCTTCAAGTGGAACATACGCTAGCCAAGCGTGGCGCAGAAAAATTGTGGGGTCTGGTCAATAACGAACCCTTCGTCAATGCCTTGGGTGCGCTGACCGGCAACCAGGCAATGCAGCAAGTTAAAGCCGGTTTGAAAGCAATTTACCTTTCCGGCTGGCAGGTTGCCGGGGATGCCAATGTGGCGGGTGAGATGTATCCAGATCAATCTTTGTATCCCGCTAACTCGGTACCGTTGGTAGTTAAGCGTATCAACAATACATTTGCGCGTGCCGATCAAATCCAATGGTCTGAAGGAAAAGACGACATCGATTATTTTGCACCCATTATTGCCGATGCCGAAGCGGGTTTTGGTGGCGTCCTGAATGCTTATGAATTGATGAAATCCATGATTGATGCCGGCGCAGCGGGCGTGCATTTTGAGGATCAATTGGCCTCCGTTAAGAAGTGCGGTCATATGGGGGGGAAAGTATTGGTGCCGACACGTGAGGCCGTGGAGAAGCTCACCGCTGCTCGTTTGGCGGCTGATGTGATGGGAGTGTCGACGCTGGTGATCGCTCGCACGGATGCAGAAGCGGCTGATTTGTTGACCTCGGATGTCGATGATAATGACCGGGAATTTTGTACCGGCGAGCGTACTGTGGAGGGATTTTATAAAACTCGCCCAGGGATTGATCAGGCAATTTCTCGTGCATTGGCTTACTCCCCTTACGCCGATTTGGTATGGTGCGAAACGGGTAAACCGGATCTCGCATTTGCCAAAAAATTTGCCGATGCCGTGCATGCACAATTCCCCGGCAAGATGCTCGCTTACAATTGCTCGCCATCTTTTAACTGGAAAAAAAATCTCGACGACGCCACGATCGCTACCTTTCAGCAGGAGTTAGGTGCAATGGGATACAAGTTCCAGTTCATCACGCTTGCCGGGTTCCATGCGTTGAATTACGGCATGTTCAATTTGGCGCACGGTTATGCGCGTCGTCAGATGTCCGCTTTCGTCGAGTTGCAGGAAGCCGAATTCGCTGCTGCGGACAAAGGTTTTACCGCAGTTAAACATCAGCGCGAAGTTGGCACTGGTTATTTTGATGCTGTGACTCAAGCTATTCAGCAAGGACAAAGCTCAACCACGGCACTGCATGGTTCAACTGAGAACGAACAATTTTTTGAAAAAAAAGTCGCTTGATTTTACCCGCAGCGATTCCATCAGTGATCCGAGTTGGAAGTAACTCTTTAGAAATAGAAATAAAAAGACCGCACTCACAAGGCGAGCCGTTCAAATAAGTCGTGGAAAACTGTAAAATTCCCTAAGTTCATACTTAGGGAATTTTTTTGCCTCAAATAAATCTCGCCCCGCATTCTCGCAACTGAAAGTGGCATTCAGGTTAACCACTGTAAAAATGTGAGGTGTGCCAATTTCGGCATCCCTGCTTCTGCCACTACCACTACCTCAAGGGTCAATGGTGCCTTAAAAGATCGCCACACGGTCTCGGAGACAGGAAACATGAACTCCACCCTAAAGTGTCTCTCCTGCGGTGAGTTCATAACTATTAAACCCAGATAATCCATTTGCAGGGCGTTGAAAAAGGAGTGCACTCCTTCGGATTTTTTCGCCCGAAATGCGAATTTTTAGAGCTGGAACCCGCATTCTGCCTAAAAACCGGTTTCTGGACTGTTTTTTAGTATTTTTCAGCACTTCCCGCACACTCTGGATGGAGTTATCCCACCACCGCCGACAAACGTCAGCCAAAGATGCTCGTTATGCGGGTCAGGTTGTAAGCGGCGAAGGTGAGCGTGGTCCTGCGCACACACCTTGGCCAGGCCGACGAGGCGTGCCTTGCGCAGGCCGCCGATGGTTTTGCTCCAGCCAAAGATCTCCTCGACCAGCTTGCGTTTCTTGATATTGACTGTGTAGCCAGCGTGGCGCGTGGTGCGCCCATCGATGGCGCTGTGTTTTTTCTGCGCCACGTGCGGCGGTGCCGCTCGCCAGTGTGGTGGTGGCATCGACCACCAGGCCGTTACGGTTCCCCATCAGCGCGTGGCCCAGGTAGCACAGCCTGGACTTGTCGCCGTCGCCTTTTTTGTACAGCCGCGCGTCTGGATCGGTCGTCGATTGATGTGTTTCGTTGGAGCGTTTCTCTCCCTTGAAATCGACTGTGGCGTTGCGCCCCTCGTCGCTCGGCGGAGCCCCGCTGCCATCCTTCTTGGTGAAGCTCTTCACTGAGGCCCGCGCCTCGATCATGGTGCCATCGACGGTGAAATGCTCGTCCGAAATCAGGTTTTGCCATTCGGCTATGCGCAGCACCTGGGCAAAGAAGCGCGGCGTCATCGCCTCGCTCAACAAGCGCTCGCGGTTGGCACTGAAGGTCGAGTGGTTCCACACCGGCTCGTCGAGGTTCATGCTGACGAACCAGCGGTACAGCAGGTTGTATTCAATGTGCTGCACCAGTTGCCGCTCGGAGCGGATCGAGAACAGCGTCTGAATCAGGCTGGCGCGCAGCAGGCGCTCAGGAGCGATGGAGCGAATACAGCGCCTGGAAATCGTCGTTCATGTTGGCCAGGATGGCGTCGACCAGCACCCGTAGCTTGCGCAGTGGATGCGCATCAGGGATGCGTTCCTCCAAAGTGCGGTAACTGTACAGCGAGTGCTGGGTGACGTCGGTCTTGCGCATGATGGCGGTCGAACGTGGGGTTGATGGGACAACGTTTACCGGCTCGGGTCGGGTGACGGGCACGGCGATTAAATCAACACCCTGTTAAGCTCACCTGACGGTGGGCTTTTTTTCTTTGTCTATTTACTCATAATTAAAATCGGTGTCCCTGGCTTTTTTCGATCCCCCGAAGGTGTAAGAAAGTCCCATATAGGCAACTTGCCCGGTCTGATGACGGCGATATGTGCCATTGAAAGTGGGGGTTTGGTAGACGCGCCGTTCGCGCTGGCTATTGAACATGTCCGACACGGTCGCGACGAGCGCAACATCGCTATTCCACTGGTGACGATAGCCGATATTCATTGTCGCTACGGGAAGGTTGTAACCTTGCGGTGTGAGGCGCTTGCCCCGATAATTGGCGCTGACCTGGCATTTGTCCGTAGCCGTCTGCTGCCAGTTCAGCGTAGCCTTGGTGTTGACCGCGACATTGGATCTGGTTCCATCCGCCACGCCTAGCGATTGTGCCTTGATCTGGTTATAGAAAGCGTTGCCACTCACATTGTAGCCAAGCTTGGGTAGCAGTTTGCCGGACGTGGTGAACTCAACGCCACCCGATTGATTCGCTGGCAGGTTGGCCTTGGTAATCAGTACAACATCGCCGCTGATTTGCGTCAGCACTTCGGTGTCACCGTTGTAGCTTTTGCGATAGTAGCCAGTCAGCGAAGTAGATTGTCCGTTGGTATCGTGCCGATAACCGACTTCAAACGAATTGGTGATTTGCGGTTTCAGGTTTGGATTGCCCTGGCGCAAATTATTGGGATCGGAGGCATTGATGTAGGGATTGAGGTCGTCGGGATCGGGCTTGCGTACACGTTTGCTGAAACCGGCTGTCAGCGTATCGGTCTCGGAAAGTGTGTAAAGCGCGTTCAGCGTCGGATAAAGTTTGCCGTAACTTTGCATGCTGGTGTCGCCCGAGACATTCTGGCGAGTATGGATATCCACTTGCTCGAATCGTAGTCCTCCCAGTAACTCAAGTTTGTCTGACTTCTTGCCATAAGTCGTATACACGGCATTGACATTCTGGCGGTAGCGAAAACGGTTATCGAAAGCGTGATCGACAATCAAGGGAGCGAAAGCGGCGCTGGCATTGGATCTTGTGTCGTTAAATCCGGTCCTGTCCAATTGGATGTCGTAACCGAGTTTCAGCTTCGCTCCTGAATCGAACGGGCGGACATAGGCTGTCGTGAATTTGGACACGTTGAAAATTTCCTCGCCGAAATCTTGCTCCAAAGACGATACGACACCCGACCTTGGATCGAGCGTGGTGATGTCGAATACATTCGTTTCATTAGAATCGCTGCTCTGCAGATAGAACGATACGGATTCTCCCTTGTGGCCAAGCTTTTGCTCAAAACTTAAAGCAACGTTGGCTTCGGTGTGCGGTCCGCCGCCGTGAGTAAAACGATTGTAAATATTTGCTGCGGATGAGCCCAACGTGTATTCGCTGTTTGAACGCCGCTCCTCCCTGTTTGAATAATCGACCGACAGTCCCACGGTCTGTTTATCGTCTGGCGTGTATTTCAGGCCGGTCCTGGCAGCTTTACGATTCTTGGTCTCGCTTTCAGTCTGGTGGGAACTCGCCGTGCTGGCGGTGCCCGATCCGACCGAGCTCGTCTCATTGTCACGGATGCGTTCTCGACTATCGGCACGCAGGTCAAAGCCGCCGTCCAGGTTGAAATGATCCGTGTTGTAACTGCTGCTGACGTTCATGTTGCGCCGACCGTCGTTACCAATATTGGCCAGGAATATGGCGGAGTGACCTGTCTTGCGATTTTTCCTGGTGACGATATTGATGATACCGCCAGAGCCGTCCGGCTTAAATTCTGCGGAAGGTGACGTGATGATCTCGACCTGCTGGATATCGGCTGCGGAAAAGCTTTGCAGCGCAGCACCACGGCTCTTACCCTGCATCTGGCCGGAAGGTTTGCCGTCCACCAGCACAGTGACGCCGGGGTCGCCGCGCAAACTGACATTGCCGTCCATATCGACTTCGACAGAGGGAATGTTGCCCAGAATATCGGCGGCGCTCCCCGTCGTTGCCTGCAAGTCGGCACTGGTGCGATACACCTTACGGTCAACCTCATTGATGACATCGGTGCGCTTGCCAGAGACCACGACGATGTTCGTATTGGCTGAATTCGACCCTGGGATGGTCGGTGTATCGGCGTACGCAACAGAGGTGATGGCAAGTAAAACGAGTGGGCTGGAAGCGGTCAGGCGTTGTGTAAACATGGAATCGGAATGTAAGTTCAGAAAAGAAATAATAGGAAGGGCGAAAGGAATTTGAATGTTTTGATAAGGAGCCTGACTGCCTGAAACTTGTAAATATTGACGACCTGTCTTGATGTCGCGTTTGATTGTGGCGATCACGTCTGTTCTCTTAAGCCGTTACGATATCGCGCAATAATTAGCACTGCATTAGGGAGTGAGGCCATTGAGGGTTAAAATCACGCCTGTCCACGAATTGCTTAAGCCGCGTTATTTCATACGACCCGTCTCGGATTTTCGCACATTGAACTGTCTCTGAATATTATCTTTCTTATGAAATTTCTCACCCTATGCTGAGTTACCGCCATGCCTTCCACGCAGGCAATCATGCCGACGTACTTAAACACCTGGTAACTATTCATCTACTCGATTATCTGGGTCAAAAAGACACGCCTTACACTTACATCGACACGCATGCCGGTGCTGGCGTATATGCCCTCGATGGGGGTTATGCTTCTAAAAATGCCGAGTATGAAACTGGCATTGCACGCCTTTGGGATCGTAAAGATTTGCCCAAGCCGCTGGCAGAATACGTCAAATTGATCAAAGTACTTAACCCCAGCGGGAAACTACGCTATTACCCAGGCTCGCCCTATTGTGCCGATAAAAGCATGCGCGAGCAGGACAGGCTTCGTTTGTTCGAGTTGCACCCGGCCGACGCTAAGATTTTGCTGGATAATTTTAGAAAATTGGAGGCGCATGCGGCAGAACAAGGTATCCGGCCCAGCACGCGCGGTAAGCGCATCATGATCCAGAAGGCAGACGGTTTTCTCGGTCTGAAGGCATTGCTGCCGCCGCCCTCACGTCGAGGTTTGGTGCTGATGGACCCACCTTATGAAGATAAGGCTGATTATCGTAAGGTCAAGGAGGCGTTGACGGATGCGCTTACACGCTTTGCTACTGGTACATACGCTGTTTGGTATCCCGTGCTGCACCGTATGGAATCGCGTCAGTTGCCTGACAAACTCAAATGTTTGCCTGGTAATGGCTGGCTTAATGTGACTTTGTCGATTAGTACTCCATCGCCTGATGGATTCGGACTGCACAGCAGCGGCATGTTTGTGATTAACCCTCCATACACTTTAGAGCCGATGCTGAAAGAAATTATGCCCTACCTAGTTACTACCCTCGGGAAAGATGCTGGCGCTGGTTTTATTCTGGAAAGTGGTGCCACCAAGCCGGTGTTTACTGGCAAGCGCCGCGTTTAGAGTTGGCGTTCGCTGACAAACTGCATCAGCTTTGCTATACTTGACTAAATTATTCAACTAATTGAAATCGATAGATTGGTTAAGTGATATTTGGATAACGTCTAGCCGAGGTTCTGATGCGTTTGACCACAAAAGGCCGCTTTGCGGTGACTGCGATGATTGATTTGGCTCTGCGCCAAGGCACGGGCCCCGTCACGTTGTCTGGCATTAGTCAGCGACAGGACATTTCACTTTCTTATTTGGAGCAGCTTTTTGGCAAGTTGCGCCGTCATCAAATCGTGGCATCCGTACGTGGCCCTGGTGGCGGATACAGCCTGGCGCGCAAGGCTGACGCAGTGAGCGTCGCTGACATCGTTATAGCGGTGGATGAGCCGCTCGATGCGACCCAATGTGGTGGAAAAGAAAATTGTCTCGGTGGAGAGCATAATGCCGGGTCGCGTTGTATGACACATGAACTGTGGTCGACCCTGAGTGAAAAAATGGTCGATTATCTCGACTCGGTTTCATTGCAAGATCTGGTGGATCAACAAAATCAAAAGTGCGCGGAAAAAAATGTGGTGGTGCTTCATCGCGCCCACATTGCCGCTTGAATCAACTGGAGTAAAACTACACATGAACGCCCCACTGGAAAAAAATTTCGAAGCTGATTTGATGGATACGCTGAAAGCAGAGCATTTTCCGATTTACATGGACTATTCCGCGACCACACCGGTTGATCCGCGCGTGGCTGACAAAATGATTCCATTTTTGCGTGAGCAGTTTGGCAATCCCGCTTCGCGCAGTCACATGTACGGCTGGACTGCTGAAAAAGCGGTTGAGGAGGCGCGCGAACAGGTTGCTGCATTAGTCAATGCTGACTCGCGTGAAATCATCTGGACCTCCGGTGCGACTGAGAGCAACAACCTTGCATTGAAAGGCGCTGCGCAGTTTTACAAAGCCAAAGGCAAGCACATCGTCACTTTAAAGACTGAGCATAAATCAGTATTGGATACGGTGCGTGAATTGGAGCGTCAAGGTTTTGATGCGACTTATCTAGAGCCACAAGCTAACGGCTTGATCACACTCGATCAGCTAAAAGCAGCGCTGCGTCCTGATACTATTTTAGTGTCTGTGATGCTGGTCAATAATGAAATCGGCGTGATTCAACCGATAGCGGAAATCGGCGAATTGTGTCGTGAAAAAGGAATTGTTTTCCACTGTGACGCGGCACAAGCGACGGGCAAAGTGCATATTGATTTGGCTTTGACCAAGGTCGATCTGATGACATTTACTGCACACAAAACTTACGGCCCAAAAGGTGTTGGCGCTTTGTATGTCCGGCGCAAACCACGGGTGCGTATCGAAGCGCAAATGCACGGTGGCGGACATGAACGTGGTCTGCGTTCCGGCACTTTGCCCACACATCAAGTCGCTGGCATGGGGGAGGCATTTCGGATCGCTAAAGAAGAGATGGATAGCGAAATCGTTCGCATCAAATTTTTGCGTGATCGTCTCGCTCAGGGATTGCAGGAAATCGAAGAAGTCTACGTCAATGGCGACATGGAACAGCGCGTGCCGCACAACCTGAATGTCAGTTTTAATTATGTCGAAGGCGAATCCCTGATCATGGCAATTAAAGGCCTGGCAGTATCGTCGGGGTCGGCGTGTACCTCAGCCAGCCTGGAGCCATCATATGTATTACGCGCATTGGGTCGCAGCGACGAGCTAGCGCATAGCTCGATCCGTTTCACCATCGGCCGCTTTACGACGGAAGAGGACATTGATTTCGCCGTCGATTTGTTGAAATCGAAAGTACAGAAATTGCGCGATTTGTCGCCCCTGTGGGATATGTTTAAGGACGGAATCGATATGGCATCGATTCAATGGGCGGCACATTAAATTTATTGCTTCTCTGCTTGAAGAGAAATGTTTTAAAAGGAGTTACAAATGGCTTACTCAGAAAAAGTGTTGGACCACTACGAAAATCCACGCAATGTCGGCGCTTTCGACAAAGGCGATGACAGCATCGGTACTGGTATGGTGGGAGCACCCGCTTGCGGCGATGTAATGAAATTGCAGATCAAGGTGGGCGCAGATGGCTTGATCGAAGATGCAAAATTTAAGACCTACGGCTGTGGTTCTGCAATTGCATCGAGTTCCCTGGTCACTGAATGGGTCAAGGGTAAGACGCTGGATCAAGCGTTGTCGATCAAGAACACGCAAATAGCGGAGGAGTTAGCTTTGCCCCCCGTGAAAATTCATTGCTCAATTTTGGCAGAAGACGCGATCAAGGCTGCCGTGTTGGACTATAAAACCAAGCACGCGGACGTTTCTAAAGAAATAGCGTAAATCGTGCTCGCAAGGTGGGTATAACGGCGGGACAGGGAGGGTAAGATGACGATCACATTGACCGAAAAAGCGGCGAAGCATATCAACCGTTACATTGAACGGCGTGGCAAAGGCGTTGGACTGCGTTTTGGCGTACGTACTACCGGCTGTTCCGGTTTGGCTTACAAGCTTGAATATGTAGATGAAGTTGCTCCAGAAGATGCGGTATTTGAATCGCATGGCGTCAAAGTTTTTGTCGATCCAAAGAGCCTGCCTTATATCGATGGTACCGAACTCGATTTCGCCCGTGAAGGGTTGAACGAAGGTTTTAAGTTCCATAATCCGAATGAAAAAGATGCTTGTGGTTGCGGTGAAAGTTTTCGTATCTGATTTTTAGAGTCGTTCTCGGGTGCATTTTCAGTTTTAATTTTGTGCCTGTGATTTTGAGCCTGTTATCGACAGGCTTTTATTTTGAGTATTCATGCAAAACCATTTTGACTTGTTCCACTTACCGCAAAAATTTTCCATCGATATGAACACGTTGGAGGGGACTTATCGTGAGGTGCAAGGTCAAGTCCATCCAGACAAATTTGTTGGTGCTAGTGATACAGAAAAGCGTGTTGCGATGCAATGGGCAACGCGTACCAATGAAGCTTATCAAATCCTGAAAAATCCACTTAAACGTGCGACTTATTTATGTCAGTTGAATGGCGTCGATTTGCAGACGGAATCAAACACCGCAATGCCGGTGCCGTTTCTGATGCAGCAGATGGAATGGCGTGAGGCATTGGAAGACGCGCGTGCCGTTAAAAATACGGATGCGCTGGAAGCACTGGATACAGAATTGCAGTCGATGCGACAACTGAAAATAGAAAAAATTGCTGCGTACCTGGATGCGCATGATTTTGTGGCGGCGGCACAAGAGGTGCGTGCATTGATGTTTGTAGAAAAATTTGGGGAAGAAGTGCATTTCGCTTTTGATGAATTGGAGCTGTAATTCGGAAATCCATGAGGTCTATTCGGCCCCTTTTGCACTATTCATTTCTAAGACTGCTGTTTATTATTCTGCAGTTCTCAGCCTGCTGTATTGTTAATGAATTTTTTATGTAGTTAAGTATATAGACGATGGCACTTCTTCAAATAGCCGAGCCCGGCATGTCCACGGCACCGCACCAGCATCGGCTGGCAATCGGAATTGATCTAGGTACGACCAATTCTCTTGTAGCGACGGTACGTAATAGTATCCCCGAAGTACTGAACGATGAGGAAGGACGGCCTTTGTTGCCCTCCATCGTCCGGTATCTACCCGATGGTCATGCCACCATCGGCTACAAGGCGCAAAAGGCGCAAACCACTGACCCTAAAAACACCATCGTATCAGTCAAGCGCTTCATGGGACGCGGTCTCAAGGACATTGCCTACGCCGAAAATTTACCCTACGATTTTCAGGACACGCCCGGCATGGTTCAGCTCAAGACCGTCGCAGGTGTAAAGAGCCCGGTGGAAATCTCCGCGCAAATTTTGGCCACTTTGCGGCAGCGTGCGGAAGATGCTTTAGGGGATGAGCTAGTAGGTGCCGTGATCACGGTACCTGCCTATTTTGACGATGCACAGCGGCAAGCGACCAAGGATGCTGCGCAGCTCGCCGGCCTCAATGTATTGCGCTTGTTGAGCGAACCTACTGCAGCAGCGATTGCCTACGGCCTCGATAATGCATCTGAAGGAATTTACGCCGTGTACGATCTGGGTGGTGGTACTTTCGATATTTCGATATTGAAATTGACCAAGGGCGTATTTGAAGTTTTAGCGACTGGCGGCGATTCGGCACTGGGCGGCGACGATTTCGACCACCGACTTTTTTGCTGGATGATCGAACAGGCAAAGTTGGCCCCCTTGTCGGACCAAGACACCCGTTTGTTGATGGTGAAGTCGCGCGAAGCCAAAGAGTTGTTATCGACCAATGAAGAAGTCCAGGTAGACGCGGCGCTAAAATCCGGCGAGTCGGTACATCTGACGTTGAGCGTAGAGATTTTTTCCGGGATTACGCAAAATTTGGTTGGAAAAACCATGACTTCGATCAAAAAAGCCTTGCGCGACGCTAGCTTGTCAGTGGATGACATCGATGGCGTCGTGCTGGTCGGTGGGGCGACGCGGATGCCTCATGTACGCAAAGCCGTCAGCGAGTATTTTCAGACGATTCCGCACGCTAATATAGACCCCGATAAAGTCGTTGCGTTAGGTGCTGCGATACAGGCAAACATGCTGGCTGGCAACCGGGCAGCGGGTGATGACTGGCTGTTACTGGATGTGATTCCACTGTCACTCGGTATCGAGACTATGGGCGGTTTGGTTGAAAAAATTATCCCGCGTAATTCGACCATTCCATGTGCGCGCGCACAGGAATTTACTACCTTCAAAGATGGACAAACTGCATTGGCAGTCCACGTTTTGCAGGGAGAGCGTGAGTTGGTATCCGATTGCCGTTCGCTGGCCCGATTTGAACTGCGTGGTATCCCGCCAATGGTGGCGGGTGCGGCACGCATTCGGATTACTTATCAGGTTGATGCGGATGGTTTGCTGTCAGTTTCCGCGCGCGAATTACGCTCCGGTGTGGAAGCCTCGATCACGGTAAAACCATCTTATGGTTTAGGCGATGATGAGGTGGCGCGAATGCTGCAGGATTCTTTCCAGTCCGCTGATGGTGACATGCGCTTGCGCGCGTTGCGTGAAGAGCAGGTAGATGCAGAGCGTATCCTTTTAGCGACCCGGTCGGCATTGGAATCTGATGGATATTTGTTGTCCGACGAGGAAAAAATTGCGTTAATGGTACTGATGAACAAGGTAAGCGAGGCGGTAGAAAAATCGGCACAAAGCCAAGATCAGCTTCATCTTAAATTAGCCGTAGATGCCTTGTCACAGGGCACCGAAGAATTTGCGTCGCGGCGCATGGATAGAAGCGTGCGGAATGCCTTGGCCGGGAAAACATTGGACGAGATATCCTGATCACGGTGCATTTATTCAATTTATCGTCACAAGTTTTAACATCCTTTATCCGAGGTAAATATCGTGCCCCAAATCGTTGTTCTCCCTCATGCTGTTTTATGCCCGGAAGGCGCGGTAATTGACGCGCCTTCCGGCAAATCCGTATGCGACATTTTGCTTGAAAGCGACATAGACATCGAACATGCTTGTGAAAAATCGTGTGCTTGCACTACTTGTCACATCCTTATTCGCGAAGGTTTTTCTTCTTTGACAGAAGCCGACGAAAAAGAAGAAGATTTGCTGGATCGCGCTTGGGGATTAGAATCGACTTCCCGCCTGTCCTGCCAAGCCATCCTACAAGGGGCGGATCTAGTCGTGGAAATTCCTAAATATACGATTAATCAGGTCAGTGAAAGCCACTAAAAGACGGAGCCGATTTTATTTTCTAAGCAGAGGTCTCAACCAGATAAATTCAACCACTGATTGTTTTGAACGTTTTTAGTTTCTAAGGAGTCCGGCATGAAATGGACCGACACGCAGCGTATTGCCGAGGAGCTTTATGATAAGTATCCTGACATCGATCCCCTAACAGTACGTTTTACCGATTTGCATCAGTGGGTGTGCGAACTGGAAGATTTTCAAGATGATCCTGCTCGTTCCGGAGAAAAAATTCTTGAGGCTATCCAGATGGCATGGATTGCTGAGATGGACTAGTAGACCATTGGGTTTAACACCTTTGACTGATTTTGCAGCCCGGCGTTTTTAAATTCGATAGGCTACGAGATAGTCAAATGGATCAGGGGAGCATGCGGAATGAATGAAAATAACGACGCTTCAAGTAGATGCATACCACGACCAACGATCGATCAAATCGTCGGGTGCATGTACACCGATCCGAACCTGGCTATCGCGTTATGCGAACAAGCTATTATGCAGGCCAAGGCAGCTCATGATGCGCTCGGTCACGTGCGGACTGTCCAGTGCTATGCCAACATCATGAATCATCAGGGACGGGCGCTGGAGTCTCGCAATCAATTATTTGAAGCATTGCAAGTGGCTGAGTCGATGCATTGGTTCGAACACGAAGCGCGTTTGCAGGAATTGATCGCGCGAAATTTTTATATCTCCGGTGAACACAGAACGGCTATTCAGCACTGGGTTAAGTGCATAGAAATTGCAGATGGCGAAGGAAAAGATCCCAGTGCCTGGATGTTGGCGCATGTCGGTTTTGGGCAGATTTACGATGCACTAGGTGATAACGTGTCTGCGATCAGGCTCCATTGCATGGCACTCAATCGCATGCAAGAAGTCAGCGATTCATTTCTGGAAGTAACAATCCAAATTAATCTGGGTCGCAATCTGATGGAGTTGGGATATCTTTCCAGCGCGGCGCAATTTTTTACGGAGTCTTTGGAGACTTGCCTGGAACATCATTTCCTCGGCTATGCGGCAGAGATCAACAATCACCTTGCCGAAGTTGACATGGGGAAGAATGCACTTGATAGTGCCGCCAAACATGTGGTCGCGGGATTGGCACAAGCCCAGCAGGTCCAACATGGGGAGACGGAGGCTAATATTCTCTCGAATATGGCAGAAATTCATGCCCGATGTGGTGATCATCAAGAAGCGCTCAAGATGATCAGGACTGCCAAGGCGGTTGCGACACAATATGGACTCGTACACCTATTAGCGCGACAGCATTTTGCGGCAGCGCGTTATGCGGAAGGCAGTGGCGATATTGCCCATTCCCTAGCGGAGCTTAAGGCAGCACGCCTGTGCGAAATAAAAATACAGGCAAGCACCGCAGCCGATGATCGTAAAGACCTTGAATATTTAGCGGCACTACGTCCGACGGCATCCCGTTTGTTAGCAGAACTGTCGAATAACCCTTTGCTGGAAACAGGGCGCTCGGAGAAAGCACTTCGCTTAATTGCAGTCGAAAGTTGCAAAATTCTGGAGGTCGCACGTGCGTCGATTTGGTCTTTTGATGCAGCATCAGAAAAATTAAGCTGCATTTATCAATACTCTGCCAAATCAAATAGTTTTGGTGAGCAGATCGCGCTTTCCCCCTCGGACTGTCCTTCTTATTTTGAATGGCTGGCTGCTCCGACGCCCTTGGTCGCACATGATGCCCAACATCATCGCTGCACGTGGGAATTGGCTACTTGCTACCTGGATCAGCAGGGCGTTAAATCCTTGCTGTCCTTCGTTATTCGAGTGCCGGGCCGCATTGCCGGGATCATTAGTTTTGAGCATGTGGGGGACCAGAGAAATTGGACTCCTGACGAGGTGGCACTTGGCAGTCAGTTAGCCGATTTGGCTGCACGCGCGTTGTCGAATCATGAGCGTGGCCAATATCAGCAGCAGATCAATAGTTTGAATATGCGTCTGATGGAGACCAATGAAATACTGGAAGTGCGCGTTATCGAGCGAACTTCTCTGTTGGAGACTGCCAATGCAGAGCTGCGCCAGGTGATGGATAAACTGGTGCAGTCGGAAAAATTGGCCTCCTTGGGGAATCTGGTTGCGGGCATTGCCCATGAAATGAACACGCCTCTGAGCAGTGTTCTTCTCAGTGCATCGACTTTGGCAGAGGTGTCTGCGAGTTTCAGAAAAAACTTTCAGCAAGGGCGCATTCTCAAGTCTGAGTTGGAAAAATTTATTGAAGACTGCAATACAGGCGCAGCCTTGATTGAGCGTAATGCTGCCCGTGCTGGCGACCTGATTAGCAATTTCAAACAGGTCGCGGTGGATACCTCCAGCACGCGACGGCGTAAATTTGACTTGAAACAGACCATGAATGAAGTGATGGCGATGTTGGGTCCGCAGCTTCGATCGACAGGCCACAAAATTACGCTGTCGATACCTGAAAATATTGAGATGGAAAGCTACCCAGGGCCACTCACCCAGATTTTTACCAACTTAGTCACCAATTCCTTGTTGCACGGATTTGAAGGGCGTAAGGATGGCCAAATTACGATAACGGCCCATCGTGAATATGCCGGAAAAATCAGATTGACTTACAAAGACAATGGACATGGCATTCCTGAGTCTTTGCATAAACGCGTGTTTGATCCTTTTTTTACGACACGACTTGGTACAGGCGGCAGCGGTTTGGGACTATATATCGTCTTTAATCTTGTTACCGGCATACTGGAAGGAGAGTTGACTCTCACGAGTGTACAAAATGAGTTCACCCGTTTCGTTATTACTTTGCCGCTTCATTGTGGTGGAGCTGACGTTACCTCGGCAGGATCTTAACTCGACTAAATTACTGTCTGCTCCATTTTGATTTGCAATGCTCGTTGTACCGTCGAGACGGTGCTTCTCAATGCAAACTCAAGGGCAAAATTTTTTAACTCCAGTCCATTGAGAAGTTTTTTACCCAAGTCAATTTCCCGATTTCCCCCCTTTTTTCTAAAGATTTTTTATGCACGATATCCGACCAGGCCAGTCCATAGAGCTCCTCAAAGAACTGCATATCCTTACCCGCGACGGCAAGATGAATCAAGATAGCCGCCGTAAGCTCAAGCAGGTATATCACCTCTATCAGTTTATCGAGCCGTTGTTGAGTGAGGTGTTGCAGGGTCATCCCAACCTATGTTTAGTTGATCACGGAGCGGGGAAATCCTATCTTGGCTTCATTCTTTACGATCTCTTTTTTAAAACTTTAGGCGCGGGGCCGTGGATTTATGGCATAGAAACCCGTGACGAGCTGGTCAGAAAATCACGAGAGCTGGCCCAGCGGCTGGGATTTACGGGAATGTCTTTTCTGAATTTATCCGTGGCAGAATCGACTGAATCGGAATTGTTTCCACAAAAAATCGACATTGTCACAGCCTTACATGCCTGCAATACCGCGACCGATGATGCGATTCATTTTGCGCTAAAAAAACAGGCGAAATTTATTGTACTGGTGCCTTGTTGTCAGGCTGAAGTGGCCTCTGTGTTGAAGAAAAATAAGGGTAAAGAATTGGCTAAAAATGCGTTGACAGAAATTTGGCGCCACCCCTTGCATACGCGTGAATTCGGTAGCCAGGTGACTAATGTTCTGCGCTGTCTTCAGCTCGAGGCGCATGGTTACCAAGTCAATGTGACCGAGTTGGTAGGATGGGAGCATTCCATGAAAAATGAACTCATCCTAGCCAGTTATAAGAACTTGCCGCGTCAACGTCCGGCTGAACGTTTAAAGGAAGTGCTACAGACGTTAGGACTGGAGGAAATGGGTGAACGGTTTTATGCTACATCTCATTCTTGAGGGTGGCCATAGTGCGACCACAGGAGAGAGATAACGCAATCCATGATCTGGAACACATCCTCGCACGTCGCTCACTCCTTGACGGTGATGAGCCGATCCTCTTTTGGGAAGGCTTCGATCACGACATTTTTGTAGACGACTTCTTGAGGCGGGGTGTGGCCGTGCAATTGCAAGCCGATGGGGCCGTCTTTGAGCAGGCTCGGGTCAGGTTCGCGCCAATCGAGTACCTGCTGTCCATTATAGGCGACGCGAATGCGGTTACCTTGCGCCAGAATCTCGACCTTGATCCAATCGTGTTGCCCGGCGATTTTTCTTGCGAGGGCTTTTCCCACGGGATCGACCGGGATGTTTTTGTTCGTGCGGTAATCCCAAAGGCCCAGACCGGGAAACATCAGGAGCGGGCCTTTGTATGACCATTTGTTTCGGCCATTGCGAGTCACGGTTTGCTCGCCCCATAGAACGATGCCCGCATGGTTCTCGGACTCGACCATTTTCGAGGAAAGTGTGAGGCGGAAATCAGAGTAATTTTTTTTCGTGAGCAGAAACGTCGAGGGGACTTTCTCCCCTCTTGCAGTAAACATGCCGTCTTTCACTGTCCAATAGGTTGGATCGGCATCCCACCCATCGAAGTTCTGCGCATGCGAGTAATCGATGCGCTCCGTTTGACCTGCGCGAGGTGGGAGGATCGGCGCGGCGCCAGGGGCTGCGGATGCGGCGAACAGTCCGGGTCCCGCCGCAGCAACAGTCGTTACAACGCCCTCCGGCGTCACACGGCGAATCGCTGCGTTACCACCGTCGGCTACATAAACATTGCCTGCAGTGTCCACTGCGATGCCTCGAGGGTCGTTGAATCGCGCGTCACTCCCCATTCCATCTACCTTGCCGGCTTGGCCTGCTTTGCCAGCGAGGGTCGTGACTATGCCATCGGAAGTAATTTTGCGGATGCAGCTATTTTCTGTGTCTGCGACATACACTGTGCCTTTGGCATCCACCGCCAGCGCACGTGGCGCGGCGAAGCTTGCAGCGATACCGGTGCCATCGACGCTGCCCGATTGTCCCGCCATCCCCGCCAAGGTGGACACAACACCAGCGGGAGTGATTTTGCGGATATTGGAGTTGTCTTTGTCTGCCACGTAAAGATTACCCTTGGCATCGAGCGCGACGGCCAGTGGCGTGTTGAAACGCGCGTCACCGCCCATGCCGTCGGTGCTGCCGCTTGCACCGGTTTTTCCGGCAAAAACGGAAGCGCCGCCTTTCGGCGAGATTTTCAGGATGGTATTCGCGAGATTATTCGCAACAAATACATTGCCTGCAGCATCCACAGCCACGTTAGTGGGCGAATTGAAACCCGCCTCGCCATCCGAATTTGGCAGCGCAGTCACCCCACCGCTAGAAGCAATCCAGTAAATCGCACTGCCTTCTGCGTCGGCTACAAATACCTTGCCGTCGGGGGCAATAGCAATGCCGATGGGAGTCTTGATCCCCGGCCCTACCAGCGGGTGGACCTCGCCTGCGGGTGAAATCGTATACATCGTCCCCGCATCGACATCGGCGATATAGAGATTGCCGCTGCGATCCACGGCGAGACCACGTGGATTGCTGAAGGCAACCACGGCAAGCGGTCGGGACACCGATTCGGAGGAGATGGGTGAAAACGGAGTGTTGTCGGTAGCCCCCACGAAGGGGGCACAGGTGAGTGACAAAAGAAGCAGGCTGGCGGGGAGGAGGAGATTCATGGTGGGGTAGGAGTTCTTCGTAGAAGTGGATAAAGAAAATATCCATAATATTCTACATTGGCCCTATCGAACTACACAGTCATTTACATCGAGAAGATCATAGTCGACGGTGAGAAAAATCCGTCTTATGGTCATGTGCTTAGGTAGCGGGTAATTCACCCTACCTAAGCAAGTAGGTGGAGAAAATTTTCTGCAACGTAGCATTCGCGTATTTTTTAAATCCATACTCGTTTTAAAAACAGGATATTAATTTTTTTTTCGTTGCGCAGAAGTTCTATTTCTTCCGTGTCGTTTTCTTGCCGGCCGCGACACCGGGCAGCAGGGCATCGGTCCAGGCTTTCGTCATGTGTCTTGCGCTTGCTACCGCTTCACGTTTGATAGCAGCCGTTGCCTGTGCTCTTGCTGATCCGGCGATTTTGTTCGCGCTGCTCAGAAATATACTCATAAAAGGATTTTTCATATCAGCACCTAGCTTTCGGCAATAGTGGGGAATGACAGAAATTTATGTATGCATGATAATGCACGGGATACCACTTATCTGTGCGACGCCCCACTTATCGAAAGAAGTTCGGCCTCATGTTACGAAAAAATTCCTCGGGTTAAGAATACGCATGAATGCGAGGGCGGATTAAAAGATTTTAGCAATCCTATTTATTTTGGATTGCTAAAATGTCGAATAAAAATGTGCCGGATCAATGGCCTACTGAACGTAAAACTTCACTGCATCCTGTCCGCAAGAAGAAATGACGAGAAGGCTGTGCCATCCAGTCGGTAGTTTGTGCGCGAAATGAACACCTGCGGTATCGTAAAAAGTTCCATTGCCGATAAGCGTACTGTCCAGGTACCACTTGACCGAATACGCACCACCGGGACAGGTGGTCGTGAAGCTGGAATAAAAATAATTGGTGACCAATGCGCCGTTTATCGGGTAGGCGATATTGACTGGTGCATTGGCCGCATTGGCTCCACTGGTCAACGAAAATAGGCTCATCAGGGTAATAAGAAGTATCGATTTTTTCATGAAATATTCCTTCGAGAAATGCTGCGATAGAATGGCGTCCCGATCTTTTTTGTTGCTCTCGTTGTTAACAATACGCTTTATTTTTTGAGAAAATCCGAGACTAGCGCGTAAGCGCCAAATCATATCTCACCGTACTCGACGTTTTTGTAAGAACATGATGGATACGATCAGATCGGTGCGGTGAACTTACTGTTACGAGTGAAGCGAGACTAATGCTAGCCTTGATCCGTGAAGTGTGCAGCTGCAAGAAGTAATAGGCGCCGTATTTATTACCGGGATTTTTCCATGTGAAAAACGCGAATTCCTAACAGAAGAATTTAATTTTTCGTTGTAGATCTCTGCCGGATATAAGGCAATTTCCCAGGAAAATAGTGCTAACCAAGCCCAGTAATTTTTGCGTTCCGTTCTCTCTCGAGCTTCATGATGTAACGCTGAACATGTGACAGCATTGGTTTGGGGATGTCCACGAATATACACCCTAACCTGCGTGTTTTTTTATTGTTGAATAAGGTAAGAATACGCGAGTTCCGCACCTGCAAGGTCATGAGGATAATGCCGACGTCGGGTAGCTCAATGCGGCAGGCTTTATAGTTGCGGCCGATGGCATCATCGAGCAGCATGTTGTCGTCCAAAATACCCGCGCCACCACCGCTGATATCGACGAGGGGGAAAGTGGTGAGATATCCCCCTAAGTCGTCGGGCAGGGGCAGGACGCAGCGCACGGGATTATTGAGAGGGGTGTTGATGCGATAGAATTCCCGTCTTTGAAGGCGGAGCATGCTTTCAGGGATATGGATAGTGAGCGCGGGAAGATTGTCGTGCATACAGGTTTCCACTTTATCAGTTGAAAACAGGATGCGTATCTGATCAAGCGTCGTTTCAAAAGAAACGCCCTTTGCTGCAACGATGCGCCGGTTTTGATCTTCCTGCATCGAACAGTCGATGATGACGGTATCGTTTTCTGCATCTACTTCCAGAATTGAAGTGACGACCACATCGGCATTGTCGTTAATAAACAGGCTGATTAACTGTTTTTTCTCCGAGATCGAACGCAAAAAAGAGACGATTTCCCGGCGCGAGGTAATCTGGAATTGCTCCTGATTTTCCGTACCTAAATTCTGTGGATCTGATCGCATTCAGCACCATTTCCTAAAAGGTTTACGCGCCGTAGGCTTACGACAATCGGTTAGCGTTTTTTTGCGCTGTTTCTACATGATATAGCCAGGCCAGTAGTTCCGCAACCGCACGATAAAGAGCGGGAGGAATGTGTCGATCAAGTTCGACTTGCATCAACAATGCTACCAAATCCTTGGACTCATGAACGAACACGCCATGTTCGCTTGCACGCGCGATAATTTCCTCGGCGATCAGACCACGCCCCTTGGCCACGATTTTGGGGGCTGAGTCACCTGTCTGATAGGTGATGGCAACCGCAGTCTGCTGATGTTTTTCAGAGTCCATCATGGTGTTTGACTGTCATTGAATCCAGGCTAGTGCCAGCCGCAGTCAGAGCATCGGCCAGCGCACCGATATGCGTGCGTAATGTCGCGGCAACGTTTTCTGTTGGGGTATTGATGTGAATTTGCACGTGTGTATTCATCAAGCGAATGTTCGCTAATACTGATCCCAGGTGGGGAAAATTAAAACGTACGGCACTGTGCCACGATGCAGCTTCGCTGTCGTCGTCATTGCTATTCGGATTGCGATTGTTTCGATCTTCTGGTGTATCTTGGCTGGTATCTTTATGTACTTCCCATTCCATTGTTTGCCCCGGCCATACTTCACCGCGCCAGTGCGTACTTTGTTGTTCGAGGCTGCTGAGTTGGAGGTTGATTATTTGCGGAAATTCGATAGGCTTACCGTCGGTTTGCAATGGTGCGATCGGATTCGATTTCTGCATTTGCGGTTCAAGCATCAATGCGGCGATTGAACGTTTCCCTTCAGCCCACTCGACAAGGTGTGATTCGTAAAATAATCCGCTGAACTTGAGGGTGTCATGTAAGGCCAGAGCAATATTTTCAGCAGGGGTGGTCGGCGAACTCACGATGGCAGTTTTACCCATCAAAAATGAGGGCGCGTTGTTCTCTTGCGCCGCTAGTAAAACGCTATTGATTAATTTTCCTGCGGCGCTTAGTGACGCAGGCGCGCTGGCATTGTTTTGTTGGGAGCGAATCTCTTCTGCTGCGACCACGTAATGATCGATGAGTTGAGTTGCAGCGCTGACTCCGCTGCGCGTTGTGCGGGGGTGGCTTGATGCAGTATCAAGCGGAACAGCATCGTCTGGTTCTATATATACCAATGAGGTATGGTCGGCAGAACCCTCGGTAGGGAGCCCGTTTGTGTTGAGCGATGTGGCTGATGCACTGATTGTGGTTGTCGTACTTATTTCAGTGCCGAGCAAAAAAGTGGGTCGAGGTTGGACCGACAGCAACGTCATTGGAATGGAAGTGCCCGCTTTTGCACCATCCGGTAACGTCATGCGTGTTGCTGTGCCGGCGACCCGGACGAGAAAGGTGCCATCTTTCAAGCGAGACAGTATTTCTCCCTGAAATTGCTGGCCGATAAGGCGCTGAATCGAGCGTTCAAAAGCTTCCTGCCTTACATCGGCTACAGGTGCTGCCGGTAAGAGGGCCTCGATGGATCCCACGGATCTGACTTTGACCGCATCCGCCAGTGGCAGCATAATTTTTATCCGGTTTCATTGCCGCCATAGGCATTGGCGAGTTTACGTTCGGTTCCACTGCTATTTATTAATGCGGACAATTGTGTCATCCATGGTTCGGTGATGTTCCGTATCTCCCGATCATCCGCCAGAATTCTTTGAATGATTTCGACTTTGCGTTCCCGTATTGCACCCGATAATGCAACAGGAGGGTCATTTTTCTTCAAGGTCGCGACGTGACTGGCGCAGTGTAATTCCAAGGTGCTTAATTGGTCCCAATCGCCGGCCCGTGCGGCAGATAGCATTTGGTCGGTGATGACCGCGACTGTTTCGTACAAAGTGATAATTTCTTGGCTGTCCATGTTGGAGTCAGGCTTTCACGAAATAGTTACGTGCAGAGGCGAACACATTTTAAGACGAAGCATTGGACTGCTGCGGCCGCACACTGATGGAAGGCTCGATTTCCTCCCATGCGCTTTTCAGATCTGTCAGAAGGCGCTGAATTTCGTCGAGAATGTCGGATTGGTTGTTGAGGTTGGCAATCACCAGACGATCGCGCATGTATTCATAAAGGGAGTCAAGACTGAGTGCAATTTCCCCCCCGATTTTTTTGTCGAGACTGGCACGTAATCCATTTTCAATAATGGCAATGGCTTTGGAAATAGCCTGGCCTTTTGCGGGGATATTGCCGCCTTTCATGTGCTGCCGTGCTGCAATGATGGATACGATCGCACCATCGAATAACATGACGATCAGGCGGTGGGGGCTGGCGGCTCCTATACCGGTTTCTACGCCCACTGAGGAGTAGGCATTTGCACCGCTATAAGATAAAGATGATCCAAACATGTCGGTTCCCCTCGTTAGTTATCGTTAATTTTGCTTGGACAAATTGGCAATTGACGCCAGTTGTTGCGTCAGAAAGCTCTGCGTTTGCGTCATGCTGCTAATGGTGACGTCTAACGCTGTAAATTGTGCGCGATAGCGTTTTTCGATGGCGGCTAATTTCACGTTAAACGCATCGCGTTGGGTGCTGATGTTCTTGATGCTGCTTTTGATACCGTCGGTCTGGCTGGGCACAAGTCCTTTGGTCCCTAGAAAAGTATCCGCCAAGGCATTGAGCTGGAATCCATACCCTCGGGACACGGTGACCTTGCCACGATCGCCTGTGCCACCGCCGGTAATGGTGAGTTTGAGTCCTTCCGACGCTGAGCCGGTTGCACCATTGAGTGTTTGGCCTGAACCGTTTGCAAGGATTCCGTCCACAGTGCCTGCTACATCGACACCTGCCGTGCTTGTTGGTGTTCCTCCAAGAAGATTGGCGGCACCAATGCCGCTTACGCCAACGCTGGAGCTGGAGCCGTAGCGATTAGATGTGATGTTCAACACGTTGCCACCATTGGCGGTGACGTTGACTGCAATCCCCGCCCCAGATAAGGCAGAAGCGCCATTGATTGCCGACTGTACTTGTGCGATCAGCGATGTGATGGTGTAGGTGCCGGCTGCCAAGATCACACTAGCACTGACGCCATCTATCACCAGATTCAAACCATCGTTGACGCCGGCGTTGATGGTTAATCCAGCGGGGGCAGAGCCTGTGCTGCTGCCCTGCGTTGCCAGCGCAGTGATATTGAGCGCATGGCTTCCTACCTTGGTGGTGTTGGTTGAACTGACGAAACTGACCAGGCTGTCGGTGGTTGTGCCGATAGACGCAAACAGGCTGCCGATGTCATTAAAGTTAGTGGCGATAGCGCTCTGCAGTTTTGAAGAATCGAGGGCAAGGCTGCCATTTTTTTGAAACGCCACCCCTACTTGCGCCAGATTGGTAATGCTGCCACTTAAGCCCTCAATTGGCGTTGAGAGCGTTTTGCGGATATCTGCTTGAATAGCACGGGCAGCGGCATTACCAAACAATGGTCCGGCTACTTTAGTCGCAGGGTCGTAAGCAGTGGCGGATTTTAATGCGCTGTCAATGTCGTTGTAGGCTTTGACGAATTGCGTGATCGCATTCGTAGCTGAAGTCGTATCGCGTGCGATGCTCAGGTTGGTGGTACCTACTTTGAGGACATTGAGCGATGTGCCTTGGATTGCTTCGCTGACACTGCCGGTGGTACTGCTGACGGAAATGCCATTGACAGTGAGCATGGTGTTTTGCGCGGCGGTGCTCTGCGTTAAATTTTGCGTTCCGGCAGGATCGTAGGCCAGCAGCGTGCTGATTGTTGCATCGCCAGTGACGCCTATTTTCATGCTGGAGGTGGCGCCTGTTTTATTCGACGTCAGTACTAAGTGATTTGGCGTTGCGCTGCCGTCGGCAACGATCGAGGCAGTAACGCCGATGCTGGCTTTGTTGATCGCATCACGAATGCCTTGCAGCGAATTATTGGTGTTGTCGATGATGACGGACCCACTGGCCTGGTTGGAATCCTGTGTATAGGTTGCGCCAGTATAAACACCGTTACCTGCACTCAAACCAGCTAATGCTGGATTCAACCCGGCCACACTGATCGCATTGGCGGAAGCAAGCGAGACCGAACTGGTGTAAGCCTTCGCCGTGCCCGACGTTAGGCCACTGATGCCGCCGGTAGCCGTGGTGCTGGTGTTGGTCAGCGTTTGCGTAATATTGACGTTAGCTCCGTCGGCTTTCGTAAAATGAAGGTTG
Organism: Oxalobacteraceae bacterium; assembly: GCA_025352145.1. Classification (GTDB taxonomy): domain Bacteria; phylum Pseudomonadota; class Gammaproteobacteria; order Burkholderiales; family Burkholderiaceae_D; genus JANXTY01. Next base: position 68,239 of record JANXTY010000069.1, read on the forward strand.
CCGCCAACTGCGGTGCCGGTGAATGTAATGCCATCGGAGGCTAAGCCGGCGGCGCCTGCGCCGGTGGAAATTGCGGTATCGAGTTGTGCGGCAGTCAGACCGGATGATGCACCGATACTGGCTAAAGTCGTTGTGCCTACCACCAATGTATAAGCATCGGCGACGCCTGTAGTCACTGGGGTAAACGCTAGCACGCCGGTATCGGTTGCCGCTGCAGTTGCCGTGACGCCAGTGGTGCCGGTGCTTAAATTAATTTGGGTGGCGAGATTTTTTGCGCTGTTGGTCGTACCGCTGGTAACGATGTTGGTGCCATTGATGCTCAATGCGTTTGCAGTGATTCCGCTGGCGGCTGCGCTTGCGCTGAGAGCCGTCCCGGTTTTAATGAAACTGCCGCCGGTGATTGCGCCGAACTGAAAAGAAAGCGTGGTCGATGTGCCGGCACCTATGGCGGCCGATACGCTGGTTTGGCCGCTGGTAGTAATCGTTTGCGCTTGCGCTAATTGGCTAACAGCAATGCTGTAGTTCCCGGCAATGGCCTGGCTGCTGACAGATGCGGTGAGGATGCTCGAATCAGCCGAGCTGGCCGTCAGCGCCTGGAACTTTGCCGGGGAATTCAGGCTCGCAACAGCAGTCTGGAAAGAAGAGAGTGCGCCATTTAAAGTACCGAAAGCGGTTAGTTTTGCCTGATAGCCGGCTTCTTTTGTGGCTAGCGTTGTCAATGGCTGCGCTTCTACCTGCATCAATTTTGTGATGATGCCGTTGACATCCAGATTGGAACCAATGCCTGGTGAAGAAATGGCCACCTGCTTCTCCTAAGAATGCGTCCAGTATAGATATTCTCGGCCTTGCCAAATCGAACTGTAGAAGGCAATTAACATCGCTATTCCGCTGCTTTTTATGCTGCTTTTTACGCTTTTTGTTTGAGTAGCAAACCTTGCATTTTATCCAGTGCCTTGGCAATGTCTAAAGCTTCTTGGGTCGGCATCTGGCGGATGACTTCCTTGGTTTGTTGGTCCACCACCTTGATGATGGTACGGTCGGTATCTGCGTCCACAGAAAATTCCAGGTCTGGTGACAATATGCGTAAGGTTTGATTGATACTTTTAACCGCCTGCGTTACCTGTTCCAAACTGGGTATGGGCACAGGTTGTTGTACTGCTGCGGTTGTCTCTACAGGTGTCGCTGCTTTTACCGGGATGCTTGAAACGTCCGGCGGGCCTTTGTCTGCGAATACGACGGCTGACTGTTGACTGTTGGTAATTGATCGGATATCCATGATGAACTCCCTCTACTGGGAAAACCCGGCCAGGGAAATTCTGGCCGGGGTATACCACACTAATAAATGACTACTTCATATTTCATTAACTACGTAATAGCGCTAACACACCATTAGGCAACGAATTTGCCTGGGCCAGCATCGCAGTACCGGCTTGTTGCAAGATCTGGCCGCGCGTGAGTGCGGCGGTTTCTTGAGCAAAGTCGGCATCTTTGATACGGCTACGGGCACCAGTCAGGTTTTCAGCAGTCCCCTGGAGGTTACTGATCGTCGCGCTGAACCTGTTTTGCGTAGCACCCAAACTAGCGCGCTGAGTATTGATTTGATCCAATGCCGCATCGAGAATGCCGATCGCCGTATTGGCACCTACTGAGGTCGAGATATTCAACGTGGAAAGTTTCGCCAGTGCTGGTGTGTAACCCGTAAAGCCACCATCAGCCACGCTTGCTCCAGTACCGCTGATCGTGAAAGTCGATGACGATGATAGCGTGATGGTGCCAGTAGTGGTGTTGGTTTCTTGCGCCAGTGTTGCGGTGCTATCCACGCCGGTTGCCGATGCGACGATCGTATTGCCAGCGTCAGTGGAGGTGATGATCCGGCCCACTGATGCCGCAAGGCCTTTGTGGGTATCGGTCAAGGTCACTACCCCAACGGCACTGGCTGCGGTGATCCCCGCCAATGCCTGTGCAGTCGCGGTTCCCGCAGCGGACGCAACGTTAAATGCACTAACATAGGCAGCAGCGCCAGTCGTTACGCTGGCGTTGTCATAAGCGGAGACAGTCACATGGGTGGCATCGACGACGGTGGCTACTGTTGCAGCAGCACCGGCACCGCCATTGAAGGTGAAAATAACGCCGTTAATGGTGGTGGTATCACCATCAACGACGACACCGCCCAGTGACATCGTGCTGGTACCGGCAGTTGCTGCAGCACCGGCGCTATTGACGGTCAACCCGGTTGCGTTCAGGATGCGTGTGTTGGAAGCGGCTGCTGTTACGGTCGTGGTGCCATTGGAGCCCGTCGACAGTTTGATATCGCGGCCATCAGCGGCATCAAGTTTCAACAGTCCGGTACTGGCATTGACCGTTGCTGTAACCCCTGACGTGGAACTTACTGCGTTGACGGCAGCCGCCGCGTTCTGGGCTTGGGTGAGTGCGTTGCTGCCTACAGTGATTGCGCCGACCGCTATGCCATTGATGGTGAGATCCCCAGCTTGCGTCGATGAATTGAGGATCGGTGCAATGGCAGTGAGAGTGCTGGCAGCAGTGGCGGTAACACCGCTGGATGACGACACGCCGTTGACAGCTGCTGCTTTGGCTGCAGAGCTCGCTGCTGTCCAGCCTGCAAGAGTGGAGGAACGGTCATTCGATGCGCCTACGCTGGTGCCGTTCAAGCTAATAGTAGAGATAGCGGTCCATGCATTGGCGGTGACGACAGCACCTGCGCCACCAAAAGAACCCAAAGAGTCGGTGGTTGCACCAGCAACACTGACGCTAATCGTTTGGTTTGCATTGGCACCTACCTGGAACTGGGAAGCCTGGAAAGTTCCATCGAGCAGGTTGAGTCCATTAAATTGCGTGGTCGACGCGACGCGGCTGATTTCGGACATGAGTTGCGATACTTCCGAATTGAGGGCAGTGCGGTCAGTGGATGTGTTAGTGGCATTGGCCGATTGCAGGGCCAGTTGACGCATACGCTGCAGGCTATCGGTCACGGAGCCTAATGCGCCCTCAGCCGTTTGTGCCAGTGAAATCGCATCATTTGCATTGCGGGCTGCCTGATTGAGGCCGTTGATCTGGCTGGTCATACGATCAGAGATCGCCAGGCCTGCGGCATCATCCTTGGCACTGTTAATACGCAAGCCGGATGAGAGACGTTGCAAAGCGGTGGTGAGCCCAGCAGACGATGTGGATAAATTCCGCTGTGCATTCAAGGACGCAATATTGGTGTTGATCATTGAGCTCATTTTGTTTCTCCTGATAATTTTTTGATACTGGGTTATGTAACGTCACTTTGGTCTGCCTCGAATGCTTTGAGGCACTAAAACCGCCGTTGTGTGTGTATCGGTTACATAAATAGAAAGTTGATTGAATGCACCCAGTTATATTTTTCTTTCTCCGCTAAAATTTTGAGCTCTCTTTTCGTTAATCGACGGGAATCGTAAAATCTTTAGTTGTAAACTAGTTTTATTTGACCCTTGGATCGGCACATTTTTCACCAGCCCGCACTGCCGCCCGGGGGGGCACGCCGGCTGGTCCATCCATTCTTGGAGAATGCCAAGTTCGAGCATCTTTGCGAGTGCCTCTTCAGGAATGAGGATATCGTTCTTCGCCACAGCTTCAACCAATGACAGAAACCACTCATACTTTTCCCTATGCTTTGGATGTGCTTCGAGCAGGCCCTTTGCTCGTATGGCAGCACTGGCGAACCAGTACCCGTTGAACGGGTTGACGATATTGAGGCCTTGAAAGTGAAGTAGTGGGGCTTTGAATACGCCATGCTGAAAGCGTGGAACCCAAGCCTCTATTCCGAGATGAATTTCCTTAGAGACTACGATTGCTGGAACCTTCACCACCTTCTCTAGTGCCACTGCCTTGACGAGGGCGTCACTCACCACGAATAGATTCCCGTTCTCCTTCTCTTCCCAGTACTTTCCGTGGGCGACGCCCCCGCGAATTAGCCAACCCTGCATCAATGTTGCCCAATTGAGAGAGGCGATCGTATGCAGCAGAGCAGGCAGTTCGTCGGACACAACCAGTATTGAGTCTGAATAGACCGAGACTTGAGCTTGCTCAGGAAAGGGCCAGTTCCGGACATCATCACGGAATGCCTGATACAGAGCGATAGTCGCGTCGAAGTCGGTCAAGACTGCCGAAGAGAAGCCGAGCACGTCGCAGAAGCCGATGTACTTCATTGGGACGAGGACGGCAGTCATCTTTGGTTCTGGTGCGGGCTAACGCCGAGCTAAGCGGCAGTTTTTAAGTTGTAGTTTTGTGGAATACTTTTGCGCAGCAAAACCACAAAACTGCGACTTAAAAACTGTCCAAGGAGCGAAGCGACTGGTGCTTGAGCGACTTGTTAAATTTTTTTCACGCTATACATATTCAACAATTATGTATTCACCTGTGCCTTTAACCTTCATTAGCCCACAACCACCTAACATTTTTTCAAAAGGAACAACTTTTCCAAGCAATTCACTTTGCTTCTCCTTATTGCTTTTATAAATTGTAACCACGGTTTTTTTAACAACTTCAACGTAAAGAGAACACATTAGCTCAAGATGAATTTCAATAGCATTTTTTAGATTTACTGTTTGGTAGCTGTCATTGTAGTGATTAAAATAGGAGCACTCGAAATCTTTTAGTTCCATTCTTACAGGAACAAATACATGCATTTCTTCGCTTTTTGGGTCTTCGTAATTTGCGCTGTGTGCGCCGAGTTTATGACGAATACCAACAATTTCTAGTTCATCTATGCTTTTTTTATTTTACTTGGTTCAAGACATTGGCAAAACCGATACAAATTGTACATTGCTTGTTGTTGCAAATAGGTGGCGTTTAGGACGCCATACAACCTAAGATATTTTTCTCCAAGACTTTCATATTTAGTTGGCCCAGACAAGCCAAATTTTAGAAAGTTCGATATGGCCTCGTTTGAATCTTCGAGGATGTCTTCAGACGCAAGAATGTAGTTCCAATCTTCTTTTCGATTTAACTTCAAACATTGTTGTACATGTAATAGAAAGTCCTCTTTTTCGTTTTTGAATATCTTATTTCGCGTAATAGTTACAAATAACTCATTTATGTCGTGCAATAACTCACTCCAATTTAATTGCACGATATCACCTCTAATTTAACTTGATTTAATTTGACAATCTGCAAAATTAACCGGTACCCCAAAAAATTGGGTCTTCGGTTTCTCTCCCCTTGAAGCCCGCATGGCATCTGGCTCCAATCGGTTGTACCTTCAAAAAACACGGTATAACCCAATCGAGAAAAGAGGCGAGGTTTCTGCTTTTCATTATAGCCAGAGATCAGCCCGTAAATGCGAGTTGTGAAACGTCATCGCACCCACCGGTTGCGGCATTTGCCACCACGCGCCGAGAAAATGGGCATGAAACTCGCTGCTTCCAAACAACCCGCTTGAAAAATAGGCAGAAAATCAAGCGATTCGGCGGTGTTGCTTAATGTTGCTTAAGGGAGTTAGTTGGATTTGAATCAGTAACGTATTTCAGCTATAATCCGCGTCTGGTGAAAAAGCCAGTTCTTTAATCGTAGTTCACGGTGCATTGGGTTAATCGTAGTTTTACTCTATACACCGCATGTGAAAGGTATGTCATGACAATCGAGAAATCGAATAAAGCCGCTATTATTGCGAACAACGCACGTGGTCAAAACGACACGGGCTCCCCGGAAGTTCAAGTTGCATTGCTGACGGCGCGTATCAATGACCTCAATGGTCACTTCAAAGCCCATAGCAAAGATCACCACTCTCGTCGTGGTCTGATCATGATGGTAAATCGTCGTAAAAGTCTGCTTTCCTATCTCAAGAGCAAAGACGCTACCCGTTATCGCGATTTGATTGCCAAGCTTGGTCTGCGTAAATAATTTTTGCGCCATCCTATTATTAGTTTCTGAAATGCCTGCGCCAGTTTCTGACGCGGGCATTTTGTCTTTTAGTGGTTCATATTTGTGTTTTAAATTCTATTTTTTTAAAAGCGATAAGTTGGTAGTCCGCAGTAAGTCAGCATTAAATCATCAAGCAGTACATCATTATTAACCAGTGAATAGGCAGTGATCAGCAGTAAGGTGGCAAGTCATCCCTGACGTGTTACCCGTGGTGAGGTGAACGACAGCGCCTGAAAATCTGTCGGCAAAATTAGAGAGGAAATATCCATGTTTAACAAAGTTACCAAAACTTTTCAGTACGGCCAACATCGAGTCACCCTGGAAACCGGGGAGATTGCGCGTCAAGCTTCCGGCGCTGTCATGGTGTCGATTGAAGACACCGTTATTCTTGCGACCGTTGTGGCGCGCAAAGACGCCAAGCCAGGCCAGGATTTTTTCCCCCTGACCGTTGACTATCTCGAAAAAACGTATGCCGCTGGCCGTATTCCCGGTGGGTTTTTCAAACGCGAAGGCCGTCCTTCCGAGAAGGAAACGTTGACGTCGCGTTTGATCGACCGCCCGATTCGCCCGCTGTTCCCTGAAGGCTATTTGAATGAAGTGCAGATCGTTATTCACGTTTTGTCCGTCAATCCTGAAATCGATCCCGATATTGCTGCGATGATCGGCGCTTCCGCTGCCTTGTGTGTTTCCGGTGTGCCATTTAATGGTCCCGTCGGCGCAGCCCGTGTTGGTTACATTGATGGTCAATATGTACTCAACCCAACCACCACTCAATTGAAAACATCACAGATGGATCTGGTGGTTGCCGGTACCGAAATTGCTGTTTTGATGGTGGAATCCGAAGCCCAGCAATTGTCTGAAGAAATCATGCTGGGGGCAGTTGTTTATGGCCACACCCAAATGAAAGCGGTGATTGATGCGATCCACGATTTGGTTGCGGATGGCGGCAAACCTGAAATTGAATGGGTGCCACCTGCCAAGAACGCGCCATTGATTGCCGCCGTGTCGGTTGTGGCTGAGCCGCTGTTGCGTGAGGCGTATCAGACTAAGGACAAGCAAGCCCGTACCGCCAAGCTCAAGGATGCAAGTTCGGTTGTATCTGCAGCACTGAGCGCGCAAGCTACTGCCAAAGGTGAGTCAGTTCCCGATAGCGCCGAAGTGGGTAACATCCTGTTCGATCTGGAAGCGAAAATTGTGCGCTCGCAGATTCTTGAAGGCGAGCCGCGCATCGATGGCCGCGACACCCGCACCGTGCGCCCAATTTCGATTCGTACCAGCGTCTTGCCGCGCACCCATGGTTCTGCGCTGTTTACCCGTGGCGAAACGCAAGCCCTGGTCGTTGCCACCCTGGGCACCGCACGCGACAATCAAAAAATCGACGCACTGATGGGCGAATTTACCGACAGCTTCATGCTTCACTACAACATGCCTCCGTTTGCTACTGGCGAAACCGGCCGTGTCGGTACGCCGAAGCGTCGCGAAATCGGTCATGGCCGTTTAGCCAAGCGCGCTTTGCTTGCGGCCTTGCCTAATCCAGAAGACTTCAGCTATGCAGTGCGTCTGGTATCCGAGATCACCGAATCCAATGGTTCTTCTTCGATGGCTTCTGTTTGCGGCGGCTGTCTGGCGTTGATGGACGCAGGCGTGCCGATGAAGGCACACGTTGCCGGTATCGCGATGGGTCTGATCAAAGAAGGCGGTAAATTCGCCGTCCTGAGCGATATTTTGGGCGATGAAGATCATTTGGGCGATATGGACTTTAAAGTCGCTGGTACTGCTGGCGGCATCACCGCTTTGCAGATGGACATCAAAATCCAGGGCATCACCAAAGAAATCATGCAAGTCGCGCTGGCGCAAGCCAAAGAAGGTCGTATGCACATTCTAGGCAAGATGCAAGAAGCGGTTCCTCACGTTAAAACTGAGTTATCCGATTTTGCACCGCGTCTGATTACCATCAAGATCAACCCGGAAAAAATTCGCGATGTCATCGGCAAAGGCGGCGCAGTAATTCGGGCATTGACCGAAGAAACAGGCACCCAGATCGATATCAGCGATGAAGGTGTAGTCACTATCGCTTCCGTCGATGCGGCTGCCGGTCAGGAAGCGAAACGTCGCATCGAAGAGCTGACAGCTTCGGTTGAAGTGGGCAAAGTCTATGACGGCATTGTTCTCAAGTTACTCGACTTCGGCGCGATTGTTCAGGTTATGCCCGGCAAAGACGGCTTGTTGCACATCAGCCAAATTGCCAACGAGCGCGTCAACGCAGTTGCGGATTATCTGAAAGAAGGTCAGCAAGTACGCGTCAAGGTTCTGGAAACAGATGATCGTGGTCGTTTGAAGTTGTCGATGAAAGCCGCAGTCAGTGAAGAAAGCGTTGAAGCTACGGCGCAACATCAATAAATTTTTGCATTTTTTTAGCAAGAAACCGCCCGAGGTGCAAGTCCGGGCGGTTTTTTTACGCTCTTCAATTAGCCATTTTCGTGGTAATTTGCACGTTCTCTCTTTTATCTTTTTCAAGAACATTTTCTTATGCTCGCAATCGAAATAAGCGGATTTGGCGGACCGGAAGTTTTACATAGTTGCGAGCGTCCGATTCCTGCTTTAAAGTCCGGCGAAATCTTGATCAAGGTTCACGCTGCCGGTGTGAACCGGCCGGATGTCTTGCAACGTAAAGGGCATTATCCCGTCCCCGCAGGGGCATCGGATTTACCTGGCTTGGAAGTGGCGGGCGAAATTGTTGGTGGAGACTTGACGCACAGCGCTTTTAAGAAAGGCGATATGGTGTGCGCGCTAGTGCCAGGTGGAGGCTATGCCCAATATTGCGCCGCGCCACTGAGTCATTGTTTGCCCATGCCACGAGGATGGAATGCGATGGAAGCAGCTTCGCTGCCGGAGACGTGCTTTACCGTCTGGAGCAACGTCTTTGACCGCGCAAAGTTAATCGATGGCGAAACGCTTTTAGTGCAAGGTGGCACGTCCGGTATCGGTGTGACGGCGATTCAAATGGCGCATGCGTTTGGTCACCGCGTGTTCGCCACTGCGGGTAGCGAGGATAAATGTCGTGCTTGTGAGGCCCTTGGTGCGGAGCGGGGTATTAACTATAAGACGGAAGATTTTACCGCAGTAGTGAAATCGCTGACTGGGGGAAAAGGAGTCGACGTGATTCTGGACATGGTGGGCGGGGAATATGTGGCGCGTGAGATTGATTGTCTGGCTGATGACGGGCGTTTGGATTTCATTGCCTTTTTAGGGGGAGCTAAAGCGACGCTCGATTTGGGACAAATATTGCGTCGTCGTCTGACCATCACCGGTTCTACCTTACGGCCGCGTTCGGTGGATTTTAAAGCAGCCATCGCCGATCAATTGCTGCAACGCGTATGGCCTTTGATTGAAGCAGGAAAAATTAAGCCCGTGATTTACCAATCTTTTCCGCTAGTGCAGGCAGCAGAGGCGCATGCGTTGATGGAGGCTGGGCAGCACATTGGAAAAATCATGCTTACGGTACCGCATTAATTACATCACTCCCTTTACACCACTCTCTTTACATCACCCTCTTAATTAATTACGTCACTAATATTGTGCTATTCCAACAGTGAAATATTGAGTCGTTAATCTATGGTTTTCACCCTATGAAATCTTTTCTTCGGTTTATTCCCACCCTCTTTTTTCTCATTACTGCATTGTCAGAGTCTGCACTCGCGCAAGTGCCGGCAGCTCAAAAGCTCACGCCAAATTTAATAGGGAAAATCGATCATCCGCTACGATATCGGCCCGATGGCGGAGACTTCATTATCGAAAACGGCGCAGAATTTTTTAACCGGCCGCTCTATGGGGGACCGACAGCGTTTCGCGTCGATGCCGGTGACCGTCCCGAATTTACGCTCTATTTGCCAGGGCGTGGCGGGAATTTACGCTTTGGTCTTAAATCGGCAAAGGACGTGAAATGGCTGCACGACGCCACGCATGTGGTCGCACGCTACCGGCCGGGGGAGATGCTCTATGAGATACGCGACGATTTGCTCGGCGCATTGGGCAGAGTGCAACTGCACGTCATTGCCATGCCGATGACAGAGGGTCTCATCGTGCGTGTGGAGGCGGATCATGTCATTGACGGCGTAGAATTGCTTTGGGCTTATGGGGGAGTCAACGGTCAACGGGGCAAACGCGATGGTGATATCGGTACGGAGAGTGTGCCGATTAGCACCTATTTTCAGCTCCAGCCAGAGTTCTGCCGAGGTAATGCATTTTCACTCCGGGCGGATTCCTTCACACTCAACAGCAAGGCCGCGAAGATCGTCGGGCTTGTGCCTAAGGGCGCGCAGCTTGCGCTGGCCGATGCGCGTGCCTGGTCTTCAGCCGAACGCTTGTTTGCGCATGGGGAATTGCCGAATAATCCAGAGTTAGCCGTTGTCATTGGGCGGATGGCGCTGAAAACGAACACCTCCTTTCTCTTTGCCCTGCAACGTGTGAAGGATGGCACTGCGGCGGTGAGTGCCGAACTGGATACTTATCGCGCAGTGACCGCCGAGCGCTCGGTGGCGAAGACGAAATCCGTCCCCATATCCTTGCACTTGTTGCCCGCGTTTGAACAGACGGATTTGCCACGCCTATTTTTGGAAAGTGCCGCTTATTTCAAAGCTTTGCGCACGCACCTCAGCGTGGACACGCCGGACCCTTATTTGAACGCGGCGGTGGCGTCGCTCAATGTCGCGGCAGATGCGGTATGGGATGCGCCACAGGGTGACATCATGCATGGCGCAATCGCGTGGCGTTCGAGGCTGCTTGGTTGGCGCGGGCCTTACGCACTCGATGCGCTTGGCTGGCATGAGCGTGCGCGGCAGCATTTTATTTATTGGGCAGGGCGCCAGAACCTTGACCCCATTCCGCAAAAGCTCCCGCTACCCGACGAGAGTACCAATCTTGCACGCAATGAAGCTGCGCTACATAGCAACGGTGATCTTTCCAATACGCACTACGACATGAACCTGGTGGCCATCGATGCGCTCTTTCGCCATCTGCGCTGGACCGGCGATCTGGAGTTTGCGCGAACGATGTGGCCGGTCATTGAACGTCATCTTGCGTGGGAGCGGCGCTTATTTCGGCGCGAATTTGGCCCCGATAAGTTGCCCCTATATGAAGCTTATGCGGTGATTTGGGCGAGTGATGATCTGCAATACCACGGAGGAGGGACTGCACATGCCTCGGCTTACAATTATTGGCACAATCAAATGGCCGCGCAACTGGCGCGTTTGCTCGGAAAGGATGCGACGCTCTATGCGCGTGAGGCCGACCTGATCGGACGGGCGATGCGGACATTTCTGTGGCTCGGTGATAAAGGCACTTTCGCAGAATATAAAGATCTGCTGGGAAACCAATTGGTTCATCCGAGTGCTGCGCTATGGAGCGTGTATCACATCATCGATTCTGAGATGACGACACCGGAGGAGGCCTGGCAATTGACGCGTTATGTGGATACGCAGATTCCGCACTTGCCGGTGCATGGGTTGGCTGTGCCGCAAGATATCAACTACCAGGTTTTGGCGTCTTCCGATTGGATGCCTTATACATGGTCGATCAATAACGTTGTGATGGGCGAAAACATCCACACGGCATTGGCTTATTGGCAGACGGGGCGTGCGGAGGAGGCTTTTGGTTTGACGAAGGCCGCACTGCTGGCGAGTATGTTCATGGGAGTTACTCCAGGCAACGTAGGTTCGATGAATTACCTTGACGTTTACCGACGGGAATCGCAGCGCGATTTTGCGGATGGAAGTGGTGTGTTATCCCGTGCAGTAGTCGAAGGACTGTTCGGCGTGAAGCCGGATGTACTCAAGGGCGAGCTGCGTATCGAGCCGGGATTTCCTGCAACGTGGGAAATGGCGAAGCTAAGGCACACGGATATTTCCCTCAGTTTCTCACGTATTGGTATGAGGGATACCTACCTGCTTGAGCAGCGCTTTTCAAAACAGATGGCAGTGCGCTTGAAGCTGCCAGCGCAACGTGATCATATTGTCGGCGTGACGATTGACGGCGTAGCGGCACGCTGGCGCTTGAGTGACGCATCAATCGGGTCTGCTTTTGTCGAGATTGCTGCGACGGCCGCAGATCGACATGAAATCATCGTCACATGGGGAGGTGATCGCCTGATAAAAAACGAACAGATTTTCTCAAAAGAAGGCGTTGGTTCGAAAGCGCGGATCAGTAAGGCGGTGGCGGGGGACGGCTTGACGCACCTAGCGCAGGGAGAGATGAAATGGTCTGTACCGCGTGACCATGTAATCGTTGCGCACGAGATAGTTCAAAAATATCCTCCTATGTTTGATGCGCATTATGCGGAGGTTGATCTGACTACGCAGTTCAACGACCGTATCACTCAGATTTTCAAGAATGAATATCGTTCGCCGCGCTCGCCATTCGTGTCGCTTGCATTGCCAAAGCAGGGCATAGGCGCATGGGCGGGTCATGTCCATGCCACTGCCGAGATTGACGATAGCGGCCTGCGCACTACGGCTGGGGCGAACGGTGGTAAGTTGATGTTGCCCAATGGCGTGCCGCTAAGAACGCCGGGTCCAGATGTGACGCGTAACATTGCTTTCGTTTCGCAATGGGACAACTATCCACATGCAATCACTACGTCGCTCTCTGGCCGGGCACGCCATGTATGGCTGTTAATGGCGGGTTCGACCAACTGGATGCAGAGCCGGATTGATAATGGGGAAGTGATCGTGAATTACGCCGACGGTACGAGTGAACGATTGGCCTTGCGAAATCCCGAAACGTGGTGGCCCATTGATCAGGATTATTTTGTCGACGACTACCAATTTCGCATTGAGGGCGCATTACCGATGCGTGTGGATTTGAAAAGTGGGAAGGTGCGAGTGCTGGATTTTCCCACGTTCAAAGGACAGGGACGCACCATCGAAGGCGGCGCCGCGACCGTGCTGGATTTACCACTCGATCCTCACAAGGACCTGAGCACGATTACGGTCCGCGCCCTTGCCAATGAGGTGGTGATCGGGTTGATGAGCGTGACATTGGCGCGCTAGGGAAACGCCGATTTATGCGGTTGATGAAAGTAAAGATTAATCACAATCGATTCAATCTGCGTTCCCCCTTCCTTCTGGATGAGGGAACCTGATTGCTCGACACTAGTCTGCTAAAGTATCAATCAAACCCATATCTGGGCCGGACATTAATTTGTCGATGTCTACTAAAATTAACATGCGCTGGTCAAGCGATCCCAAGCCAATTACATAATCATTATTTTGTCCCGATCCTACGTCCGGGGCTGCTTTGATATTTTCTTCGGTTAATCGGATAACGTCCGAGACTCTGTCAACGACGATCCCAATAACATGATTGTTAATATTGAGAACGACGACGACGGTAAATTCATCATAGACGGGTGTACCTAGGTCGAACTTGATACGCATATCGACAATAGGCACGATGACGCCGCGTAAGTTGATAATGCCTTTGACAAAAATGGGTGCGCTAGCTATGCGTGTTACCGTTTCATAGCTACGAATTTCTAGGACCTTTTGAATATCTATACCGTACTCTTGGTCTCCTAATGTGAATGCGAGAAACTCCAATCGGGCCAGGCTGGAGTGCGCTACAGATTTCTTGATATCAGCAATCACATCCATCAGGTTCCATTTCGATTTTTATTTTGACGCGGGGAATGTCCACATTAACAGCTAACTCTGTCACATTGAGTAAGCAAGTCAAACGATCGCAAAGGTTTTAGGGGTCTACGCCATCTATATCGGACGCATTTGTTTTAACAATCGATAGCGAAACTTTGATTTTTCGTCGTTTATTGACATCCATATCGGCCGTGGCGACATCAATTTGTTTGCGTAGTATATCCAATAATTGCAGGCTTTTTTCTCTACCGACCGCTGCAGCCATGTAGCCAAGTTGTTGCCCTATTAAACCAGCCCAAAACTCAAGAATAACTTCAGTTTTTTTCTCGGCGCGTGCAATTGTGGGTAATAGCTCATTGGCGATTGCATTCCCATCCAAAAAACTTTGCGGAATTTTCACTTTTTAAATTTTTTATTCTGGTTGGATAATATTTTCATCAAGCCATAACCGTATTTTGCATGGTGGTAATCATCGCAGCGTTTTGCACTGTGAAGTCACATTTTTCTAATTCTTGAATGCGGCATAGACATGTTGCCACCAATGTTCTCTAGTGTGAATTTGTTCTAAGCATTTAACATCATGGCTTTTAAATAGGGGGTCTTCGCATTCATACTTATACAAGGCATAACGCTGATTCTCTGTTTTTGCCAATGCCGCAAGAAGAACCACTATGGTAGTTAGTGCTAGCAGCAAGATGGTTGATTTCAATTGATCCCATAAAGTATCTTTTTTTTGTTCAGACATAGGGTTTTTTGGTAGCCTTCTGTTAAATGATTTTTTAGGAAGAATTAGCGTGTTTAGGAGGCACGTTACAATGTATCCAGTATTTCGGCAAGTTTGATGCGTCGAGATAAATATGCCGGTTTCAGCTTAACGATTATCAACAAATATTTCGCTTTATGGATGCCGTTGCGAGGCTATTTTTACTTGGCGATAAACCTCTTAACGCCCCACCAAAATACGTCGCTTTTCAGCAACATATCTTCACGTTTGTTATCGATTTCAAATAGTTTAAAGGCATAATAGGCCTTTGATAGATGCAGTAGATACAGCAATATTCGAGTCAATCAACTTTAACCCTTATATCCAGAAAAGAGCCAAATGAAAAAACTTTCTCTTGCTTTACTCATCCTTAGCACTTTCTCAGCAATTGCTCAGGCGGAATCGAGTGTTACGATGTATGGCCGAATTGATCTAGGTCTCGCTAAAGCTAATAATCTTGCTTTGCAGGAAAAAGCCAATCATCCTTCCTATATCGGTTTTAAAGGCATGGAAGATTTGGGTTCTGGCTTATCTGCCAATTTTTGGTTGGAGACAGGGTTGGAAGCTGATACAGGCTCTGCCACTGCTGCTAATTTCTGGAATCGCGATGCCGCTGTTGGTCTGGTAGGTGAGTTCGGCACTGTCAAATTGGGTACGGTAAAAGCGTTACTCAAAAGTACTGAGGCACGGGTTGATCCCTTCTCCGCCGAAGGTGCCATAGGCAACGATTACAACAAATATTTGTTGCGAGCTGGCAATAAAATTGGACAAAGTCGAGTCAGCAATGCGGTTACTTATATTAGTTCTAACGTTGCAGGATTTGTATTCAGTGGACAAGCGATTCTTAGCGAAACTAACGGTGTTGGATCTGGCATGTCCCTTCTAACTACCTATGACAATGGCCCCTATTCGGCACAAATTGGTTACGAAAAACCAGTCGTTGCTTCGACAGTCCCTGCGCGTCCCAGTATGTATTCCATCGGTGGTGGTTATAAATTGGGCAGCGATTTGAAATTTACTGGCGTCTATACTCATGGCGATACAAGAACGACGACCTTAGCTAGTGCGACTGGTGGCGTATTGAAGGGCTTCTTGGTTGGCGCTACCTATAGGGTTGGTGGCGGTGATGCGAAGGCCGTTTTTGTCCAACAAAGAAATGCGGTATACAACACTCTTCAAGAAGTGGGTCTGGGCTATGATTACGGCATGTCAAAACGTACTACCCTGTATGGATATGCCGGGACGGGCAGGAATCGTTTCACTGATGCCACATTTAAATCTACTAGTCATTACCAAGTTGGTATAACACACTACTTTTAATTTTTGGGTGCTATTTTTGGGTGCTATTTTTTATTTTATTTTTAGTGTTGTTGAATTCAAAAAGAGCGTCGATGAGGCGCTCTTTTTTATTGGGAAACTCATGCCTTCTCATTAGCAAATGTTTGACCAGCGCAACCGAATGATGGATGATTTCACTTAAATTTTTTGGCGTTGCGAAAATGGGATTATCGTCGGTCTGTGGTAGGAAGGCCTTCCTGGTAAAACTCATATATTGCACCCGGGGCAAGTTAACAATGTAATCTGTTCGCATTATTAAAATCCAGATAAAAATCAATTGAAATGTAGCCGTCGTTTTTTTGCAACATTTTGCCCCCTTTGTCATGGATTTGAAATAATTTCCCGTCATAATGTTGCCTTGGTAGATAGACGTATCTGACTCCACCAACTTTAACCTTTATACAAAGAGCCAAATGAAAAAACTTTCTCTCGCTTTACTTATACTCAGTGCCTTTTCCGCAGCTGCCCAGGCAGAATCAAGTGTCACAGTCCATGGCAGAATTGATCTCGGTCTTACCAAAGCTAACAATCTTTCTATACAGGAAAAAGCTAATCATCCTTCCTATATCGGTTTTAAAGGCATGGAAGATTTGGGCGGCGGTTTGTCTGCGAATTTTTGGTTGGAAAGTGGACTGGAAGCTGATACAGGTGCTGCCACTGCTGCTAATTTCTGGGGCCGTGATGCCGCAATTGGCTTGGTTGGTGGATTTGGTACTGTTAAATTAGGTTTGGTAAAAGCGTTGATTAAGAGTACTGAAGCTCGTGTTGATCCATTCTCAGCCGAAGGTGCTATCGGTGGTGACTATACCAAATACGTTTTGCGTGCTGGTAACAAAATTGGCCAAAGCCGTGTGAGCAATGCTGTGACCTATATCAGTACTAACATTGAAGGATTTGTTTTCAGTGGCCAAGCAATTTTAAGTGAAACTAAAAATGTCAACGCTGGCTTTTCCGCATTGACTATCTATGACAATGGCCCATTTTCTGCGCAAATTGGTTACGAAAAGCCAGTCGCAGCATCCGCAACTGCAGTCCAACCAAATATGTACTCCCTTGGTGGTGGTTACAAACTCGGTAGTGATTTGAAGTTTACTGGTGTCTATACACGTGGCGACACAAAAACGACAACAGTAGCTAGCGCTACTGGTGGCATTTTGAAGGGTTTCTTGGTAGGCGCTACGTATAGCATCGGTGGCGGCGACGCGAAAGCCGTTTATGCTAAGCAAAAAAATGAGAAATACAACACTCTTGAAGAAATTGGTGTTGGCTATGATTATGGTCTGTCTAAGCGCACGACTCTGTATGGATATGCCGGAACCGGAAAAAATCGTTTCACCGATGTGACCTACAAATCAACGAGTCATTACCAAGTGGGTATTACGCACTACTTTTAATTCCTAAGTATTATTAGATTTCAGTAGTGTTGGATTAAAAAGGAGCGTTGATGAGACGCTCCTTTTTTATTGCCATGAAGGCTTAGTGTAGTAAAGTTGCTCCAGTAATGTAACGCTGGCATCAGCGATCCGATCCAAGCTTTGTTCGCGCAGCTGCAGTATGTCAACTCTGACATCGGAAACTAGTCCCGCCCAGCGTAGTAGCGCGGCACAAGCATCTGGTGCATCGAATAAGCCATGTAAATAGGTTCCCATGATCAGATCATCGTCTGAAAATGCACCCTCAGGACAGCCATCCAAGATAAAGGCCGGCCGGCCCAGTGCTGCACCATGTGACATGCCCATGTGGATTTCATAGCCGGTGACGAGTGCGTTACCAAAGGTACACCGTCCATGCACCTGTGCCAATCGTTTGGTCGGGGTTATCGTCGTTCGCATATCCAACAAACCCAGTGCTGACGTCACGCCCGTCGCGCCTTCAATACCATGCGGATCAGCTACGTTATGCCCCAACATTTGGTAGCCTCCACAAATACCAATTAACTTTCCGCCATAACGTAAATGTCGGGTAATAGCTGACCGCCAGCCTTGGAATGTCAGCCATTCCAGGTCAGCTCGTGTATTCTTACTTCCAGGCAGAATGATTAAATCAGCAGCTGGAATTTCCTGATCGGGTCCAATGAAGCGCAAATCAACGGCCGGGTGCGCGCGTAGGGCATCGAAATCGGTGTGATTGCTGATGCGGGGAAATACCGGGACTAAGACACGGAATTTTCCGTTTCCTGTTTGTGCTGGTTGAATCGCATCTTCTGCATCAAGATACAAGCCATGCAAGTAAGGCAGGACGGCTAGCACCGGCTTGCCGGTTTGTTTTTCCAGCCAGGCAAGACCAGGTTCGAGTAAGCTGATATCTCCGCGAAAACGGTTGATGACGAACCCAATAATACGGTCGCGCTCGCTCTGAGATAAACAGGCTAACGTCCCCACAAAATGCGCAAATACGCCGCCACGATCAATGTCGGCTACCAGAATAACCGCACAATTGACGGCCTCTGCAAATCCCATGTTTGCAATATCTCGATCGCGCAAATTGATTTCTGCTGGACTCCCGGCCCCTTCCACAATGATGGTGTCGTAGGAGGAGAGAAGACGTTGGTGAGACTCTAGAACCGCTTGCATCGCAATGGTTTTGTATTGATGATAATCACGAGCATTCATGTCTGCACGTACTTTGCCATGGATGATTACCTGTGCACCGGTGTCGCTCGAGGGCTTTAGAAGCACCGGATTCATATCGGTGTGAGGGTCTAAACCTGCCGCTTGGGCTTGTAATGCTTGGGCGCGGCCGATTTCGCCGCCGTCACTGGTAACTGCACTGTTGAGCGCCATGTTTTGCGGCTTAAAAGGCGTTACGCGTATGCCTTGGCGTTTGAGTAGGCGACACAAGGCGGCCACTACAGTGCTTTTGCCTGCATCCGACGTGGTACCTTGTATCATGAGTGTACGAAAAGGAAATGTAATATGCGTGCCTCTATTTTTTTGAGGGAGTGTGGCATTGGTGACGCGTTAGTTTGAAATTCATCTTATCCTTGATGATGGGAAAACTAGCTGAAGCTACACGAATTAATCGGCATGGGCACATCCAAATGTGGATTATAAAATCCATAAGGTTTGCGATTAGTTTAGCTCATCGGTATTTTAAGTTGATATACAGCATTTTAACTATACTTGACCAAATACCTCTGCCTCTTTCGAAGATTTACCATTGCACTTAAACGACAGATCCTATGAAATCTCTTTGTATTTATTGCGGCTCTTCTGAGGGTATCTCGTCTATCTACGCCACATCTGCACGCGAATTAGCCAAGGAAATGATCAGCGCCAATATTAAGTTGGTCTATGGCGGTGGTAATGTCGGATTGATGGGGGTAATCGCTGATGAGGTTTTGCGTTTGGGGGGTGAGGTGACCGGCGTCATCCCGAAGGCACTGTTGGACAAGGAATGTGGGCATCGCGGACTGACGCGCCTTCATATTGTTCGGGACATGCATGAACGCAAAGCGATGATGGCAGAATTATCCGATGGTTTTATTGCGCTACCCGGCGGTATTGGCACGCTCGAAGAGTTGTTTGAAGCGCTCACCTGGTCACAACTGGGGTTTCATGACAAACCGGTAGGTGTATTGAATGTCGGCGGGTTTTACGAGGGGTTAATTCATTTCATCGACCATCTGGTGGCGCAAGGTTTTTTACAGTCGGAACAAGCGGCGCTGATGCTAGTTGAATCAACGCCCGCCCGCTTATTACAGCGAGTCAAATCATTCGAGGCTCGGCCTCACGAAAAATTATTGAATCAAGAAATCAAGAAAATTTTCCTTTGATTCAATAACTGATGTTACGCAGCCGCTCGAAATTGCTGAAGTTCAGCATAGGCGGTACGGGAGGCGTTAATGAGTAATTTGCGACAAAGCGCAAAGGGATTGAGTTTGGTTTTGATACTCAGGCATTCGAGCTTGAAGGTTGCG
>JANXTY010000027.1 GCA_025352145.1 Oxalobacteraceae bacterium
GGGGCATTTGTCCAAAATAACCCGTCAATTGTGGCGCTTCTTAAAAAACTGCTTTAACCACCAACACGAACCAGGCCTCTATAAACGACAGCTTGCACCATTATTGAAACGCTACCTTTGAAATTTGCCGGACACCGTTACTTAGCAAGTGAGGAATGTCCTCGAAGCTGAAACCGTTAAAGGAGATTAAAATGTTCTACGTGAAGAATGTCCCCAACTGGGAACGCGTCCTGCGCATCATCATGGGCGTGATGGCGCTTGTGTTTGCCGCCATAAATTGGGGAACGTCAAACCTCGCCGTGGGTGCTGGCATCATGGGTACCCTGCTGGCCATGACCGGCTTGGTGGGTTTTTGCCCTATGTGCGCGATGGTGGGCCGCAAGCTCGACAAGGGGCACTGAACCATGGTGGACTGCGTGATCGAACGGGAGAATCTCATCTTGGCAGCCCAGACAGGCGACCAAGCGGCGATCTCTCGTCTGCTCGCGGTCTGCCAAGCAGATGCCCGTCGCTATGCGCGCAGGCACTGCCATGTCAGCGACGTGGATGACGCCGTACAGGAATCGCTGCTGATTATTTCGCGCAAGGTCACAAGTCTGAAAGCTGCTGTGGCCTTTTCCTCCTGGTTGTTCACCGTCATCAAGCGCGAGTGCCGCAAGCTCGAACGCATGATGTTCAAGCATGAGCCGCTCGAGGATGAGGTGGCTGAGCAGCAGTTGGCTTGTCGCACTGACGATGCCTTGAGAATTGACCTTGCGCACGCGCTCGAATCGTTGCCAGCGCACTACCTCGAAGTCGTGTTGTTGCGGGACTTTGAAGAACTGACCATCGGGGAAATCGCCGAGCGTCTTGGGGAGCAACCAGGTGCGGTGAAGAGTCGGCTGCACCGTGCCCGAGAATTCGTGCGGGAGTATTTGCTAAGTCCAAGCAACTGACCTGTATCAAATACAGGTCAGCAGTTTTTTGCCGTCAGGGCGCAACCCCATAAGCGCTAACGTTCCCGATACGAAACAGAAAACTTTTAGACCGTCACGCAGTCAAAGCAGCAAAGGACGCTGATGAATATTGCCGGAGGGTTTAAAGATGGAAGACGAAGATGAATTGGAAGACTGGAGCGCAAATGCATGCGCGTGGCAAAAAATGCTCAACGAGAGCAGCGTAGTCGATTTGGGTGATGAACTGGTCGATGATTGGGAATTGATCCAAAAGTTGTTGCCCGCAGGATGGGAAGAGCAAGCCCGGCAAACGCGGGCATTCCTGGTGCGGCGTCCGGACGGTTTTGACAGTCCGGCTATTCTGTTGCGCGTGATGTTGATGCATTTGGCGCAAGGCGCATCGTTGCGGATGACGGCGCGTCAGGCGACGCAAGCAGGCGTGGCCGATGTGTGTGATGTTGCCGTGCTCAAGCGCTTGCGCCGGTGTGGCCAGTGGTTTGGGTGGATGACGCAAAAACTGGTGAGCGAATTGATTTCGCCGCTGACGTCGGTCCCCATGCAAGCTTTTCCGGGCCGTTCTCTGCAGGTCGTTGATGGAAGCGTGGTCTGCGAACCGGGAGGTAAAGGGGCGAAATGGCGCGTGCATTTTGCGCTCGATTTGCTGCGCGGACGATGCCGGCAGGTAGAAGTGACGACGCACCGGGAAGCCGAATCGCTGTCCCGTTTCAGCTGGAACTGCGGCGACATCGTGATTGCGGACCGCAACTTTGCCAAGATGCAGGGTATTGGTTATGTGCGCCAATGCGGCGCCGACGTGATCGTGCGCGCGAAGCTGCACGAACCGGTATTGCGTGATGCAGACGGTGAGCGGATCGACATACTGTCGCGGTTGCGCACCTTGCCCCGGCAAGGGGTGGGCGACTGGCGCGTTTGGCTGGGAGAGGGCGAGCAACCGATGCCGATGCGGCTCATTGCCTGGAAGATGCCCGACAAGGAAGCGAGCAAGGCACGAGAAAGGTTGCGTAAAACCGCCAACAAAAATCAGCGGCAATTGCAACCGGAGACATTGGAAGCGGCAGGGTATGTGTTTCTGCTGACGACGCTCATGGAAGCGAATGCCTCACAGATTCTGGCGTTGTACCGGATGCGCTGGCAAATTGAATTGGCGTTCAAACGCATGAAATCGCTCCTGGGGTTAGGAAAACTAAAGAAAGTCGATCCTGCCGGTGCGCGGGCATGGTTACAGGGCAAGCTGCTGATCGCTTGCCTCATCGAAAAAATGATCGCCGTGGGCGATCTTTTTCCCCCTCGGACGGCGTGGCGCACAGGATGAGGTGAAGCCGTCATCTCAAGAGCGCCGTAGCAGATGGCGTGAAACGCAATGGTGGATGGACTTACTCGTCCACGCAGTGCGACCGGCGTTATCGATGCTGCAATCCCTTGCCGGCTGGGCTGCTATTCGTGCCAAACTGCGTGAGCCGAGACGGCAACGCAAATATCAATGTGATGGATGTATGCAATGTTAGCGCTTATGGGGCGCAACCCTCAACGTTAATTCGCGTGCGCGCAGCCGTTCGGTTTCAGTAGAAAAGTATTTCAGCAATAGCGCCTGAATTTGTACCGTTCGCTCAGATAAACTAAGCTTGGCATTTTGATTGACCTGATTTGCTGCGTTCAGGTAAGCGGTATAACGAGACATCCATTGCGGCCCTTCTTGTGCCAATACGTCGAAACTTTTGACCGTTCTGTCGAGCACACTCTGCATGTACAAATTGTGGCTTATTTCGTCCCTCTTATTTGCCCACATCGGGCGCGGGTGCTCCGATCGCAGTGAGCCGGTATTTGAGTCCGCAGTACCTTGCGGTAACTCTTCCAATATTTGCTTCAATTGCGAATCATCATTCTGGTACCACGCCTGGGCCACTGTGCTGCCAAGAATGCTTTGCCGCAGGCGATCACGTTGGTCACTCCAAATGGCGATACGATGAAGATCAGCTGAAGCAATGTTCACCTTCCCTGCCCCCAGATTCTGCGCCTTAAGCAGGTCATCGTGCGCCTTCATATATCTCTGATAGTGATCGAGTATCTGCAGTGCCTCATCGCACGCAGGCAGAGGGAGTTTTTTCTTTAAGTAGGCGCGCAATGCGGTAACCCGGTCGTCACCGGTTTGCTCCAGTAGAAAAAAATTAATCACATCTAATAAAGCGGCATTCACTACCAGGCTCTGATCGTCATTGATGGCAAGACCACCGGGTGGTGTGACTTGGATCTGTACTACTTGACTGTCGTCATCTACTGACTTAATCCAGGTAGTAGGACCAAATACTGCCGGCTTATGGATGGACGATTGCACAGGCGCGACTTGGTTGGGTTCTGCATACCAAGTGTAGTAGGTGATGAGTAGCAGCCCGGCGGCCGCAGTCACAATTAGACCAAAGCGTGGCAAAAAAAACGGGGGCTTGGTTTCAAATGATTGAGACATAGATACCACCTATAGAGACTAAGGGACGAGCCGCAGCTTACATCACAGTCGACAGCAAATTTCGTATGTTTGGGTGAAATAAAAAATCGCATCCCTGTGACAACTTCATCACAGGTGCCAGTAAGGATGGCCTTATGAGCCACCCCAACCTACGTGCATGACAGCTCGGCAGGTGTGGACTGATAAGTTAGAACGTACAGCTTGGTACGCTGCCGCTCATGGTGAAACTAGATGTGGTCACGCCCGTACCCGACGGCAAATCGTTGGAAGCGTCCAGCCCTACTACCGCGTACTGGTCACCGCTTTGTGCGGTCGCATCCAGATTTACGTGAGCCAGAAAAGCCCGAACTGGGAAGCTCGAATTGCGTCCGTCAATGCGGGTGTACGCGCCGGATACCGACGCGGTCGAATAGGCGCCATTGACAACAATATTTGTTAAAGATGGGGTGCCACCAGATACCGGACAGGCATGGTAATTGGTATCCATGATGACCAGGTGTTTCGCCCCTTTGATGCAAGTATTAATGTAGCTGACTTTGTCGACAGTCAGGCCGCAGGGACCTGTCTTGACGTTAATGGCATTGGCGTTGGCAGAAGTGGTGCCGGAAAGATCGGCTCCGTAGACATAGTTGTCCTGGAACAGAATATTCGAGACGGCATTTTTGTAAATACTTCCAATGGATAGGCCGTGAGTACCGTAGAGCCGCGTGTTCTTGACTGTGACATTCGACACATTCCCGGAGTTGGTTTTGACGGCGATGCCATCATCACCTGCCTCGATGGATGAATTGGCAACCGTCGCATTTGTCAAGCTGTCTATATCAATGCCATCCGCATTAGTACGGGTTGAGGGGGTACGAATAGTCACCTGCCACGCCGTAAACCCATTGCCGCCTTCGACGTAAAGATTAGGAAACACCGATTCCTTGATAGTGACGTTATAGACAATTAAATTGGTAATGCTCTTAGCTTGAACCAGGCGCGCCGAGCCACTCAAAATATCTCCCCGTCCATCGACAGTGCCAGGTCCCATTAGAGATGAATTAACGCCACCGATTTCGATAAATTGCTTGTTGCTGGCATAGCTGTTATTCCCAAAAAGAGTGACTCCCGCGTTGATTACCAAACCTTCGCCGTTGACATTCAAACTATTGCTGTAAAAAGCATTCTTGGTACCGGATGCCGCGAGCACCACGCTCTTGCCAGTTCCGGCGCAACTGTTAAGGGCCGCTTGTAAACGACTGGTGTCATCCGTGCTTGGTGGTGTGGAACGCTGAGAACTGGTGAACTGTGCGGTAAGGGTGGTACACACGGCAGGATAGCTAGGTTGCGTCACTGTACGGCTATCGCCAGTTGCCAGCGTTTGAGCACCTGCAGATGCGGCTAAGCAAAAAAATGCGGTTGTGAGCGCATAGGGAAAAACAATGCGAATTCCGTTCATTTAAGTCTCCGTTGTCATTAGATTTATTGTGGTGATTCTTTTTACTATACTTGATACATCCAATTGATCTAATCAATTTGAAAATTAATAAAACCAATTTTAGAAAATATTGGCCGAAAAATATTAAATTGGACCGACCAATATCGCTTTACTTTATATTCCGTCAGACCGCGTCTGTCAATAACAATAGTTGGATCACTGGAATTAACCTTGCCGTTATGGGGTTACGTCTGTCGGGCGGCTTCAAATTTTTACAACTCCCATATCAACAAATAGACGTGGTTAGCATGGGCCGCGTGGATTTTTCCGGTTGAGCGATGCGGCGCAAAATCAGCCGTGCAAAAAGAACATCAATCTCATGAAAAATCAAATACCCGTCAACGTTTTATAGAAAGTATTCGAGGTTATTGCAATATCAAGTCGATTACCAAAGAAACCAATCAAGTAATTCAAATCACCGCTACTCAGGCGGCCAAAACGAAACAAGAACTTGCAGATATCATCAACGTCGTTATCGAGGAATTGATACGGCAGCGGTTTGAATTGCGCCTGCCTTTAGCACCCTCAATCGCACAGCGCAGCGCATACGAAACCAGGTCGATGAAAACTATTTTCGGATGTTGAGTGAGCCTCTGCCGCCAGAGGTCATTGCTCAATTCGATGCGATGCTGCAAGTGTGGGCCCACTATTTGGCCAGCGGCTGCCTTTGAACGCGAAGGCGAGCTCATATTGCAACTGACCGGCGGAAAGCAACTTATCTATTCAGTCGCGTTTTCGTTTTTCCAGGTTGGACAGCAGCCCGCAGTTGGCATCGGTGCTATACAAGGACCGCAAGGCAAGGATGGCTTGCACCATATTCGCGACGCTACACGTAATCTGCATGGATTACATCCTAAAAACTTGCTGGTACTCCTGGTAGGCTATGACACCGTATGGAAAGAAATGGGCGCATGGTCACGCACCAATGGTGACTTTCAGCTAGGCTGCGAAGATTTTCCGGCCCCAGTCATGGAAAATATTCAATCCAAGAAACGCTCGGAGGTAAGAAAGCAGCATGAAACTTTGCAATTGGTAATTGGTGGTCTGCATCAAACGATGAGTGCCACACATGGCGCAAAATATGTTGCCAAAGCTTATCTGTAATTTCCGCCTCTAGTGCTGGAGTGGTTTTAAGTGTTGTCCAAATGAGTCAAGTTGTAGTGCATGAAATGCACCGCAACGGCATGCTTTAGGTTTTGCTAAAGTCGGTTGTCAGGCGTGCGAAGCACAGCATACCCATAGCGCCTTCAAATTGTGACGTTCTCCGTAGCTTGCCGAAATTTCTTTGATCGCCGGATTTCCATTGATATCCTTGAAGTACGGTACGCTAGTTTGCGTCTGCAATATTGCATAACACCTTCGCGTACGGAAACGGATTCAATTAATTAATAGAGCACTTGCAGTGCAAGGTAACCGGAAAGTTGATTGGTAGGAGAAACATTTTTGATGCCTTTTCCGACGGAAAACAGTAGATTAAGATCAGGCGCTAAATTGTAATTGCCTCCAAGATTAAAACCTGAAGTGCTTGCGCCTTCAATTGCATCCGGTGTTTCATGAAAAGTCTCTCCCCCTAGCTGGAGAGATTTCGTCACTTGATATAGTGCTGATGTTCCAATAAAAACAGAATTTTTGTTTCCTGCGCCTGGGTTAATCCGATAGCCTGTTCCACCATAGATCGTCCATTTTTCTGTGCTGCCCTGCATCCAAAGTGGTAAGAACAATTGTTTTTTTCCCCGATTGGGTCCAAGTTTTCTATCGCCGGTCGACATTTGGAGCATGGGATAAATTCCGACCATGATCGATGAATCGCCTTGCTCCCAATTCAGAAATCTATACTTCACTCCAACCTCAGTATCGTCAATACCAAAGCGTTTATCTGTCCTCGTTCCCTCATAGGAATAACGTGGTTGGGCATGCAATTGCATATTGGGGGCGATGCCATAGTTAATGTCGATGCTTGGAAGTCCGGCCGACATGGAGTCCGCACGCCACGTTTTACTCACGGCATAATTGATTTCCCAGTGCTGATACTTCACCGGTTCCGGATCGTCGGTAATAAAAGGCGGCCCAGCCCATGCCGAATGAACGAATATTCCAGCCCCCATAATGGAAAGCATAAATAGCCTTAAGGCGAGCCAATGGCGCAAAGCTGAATGTCCCGAACGTCAATTTAAAGTTTAACGCATCAATGTTTTAATGAAACCACCAGGACTTCAAAAGTATTTGGAATGATGACGGGCCGTGGTTTTGGCTGTTCTTTTGTTGCTGGCGGCGTCTTGCCAAATGCAGCGGTCACGAGATAGGCACGATGGTTTTCAGCATCGTAGGCCATGGTGCGTGCGCCTTTTTGCGTAATGACATTTTGCGATACTAAAAAATGGTCAGGATCTTGCTCTTTTATGATGGTCACTGTTCCATCTCCGTTCGAGCTGAACGCGATACCTAGATTGGCGTCGAATTCTGCCGAATCAGGGCTTGAGCCAATAGCCACCTCGGCGATAATTTTTCCGGTTTCGGAATCCAGGATCACCATTTTTTTATTGCCGCACACTGAGAACAAGCGATGATTTTTCTTGTCTATCGCCAGCCCGGTCGGTTCTTCCCCGCTGCCAATTGGATAGGTCTTCAATATAGTATTCGTTCCGCTGTCGATGACCACGATTTCATTCTTGTTTTCTATATTCACGAAGACTTTTCCTGCGTCATCGCTGACGGCAAGTTCGGGTTTTCCCGACAAGGCAATCGTCGCAATTTCTTTGTGCGAGGTTGCATCGATCACTGTTGCATTGGACGAATGTCCGTTGAAGACGAATAGATGCTTCGATGTCGGTTCGTAAAGAATGACATCCGGATTTAATCCAGAAATTTTGATGGTGTCGATCACCTTCAACGTAGTCAGGTCGAACACCGTGACCGAGTTGCTTTTGCCGTTACTGGTAAAGCCGACATTTAATTCCTCTGCAAGCGCGATTCCATGTACGCCTTCTGTGCCAGGAATATCCTCGATCATTTTTTTGGAGTTGGTGTCGATAACTTGAACATGGGTGGAGCGACTGACAAACAAGCGATGATGTTTTGCATCAAAAGTGAGCAGATCCCAGCCGCCTTCACCCCCAATAATATAACGATCAGCCAGGGCAAATTTGTTGCTTTCCAGTACTTGAGCCGACGACGCTATTTGGGTGCTCAATAGGCCAGCACCGACAAGGATTAGATAGAAATTTTTAATAAGCATGGTTGTTTTCAAATAAAAGAATGTGTTTGAGTTCAAGTTTTGTTGTGGTTTTAATATTGGTGTCCGGATGCTTTTCCTGCTCGCTGACGGAAACCGAGGATGCATGCAATCATGATCACGAGCAGCGCTGCCGATGCACTATAGCGACTCAGCGCAAGCCCGCCATGGTCAAGAGGTTTATCAAGGAAGTCACCCACCACAGCGCCAAGGGGACGAGTAAGAATAAATGCCGCCCAGAAAAGCACCGTTCTGGAAAGTTTTGTCCAGTAATAAGCTGCTGCCACAATGGCTAAAAGGCTGGTGAAAATAATTGCTCCGCCAGCGTAGCCAAGTCCCGCCGTGTCGGCAGTCCAGTCCCCTAAGGCTGTACCCAACGTTTGAGAAAACATGATCGTTATCCAATAAAACATTTCTGCTTTCGGCGTGCTTACCGTATCCACTGAAACAGAGCCTAACGATCTGTGCCAGATAGCTAACGATGCCATCAAAAGAACAAACAGCAGAGAGGCACCGCCGGCATAGCCGATGCCCAGCGACCGATCAGCAAAATCCGCCAACGTGGTCCCCACCGTGGTTGTAGCAATGATGGTTGTCCAATAGAGGAAGGGGTGAAACTTCTTTGCCTTGATTTGGACAAGGACTGCAATGAGAAAGATTGTCGCGAAAATTGCTGTCCCAATCAGGTAGCCAAGATTCATCGACATGGACACTGCATCACCAGCGGTTTCGCCCAAGGTGGTGGCGGCAATTTTAATGATCCAGAAAATCAAGGTAACTTCTGGAACCTTGCTCAGAGTGCGTTCAGTAATATTGTTCATACGGCTTTCTTTTTCTAGACATCATGTATTGACCTGCCGCACCTCAAGCGACGCAGGTTAAGCTTGAGGTGCGGCAGGTCAATACATGATATCTAATTTCGTAGCAGCTGCCGGAAAATTTGGAAGCGAATAGATGTGATTATTTAATGACATTCACCCCTAAATTTCTGATGTTTTGCGCTTTGATTGCATGGGCAACTAAGCGTGCCATTTGATTCGCGCCATTTTCTTGGAAGTGCGTCGCATCATTTTGCCCATTCGGAAAGTTCGGGTATTCGCCAGCTTTGAGAATCATAAATACTTTTGCTGATGCGTCAAAACCAATAGAGTTGAGATAGTTGATGCTATCCGTATTGAGGTCAACGACATGCACGCCATTTTCTGGGCCGAGTTCACGCATAGCTTCTGGATAAGCGCCTAGGGAATTATTAAAGGTCTTTGTTGTCGCATTAAAACTCCGACGTGTCATTGGCGTCACAAGTATTGGTATTGCCCCTTTCTTTTTGGCACCGTTTATGTAAAGTCGTAAGTAGTCTTTATAGGTTGTTTGAGGATCGGTATGGCGATCAGGGAAGGTTGCCGCGGGGAGCTGGTCGTTGTGGCCGAATTGAATGAGAAGAAAATCGCCTGGCTTGATTAAATTTAGAATTTCGTCGAGACGGCCTTCGTTGACGAAGCTTTTGGAACTCCGCCCTCCAATCGCCTTGTTGGAAAATACGACGTTGGCATTGAAGTATTCGGGAATACGTGCTCCCCAGCCTTGTTGGGGGAAGGATCCTGAGTGATAGCTCATGACAGTGGAATCGCCCGCAATATACACTGTTGGTACAACTTTAGCAGCGCTGTCGGTTAAAGCCAAAAGCTTGGACTGGGTAGCGGCATTTTGGTCATTGCCGCCGCAGCTAGCCAGTAGTGATGCGCCGAACAGCAGGGAGAGCATGGTTCGTGCCAATTTTGTTGTGCTGATATTAAACATGTTAAGTATCCTCTTCTTTCATAGTGCGCAAAATTATCGATTTGTAATTGTGTTGAAATCGATATTGCGGTGAATTGATATTGTGTTGAAAAATAGATGATGTGGAACGGCAATTGCGGGTCTTTTGCGGATTGCAAAAAAATGCAATCATTGACTCTGATCGGTCCTGCCATTTCACTGAACGGCAATGGACCTATCTTCCATAAACAAAGGGCGCCGAAAAAAAATCCAGCGCCCAAATCATCCTATAAAGTCGCAAGAACGTAATGTGTAACTTCCTGCGTAACACCACTAAGCTTACAAAAGGTCGACAGCGTCATACGAATATCCCGGGCTGAGGAACGTTCCGAATGGGCCGTTGCCTATTACTGAGATCTCCATATGATTCGTGCCAGCAACAAACGCACTGGCAGGAACATCGTAGGTGTAAAGGGTATTGTTACCACGGTAACTACCAGTCGTCAGACTGCGCGATTTAGGCTGATTCGATGAGCCAGGATCAACCGATGTCCAAGAGTTAATTTTAATCTGAGGACGAGCGCCGTCGTAAGCTGCAGTGATACCGATGCGCACTTTGTGATTGGCTATTTGGGCAGACGTCAGGTGGAAAATAATGGTGGAAGGATTATTTACTGCTTGCCATTGCGCTGCCGGGAAAACATTGTTCGCTTCTCCTATGGTAAAGGTAACTGGTCCCCAGGAAGAATTACGCACATCGGATGGATGGCGGACGGCAAAAGTGCCTCCATTTTTAAACTCGTTAGGGGTGCCATCCCACTTACCTATGCGCCAGAGCGCCGCAGCCGCAGCAGGATCGTTAGTAATTGTGCGTGTGCTAAGTGTAGTGGTGCCGCCAGCGGTCACAGTGACGTTCTCGGTATGTACAGCAAGTTCATCTTTGTAGATCGTCATGGTGTAAGTACCGGGTTTCATGTTGGCGGAGTCGAAGCTACCATTTGTCGACGAGGCGGTAGTCCAATACTGTGCCGCAGGATTGGCGAAACCGACGACATATGAGTAGGCAGTGTCACGTCCGGCTAGTCCGTTGCCGACTACTTTTCCTCGCCCGGTCGGTGCGACCCAACCCGTCAGGCCATGAGAGCCCATCCAGCTCATGTCGGGAATCGCTGGCGTGCCGCCAGTGGTGAAGACCAAAGCATACGGACCGTGAAAACCCATGCGGTCAGCTTCAGTTTGATTGTGGCCGGAGTTCATGTAATTGTAGACCTCGGTATCGCCACCATTTTGATTTTGGATGTCCCGGTAGAAGGGACCACCAGAACCACTTTCACGGTTGCCATAAGCCATGAAAACGCCAACGCCATTGCCGGTGACACCGCGGATGGAAAGGTCGATATTGCGCTGATTTCCATAATACTTTGATCGCGTTTGGCCGTTGGGGAGAAAAAAGACGTCTTTGCTTTCGACGTTGCCCGTGGTACCCGCGAGATTAGACTCGACAGGCACGTTAGTGAGAACGGCGGAATTGAGGCGGGTAATCCAACGCAATTCACCAATGGTAGGTTCTGCGCTGGTAAAGGTGCCCATGTAAATGATGTTCTCGTTTTGGCGAACAAGAAAATAATGGGTTAGCGTGGGAGTTGTCAGGGTGATTTTAGCAACTCCGCCGGAGACCGATGAAGCCACCGTAGCACCCAAGCCGGATGCAATGTGGGAGCCTTTTGTCTGAGATTGCAGTTCTGTGCCACCATGCAATTTGATCGAATTGATATCACCGCCGTTCTCGTTGACTTTAAAAACGAGACCTGCTCCGCTATCGACAGTAAGGATCCCTCCACTGGAGGTGACGCCAAAACTACCCGTGCTAGCGAGCAAAGTGGCTTTTTCCTGATCACTGCTACTGCCACCACATCCTACGAGTAATAATAAAAACGTTGCTGCGCTGGCTAGCGTAGCGCGCCATTGATATTTATTCATTGTGTCTCCATATGTTTTTATAAACGAAAATTTTATTATTTTCGAGTGATTCATATATTACATATAAGAAATTCACGTTTGGTATAAATAATAAACTCAAAGGTAAATAATCATTTTTTTGACTATGCCGAAAATATTTTGCATCTACATGTAATAGTCGCATTGTAAGCGTCCAGCCGCTCCACCTAGTTTTTCTTGAATGAAGCCAGCAGACTCGCTCGATTTAAACTGAGAGGGCGAACCATGGCACGCGACACGACGAAACTGCAGTACTGGACCGAGCACATCAAGAACTGGCAAGCGAGCGGATTGGCGCAACGCGCCTACTGCGAACGGGAAGGCCTCAAATGGCCCATGTTCGATTATTGGCGCCGGCAACTGCTTGCAAAGGCATCAGTGGTGAAGTTGGCTAAGAAGAAATCGATCGGTACCTTGACGCTGGTACCGGTTCGCGTTGCAGGCAAGCCAGACCATGATGCGATCGTCTTGTATAGCCCGGCCGGATGGGAATTGCGCGTGCCGATTGCCATCGATCCTGCGTGGCTGACCGACGTACTCAAGCGCCTGTCATGACGCCGCAGCCGCAACAAGTCTGGCTCGCCATCGAACCGGTCGACATGCGCCTGGGGATAGATGGCTTATCGCTGCGGGTGCAGCAAGCGCTCGGCAAAGCACCCTGCGACGGCAGTGCCTACGCGTTTGCCAACAAGCGCGGTAACCGCATCAAGCTGCTGGTGTGGGACGGCGCCGGCGTGTGGCTCAGTTGCCGCCGCCTGCACCGTGGGCGTTTTGTCTGGCCGCAAGGCAGTGACGCGGTGTGCACGCTCGATTGCGCCCAGTGGCAGTGGCTCATCACCGGCGTCGATTGGCAACGATTGTCGGCCAAACCGATGGCCAATTGGCGCGTCTGAATTGAGCCGTAATTGATTGCAAATATACTGCGCAAAGCCGCATGAATGCTGGCTTTGCGCAGTGTGTCCATGATAAAATAACGTCATGGATTTGACCGCAGAACTGGCTCGTTTCAACCCCGATCCCGCCCTCGAAAAATGGCTGTCAGAAACGGTTCAGGCACTCGCCGATCAAGCGCAAAAAGACGCCGCAACAATCAAGCTGGCGCATCTTAAAATCGCCGCACTCACACTCGAATTAGCACATCATCGTCGCATGCAGTTCGGTGCCAAGACCGAAGCCCTCTCATCAGAACAACGCGACCTCTTCATAGAAACCTGCAACATCGATCTGGCCGCAATACAGGCTGAAGTAGCGCAAGTGATGCCGCCAGCACCGAAAGCGCCGCGTAAAACAGCCGGTCGCCAAGCCTTACCCGAGAATCTTCCCCGCATCGAACACCGTCATGAAATCGACAACTGCACCTGCGGTCAATGCGGCAAAGACCTGATCAAGATCGGTGAAGACATCAGTGAACAACTCGATGTCGAACCGGCACGCTTCTTCGTCCATCGTCACATTCGCCCGCAGTACGCCTGCCGTGCCTGCGAAACAGTGGTCGCCGCAGCGATCCCGCCGGCCGTCATTGACGGCGGCCTGGCAGCGCCCGGTTTGCACGCTTGGGTGGTGGTGCAAAAATACCTCGATCATTTACCGCTCTACCGGATTGAACAAATCAGCAGACGGCACGGCGTACCAATTGCCCGTTCCACCCTGGCAGAATGGGTGGGACGTATCGGTGTGCAATTGCAACCGCTGGCGGACAGGCTGGTCGAATTACTGAGACAAAGAGCCGTACTACATGCCGATGAAACACCGGTGCAGCAACTCGACCCCGGCAAGGGCAAAACCAAACGCGCCTACCTGTGGGTCTACCGCAGTAATGATCTTGATCCCGGTGCGGCGATGGTCGTCTTCGACTATCAGGCCAGTCGCAGTGGGAGCAATGTGCAAGCATTTCTCAGGGGCTGGCAAGGGCATTTGATGGTGGATGACTATGCGGGTTATAAGGCGCTGTTTCGTACGGGCGTCACTGAACTGGCGTGTCTGGCGCATGCGCGGCGCAAGTTTTTTGAATTATTTGCGGCGAACGGGCATCCGCTGGCGGCAGAAGCGTTGCAGCGTATCGGCGCGCTGTATGCCATTGAGCAGGCCGGTAAAAACATGGCGCCGAATGAGCGTGAACAATTACGCAAGCAAGAAGCGAAACCACAATGCGCGGCGATGCATGCATGGTTGATCGACCATCGCAAAAAAGTGGCTGATAACAGCAGCATTGCTAAGGCGATGGACTACAGCTTGAAGCGCTGGCCGGCGATTGCTCGTTATGCGGAAAGTGGCAATCTGCCGATCGACAATAATCCGGTTGAAAATACGATCCGCCCGATTGCCATCGGCAAAAAGAATTGGTTGTTCGCCGGCTCGGAACGTGCAGGCAGGCGTGCTGCTGCGATTCAAAGTTTATTGGGAACGGCTAAGTTAAATGGACTGGAACCGTTGGCCTGGCTCTGATCATTACCCACATCTTTTTTCAAATTCGACAAAATATCGGTTGTAAACTTTTTTCAATGATGTTAATTTTTTGCCTATGCAAACTATATGGCATCGGCAAATGGATGTGGAGCGTGAACTAGAAGATAGCGACTGGGCCGAGCACGAGTTCGGCTGGGTGCAGTTGGGCGACAAACGCCTGACGGCACGTCTGGTGACGCTGGCGCGTTCGCTTGCCAATGCCCCTGATACGCCACTTCCGCAAGCGTTGCCGCAATGGCGAGATTTGAAAGCGGCATATCGTTTCTTCGATAACGTCAAGGCCGTGCCGGAACACATTCTGGCCGGGCACATTGATGCCACATGGTCGCGCGTGCGCGCAGTGCCGATCATTCTCGCTGTGCAAGACACCACCTACCTCAATTGGGAACATCACCCGGCAACACAAGGGCTGGGTGGACTCTCAGACGCGGGAAGGGGCGTCATATGTCATAGCACGCTGGCGGTCACGCCGGAGCGCCTGCCGTTGGGGTTGCTCGCCCAACGTAATTGGGTGCGCGATGATGCGACGTTCGGCGCGCTGGTATCGAATAAAAAGCGCGCTATCGGAGACAAGGAAAGCATCAAATGGCTCGAAAGCGTCGAGGCGCTAACAGTGGCACGCGAGGCCGCCCCGCATACGATGTTTGTCAGTGTCGGTGACCGGGAAGCGGATGTGTATGAATTGTTCGCCATGAACCGTGCCGCCGGTGTCGAGTTGCTGGTGCGCGCGTCCTGGAATCGCGTCGTCGAGAGCACCCACCGGTATTTATGGGAGACATTGAAGACGGCTCCTGTATTGGGCAATGTAGAAGTGAATGTGCCGCGCCATCCTGGTGAGCCAATGCGCCGATGCACGCTGATCTTGCGCAGCATACCGATCATACTCAAACCACCGCAGGCGAGGAAACGACTCGGTATGGT
>JANXTY010000044.1 GCA_025352145.1 Oxalobacteraceae bacterium
TAGGAGCCTTCGGCGGAAATCCGCAAAAAACCCAAATTCTGCGCCTCGACGTTCAAATCGAGACCAGACAAAAACATCAATTTATGCATAAAAATCATTAACTTACGAAGCCCTGATGTGAGAACGTTGGGACACTACTGGGAATATACTTAATTTAATTTTCTCGGGATTGACTAACGGATATTGAATTATAAATTAATGAAAAGGCTATCCTCTTCTGTCCGTGATTGTGTCAGTATTGTGAAAAGAAAATCCGCGATTGGGTCAGGTGTATCTGCGACTGCGGCTATAACTTTATCTGCCAATTTAGAGGATTCTTCATCACTAAAATCATTTTTTCGTGCAGCAAGAGTTGGCAACCGGAGTTTAAGTATGGGAAGGAGTTTCCCCATGTCTTTAACCTGATTAGCGCGATCCCAATCTCTTGTTTTGATCCACTCGTTAATTTCATCCTTGGTGTAGGTCAGCGATCTTGCAATGATTGATTCGATGGTGCTGAGGTCGGAAATAACACTACCATTTTTCTTTTCGTCTATTTCACGAATAATTTTTTTAACGGACGCGTAATATGCTTTTTTAACGAACTCCTCTGCGTTAGGGGCATTCTTAAAGTTTGTCCAATCAAAGTCAGGTATATCTTGAGTTAGTGTTTTGGCACTGGACGGGCCGCCCTTATCTCGAACGCGAAACGCAAATGAAATTCGATTTGTCATTACGATCTCCCAAACATTGATTAATTAAAGGCCGTGAGAACTCAGTGAAGTGTAATCGGTAGGGCATTGTCGTTCAATATATCAGTAACGTCATACAGTTAAGCAAAATCCATCACCCCCGCAACTTAGCAAAAGCCGAAGCCATCGCACTATTCCCCGTCGCTATCTGCGGCTGCGGTTTCTGCTGATGCTGCGCCAACCGCTTACTATCATTGCGATCCCCTCGTTGCTCAGGCTTGGCGCCCGGCTGTGGCGCACTGTCCGTCAGGCGCATGGTTAGTGCAATGCGTTTGCGTTTTTCATCGACTTCCAGCACTTTGACTTTGACGACTTGCCCGGCTTTGACGACGGTATGCGGGTCTTTGACGAAGGTGTTGGAGAGCGCAGAGATGTGGACTAAGCCATCCTGATGCACGCCGATATCGACGAAGGCGCCGAAGGCGGCGACATTGGTGACGACGCCTTCCAGAATCATGTCCGGGCGCAAGTCTTTGATTTCTTCCACGCCGTCCTTGAAGGTGGCGGTAGTAAATTCTGGGCGCGGGTCGCGGCCTGGTTTTTCCAGTTCTTTGAGGATGTCGTTGATGGTGGGTACGCCGAATTTTTCGTCGGCATATTTGGCGGGATTCAAGGACTTGAGCAGCTTGCCGTCGCCGATGACGGACTTCATGTCTTTCTTGATGTCGGCCAGAATTTTTTCAACCAGCGGGTAGGATTCGGGATGCACGGCGGAGGCGTCGAGGGGGTTGTTGCCGCCCATGACGCGCAGGAATCCGGCGGCTTGTTCAAACGTTTTTTCTCCCAGACGTGGGACGGCTTTTAAATCGGCACGCGAGCTGAACATGCCTTTGAGGTCGCGGAAGGTGACGATGCTTTGCGCAACGCTCGACGACAGGCCTGATACGCGCGCGAGCAAAGGCGCTGAGGCAGTATTGACATCGACGCCGACGGCGTTCACGCAGTCTTCGACCACGGCATCGAGCGAGCGCGCCAATTGGGTTTGGCCGACATCGTGCTGATATTGGCCGACGCCGATCGACTTGGGATCGATCTTGACGAGTTCAGCCAGCGGGTCTTGCAGGCGGCGTGCGATCGAGACTGCGCCGCGCAGGGAGACATCCATGTCAGGCAATTCACGCGAGGCAAATTCCGAGGCGGAATAGACTGACGCGCCGGCTTCGGACACCACGATTTTGGTGAGCTTTAATTCTGGGCACATCTTGATCAAATCCTGCGCCAGCTTGTCGGTCTCGCGCGAGGCGGTGCCGTTGCCAATCGAGATCAGCGCCACGTTGTGTTTGGCGGCCAGTTGCGCCAAACAATGCAGCGAGCTGTCCCAGTCGTTTCTGGGTTGATGCGGATAAATGACGGCGGTATCGACGACTTTGCCGGTGGCATCGACTACCGCGACCTTGACGCCAGTGCGCAGGCCGGGATCGAGCCCCATGGTGGCGCGCGGGCCTGCGGGGGCGGCCA
Source organism: Oxalobacteraceae bacterium (assembly GCA_025352145.1). Taxonomy (GTDB): domain Bacteria; phylum Pseudomonadota; class Gammaproteobacteria; order Burkholderiales; family Burkholderiaceae_D; genus JANXTY01. Next base: position 2,190 of record JANXTY010000044.1, read on the forward strand.
GCAACAGGGCTTTGAGGTTGAGCGCAAAGACATTGATCGCTTCGATTTCTGCGCGTTCGCGCAGTGCGCCCATCAACTCGGTTTCCAGGTGCATGAAGCTCTTCACGCGCCACGTCCAGCGCACGGTATCGGCCAGCCATTTGTCGGCGGCGCGGCCCAGATTTTTGATGTTGAAACGAGCGGCGATGCGGCCTTCGCAGGGATTGTGCGGCGCGTCCCATTTCGGTTTTTCTACTTCTGTGTCGAGCCGCAAGACGATGCCCAGCATTTCTTCGCGGCGGCCACGCAATAGTGCCAGGGCGCGGTGCGATGGAATGGTGTTGATGGATTCGGAATAATCGAAATAGTCGGCAAATTTCTCGCCTGCATCTTGCTTGCCCTCAACCACTTTCGATTCGACGATGCCATGTTCCAGCAGGTATTCGCGCAGGCTTTGCAGCAGCGTCGCATCTTCGGAAAAATGCTCCATCAAAATCTGGCGCGCGCCGTCCAGGGCGGCTTTGGTATCAAGCACGCCGGGGTTTTCGCCTGCTTCGGTGGTGAAGGCGGGTTTGATAAATTTGGCCGCTTCAGCCTCGGGTTCGATAGCAGGATCGGCCAGCAGGGTATCAGCCAACACCTTCAAGCCCGCTTCGGCTGCGATCTGCGCTTTGGTGCGCCGCTTGAGTTTGTAGGGCAGGTATAAATCTTCGAGCCGCGTTTTGTCTTCGGCATGCACGATGGCGTCTAGCAATACCGGCGTCATTTTCTTTTGTTCTTCGATTGAGTTGATGATCGTGGCGCGCCGGTCTTCCAGCTCGCGCAGATAGCGCAGGCGTTCTTCCAGCAGGCGCAACTGGATGTCGTCCAGGCCGCCAGTGGCTTCCTTGCGGTAGCGGGCGATAAAGGGGACGGTGGCGCCTTCGTCAAGGAGGGCGATGGCGGCGGCAACTTGTGCGGGAGAAGCGGCGAGTTCGAGGGCGAGGCGTTGTTCGATGGAGGGGAGCATGAGAATTTGTTAGGAAGAAAATTAAGGCTGGATGATACCCAATTTGTGTGCATGTGCCTGACTTGGCATCAAAAAAATGAAATAGCCCGACCTCTGCCTGCGTTCGGTAGATAACTGCGCGGAATTTATTTATTCTTGACTGATTCTGGTATCTACAGCCCAAAATTTGAAATTAAGCTGTTTCCCCCTCCCTATGATCCCCCTGCCTATGAAAGTGCCCAAAGAACGACGTAATCGCGATTTTTTCAAAAGACCATAAAAATGTAAAACAATGATTGGCGACTATCGTGGATAATATCCGCGCTTGCCATTTTTGTTTTGCACACTAGGGAACCGGAAGCCTATGCATTTCACATTTGAAGACGTCGCTGCGTATTTTGAGCCTAATACCTACAAGCGCGGTGCTGACTACGCACGTAAAGGAAGCGTTCGCAAGGTCAAATCAGAAAAAGATTGGATTAAAGGTAGCGTGCAAGGCAGCGCGACCGGTGTCTATGAGCAACGTATTGCGTTGTTTTCGGAGCCGGCCGGGGTTGAATTTGAGGGCGATTGTTCTTGTCCTGTCGGCTATAACTGCAAACATATTGTCGCGGTATTGCTGGCATATTTGCAGCAGCACGAAAAGCCAGCGATTGCAGGGCAGTCCGCGCAACAGGGTGCCATGCCCCACGCTGTTGCAGCGTGGTTGCAGCGGGTGGAGGCCGCTGCACGTCCGACGCCAGTGATCGTTGACGACGGATCTGATGAGGCCAATAAAACGGCGTATCGTTTGTTGTATGTGCTTGCCCCTGACAGCGCAGCAGGCAAGCATGTGGCGCTTGGTCTTTGCAAAGCACGCTTGCGTGCCAATGGTGAGATTGCTTCTGCCAGTCCCGTAAGCGAGCTATACACTCTTCTATCGAATATGCCTGCGTATATCTCGGCTGAAGATGAGGACATGGTGCGCCTGTTTGTGGCGATGCGGAGTGGCGTGATTTCACACGGTGGGACTGCCGCCGAACCGAAGGGAAAGATCGGCGCGCATCTGCTTAGCCTCCTGCTGGAGAAAAATAAATTATTGTGGGCGAACTCGTGGGCGGATGTGGCTAGTGGGCTGGTCTATCCGCTTCAGGCAGCACTTAAGCGCGCAGCTAATTTGGCGTGGCAGGAAGAAGGATCGGCCTTGCGTTTGATCTGGCAGTTTGCACCTTCCATCGATGAAATTCAGGCTGAAAAAGCAGCCGAAAAAGCAGCTGAAAAGTCGGATAGCCCGAAGGCCCATGTCAGTCGAAAAATCGATACTATTTTGCCCACCGATCCTCCCTGGTACTTGGATAATTTATCGTGCGGTGAGTTAGTCTTGATGCAAAGTGGCGGCGCAATGCCAATGCCAGCACAGACATTGCAAGCGTTGGTGGCTCAAGCCCCTTTGTTAGCAGTCAAAGATAAAATCGCAGTGTCGCAACTGCTACTGTCTCATGGATTGCAACAAATTGTTCCCTTGCCAGAACAGCTGAAACAGGTGGTACGCGATGATATCCAGGCACGGCCATTTCTCTTGCTCGGCAGCGTATCCGTTCCTCAGGCACCTCCTGCCAAACGGGGTGACACGCAATGGCTTGATTTTGCACAACTTGGGTTCGATTACGATGGGCAGTCCATTTCGTTCGATCCTATGCAACAGGCTGTACGCCAGAGCGCGCAGGGAATAGAGATTATCCAGCGCGATAATACGGCCGAACAGGCGGCTTATCAAATGCTATGCGATATGGGATTTAAACCGGCGGAAAAGCTGGACTCCCCATTCAAAAAAATGGCGGGTGCAATGGAATTGGCAACCCAATCCGATTGGTTGCGCTTCGTCAAAGATAATTTGCCGGTGCTACTTGATCAGGGCTGGCGCATAGAAAAATCCAAAGAATATCGCTATGAGGTCGCCGAGGTGGAGGATTGGTATGCAGAGATCGATGACCATTCCAAGGAACAAGGAACCGCATGGTTTGATCTCGCGCTTGGCATCGTCGTTAATCAAACGCGTATTTCGTTGTTACCAGTTTTGGTGCAACTGATTCGCAGCGCACCTCACGAATTCAATCCCAAGGCATTAGCTGCGCATGCGGATGCCGATCAATTGTTGGCGATTTTGCCTGGCGGCCTGCGCGTTGCGTTATCGTGGGGGCGTATCAAGCCGATACTCAATACGCTTGGCGAGCTTTATTTCAACGATAAAGTCGGCGACAGTATACGCTTGCCGACTTTGGACTCCGCGCGCTTGGCTGAGCTGGCCAAAGGCAATCAGTTGCGCTGGATGGGGGGTGAACGCTTGCGTGAAATCGGTAAGAAATTAAATGAATTTGGTGGTGTTGAAAAAATCCCCGCGCCGCAAGGTTTGCAGGCAAAGCTGCGCGATTATCAAAGTGATGGTTTGGCCTGGATGCAGTTCCTGCGTGAGTATGATTTGGCCGGTATTTTGGCAGACGATATGGGCCTGGGGAAAACTATTCAAACATTGGCCCATATTCTGGTTGAGAAAGAAGCGGGCCGCTTGACTAATCCCGCGTTAGTCATTGCACCGACTAGTTTGATGAGTAACTGGCAGGAAGAAGCAGCACGTTTTGCTCCAGGTTTGCGCGTACTGCTGTTGCAAGGCAAGGAACGCTTGACGCACTTCGACCAGATCGACCAGTTTGACCTGGTGCTGACGACCTATGCGTTATTGCCGCGCGATGAAGACAAATTGCGCGAGCACGACTTTCACCTGATTATTCTGGATGAGTCGCAGTACATTAAGAATACTCGCTCCAAAGCTGCCCAAACGGCTGGCTTGTTGCGTGCACGGCATAGACTTTGCTTGACTGGCACACCGTTAGAGAATCATCTTGGTGAGCTATGGTCGCAGTTTCATTTCCTGATTCCTGGTTTGCTCGGCGATGAAAAAATATTCAATAACGATTTCCGCAATCCGATAGAAAAGCAAGGCAATGCACTCCGTCGTGCATTGCTGTCGCGTCGTATAAAACCTTTCCTGCTGCGCCGAACTAAAGATAAAGTGGCGAAAGAGCTGCCGCCAAAAACGGAGATGGTGCGCTATGTAGAGTTGACGGGAATCCAGCGCGATCTCTATGAAACGGTGCGACTGGCGATGGACAAGAAAGTAAGGGACGAAATCGCCCAGAAAGGTGTCGCCCGCAGTCAGATCGTTATCCTTGAAGCGCTCCTTAAGCTGCGACAAGTTTGTTGTGATCCGCGCCTGGTTAAGAGCAATACGCTTAAAAAATCTACTGCGCAATCCGCCAAGCTGGTCGATCTGATGCAAATGATTGAAGACTTACTCGATGAGGGAAGAAGAATTTTAGTATTCTCCCAATTTACTAGCATGTTGATGTTGATTCAGGATGAACTGGAAGAGCGCAATATCCGTTTCTCCCTGCTGACCGGCGATACCAAAGATCGCGCCGCTGAGGTCAGCGCTTTTCAGCAAGGCGCAGTACCCGTGTTTTTGATCAGCCTCAAAGCCGGTGGCGTGGGGCTCAATTTGACTGCTGCCGATACGGTGATTCATTACGACCCGTGGTGGAATCCCGCTGCAGAAAATCAAGCCAGTGACCGTGCTTGGCGTATTGGCCAGGACAAACCGGTGTTTGTTTACAAGCTCATAGCCAAAGGTACGCTGGAAGAAAAAATCCAGGCATTGCAGCAGAAAAAAGCCGATCTGGCGCAGGCCATGCTGGCTGAGGGAGAGGGGTTGAATCTGAAGATTACCCAGGACGATTTACAGGCTATTTTTGCACCACTTGAAGGGTAAGTTGATTGCTGCCGTACTCGAAGGTGTTTGTTGTGCGGAATATCGCAACTAGAAAAAACGAGACCTCTGGAGGTTTACGCCGTTGATTTAGTCCCCCACAAAATCGGGGGGACTTACTTTATCAATTATTTCAAGCGAGTCATGCTCCATTGCTGATTGGTCGCCCCAGTAGCATTCCACTGAATAATTTTCGCATCGTTGGCGGTGCTTAAATTCAAGACGTCTAGCGGCAAACCACTCAAGTTAGATTTAATTAAATAGTAGCCCGCGCTATTGGTGAAATTCCATTTTTGACCATTACCTCCCAAGTAAGGCCACTGCCCAATATTTGTTCCGGCAGCGGGATTGTTACCAAAAACATCTAAGCTTTCCAGACTGTTTGCGTTGATCATACTGTAATAACCGGTGCCTTGATTAATGACATACCACTGTTGATTTTTTGCGCCGGAGTAAGCGTACTGCTCTGCAAGGTAAACCGAAATCCCATTGATTACGGAGGGGGCTGTATCAATGGCCAAATCTTTGGCGCTATGTCGCGCAGTGAAACGGTACAAGCCATCACTTACACCGCCGCAACTGGCGATAGAAAAATCACGTGTGAGTGTTGGCCAGCCTCCGCTATAAGTCATTTTTAAAATAGCTAACTTGGCGTTGCCACTGTCGCTCAGATCATAATAATGTGTTGAGACATAGTTACATCCATTGTCTTTTAGCACGGCGATATGGCCTGGTCCTTTGTACTTACCATCGACGTTGGGCAAAATCGTTCGGGTGCCGGTATAAGGCCCCGTGACACTGCTAGAGCGTGAAACTTCAATGTAATAAGTGCTATTAACGTTGAGGCAGCACTTCCCGCGATTGACAAACAAATAGTAATAATCACCATTGCGAGTGATGTAGGGGGCTTCCATATCCTTACCGCTGCCGCCCATAATATTTGTTACGCCAGAGGCTCGTTTTCCGGTGCTTTGATTGATTTCAGCAACGCCAATACCGCCGAAAAAAGACCCGTAAGACATATAGACTTTACCGTTGTGATCACGGAATAAAGCGGGATCTATTGCGTTGATTTCCGCACTGCCACCGTAGGACTCCATCACGATGCCGAGGTCTGTCCAGCTTGGATTTTTTAGAGAGGCGGAACGCGCTACTCCTATCGCGGAGGCCGATGTGCCAAAGGTCGAAACAGAATAATAAATGTAGTAGTAACCATTCATGTGAATCACATCGGGTGCCCAGAAGGCTCCACTGAAACTAGGCACCTTTTTGCTAATCCAGGTGGGGTAACTAGTGAATACAGGGCCTGCGCCGCCATTCCAAGTAATTAAATCTTTGGAGGTGGAATACCAAATGCCGGTACCTGTCGTAAAGTTGAAATAGGTATCGCCGTCCTTAGTGATGGTGCCGGGATCATGTGCATTTTGTACGCCCGAGAGGGTTATTGCAGAGGTTGATGCCGTGAAAAATACAAAATTTATTATAAATAAAATTATTTTGGAAGCCATAGTCTCACCCTATTCATTTTTAATGGATTTTTATGTGGGGAATAAATTCATCTTTCTTTGTGGAAGTTATGGCAATAATCTCCTTTGATGGATCCAGCAATGTGCTGTAATCATATTAGGCGCAGATAAAAATATAACTAATGATTTTTTAAGCGGTTTCGATATCGTTACCGATATCATCTCCGCCATCATTTTGGGGCTTGCATGCCATAGATATTCATTTGGCGTTTTTGATGATGCGAGCAGAATGAAAAACACCATGCTTAAGGGGAGAATATTCCCTTAATTCCAAGTTTTGAACCCGGAAGTGGATGCGAATAATAGATGTGGGGGAGAAGCGAAGATAACGAGCTGAACCCTATTACCGAGACCTCTGCATAACCTACTGCGTGGCGCAATCTTGAACCTGCGATGGCACAGCTCTTGCGGGCACGCTGCAACTAGTCCGAATTCCTCGCTCCAATAGTCGACCGGTTGCGCTTCTCCATTCATTATTACGTTGCGCGTTACGGCTATCCAGCGTCTCTTTCCTTCTGAATTGCTCAATAGCATGATTGTTTGGCTAGAAAGGTATACCTTTATTGCAATGGCGTTGACGTGAATTCTTATAGGTCATTGATTTTTAAAGTGTTTTGTTTAATTTTCTGAGGTCAAAGAAAAGCAACAACAGAAAATAATTGTAGACGTTTATGGCTCAGTATTTTACAGTCGACATCCGATTCGTGAATGTCTGTTATTTCCCAATAGGAGAATAAGAGTGAGGCAAAAATTACAATTAAAAATGCTGGTGAGTAGCGCGATAGTGTCTGCAATGCTGTACGTGCTACCCGGAGCAGCACAAGCGGCGGGCAGGCAAATGGAAAGACTTGATCGGGGCGTGGTGGCGATCAATACTGGTGGGGATGTATTCATCAGCTGGCGAGCCTTGGGGACTGACGCTAGTGGCATGACCTTCAACATTTACCGTGGCAGCACCAAGCTCAATAGTTCGCCGTTGAACGTAACGAATTTTTTGGATACCAATGGTACGAGCAGCAGCAGTTATACCGTACGACCGGTGGTCGGGGGTGTAGAACAAACAGCGGCAAGTGCGGGCGCAACGTGGGGATCAATCTTCAAATCAATTCCGATTCAGCGGCCTGCAGGAGGCACCACGCCAGATGGTGTCGCTTACACTTATGACGCAAACGATGGGGAACCAGCTGATCTCGATGGCGACGGGGATTATGAACTGATCGTCAAATGGAGCCCGACTAACGCTAAGGACAACTCGCAATCCGGTTATACGGGTAACACCTATGTAGATGCCTATAAGTTGGATGGCACGCGTATGTGGCGGATCAATCTCGGCAAGAACATTCGTGCTGGCGCTCACTACACCACTTTCCTTGCTTACGATTTTGATGGCGACGGCAAGGCAGAAGTAATGATGAAAACCGCTGACGGCACTGTCGATGGCAAAGGTGTCATGATTGGCACGGGCGCCGATCACCGCACCAGCGCAGGCTATATCTTGTCTGGGCCGGAATACCTTACGGTATTCAATGGCCTGACTGGTGCAGCAATGGCGACTACCAATTACCTTCCTGCTCGTGGTTCGGTGTCTTCATGGGGCGACAGCTACGGTAATCGGGTCGACCGGTTCTTGGGTGGCGTGGCTTATCTTGACGGCGCCCGCCCAAGTGCTATTTTCTCACGGGGCTATTACACCCGTGCTGTCATCGCTGCCTGGGATTGGCGGGGTGGTAAATTGACTAGTCGCTGGGTTTTTGACAGTGACGTTGCTGGTGGTGCCGTGCATGGTCAAGGTTCGCACTGGCTATCTGTTGCCGATGTCAATGGCGACGGGAAAGATGACATCATCTATGGCGCGGCGACAGTGGGCAGCGATGGCAAGATGCTCTACAGCACTGGCCTTTGCCACGGCGATGCTTTGCATGTCGGCAAGTTCGATCCGAACCGCTCGGGGCAGCAGATTTTCATGGTGCACGAAGAACCTAATTGCTATGGGAGTCGTGGCGTGGAAATGCACGATGCCGCAACAGGAAAAATCTTGTGGAGCGTCAGCGGACAAGGCAACGACGTGGGTCGCGGTGTCTGTATGGACATCGATCCCGCGCATCTAGGTGAAGAGTGCTGGGGTTCTGTCGGGGCCTTGATGAGTGCCAGCGGCGTGAAGATATCCGATTCGCATCCTAATAAATTTAACTTTGCCGTCTGGTGGGATGGCGATCTGTTGCGCGAGTCGCTCGATAGTACTCTGATCGATAAGTGGAACCCAGACACATTTAGTTTTGACCGCCTGCTGAGTGGATATACCTACGGAGCTTCATCGAACAACGGAACCAAGGCTACACCAGTGCTCTCGGCCGACCTGTTTGGTGATTGGCGTGAAGAGATTGTCTGGCGCAATGCCGATAGTTCGGCATTGCTGGTCTTTAGTACTACAATCCCGACCACGCACCGGATGCCGACTTTGATGCATAACTCGCAGTACCGTGTCCAAGTTGCCGGGCAAAATGCTGCGTATAACCAACCTCCGCACCCTAGTTTTTATCTAGGCGATGGTATGGGTACAGTGAAGCAGGAGCCGATTTTCACACCTTGATGGGCTCTTAGTCTGGTTTTATGAAGTTGCAACGGGCTGTTCTCAGCCCGTTGTTTTTTTATGTTGAGTGCCTGGAGTTTGCATGTTTGTTCGATTGTTTTTCTTTGTGGCCTTAATTTTGCTGGCACCTGCAACACAAGCACATGAACCATTTGAAATTACGACCAACGTACGAATCCTTGAAAATGGCACAACACTTAATGTCCTGATTACCGATAGCACGGCCGCTCAGCTTTGCTTAGTCGGATCGAATGTCACCAACAAACTACATAGAGAACAATTTACGGCGAACCACTTGCAGGTAGAGCGGTGTGCGGCCCAGCTCTACGAAGTACGCGATGAAAAAGGTTTACTCAAGCCCCGCGCTGTGCAGGTTCATTTGACTGAAGAAGATGACCTGGATGCAACCATCACTTACCCCCCCGGAACTGGCGATGTTTTACAATTTACAGCGGTGCATCTGACACGCCTGGCTGAGCCGACGTATGGTGCGACTTTTACAGCGACGAGCGAGAAGCATTTCCTTGGACAGAAACTCCTGCGTGCCGACGACAATACCATGCTGGTCAAGCGCCACTCGGCTGCTGTTGCAACCTATTCCGGTTTCGTGGATTTTTTACGGCTGGGGATAGCGCATATTCTTACCGGCTACGATCACCTGCTGTTCTTGGCAGGTTTGCTGATCGTTTGCCGACGATTACATACGGCCTTGTTGATTATCACTACATTCACGCTGGCGCACTCAATCACCCTGGCACTGGCCGGCCTTGGTTTGCTTACCCTGCCAAGTCGCATTGTCGAACCAGTAATTGCGGCGACGATCATTTTTGTGGGGATCGAGAATCTTTTGCGTGCGCGGCATGGACGCGAACCTAGTGGGCGCTGGATGCTCACCTTTGTGTTTGGGTTACTGCATGGTTTCGGCTTTGCCAGTGCGCTTCAAGAGGCGGGCATGCCCCAAGGTGGCTGGGGCATCGTGGCATCTCTATTTTCCTTCAATCTTGGGATTGAGCTGGGGCAGCTCGTGGTGGCGGCTTGTTTTTTGCCATTGTTGTTCTGGTTGCGCCATTTTCCTGTGTTTGCACGATGTATCGTTCCTATCGCCTCGTTTGGCGTGAGCTTCGCGGGTATTTATTGGTTTCTGCAACGCACAGTTTTTTCCTGAGATCGGATTTAGGAAAGCAGCCTGTAGATTTTTTGATGGAGACTGCGAAGAGGAGGAATAAAAAAAGCCCGCTGATTGCAGCGGGCTAATATCAATTTTCTTAAGGAGAAAGTAGATGCTTCAATTATGTGCGCTTCATGTAGGCGAGTAAATGCCATATCTATGGCATGTTGAATCAATATTTTTGTCTCCTGCATTGCAGCACGTACCCTTTCTCATAGTTTGGGACGAAAGGTGTTTGCCCATGTTTAACGGACAACCAGTCAAAAAAAAGCCCACTAATTTAGTGGGCTAATATCTATTTTCTTGGAGAGAAATTGGATAACTTCATTATGTCTTGCTCCAAGGCACAGGTAAATGCCATAAATATGGCATTTTGAAGAAATGATTTTCTTCCTCTCCTTTGATGGGACGCATAACAGGGAACTACAACCACCAATAAATTAGTCCTGCGTTTGTCAGGAATCACCCCGTTCTATTTCTCTCCGTTCGGGTTGGAAATAACCTCGCCGCTGTGCTTCAAAAACTGCTTCACCACGTGAATGAACGGAAAGTTTACGGTAAATCGATTTAATGTGATTTTGCAAAGTGGCAACGGAAATGAAAAGCAAGCCAGCTATTTCAACATAGGAATTCCCACGTGCGATTAATTCTAAGACCTCGGTCTGACGCCGCGTAAGCACATCTTCGGTTGGAGTGATATTTCCAGGTGTTGTTTCAATTTTTTTCTCACCTCGAATCTGAGCCAGAACTTTACGGGCAATCTCCGGGCTCATGGGGGTTTCGCCTGCCATCACACGCAAAATATTGTCTGCTATGTCCATTGCTCTAGCGTCTTTTAGTAAGTAACCCAATGCACCAGCACGGAGGCAAGAAAAAACTGTATCGTCGTCCTTCGCTAAGGTGAGTACCAAGATGGCACATTCTGGATAACGTTGCGCACATGCGGAGATAATCTCCAGTCCTGAACCATCAGGTAAGCCTAAGTCGGTTAACAAGACATCGACCGAATTGGTTTCTAGCCAGGTTAATGCGGGTTGCACGCTGTCAAAAGCGGACACTAGCTTTAATTTCGAATTTCGCTCAATGGCTAAGCTGAGAGATAACCGAGTTACTCTGTCGTCCTCAACAATTAATACACTGACTGGGGTGCTTTCATTTTCTTGCAACTTAAGCTCCCATGATTAAACAATTTTATGCAAAAGCATTATTTTAATCTTATGATTTTACGGAATATAGACAGAACACAGGAAAATGATTTGTTCGTAGTTTTAGTTTCAAAAGACCTTAGGATTGGGTAGCCACGCATACAGCTACTATTTTGATGGATGTCCGGCATAACTTAGCGTTAATTTTTTTATAGTTGAGCAAAATAAATGGGTAGATATTCGAACTACCGTTGATCCCATACTCCTTGTTGGAGGCCTCTGCACAACCTACTGCGTGACGAATTTTTGAACCTGTGAGGCTCACCACCCTTGTAGGGCGCACACCTGTTGCAAGCATGTGTCGTTGCGCTGCTCGCTATGCGTGTGCAAGGTCTTTGTTGAGTTGATATGGCATGTTCTCCGTGTGTTGGGTTGGATTTTGGTGGCATTCACGGAAGAAATGGTTCGCGCACTTTCATCTTGAAGTCGATATTGCGGACCCTCTTGTCTTTGTCCTCAAATTTTAGTGAGAAAGGAATTTCTTCTCCGGCAATGAGTTTTTTCTTTACACCGTAAAGCATCAAATGTGAGGCGCCAGTTTTAAATTCTATGGATTTTCCGGCATGCAGATCGACGTTATCGACAGCGCGCATTTTCATCACGTTGTTAGACATACTGGTCTCATGCATTTCGATAGCAGTCACAATTGGTGAAGAAAATCCTAGCAATTTCCCGCTTTCCTCGGCTGTAATTTTCATAAAAGCACCAGCCACATATTGGCCTGGGACCATATTGCGCATCCAAGCGTTTTCTACTCTAACCTGCGCCGTTGCATTTGCTGCCAGGACTGCCATGGCGCACACCCATACAACGCGTTTTATAGCCATGCTCAAGGATGCTTTAGAGAACATAGCGTGACAGATCTTCATTGACGGCCAATGCGTTGAGTCTTTCGTCGACATAGGCAGCGTCTATGCGAATGTTTTTTCCCGCATTTTCATTGGCTGAAAATGAGATTTCTTCTAACAGCTTTTCCATGACGGTGTATAGCCGTCTGGCGCCGATATTCTCAGTGCGTTCATTGACCGAGAAAGCAATTTCTGCCAAACGGGTGATACCCTCTTGTGCGAATGCAACAGTGACATTTTCTGTTGCCAGCAAGGCTTCATACTGTTTGGTCAAGCAAGCGTCCGTGCTGGTCAGGATACATTCAAAATCTGCAATTGATAAGGACTCCAGTTCCACCCGGATGGGAAACCGCCCTTGTAGTTCCGGGATGAGATCGGACGGCTTGGCAAGGTGAAAGGCACCTGACGCAATGAAAAGAATATGGTCGGTCTTGATCATGCCGTACTTGGTATTGACCGTGGTACCTTCGACCAAGGGCAGTAAATCGCGCTGTACGCCAGCGCGCGAGACATCGGCACCACCGACGTCAGAGCGGGAGGCGATTTTGTCAATTTCATCGAGGAAAACAATGCCGTTTTGTTCCACGTTGGTGATTGCTTTCTGTTTCAGCTCCTCCTGATTAATTAGCTTGGAAGCTTCGTCATCAATCAAGAATCTTAACGCGTCCTTGATTTTCATTTTTCGTGCTTTTTTGCGGCCGCTACCGACACCGGAAAACATCGATTTGATTTGTTCCGTCATTTCTTCCATGCCGGGAGGCGCCATGATTTCCATGTGCGGCCCGGCGTCGGCCACTTCAATTTCGATTTCCCGCTCGTCCAGCAAACCTTCCCGCAGGCGTTTACGAAAAGTTTGGCGTGCAGTGTGACCGCTTTCCGTTTCGCCATTGCTGGGTACTTTGTGATCGACATTAAAGCCGAAATCGCGTGCCGGCGGTACAAGAATGTCGATAACACGGTCCTCGGCGGCATCTTCTGCTTGCAGTCTGACTTTGCGCATTTCCGCTTCGCGTGTTTGCTTGATTCCGATTTCGATCAGGTCACGGATAATCGTGTCCACGTCACGTCCGACATAGCCGACTTCGGTGAATTTGGTTGCCTCGATTTTGATGAAGGGCGCATCGGCCAGTTTTGCCAGTCGTCTAGCTATTTCTGTTTTACCTACACCCGTCGGGCCGATCATAAGAATATTTTTTGGCGTAATTTCATGGCGCAAAGGTTCGGGAACTTGCTGTCGGCGCCAGCGATTACGCAATGCAATGGCTACGGCGCGTTTGGCCCGAGCTTGACCGACAACATGTTTGTCGAGTTCCGAGACGATCTCGTGTGGGGTCATGTTCATCAATGTTTTACCTGGAGTTGGGGAAATAGTTGATGTGCCAGTTGGGGCCTTATCAAAACCAATGAGCCCATTGTCGTAGGAGTTATTCCAACGACTCTATGGTGTGCGACATATTGGTATAGATGCACAATTCGGATGCGATGGTGAGCGCTTTCTTGACGATATCGGCAGGCATCAGATCAGTATTTTCCTGGAGCGCTTTGGCAGCAGATTGGGCATAGGTGCCGCCTGAGCCAATGGCACCTATGCCATCTTCAGGCTCGAGGACATCGCCGTTACCGGTAATGATCAATGTTGATTCACGGTCAGCGACCAGCAGCATTGCTTCCAGCCGACGCAATATGCGGTCGGTACGCCAGTCCTTAGCCAGTTCAACCGAGGAGCGCATCAGATTGCCTTGATGCTTTTCTAGCTTGGCTTCGAAGCGGTCGAGCAAGGTAAATGCATCTGCGGTGCCACCAGCAAATCCGACCAATACCTTGCCGTGATATAACTTGCGCACTTTGCGTGCGCTGCCTTTCATGACGATATTGCCGAGTGTTACTTGGCCATCACCTCCAATGGCAACCATATTGCCGCGCCGAACTGACAAGATCGTAGTGCCATGAAATTGTTCCATGTTTTCCTCAAGGAAATGTGCCGCTTTGTGCTGCCAATTAAATTTTTATTGAGTGGAAAATGGGGGTGGAATAGGTTAATGCAAGTACGGCAAGCTGAAAGGGCGCTGTATGCCTCGCATCTTTGTCCGCATATCTGATTGCTCAAGTTTTTTTTGCTTAGTCTTAGTATTTGTGAGGAAAGATTTTTGCGATTGAATCAATGCTCATCACATGGAGAAGGGCAGCCACTAAATGGTTGACATCTTGAAATTCAATAGATTTTCCTGCAGTAGCCAAAGGCGCCAGGCCGTTTAATAGTTGACCTGCAGAAGTAAAATCAACGCGGGTCAGGCCCGCGCAATCGAGCACAACACGCTGGTGCATACCGGCAAATTCCGTAATTGAATGAATCAACGGACTGATACTTCCTTGAATGACGGACGGCATTACGAAACGATCCAGCACTGTGATCGGCAGGGCGGTTTCGACTGCTGCAGTGGTAATTTTATTGGATTTTGGTGCTACAAAGGCAGGCGGTGACACCTCAAATGTGACACAGTAATCGATACTGGCTTCTTCAAATTCGTTTTCAAGATTAAGCAATTGCAAAATTTCCATTAGCAATAGCCAAGGTGCTTCAGATTCATCGCGTCGACCGACTTCGATGATCCCGCGTATTTTTTGCGCGAGCTCGGATGCTCCTACTAGTACCATATTCCTCTCAGATTTCTGGAGTCCTTTGAGTGCTTCCAGTAATAGCGCACATCCGACTGGGTCAACTTCAGTTACGCGAGAAAATTCCAAGCGGAAAAGTTGATTTTTTTCGCTCAGCTTCTGGACTCGTTCCAGCTGTTTTGAAATGCTGTTGTCGAGCACGCCGGCAAAAGCGACTGAGGGGGTTGCGGCTCCCTGCTTGGAGGATGTTTTCTTCTCATCTGCGCGCAAGTTGGCGGCCCACGCTGGCGGTGATGTTTCGAATTTACTGGCGTAATCAATCGAGAGGCTATCGAATTGCAATTGCTTGCCTGTAATTTGGTATAAATCGAATAGCATCCACCAGGCATTGCGGGTTGCGTTGCCTAGTTTGTCTTCCAAAATGGCATCTTGCAACATGTGTTCGACCAACGCAGCTTGGTCATTTGCATACAATACGGCGGCTTCTTCAATGGCTGCGCAGGTCTCTGAAGTGGATACTTGCACGTGCAGCAAAGGCCCGCCCGTGCTACCGTCGAGCAAGTAATCGGTCGATTGCATGTGCATCAACGGTAGCGTACTTTCAAAAAGTTGCGCGGTGATTGGTGCGTCGCTCAGGCTGTCAGGGGCAGTTTGTTTTGTTTGACTATTGCGAGAAGGAGCCGGTTTGAGGATATCCAGAGTCATCTCCGACTCAATGGCGTCAATTTTCATCGACGTTGAGCGGGCAATATTGCGCTGAGATTGTTGGGCATTATTAGAGCGCTCAATCTCATTACTTGCGGCTAGGCGAGCATCATCCTCATCACGCTTGCTGCGTAGTGCGGTTTTTTCATCGTCCGATGATATTTTCTGACGATCTTTTTTTCCGAAAACGGAGAAAATCCCCACAGTGTTCCTGAAATCTAGAGAATTAACTTACTATACTATAGGAGAAGGTTCAACGTACAAACCATGCGCCTATCGATTGCTTTCGTGCGGCTAAGGATAGCATGAGCGTTCCGCTAAATGAAGGCCTGTCGTGCTTTTCATGACGCCGAGAAATCCCTTTATTAAAACCTAATAGAGAGGGGGGAGGACTATTCCCCCCCAATCAATGTGAGCGAATCATCGTGCCAAATGCTTGTTCGGTCAATACTTCCAGTAGCAGCGAATGTTCGATTCGTCCGTCAATGATGTGCACTGTATTTACGCCTGATTTTGCCGCATCCAATGCGGATGAAATTTTAGGCAGCATACCGCCCGATATGGTTCCATCAGCAAACATTTCGTCAATTTCCCTGGTTGATAAATCTGTCACCAGCTTGCCTTGTTTGTCTTGAACACCGGCGATATTGGTCATCAAAATGAGCTTCTCGGCTTTTAGTATCTCAGCTATTTTCCCGGCGACTACGTCGGCATTGATGTTATACGCCTGACCGTCATCGCCGAATCCTATGGGCGAAATGATGGGAATAAAAGCGTCATCTTGTAGGGCTTTGACGACAGCGGGATTAATCGCGTCAATTTCTCCCACAAAACCAATATCAAGAAATCCGCCAGGATTTTCTTTGTCAGGCATCAGCATTTTACGAGCACGAATCAGGCCGCCGTCCTTGCCGGTCAAACCCACCGCCTGACCACCGTAGTGATTGATCAGCATCACGATATCTTGTTGTACTTCACCGCCCAGCACCCATTCGACGACCTCCATGGTTTCTTCATCGGTAATACGCATCCCTTGGATAAATGTTCCTTGTTTGCCGAGTTTTTTGAGCGCATTGTCGATTTGTGGCCCACCACCATGCACGACTACCGGGTTCATACCAACTAACTTGAGCAAAATCACGTCGCGCGCAAAACCATGCTTGAGATGTTCTTCCGTCATGGCGTTGCCGCCGTACTTGATCACGATGGTTTTGCCATGAAATTTCCGAATATACGGAAGTGCTTCGGCCAGTATCTGGGCCTTGATTTGCGGAGCAACCGTGCTCAAATCACCTTTAGGATCCGACTCCGGATTGGTTAGATGGGACATTGCAATTCCTGAAAATTAATTTTCAGAATTTTACAGGGAAAGTTCTTTTTCTTTTCTCAATTCTTGTAATGTATTGCTGGAACCTCCAAATTCTAATGGGCGGTCAATTGTACCAATACGCATATCAAGTCGGTAGGGAGTTGCTGGTTCCATGAGATTTCTAGTGATCCTTGTCAATATGAGTGCAATCAGCTAGTCTTTCCGCCACATGAGTACAACCAACGAATTTTATCAACAACTTGAAAGGATGCGTCCGGTGCTGGTACGTTTTGCGGGTCAATCGTCATTACGTACCTATGTCACGGGCATTTTTAAATATAAAATTATCGACACCCTCCGCTTGGCCAAACGAGAATGTTCCAGCGTTAGCGAGAATGAGCAATCCGAAGACGATATGATGGATGCGCTCTTTCTTTCCAATGGACATACGCGCGATGTTCCGAGGGCGTGGGAAAATCCGGATGCAACCTTCGAGCAAAAGGATTTTTTCAAGGAGATGGAAATGTGTCTTGAAAAATTACCAGCAAAAACCCCGCGTATTTTTTGATGCGTGAGTGGCTTGAACTCGACACCGAGGAAATTTGTAAGGAATTCGATATCACTACGGCTAATGGCATTAGTTAATTTCTGGTAACAGCATGGCATCCGTGTTTTATTTGGTCGGTTCGGCACCCCACATTGGGACGAGGCAGAAATACGCAATGGGCTCGTTATTGAGTCGCTTGCTGTGGCAGTCACGTGGGAGCGGAAATGTCAAATAGCTTACGATGAAATAGGGGCCAGATGTCGTTTAACCGAGAGCCATGCTCCAGCCAGGCCTAATAATCCACTGATTACCAGCAATAGAGACGAGGCAGCTATGCTTAATGGCACAAGCTGAAACTGTGAAGCATAGAGATGGGCAAAATCCGCAATTGTGGCGTTTAAAGGAGATAAGGCCAATGCTACGGCCCCTAAAGCGATAGTTCCTGAGCACAAGCCAAGGAGTGCGCCTGTATAAAAAAATGGCCTGCGGATAAAGACGTCGGTTGCGCCTAACAGGCGTGACACCGAAATTTCATCAAGTTGGGTCATTACTTGCAGCCGTATGGTGTTAAACACAACTGCAATCACCACTACGCCAAGGGTCGTTGCGAGAAATAACAAAGTCATTCGCAAGATGTTCAATAGTGCAGCCAGGCGTTTAATCCAAGCTGAATCAAGCTGGGCTGATTCAACTCCGGGCAACGCCCTTAGCTCACCTGCAATCTCGTCGATGCGCATTGCATCAGCTGCATTCTTAAAACTATCGAGTTTGATAACATAGCCGTCA
The DNA here is from genome assembly GCA_025352145.1 of Oxalobacteraceae bacterium. Classification (GTDB taxonomy): domain Bacteria; phylum Pseudomonadota; class Gammaproteobacteria; order Burkholderiales; family Burkholderiaceae_D; genus JANXTY01. The sequence continues at coordinate 20,259 of JANXTY010000044.1, forward strand.
GGAAGAGGATTGCTACCCAGAGTAGCGATCACATCTGGTAGCCCATTTCTTTGCTTGAGAGCCTTGAGTGCTTTTTCACGGGAAACGAAACTGATCTTCGCGGATTTTTTATTTTTCTCTAAAATGTTCCGAATGGAGGGTTCTAAAGAAAGCGCATCCTCATGCGCCAGATTCATCTTTAGAAATAAACTGATCTCTGGATCGATAGTGAGGTGTTCCGACATGGGGCGCACGTTTTCGAGGATGGTTAGACCCGCGAGAGGAAGCGCCAAGGCAATTGCTACCACCACCCCATTCAACGTAAAACTAAAGGGTGTCCGGCGCACATGGCTAAGGGCGGACTCTACTGCAAACGCGTGTTGTCTGAGCCAGTTTTTCATGCGGCACCCGCCAAAATTGGTTGCCCGATGCTGCCGACAAGCTGTCCTTGCTGCAGATGAATCACGCGTCCGGAAATGTCGTTAGCCGGTTCATCATGGGTGGAAATAAGGAGGGTTACACCAGCGGTATGAAAAGCCTTGAGTGCGTTCAGCACTTGAGCGGCACTATTGCGATCCAAATTGGCAGTTGGTTCATCCGCCAGAATGATCTGCGGACGATTGACAATGGCACGGGCAATCAGAACGCGTTGTTGTTCTCCTCCAGATAATGCCAGCGGTTGTGATTTAGCCTTTCCGGTTAAGCCGATTAGGTCAAGCGCAGCGAAGGCGCGACTTTCGGCTTCAGTTTTGGATGCGCCAATTACAAGCAGCGGCAACATGATATTGGCGAGAACCGACCGATCCAGCAGCAATTGTTGCTGTTGAAAAATCAGGCCGAGGTTGCGTCTTAAGAAGGGGATACCTGTGGATTTTAGTTTTCCGATATCCTGGCCGCTGACTTTTACGCTGCCAGCAGTGGGACGTTCTATGGCGGCGATCATTTTCATCAGGGTCGACTTACCCGCGCCGGAAGGACCCACCAAATAAATCAGTTCACCCTTAGCGACGGAAAAAGACACATCGTCCAGCGCAGTGGCATCGACGGAATACCGTTTGGAGACATGTTGAAATTGGATCATAAGGGGGACTAATCTAATAAAGCATCGACAAATTCTTGTGCTATGAAAGGTTGCAAGTCTTCAATTTGTTCACCCACACCGATGAAATAGATGGGAATAGGCCGGGTCCGCGCAATGGCCGCAATCACGCCACCTTTGGCACTGCCATCGAGTTTGGTCACAATCAGGCCGGTTAGCCCGAGCGCATCGTCGAACGCCTTCACTTGGGCCAGCGCATTTTGGCCATTATTACCATCGATTACGAGCAAAATTTCGTGTGGCGCAGACGCCATGTCTTTGCCAATTACGCGCTTGATTTTTTTGAGTTCTTCCATCAAGTGCAGTTGGGTTGGCAAGCGCCCGGCGGTATCGACCATTACGACATCAATTTTGCGTGCTTTAGCTGATTGTACCGCGTCAAAAGCGACGGCCGCCGGATCGCCGGACTCTTGCGAAATGACGGTAACGTTATTACGCTCACCCCAGATCGCCAACTGTTCACGGGCAGCAGCACGAAAGGTATCGCCTGCTGCTAGTAACACACTTTGGTTGTGCGCTTGCAGATGTTTGGCAAGCTTGCCGATGGTGGTGGTTTTCCCTGCGCCATTGACTCCAGCGATCATGCTTACCAGTGGTTGATGGCGACCTAGTTCGAGGGGTTTTTGTAGCGGCGTCAACAATGCAGTGAGAAGTGTTTTAAGCGCATTTTTGACCTGCTCGGCCTCAGTGAGTTTTTCTTCTTTAACCTTGGTTCTGAGCGCGTCGAGTAGAAACTGCGTTGCCTCTACACCGGTGTCCGCCATTAGTAGGGCAGATTCCAGTTCTTCGTACAACGCATCGCCAATTTTTGCGCCGACAAACAATAAGCTCAGGTTGGATGAAGTTTTTGAAAGCCCTGTTTTTAAGCGCGCTATCCATGATTTCTTTTGTGGGGAATCTGTTTCTACTTGCGGCACCGCTGTCATCGACAAAGGCAAGGTCGATGTTATAGAAGAGACTGAAGGGTGTGCCAGGGAATCGGATGTGGTTTCCGGGGGAAAAGCAGTGTCGGCTTTTGGTTTTTTTTTGAAGAAACTAAACATGAGGAATGAGGTTGGGCAAGCCGAAAAAAATGCAGCAATGCGGTCGGAGAAGATGGAAACGTAGGCATTTTAGCAGAGCATAACGTATCTAATTTATTCCCTCCGTCTTGGTGATGTGCGACAAATATTCCGGTATCGATCAAGCCCTTTACAATGGAGGCTGGAAGTGGAATTCCTTAACTTGCTTACGTGACCCCAAACGTCGCCAAAAAATACCTGCCATGTCCCAAAAAACTGCCAAGAAACCTTCAAAAACCCCCGTACGCGCGCGACCTCAACTGGGGCATCAAGTACGTATCATCGGCGGCTTATGGAAGCGCACCCCATTGCCGGTGTTGGAGGCAGAAGGTTTGCGTCCCACGCCCGACCGCGTACGGGAAACGGTTTTCAATTGGATTGGGCACCTGATCGACGGTGCTTGGGAGCGCTTGCATTGTCTGGATCTTTTTGCCGGAACGGGGGCGCTGGGATTTGAAGCAGCTAGTCGTGGCGTTGCGGCGGTCACTATGGTTGACGTGCATACGCCAGTCATCAAACAGCTCGAAATCATAAAAATGAAGCTGGGTGCTGATCAGGTACATTTGGTTCGAGCCGACGCGCTCACGACTGCGCAGGCAATGGCGGCTCGCGGAGAACGCTTCAATCTGATTTTTTTAGATCCGCCATATCATCAAGATTGGCTCATTCGGACATTGCCTCTGTGCGAACGATTACTGACAGAAGACGGCATGATCTATGCCGAATCCGAGGGATCGCTTGCTGCGACGGAGGATATGGATTTTGAATTAGAGGGCGCTCCCGTATGGCTAGCGCCGTGGGAAGTAGTGCGGGAAGGCAAGGCTGGAATCGTATTCTTTCATTTGTTGCAACGCAAAAAGCCAGCTTAAGGCCTAGTTGTGTTTTCAGGCATAATGCGCGTTCTATATCGGTGTATCTGCAGGGAATTTTGATGGTCACAGCTGTTTATCCTGGAACTTTCGATCCGCTTACACGCGGCCATGAGGATTTGGTACGGCGTGCATCCGGTCTTTTTGATCAGCTCATTGTGGGCGTGGCGGATAGCAAAAATAAACGGCCTTTTTTTTCACTGGATGAACGCTTAACTATCGCTAACGAGGTTTTGGGACATTACCCGAATGTAAAAGTGGAGAGTTTTTCGGGCTTGTTAAAAGACTTTGTGCGAGAACATGAGGCACGTGTGATTTTGCGTGGGTTGCGTGCAGTGTCCGATTTCGAATATGAATTTCAAATGGCGGGTATGAATCGTTATCTGTTGCCCGATGTCGAAACCATGTTCTTGACGCCTTCAGATCAGTATCAATTTATTTCCGGCACCATCGTGCGTGAGATTGCCACGCTTGGCGGCGATGTTTCCAAATTTGTTTTTCCTTCAGTCGATAAATGGCTGCAAGAAAAAATTGCAGCCCATCGTTTGACCTCGCCGGAGCAATAAAATGGCGTTGTTGATTACCGATGATTGCATCAACTGCGATGTCTGCGAGCCGGAATGTCCGAATGACGCCATTTACATGGGGCCGGAGATTTACGAAATCGATCCCAATAAATGTACGGAATGTGTTGGTCATTACAACGAGCCGCAATGTCAGCAAGTTTGCCCGGTCAATTGCATCCCGTTCAATCCCGCCTGGCGCGAAACCAAAGAGCAATTGCAGGCCAAGTACGAGCGCCTGCAAGCAGAGATCGCGGCATCCAAAAGATAAGTCCGGGTGCCTAGCACGCCTGCAAGCGTAGTGCCCCCAGGTTGAGAACCTGAGAGCAGCTTGGCTTAGAACTTATACCCAGCCGTCAACTTATAAGCGCGTCCAAGGATGTCTGCCGCACTGGTGATGTAGCCGGTATAGATCGAATTGGCGGTCACCATTGGGTTGACGTTGGTCACGTTGTTAACGGCTAAACCGAGGGTCAAACCCTTGAAGCCGGAGTACGACCCAGTCAGGTTGTATTGACTGTACGGTTTTACGTCGGTGTAGGTGGATCCGGCGCGTGGTGTGAGGTCGGTCAGCCCGGTGTTGTAGCGCTGAGAAACTTGCGCTTTCCACGAACCCATGCGCCAGCCGAGGGAGGCAGTATGTTTCCAGCGGAAGTTCATCTGAGGCATGCCGGCCAGGCCTGCATTCGAACCGGAACCACCGAAGCGGCCGTCGTTCGTGATGATGCCTACGTTCTGCAACCACACGCCGCCCTTTTCTGCGGTGAACTCGTATTTCTCATAGTAGCTGCCATCGAGCCGGGCATTAAAGATACCCATCTTGGTTGCAGGGAACTGGTAGGCCGCTGTCATATCGACACCGCGAATACGCATTTGACCGCGGTTGGCCTGGCTGGCTACGATATGGTCGATAGTGCCGTCTGCTTTGCGGATAATCTGATCTACGTATTTAGCAGGATTTTGCTGGACTTCAGCAATGGCTACTGCGCCCAAAACGTCGGAGACAAGAATACCCCAGTAGTCGGCGGTGAGGGTCAGGTTCTTGAGGGGTTCAAGTGCGACACCAAACGAAAATCCCCTGGATTTCTCAGGCTTGAGGAAGCTGTTGTCTGGCGACTTAGTCCAGTAGTCCGTAGTGACGTTGCAAACCTGGGCGCTTGTGTAGCCGGCTACTGGGGTACCGGTATTGGTTACCGTTGGCTGAGCGCTTGGACACAGGACGGGGTCGTCCATCATCTGGGTACGAACTTCAGGCGTAGGATTTTGAATGTCCATGATAGAGGGGGCGCGGAAGCCCGTGTTCGCCGAAGCGCGCAGCACCACTGATTTGGTGGGCTGAAGCCGGACTGATATTTTTGGATTCACCGTCGTGACCTTGAGATCGCTGTAATTGTCTGCACGGATCGCCGCATTCAATGTCAGCATTTTTGTCACCGGCGCTTCTATTTCCACGACGGCCGAGCTGATGTCACGGTGTAGTCTTTTGGCTACGCCAATGGGGGATTCGCCCACTAAATCATGTTTGGTCACGATACCGAATTTGTCGATAGCCAGCGAGCCATCGGGGTTTTTTGCGATGTAGTCGGTTGGTGCGCCAAACACGCGAGCGGCGTCTCGGCGATATTCTGCCGAAGCTGCAAACGTCATCTCGCCTCCAGGAAGCGTCATCACTTCACGGGAAAGGGTCGCGTCTATACCTTGGTTGAATGCTTGGTTGACGCGATAAGTGTAGTCGCTGGCCTCAATGCTTTTCAGGTAATCGAGTCCGGCGGCATCTTGCAGCCCGAATGGATTGAGGGTACCGTTGGTGAAACCTGCTTGTGCCTTGGAGTACAGGATGTAGCCGCCGCCTGCACGCGTGTTGCGCTCGGACGCGCCATAGTTCAAACCCGCACGGTAATCCCAGCCTGCGACCGTACCTTCGGCTGCCAGCACGATGCGGTCATTGGATTGCTCATCGTTGCGATAGGCCGAGCCAAGTTCAGCCGGACCCCAGACAAAGAAAATGCTTCGGTTATTCATATTCAGGTTGCTGACCACACCGGGCGTTTTAGCCGGATCGATGAACATGGCTGGCGAGTTGGCACCCGTGTTGCTGCCTACTACCTGCACGGCTGGCGTGAGGCCATTGCCGGGGTAAAACTTGCTGGTCGATGGCATGTTGTAGGTGGTGGCGGGAGCCGTACTGCCCGGCGTCTGCATACCACGGTACTTTTGCACGATAAAATTCGAGTGTAGTACTTCCAAGCTGAGTTTATGGTTAGCAGATAAATTCCAGCTCGCCTTGCCGAATACATTAGTGATCTCGCTGCCATCGGTTATGGCGTCAAAGAACAGTGGGTCGCGTTCGCAACCGGCATTGGAGTAGCTTGGAACGGCGCTGACGCTGCCAGCCCCCAGCGTTGCTAGTGAGTAAGGTGCGAGGCAACCTGTAGCGAACGTGGGATTGTAATTCGAGTTGGCGCTAGTCGAAAAACCGAAATTGGCTGTCGGGCTTTGGTTTTTGTTATCTGGGAGTAGGCCCACGCCCAGATTATTGAGAACCGAAGGACTGAAAAGTTTGGGGCGGTCACCCTTAAATAGGGCCGACTTGGTCTGGTGATCAAATGAGGCATATGCGTTCCAGCCATCTTTTGCCAGATTGCCGAAGCCAGCGATGAAGCCGATAGCTTTAGTTTCTCCCCCTCCGCTGGCTTCAGGTTGGTTCAGTTCTGCTTTGATATCTACGCCTTTAAATGCGCGCTTGGTGTTGAAGTTCACCACACCGCCGATAGCATCGGCACCGTAGATTGAGGAAGCGCCGTCGCGCAGGGTTTCGACGCGATCAAGGGCCATACGAGGAATGACCGATACGCTGACATACTGGTCTTGTAGCGGTTCGTTGGCTAAGCGGCGACCGTTCAGTAGCGTCAGTGTACGCATGGGCCCCAGGCCACGCAGGTTCACTACTGGGCCCGCTGCGCCGGAGTTTGTACCCAGCGATAAGGATTGCGGCATTTCCAAGACAAGATCTTTCAGTTCGGTATTGCCGCGTGCTTCCAGCTCAGTAGCTTTAATACTCGTGATCGGCAGCGCCCCCTCATTTGCCACTCGACGGATGAGCGAACCAGTGACTTCAATCAGTTCGATTTTTCCATTAGGACTGGCTGGCGGAGATAAGGATTGCGCTGATACTTGATCCATTAAAACAAGGACCGCTACCGCGATGGCTGATGAAAGGCGTCTCGGTGGAAATTTGGTACGGGTATTCATAGTTCTTTCTCCTTTTGTATTTGTAATAATCAGCTGGTGGAATGATCGCTTCGTACAACGGATTGCTGAGCCTAAATTCCCCCCTTGTCCAGCCCAAATGCCCAGCCATTAAACTCATCATATGAATTGATGAGTTTAAATGTTCCGTTTGATTTCTTTGTTGTTTTGATGCGTAATCACGTCGCACTAATGTCTTGGGCTGCGGTTTTTGCATCATAAGTATTAATCGAATAAAAGGGGTGATATGTACAAATTATTTCGTCAGAAACTGCTACAGGCCCTTAGCATTGGTCTTTTGTCCCAACTCGCATGGAGTCAACCGGCGATACCTCCATCAATAGAACCAATGGTTTCTACTTTCCCCTCGGGAAGCGGCAATGTTGAACGATGGGGAGCAATTGAGATAAAACTCATCGGACCGGCAGAAGGTAATCCGTTTACCGAGGTCGTGTTATCTGGAAGGTTTAGCCAGGGAGGGCGTGTGGTCGAGGCTGCTGGCTTTTATGATGGTGAGGGAGTGTACAAGATTCGTTTCATGCCGGACATGGTAGGTACGTGGTACTTTGAAACGACAAGCAATCGGCCGGATTTAAGAGGAAAAAAAGGCTCCTTTAACGTTATGGCACCCACTGCAGACAATCATGGTCCGGTCAGCGTGCGCAATATGTATCATTTCGCCTATGCCGATGGCACACCGTTCCGCCAGATTGGGACTACTAGTTATGCGTGGACACACCAGGGGGATGCGCTCGAAGAACAGACCTTACAGACAGTAGCCACCGCACCTTTCAACAAGTTACGGATGTGCATTTTCCCAAAGCACTATGAATGGAATAAAAACGAGCCGCTTCTGTATCCCTTTGAGGGGACGGCCCCAGCGAAGTGGGATTTCACCCGCTTTAATCCGGCGTACTTTCGCCACATAGAACAACGTATCGGCCAACTGCGAACGCTCGGCATCGAGGCCGACATTATCTTATTCCATCCCTACGATAAGGGACATTGGGGTTTTGATCGCATGCCGTCAGGAGCGGATGATCGCTATCTGCGCTATGTCGTCGCTCGGCTGGCTGCTTATCGCAATATCTGGTGGTCCATGGGTAATGAGTTCGATTTCATGACGGAGAAAATACCGACGGATTGGGATCGGTTTTTTCAAATAGTGCAAGCGGCAGATCCCTACCATCACTTGCGTTCCATCCATAACGGCTCAATTCTTTACAACCACACGAAACCGTGGGTGACTCATGTAAGCATCCAGAGCGGATCTGCCGCCGAAGATTTTGAACGCGCGGTGATCTACCGCGACATTTATCGTAAGCCAATCGTGTTTGATGAGGTCAAATACGAGGGTAACTTGCCACAGCGCTGGGGTAATCTTTCGGCTGAAGATATGGTACTGCGTTTCTGGCAGGGTACGATCGCCGGCACTTACGTGGGACACAGTGAAAGCTATCTCGATCCCAACGAAATTATCTGGTGGGCCAAAGGCGGTGTGCTGCATGGACAAAGCGCAGCACGGCTAGCATTCCTACGCAAAATCATGGAAGACGGTCCAGCCGACGGATTGGATCCTATTGATAAATGGCAGGATTACCCGTTTGCTGGCAAACGCGGGCAATATTATCTGGGCTACTTTGGGCGCGATGCACGCACTACATGGCCGTTTGAACTTTATAAAGCTGAACTTAAGGACGGCATGAAATTCAAGGCTGAGGTAATCGATACATGGAATATGACGATTACGTCGGTGGATGGGGTATTTGAAGTGAAGAAGCGCGGCAACTACCTGTTTGCCGATAAAGATGGCCGCAGCATTGCGCTGCCGGGAAGACCCTATATGGCGTTGAGAATTGTACGACTTCCGTGAGCAGACATCTAATATGATCATTTCTCTCTCGCGTCGCATACTCCTTATCTGCACAATACTTGTTGTGTCTGTGGCTTGGGGTCAGGCGCCTATTTTTGCCTCTACTGTTTCGGTACCAAAGATAGCCAGCACGTCTTCCGTTGTGTCTTCAGTGAAGTCAGCGCACACCAATGTTGAGCGATGGGATTTCTTTGAACTAAAGCTTGCCGGTCCTGTTGACGGTAATCCATTCACCGACGTCACGTTGTGGGCAACGTTTATGCATGGTCAGCGCACCGTACAGGCCACCGGTTTTTACGATGGTGACGGCATCTACAAAATTCGTTTCATGCCCGAGGTAGGTGGCGAGTGGCGCTATGAAACGACCAGCAATCGACCTGAGTTGCAAGGCAAGACCGGAATTTTCACAGTCACTGCTGCGAGCGCAGGCAACCACGGCCCAGTACGCGTGCGCAATACATTTCACTTTGCGTATGCGGACGACACGCCGTTCCGCCAGATTGGTACGACTAGTTACGCGTGGATGCATCATGGAGATGTGCTGCAAGAGCAGACACTGAAAACACTTGCTACAACACCTTTTAATAAATTACGAATGGCTATTTTCCCACAGCGACAAAATCATCCCGTCTCTTTTCCTTTTGCAGGAACGCCGCCGACTAAGTGGGATTTCACCCGCTTTAACCCGGCGTACTTTCGTCATGTGGAACAGCGTATCGGTCAACTGCGCGCACTGGGTATCGAGGCTGACATTATCCTGTTTCATCCTTACGACAAAGGGCAATGGGGTTTTGACCGCATGCCAGCAGAAGCCGATGATCGCTATCTACGCTATGTCGTCGCACGCCTGGCTGCTTATCGCAATGTCTGGTGGTCAATGGCTAACGAGTTCGATTTCATGACAGAGAAAACAGCGGCTGACTGGGATCGCTTTTTCCAAATTGTGCAATCGTCGGATCCCTACGATCACTTGCGCTCCATTCATAACGGCATGACTTTCTATAATCAAACGCAGCCGTGGGTGACACACGCGAGCATCCAGAGTGGTTCGGCAGCTGAAGACTTTGGGCGGGCAGCGGTCTTTCGCGATGTCTATCGCAAACCAATCGTATTTGATGAGGTCAAGTATGAAGGGAATTTGCCGCAGCGCTGGGGTCAACTATCGGCCGAAGAAATGGTACTGCGCTTTTGGGAGGGCACCATTGCCGGTACTTATGTAGGGCATAGTGAAAGTTATCTCGATGCTAAAGATGGAAGCACATGGTTGGATAAGGGTGGCGTGTTGCGCGGTCAAAGCGTCGCAAGGATTGCATTTTTACGCAAGATCATGGAGGAGGGGCCAGCCGACGGACTCGATCCCATCGACCCGGGAATAGATTATCCATTTGCCGGAAAGCGCGGAACCTATTACCTCGCTTATTTTGGGCGCGAAAACCATACTACGTGGCCGTTTGCGCTTTACAAAGCCGAACTCAAGGACGGCATGAAATTTAAGGTAGAGGTTATCGACACATGGAACATGACGATTACTCCTGTAAACGATGTGTTTGAAGTGGAAAAAAAGGACAACTACATGTTTGTCGATAAAGAGGGGCGCAGCGTTACATTGCCAGACCGGCCGTATATGGCATTGCGGATTACACGGCAGCCATGACCCGACTGATTCAACGGAACTGATATTGCTCTTTCTGGCGTGAGGGGGAGCAAGCGCACAGAGTGATCACCATTTTAGAATGTGCATAAGAACGAATTTATGGCACTTTATGAAGGGCACTATCAATCAACTCAATCCAATGTCTGACAGGGATGTCCGTGCCTGACTGCAAATGCGTCAGGCAACCAATATTGGCCGAAGCAATCACGTCCGGTTTTGTTGCTGCGAGATTGGCTATCTTGTTGTCCCTTAATCGATACGCTAAGGCGGGCTGCAAAACGGAATACGTTCCCGCTGAGCCGCAACATAAATGGCTATCCGCACACAGTTGTACATCGACCCCCGCCAGACGCAAAATTTTCTCGGTGTTGCCACGTATTTGTTGGCCATGCTGCAAAGTGCAAGGCGGATGATAAGCCACCCGCAGGCTTCTTTTTCCTGCCAATTTTTGTTGTAATTGGTTTTCGAAACCCGGCAGAATCTCGCTCAGGTCGCGTGTCAGCGCTGATACTTGCGCGGCCTTGCTGGCGTAGGTTTTATCGTGTGCCAGCAGATAACCGTACTCTTTCACCGTCGCGCCGCAACCCGATGCGGTCATGATGATGGCTTCGATATTTTTACCATCGGGGTTATCGAGATCGAGAATGGGCCACCAGGCATCGATATTGCGCCGCATGTCATCCAGCGCACTTTCATGGTCATTGAGATGGTACCGGATCGCTCCGCAGCATCCCGCCTTGGGGGCAATCATCACTTGCACATCCAGCGCATCGAGTACGCGTGCGGTGGCGGCGTTGATGTTGGGTGACATTGCCGGTTGTACGCAGCCATCCAATAGCAGCATCTTGCGTCGATGCGGGGTCCGAGGCCACGTGCCGGCTTGTTCTCTGGCTGGTATTTTGCTTTTCAAAAATGGGGGGAGTAGCGGGCGTACCATTTGCCCTGCTCTCATGGCTGGCGTAAATAGCCATTTGCGCGTCATCAATTCTTTCAGGGTATTGCGCAACAATCGCTGCGCAAGAGAGCGCGGTACTTGTTCGTCAACGACCTTGCGACCGATATCGATGAGGCGGCCATATTGCACGCCGGAAGGGCAAGTCGTTTCGCAATTGCGGCAAGTCAGGCAGCGATCCAGATGGGTCTGCGTTTTGACCGTCGCAGTTTTTCCTTCGAGTACTTGCTTGATGAGGTAAATGCGGCCTCGCGGACCGTCCAGTTCGTCGCCTGTCAATTGATAAGTCGGGCACGTCGCGGTGCAAAAGCCGCAATGGACGCAGCTGCGCAAAATGGCGTCGGCCTCTTGGCCTTCGCGTGTGTTCTTGATGAAATCGGCGAGATTGGTTTGCATCGTCAGCTTTTGTTATGCGTTCTATACATGCGGCCTGCATTGAAAATCCCGGCGGGATCAAATGCCACTTTCAGGCGTTGATGGATGGTGGCGAGCGTGGGTGGAAGCGGCTGGAATACATAGACGTTTTTATCGCCGCCTTTGAATAAGGTCGCGTGCCCGCCATGCTCAATTGCAGCAGCGCGGACAGTGGCGTGATCGGCGTTGCTATACAGCCAGCGCTGGGCACCACCCCATTCAACCAACTGTTGGCCTGGCAAGAGGATGGGCTGGGTGGTGCTCGGTAGCGATAGACGCCACAGACCACTCTCATGATTGTTCGTAAAAAAATGATGGCCTTGTTCGCGCAGCTTGTGCCAGAACGATTCGGCCCCGGACAATTCTTCACCGCCTAACTGAATGCGGGCAATCTTCACTGCTGCAGCAGCGCCGGACAAACGGAGGGTCAAAATGTCGTCATGCCAGGCACTGGCTGAAATCGGCAATGCCTGGCCGCCCCATGTGTTCAGTCGTGTCAGCGCATCGGTTTGATTGAGTTGGAAGCGTAGCGAGGTTTCAAAGAATGGCTTAGGCAATACTTTGAGCGACACTTGCAGTATCAGACCGAGCGTGCCGAGTGAACCCGCCAACAGGCGTGAGACATCGTAACCGGCGACGTTTTTCATGACGCTCCCGCCGAAATGCAGGATATCTCCCTTACCGTCGAGCAGGTTCGCGCCGAGTACGAAATCGCGCACTGCACCGACGCTTTGACGACGCGGGCCGGACAATCCGCTGGCGACCATTCCGCCTACGGTGGCGGCACCGAAGTGCGGCGGCTCGAAAGCGAGCATCTGGTTTTGCTCCGCCAATACTTGTTCCAGCTCGAACAATGGCGTGCCGCAACGTGCGGTGATCACGAGCTCGGATGGATCATAGTCAACGATGCCGCGATAGACGCGCGTATCGAATAATTCGCCGCATAATTCCTGTCCGTACCAGTCTTTGCTGCGGCCACCGTGCAAGCGCAGCGGTGTGCGGGTACGCGCGGCAGTGGCGATACGCTCCTGGAATTGTTGTAGTACTTGTTTCATAACTTGTTCCATCGTGTACTTCTATTCTGTACCGCGCTTAGAAACGCGGTAAATCGGCGAACTTCAGCTGACCTTGATGTACATGCATTTTTCCGTATTCCGCACAGCGTTGCAAAGTGGGGATTGCCTTGTCTGGATTAAGCAGAGATGTATTGTCGAACGCTTTTTTGACCGCAAAAAATGCATCGCACTCTTGTCTGGAAAATTGCACGCACATGGAATTTATTTTTTCAATGCCGACGCCATGTTCGCCAGTAATCGTGCCGCCGACTGCCACGCAAAGTTCCAGTATGTCGGCGCCGAATAATTCGGCGCGCTCGAATTCGCCGGGTTGGTTGGCGTCGAACAGGATCAAGGGATGCAAGTTGCCGTCGCCGGCATGAAAGACATTGGCGCAGCGCAGGCTGTATTTTTTCTCCATCGCAGTAATGCCCAGCAATACCTGTCCCAGATGCTTGCGGGGAATGGTGCCGTCCATGCAGTAGTAGTCGGGCGAAATACGGCCCGCTGCCGGGAAGGCATTTTTCCGACCCGACCAAAATTTCATGCGTTCGGCATCCGATTGCGACACGGCAATGGCGCTCGCGCCCGATTGCTGGAGCACCGCGCTCATGCGCCCGATTTCTTCTTCGACTTCTTCGATGGTGCCATCGGATTCGCACAACAATATGGCTGCGGCGTCCAGATCGTAACCTGCCTTAACGAAAGGCTCAACCATGCGCGACGAGGTTTGATCCATCATCTCTAGCCCGGCGGGGATGATGCCGGCAGCAATGATGTTGGCGACCGCATTACCACCTTTGACCACGTCGTCGAATGAGGCCATGATCACGCGCGCCGTTTGTGGCTTGGGGATTAGTTTGACAGTGACTTCAGTGACGATGCCGAGCATGCCTTCGGAACCGATAAACACGGCAAGCAGATCGAGCCCGGGTGCGTCGAGCGCCTCGCTGCCGAGTTCAACGATGTCGCCTTCCATCGTGATCATCCGCACCCGCAGTACGTTGTGGATGGTCAGTCCATATTTCAGGCAATGCACGCCGCCGGAATTCTCGGCAACGTTGCCGCCAATGGTGCAGGCGATCTGGGACGATGGATCGGGCGCGTAATAGAGTCCGTGGGGCGCTGCCGCTTCTGAAATGGCGAGGTTGCGCACCCCCGGCTGTACCACGGCGGTCCTGGCGTAGGCATCGACGCGAACGATGCGATTCAGGCGTGCGGTCGACAACACTACGCCATCGGCAAGCGGACGTGCACCGCCGGACAGGCCGGTACCGGCGCCACGCGGCACGATCGGTATTTTCAATGCAAAACAGATTTGTAAAATGGCGACGACTTGATTCTCGGTTTCCGGCAGTGCGACGACCATCGGCAATTGCCGATAGGCCGACAAGCCATCGCACTCGTAAGGGCGTGTGTCTTCCTCATTAAACAGCACGCTGCGTAATGGCAGTACGGCGCGCAACGCAGCAACCACTTTGCGCTGCCGTGCATGTCTCTGTGCGTGCATCTGCGGCTGCGACTGCGACTGTATTTGTGTGGGTGCCTGAGCCGGGTCAAGAAGCGGTTTCATTCGTATTTATTTTTTCTTAGGTGGGTATGTTGCCAGCGATTGCTGCAACACCTGCAAAGGCAACTTGCGCGTCTTCAACCGCTTGCACACCGGATACGCCTACTGCACCGAGACATTGACCATTGAACATAATAGGCACATCGCCTTCCAGCATGCCATCGAGTTTGGGCGCACTAAGGAATGCAAAACGTCCTTTGTTGATCATGTCTTCATAGCCCTTGGTTTCGCGTCGGCCAAGTGCAGCGCTATGTGCTTTTGCCTGGGCCACATAGGCAGAGATCGGTGTTGCACCTTCCAGGCGTTTGAGCCACAGCGGATTGCCGCCATCATCGACTATCGCGATGGAGACTTTCCAACCCTGTGTGTTGGCTTTGGCAGCTGTCGCGATTTTCATTAGGCCATCCATTGTCAGTACTTGTTTCGCTTGCATCATCGTTTGCATATTGCTTCCTTTTGGTTTAAAAAATGGCTTCGAAAAAATAACTTCCTTGTAATCTGATCGTATTGGAACATAGGATCAACCTTGTTAATTTTTTTCATGGCAGGACGGAGGCCATCCCTTGACAGTAAGGTGCGCGCTTTGCACATCAGTACTCGCACGACTGTACCGAACCTGGTGCGCGAGGCGCACCCTATGTGTTCGCTTTGCGTAAGTTATCGGATCATTCCAATCGTGCTGTCCATATAAAATTAATGCAGGAATACGGTAGCAACTCCAACCTATCAATGGCATGTCGATTGCTTGCGGGAAAGATAAATTTTTCTGATGCCGGAGATATTTGTCGATAGCCTTGTTCGTCGAGAACAAAGACCAGTGGCTGGGTGTTCGGAATATTGCCATCGAGTTGGCATGATTGTGACACTGCGCTCAGGTTGGCGATCCACATCGAGGTCTGCCCCAATTGATCAATTCCGGCGAGGGCAAGTATTTTTCCTGGCTGCGAACTGCAACATTCCAGCAGGGTGGTCCCGGCAAGCTTCGCCAGTCCTGCGATCACGTGAAAAATTGGGGTGCACCGCAATTGTTTGTCCGGCATTGGTGCGTTTTGGCTAGACTCCAGCACGCCGCGTGGCCCCCCGAGTCCGCCCAAGATGAATACTTCTATCCCAGCACTCGCAATCTGCGCGGCATAACCTGCCAGCCATGCTGCGCCGAACAGGCCACCTTGCCGTGGGTCGCTGCTAGCCATAGGAATACGTTGCCCGTTAAGGTTGGGCATGGTGCGGCTGCCATACGGATTTTGGCGCATGCCCAGCGTGATCGGGCCTATCCAGTAGGGTTTATCGGCGCCTATTATGGCGCGGCAGGATCGTGTGATATGAGGTATGGCTTCCAGTGTTTGCATCACGCTCATATCGTCGGCTGCATGCACGATGGGATTGGTGGCGTGGGTAATCCAGTCCAGTTGTTCGCATGGCGGGCGCTTGCGATTGAGTTCTGTAAAGTAACTGAACATTCCACCGCCTAGTCGCTGATCCGGGAAGGCATGACGCGCCGCGCGATAAACCTGCTCCAGCGGTGGACAAGGCGGCCATGGGCTGCCCGGTGGAACCGATTGGCGATCAATTGCGGGGCATAGGGCGATGCCCTCCGGCTTGAATGTGGATGTCTTCAGTTGTGCGGCAATTGCCGTTAATTCGATGCTGGGATCGTTCAGTCCAGGGAGTACGCATTCGAGGATGTATTCGCCACGATATTGGTTTGCGATAGCCGCAAAACCGGCAAGCGCCTCGACGCCGTGGCCATTGGTCGGGTCGAAGTGACACAGCATGACTTGCGGCGCGAGTGCATGCAGATGGGCGATATTGGTCAAGCTTGTTTCGACATCCTCAGGCGCGATGGAAAGACCAATTTTTGGCAGGTACTTTGTCGATGGCCGAACCGTGATAATGGTGTGATGCGTGGAAACCGGCTGCAGTGATATCGTGGAGCGAGCTGCAGTGTCTTGCATGTCCAGGCAGACCGATTGCGTGCCGGTTTCTCCTTGTGGGATCAGATAAGGCCAAGGACGTGCGAGTGGTCGCACATAAGTTTTGTACGACGCATCGGACCAGTTGCGCTGGTCTTCCATTTCAAACACATCGCCTTCCAACCGGCACGTCGCCTGCAAGCCTTCAATGACTTGATGAGATATCGCTTGGATGTCCTTGAAGGGTTGCCAGGGTGCGATCAATGCAGGGAAGACCGATACCTCATTGCTGCCATCGGTATGCCTGATCGTGACCGCTTTTCCTGCAACACCGCCAATCGGATGCAGTACGCAAAAGCCGTTACGGCAGGTCAGGAAATGGGTCGCGGTTTTGTAATGCGCATCAAATCGCAATGTACCGGTGGAGGCGCCGATAATGCTGACCGCGTAGTGCAGCAATTGCCCGTTCACATCACGACAACAAGCGGCATACGTCACGCTAAAGCCGGATGTCTGTTGCGTGATTTTTAGTTGACTGATTTCGGGCGCATACGTTCCCCAATCTTTATCGCGTACTACATAGTTGATGGCACGCAGTACTTCGTGTCCGGCATAGCAGATATTGCGTAGCCCGCCATCGATAAAATCCAGTGTCAACAAGCCAGCGGATAATCGTTGCCCTGTGTTGGAGGCATGGTCCGTTCCATAGTAAAGCAGACATCGTTCTGGCGCGGATATCATGATTCAGGGTGCGATGGCGATCGTGGCTTGTTGCCGGCTGGCAGATTGATAAGCGGCCTCTACTAATGCCAGCGTCTGTAAATTATCACGCCCTGAGGTGGCCGGTTCATGCCCTTGCCGCAGGCATTCAACCCAGTGTTGCTGGATGTTGAAAACGCTGCCTTGGATATTGTGCCAGGGATATTCAGCCCAGGGCAGTAGCGGCGGTTGGCAATCGATCGTGGTGGTGCCGGATTGGTTATGAATCTGTAGTCGATAACCGGGAAGTAGTCTTAATGTGCCCTCGGCGCCATCAATTTCAACCAGCGTTTGAGGAAACGGATCTTGTGCCAGCTGGGTCGCGTAGCTGCAATCGACCACGCTGGTGATGCCATTGCGATGGGTCGACAATATTGTCGCGACATCTTCACCGGCGATCTTGGGATTGACGCGCCGCGTGGTCGCACTGAGCTGCGCGACATCGCCGAACAGACACCGCGCGATGTCCAAAATATGGATGCCCAAGTCTTGAATAATGAAGCGCTCGTCAGTTGCCAGATACGGCTGGCCGCTATACACATCGTAGGCCGAGCGGAACGACACGCGCCCCCAAAATGCTTGCCCGATTACTCTCTCTTCCAATGCTGAGCGCAGGGCCAGAATGGGAGTCTGCCACCGGAAATTCTCATGCACCATTAGCGGAACACCAGCCCGCGCGCAGCAAGCGGCCATGGCATGGGCTTCTGCCAGCGATGCGGCAAACGGCTTTTGACAAATGACGCCGACACCGGCTTGAGCGGCCATCTCCACCAATACCCGATGGCTGTTGACAGTGGTGGCGATATCAACGAAGTCAAGTCGCTCATACGCCAGCATGGTGGCGGCATCGCTATACAAATGGCTGATGCCAAATGCTTTACCACTGAGGTCTAGGCGCTCCGCATCGGCATCGCATAGTGCGACAATCTCGACACCCTCCAGATCTCTCCAGGCATGCAGATGATTTTGAGCAAAAAAGCCACAGCCGATCAAGGCGCCTCTTAAGATTTTATCTGCCATCGTCAGCTTCCAATGAGTGCTTGTTGGCGAAGTGCGAAGCGTTGCTGCATGCGGTGCTGCATTTGGTCAATCACGACGGCAGTGATGATGACCAAGCCCTTGATCACCGTTTGCCAAAATGCGCTCACGCCCATCATCACCATACCGTCCGATAAGATTCCAATGACAAAGGCGCCGATAATCGTACCAGCGATTTTGCCGCGCCCGCCCGACATCGATGTGCCACCCAAGACTGCCGCAGCAATGGCATTAAGTTCAAACGTTTCACCCGTTAGCGGATGGGATGCTACCAATTGAGAGGCGATCACCAGCCCGACCAATGCCGCGCAAAAACCTGAAAACATATACACAAACATTTTGACGCGATTGACCTTGACGCCGGATAGCGTTGCGGCGCGTTCATTGCCGCCGACCGCATAAATGTGACGCCCCAATGGTGTTTTCGCGGCCAGATAGGCGGCTCCGCAACCAACGATGATCAGCAACCAGATCAGCAAGGGAATGCCGAGAAAACTGGCAGAACCCAATAGAGGGAAACCGGTGGTGCCATAGGCTTCATTGCCGACCAGGTTCGGGAAAGTAGCGCCATCCGACGACAACAGCGCGGCACCGCGCGCAATGTACAGCGTTCCCAGCGTAGCGATGAACGGCGCAACATTCAAGCGCGTAATCAGGAAGCCGTTCACCGCGCCGATGGCAATGCCGATCAATAATGTAAGGCAGATGATGCCAGGCACATTCAGGAAAAGCGTGTACGTCCCGAGATTGATGCCATGCAAAATCAATCCACCCGCCACCATGCCGCTTAGACCTGCGATTGAGCCGACCGACAAATCAATCCCGCCGGAAATAATGACATATGTCATGCCAATGGCCAGCAATGCGTTCAGCGCTACGTGTTTAGAGAGGATAAGTATGTTGGCCAGATTCAAAAAATCCGGAATGGCCACGGAAAAGAAAATAAGAACGGCAAATAACGCAATGAGTGTGCGCAGTTTAAGAACGAGTAAGACCGGCGCTCCTTGCATTTTTTTGGGATTCGGCATGGTTGCGCTGATGGAAGGGGTGTTCATTGCCTGACAGTCTCCTGAAATGTTAATGCGGCGTGGCTGTGATCGCTGTGCGTATTCTGGGTATTTTGCATATTCTGATTAAGGTGGCCAACAGCCGACGCACTAACCAGCGCATTCTCGGTCGCTTCTTCACGATCAAATTCTGCGGTAATGCGACCATTGGACATGACGATGATGCGGTCGGAGAGTGCCATCACTTCTTCCAGATCGGAGGTGACGAACAAAATGCCTAAACCCTGAAAGGCGAGATCGCGCATGACCTTGAACACATCAGCTTTTGCACCCACGTCAATGCCACGGCTCGGCTCGTCCATCAGTAGTACTTTGGGCTTGGTCATCAGCGCCCGGCCGATCACGACTTTTTGCTGATTGCCGCCGCTTAATGCGCTTACTTCGAGTTCTGGATTGGCCACCTTAATTGCCAATTCCCGGATAAAAGACCGGATGGTCGTTTGTTCCTTGGTGGCATGGATATGAAATCCGGACGCTAGGTCATTCAGGCTCGATAGAGTTAGATTGCTGCTGATCGACAGGATGGAAACAAGTCCTTCCGCTTTGCGGTCTTCCGGGATCAGTGCCATGCCATGTTCGATGCGCTGGGCAACCGTTTTTCCTTCGAGCGCATGACCATTGAGCACGATGCTGCCGTGTGCATGCTCGTGTAATCCAAAGAGGCATTCAAACAATTCCGTGCGGCCCGCCCCCATCAAGCCGTAAATCCCCACGATTTCACCAGCACGCAAGGACAGCGAAACATGATCTACCAGATAGCCCTGCGTATCCCGGCTGAGACATACATCCTTGACATTGAGAATTTCTTCTCCCCATGTGTGGTTCATCGCTCTGGAAAAATCCTTGGTTTCAGCACCGACCATTTGCTTGACGATCCACTTTACATCGACATTGTTCATGCTCTGGCTGCCAGTGATACGGCCGTCGCGTAGCACAGTAATATAGTCACCGATTCGGATCAGTTCTTCCAGCCTGTGTGAGATATAAACAATCGCCACACCTTGCAACTTTAATTCACTGATGACACGAAACAGAATATCGACTTCGGTCGCGCTCAGCGCCGAGGTTGGCTCATCCATGATCAAGACGCGCGCATTTTTCGATAGGGCCTTGGCAATTTCGACGATTTGCTGCTGGCCGATGCGCAGATCGCCAACCAGGGTTGCCGGATCGATAGGATGTTCTAGGCGCGCCATCAGTTCGGCGGCCCGGCGTTTGTGCTCTGCCACATCAATCTTGAATCCGGCGCCGGTGATTTCATTGGCGATAAAAATGTTTTCGGCAATCGACAGATTGGGGAATAAATTCAATTCCTGAAACACCATCCCGATGCCGTGCGCAATAGCATCGTCTGTACTATTGAGATGGACTTCGGTGTCGCCAATCATCACGCGACCCGTAGTCGGCTGTTCTACACCGGCAATGATTTTCATCAGGGTGGATTTGCCCGCACCATTTTCTCCGACCAGTACGTTGACTGCACCTTTACGCACTGCAAAGGCAACATTTTTCAACGCGATTGTGCCTGGATAGACTTTGGTGACATCCTCTACGCGCAGTACGATTTTGTGCTGATCGTCGTCATCCCCAGTTGTGTGGAATGCCAGCGCTTCCGTGGCGATCATTTGGAGGTCTTCCAGGCAAAATCGACGGGCACTACCGAGGGCATGTCCGCTGCGCTGTCATAGGTAAATGTGCCGGTGACTTTCACTTGACGACCTTTCGTGTCGCCAGTAATTTTATTGCTGAGGACAGTAGCATACACATGATCGTTGAGCGCTGAAGCAAATTTGGCAAAATCGATTTGATTGTCGAATCTGGTGAACGAGATGAAATCAAGTGAATCGCGTAGCGATGTGCCAGTGAAAATTGGCCCGATTTGTATTTCGACATCGGCTTTACCATCCCCATTGGTATCGATACGCAAAGCGGGAGCGACGCCATCGGGGGCGGTTTCCAGGATAGGTCCCTCGATGATTGTGACAAAATTCCACGCCGCATCTTCGCCTTTTTCGTGATAGCCGTATTGCTTTCCGGCGACATCGGCATCCTTTTGTATTGCCGGTAGCAAAACGGTGAAATCGATCGCTTTTTTATTGATGTAGGGCAGGATTTTTGGTGTCCATAGTTGCTTCACCATGGAGGCGGGATCAAAGGAATGATTGGCGAATGAGGAGTCGCTGGATTTTTTTGATGCGTTTTCTATGTCGCTATTCTTGACGAGCTTACAGCCGCCAAGCAAAGTGGTGATAGTGAAGGCAAGCATGGTCAGCGCGCGTAGAGGTCGTTTTTTCATATCTGGATTCTGGGCTGAGCTGTCTGCTGATAATCGAACCTGTCAAATGACCGATGCGTGTTTGATGTAGCTAGTACGCTCAGATAAGAAATGATGAATGTCTGCGGCGCACCGGCCGCCTTGCACCGTCCCCGGCCAACACCACATCCATTTCACCATTTCTTATCTTAAGTATGATGTCACTAAGTGCCCGGCTATTCTCTGTTACTTCATTTTCGGCGACTATACCTTATAGTGGCTAGGCAACTGATGAGCAGCTTATTTTTTAAGGCCGAAAGAATCCAGTTTTGACGCGTTGCGTGGGTTAATTAACACGCAGTCCATTAACTGTTTTTCAGGCAGTCCTGTTTTGCCGGTTTTCAGGTACTTATCGGCTTGCTCAACCGCCAGCTGGGCTTGGCGATATGCCGGTTGCAGAACGGTAGCCTTGATGCCTCCTTCTTTGATCGAATCGCGTACATCGTTGCCGCCGTCGAAACCAATAACAACGACGTCCGATCGTTTGGCAGCTTTTAATGCAGCCCATGCTCCCATTGCCATCGTATCGTTGCCGGCAATGACACCTTGGATATCGGGATGTGCCTGCAGGATGCTTTCCATGATTTTGAACGCTTCCGGCTGGCTCCAGTTTGCCGATTGTTTGGCAACCAGCTTCATGCCTGGGGCACGGTCTATGATGTCGTGATACCCCTTGGAGCGGATGCTCGCATTGATGTCAGCTTCGCGGCCTACCAATTCCGCATAATTTCCTTTGCCCTTCATCACTTTCAGGAATTCTTGCGCGCCTAGTTGTGCACCTTGGTAATTGTTCGACACGATCTGGCTCACGGCAATGCCGTTGCTGTTGATTTCACGATCAATCAAGAAGGAGGGGATACCTGCTTTTTTAGCCTTTTCAACCGCAGAAATCGAGGCTTCGGAACCCGCATTGTCCAGAATAATGGCCTTGGCCTTGCGCGCAATAGCGGCATCAAACAATTCATTTTGCTTGTTGGCGTCATCATTGTGAATGAGTACTAATGTGTCGTAGCCCATTTTCTTGGCTTGCTCATTGGCGGCAGTCGCTTCTGCCTTGAAGAAGGGATTGTCATGTGAAGGGGTAATGATCACGATCAGATTTGCTGCATTGGCTTTGATCGGGGTGATGCACAGTGCGGCAACTGAAATACTGGCGATAGCTAATGTGTGAATGAATGGCATGCGTGTCTCCCTGGCGGCTGATGAAAAATTACTTTGCTCTACGGCGCTATTAATCGTGTTGATCGTCAATGCTGATCAGTGCGGCTTACCCGTCCTGGCTGACTTTACCGTGTGCTGCTAATCCGATGTCTCAACTTAACCTCATGGAGGATGGTCGTATCAACCACGATTTGTAGTGGGCCCCATGTTTTTTGACTGCCAATAAAGCCGCCGAGATGCTGGTACTGCCATTGCTAGCGTATGGCACTTCAAATTAACGTACCCGCTTCTGTATCAGGGAGCTGCTTTATAGACGGGGTTGTTTGTATATGCTAATGGTATGATGAGTATATGAGTGTGTCAATAATCTTGATTATAATTTTGTTGTTGCCGCTTGTTTGGGCGCACATTTGTTCATGGCAATAGTGAATTAAGAGCGCGAAAAGAAGGTGGGGAAAAAAACCTAGCCAAACCAGGAATCTTGCCTTGATAGAAAATACGGTGATATACTCATCATACCAGTTACATGATAAAAATATTTGATTGATCAGAGTGGCGCCAATGATGCATAGGCTACCCAATCAAGTATTTTAAATACGTCATGCCGCATAATTTTTTTAAACTAATTGGAGATGGTAATGAATGAAAAAATCGCCTTGTTCGGCGCAGGTGGAAAAATGGGTGTGCGTCTTGCCAAGAATCTGCAGAAATCAGATTACCGGGTGGCGCACGTTGAAGTGAGTAGGGTCGGACAGCAGCGTTTGAAAGACGAGCTTGGAATCAATTGCATAGGCGTGGATGTGGCGCTTGACGGTGTTGACGTGGTGATTCTGGCTGTTCCTGATACCCTCATCGGAAAAATTGCAGCGGAGATTTCACCGCGTTTGCGCGCCGGTGTCATGGTGATTACCTTGGATGCGGCAGCACCGTTTGCCGGTCACTTGCCGGACCGTCCTGATCTGGTCTATTTTGTCGCGCATCCTTGCCACCCACCTATTTTCAATGATGAAACGACGCCAGAAGGGCGCAAAGATTATTTTGGTGGCGGCGCCGCAAAACAATCGATCACTAGCGCACTTATGCAAGGCCCAGAAGAAGCGTTTGATCTGGGAGAGGCGGTCGCCAAGGTCATTTATGCGCCGATCATGCGTTCCTACCGCCTCACCGTCGAACAGATGGCATTACTTGAGCCAGGCCTGTCAGAAACCGTTTGCGCTACCTTGCTGGCAGTCATGCGCGAAGCCATGGACGAGACGATACGGCGCGGTGTCCCTGCAGAAGCGGCACGGGATTTCTTGCTCGGACATATGAATATTTTGGGCGCGGTTATCTTCAATGAAATTCCCGGCGCATTCTCGGATGCGTGCAACAAGGCTATCGAATTTGGCAAGCCGCGCCTGATGCGTGACGACTGGCTGAAGGTGTTTGACCGTGATGAGATCGCCGAAAGCATTCGTAGAATTACCTAAGACGATCATCCAAAATTAATCTGAAACGACAAACAGGAATTTACGGCTGCGGCGATGCGCGTTTATGCGTTTAGAGCGGCAGCCCAGGTCAAGCAAATGGGGAGGAAATAGAGTGAGTGAACGGATACACGCAACTTACTGGCTTGAAACCGGGGACGACCCGGCGCGTGCAGCCCAGGTCATTGCCGGGGAACAGTCAAGCGGCACTTTTGTAGCGCTTCCCACCGAAACGCCCGCGCTCAAGGAGCGCTCGGGTGCCCGCGTCGAACGACTGGAAACATTAGATGAAGTCGCTTCACCCAGTCTATTGGGTGGAATGAGTTCAACAACATACCGGCGCTGTTTGCTTGAGTTGTCGTGGCCGTTGGAAAATATCGGTGCGTCGCTACCGAACTTGCTTTCAACTATCGCAGGTAATTTGTTCGAACTGCGTCAAGTCTCGGGATTGCGATTGACTGGCATCACTCTTCCTGCTGCCTTTGTTGCAGCGTATCCGGGGCCCGCTTTTGGGATCGCCGGCACACGCAAGCTGGCGAACGTCACGACCGGCCCCTTGATCGGTACCATCATCAAGCCCAGCGTCGGTCTTTCTGTCGAAGAGACGGCGCAGCAAGTGCGGCAACTGGTCGCCGGTGGAATAGATTTCATCAAGGATGACGAGCTACAAGCTGACGGCACCTATTGTCCGTTCGACCAGCGGGTGCGTGCTGTCATGCGCGTGGTCAATGAAGAAGCCCAACGCTGCGGCAAGAAGGCCATGGTGGCTTTTAATTTGACAGGCGACCTCGACGAGATGCGCCGTCGTCATGACCTGGTGCTGGCTGAAGGCGGTACTTGCGTGATGGTGTGCCTGAATTCTGTCGGCCTCGTTGGTTTGCGCGAATTACGTCGGCATTCACAATTGCCTATTCACGCGCATCGTGCCGGATGGGGCTACTTGAGCCGCTGTCCTCAGTTGGGATGGGATTACGCACCTTGGCAAATGATTTGGCGTTTGGCTGGTGCCGATCATTTGCATGTCAACGGTTTACGTAACAAATTTAGCGAGCCTGACGAGACTGTTATAGCTGCGGCGCGTTCGGTACTGGCCCCAGTAAGGCCGGAGGCTGCCATGCAAGCGATGCCGGTGTTTAGCTCAGGACAAACGGGTTTGCAAGCTGCAGAAACCTATGCGGCGCTTGGGTGCGCCGACCTGATTCATGCAGCGGGCGGCGGCATCTTCGGCCACCCTGGCGGTGTTGCGGCCGGTGTCACGGCGTTACGTGAGGCATGGGTGGCAGCGATAGCGGGCGTGCCCTTGGCACAGCATGCGGAACGTAGTCCGGCACTGCGCGACGCGCTGGGTTTTTGGTAATGACTGCTCCGCTGCAAAAGCCCGCCGCATGGCCGGATGGCTTGCTGCTCACTTATTACGGCGATGATTTCACCGGTTCAACCGACGCCATGGATGCCTTGAGTGTTGCTGGGGTAGCGACTGTATTGTTTCTGGAAACGCCGAACCAAGCGATGTTGGCGCGCTTTCCTAATGTGCGCTGCGTTGGGCTGGCTGGTTCCTCGCGCGGCCGCAATCCTGCATGGATGAAATCGGAATTATCAGCAGCATTGGCCAGCTTGGCTGCGCTCGGTGCGCCTATTCTCCAATACAAAGTTTGCTCGACCTTTGATTCATCGGCTGAGACCGGTTCAATCGGCTGCGCCATCGATATTGGCGTGGAGCAGATGCGCGGTCGCTGGTCACCCATGATTATTGGCGCACCACGTTTGAAGCGCTATCAGGCCTTTGGAAACTTGTTTGCCGCAGTGGATGGTGTTGGTTATCGTATCGACCGGCATCCCACCATGGCGCGTCATCCGGTCACGCCAATGAAAGAGGCCGACCTGCGTGTGCATCTGCGGGGGCAAACCAGTCGGCGCATCGAATTGCTTGATATCGTGCAATTAAGGCAGGGTAGTGCGGATCAACGTTTGCAGGCATTGGCCGGTGATGACGTGCCGGTAGTGATGTGTGATGTACTAGATGAAGAGACCCTGTTAGCTGCGGGCCGCTTGGTTTGGCAGCAGCGTGGCGAAGGGGTGTTTACTGCCTCTTCATCCGGCCTTCAATATGCACTGGTTTCTCACTGGCGTGAGTTGGGTTTGCTGCCCGCGCAAGTCTCCTTCCCGGTCGCCGAACGTGTCCCGGCGATTGCGGTAGTGAGCGGAAGTTGCTCGCCGGTGACCGCGCAACAAATTGCTTGGGCTCGTGCTAACGGCTTTCATACGGAACGTCTGGATTTAGAGCGCGCGTTGAATCGGCAAACAACGGAAGATGAGATCAAGCGTGTCGTTGTCGCTGCTGCTGCTGCGATCGAACGTGGTGTTAGCGCATTGGTGTATAGCGCGGAAGGACCGGACGACCCGAGTGTCGTCCACTTCGACGCGATTGCAGTCAAGGCAGGCTTGAGTCGCGCCGATGCTGCCCGTCGTATCGGAACTGCGCTTGCTGCAGTCATGTGTCGGCTGCTCGATCAAGTCGATCTACAGCGCATTGTTGTAGCCGGTGGTGATAGCTCGGGTGAAGTCGCCAGCGCCCTGGGAATATCCGCACTCAGCGTATTGGCTCCGATGGCACCGGGAGCGCCTTTGTGTCGTGCCTGGTCCGAGCAGGTGCGACGCGATGGATTGCAAATTGTGCTCAAAGGGGGCCAGATCGGCGGGCAGTCTTTCTTTTGTGATGTGGTTGCCGGGACGAGCACCACAGCATGAGAACGGGAGAGTTGCATGTAGTGCCGCAGCTTGAACGACTATTACTTATTGGATCAGATGGCGCTTTGCGGGGCACACAAATCAAGGTTGTGCTATCTCAATGATTTTTGACCAGCGTGGTTTAAGTTGGCGTAAGCTGCCGATACAGTGCGTTAACACGGTTCAAGTGGCGCGCCATCGCTTCTGCGGCCCCATTGCTGTCATGCTTAGCAATGGCATCAACGATCGATTGATGCTCGATTAAGGTTAGTTCTTCAACGCCAGGTGCGCGTACCATCGGTTCATAGTATTCACTGGCCCAGCGGAATAAGGATTGGACAATCGCAGGGAAGATCGGATTGCCGCTAATTTCTGCAATGGCACGGTGAAACTCCATGTCGCGATCGACAAAAACTGCCCGGTCTATGATCGATTCACGTTGTTGCGTAATCGTGAGTTGTAATTGCGCGATCTGTTCATTTGTGGCGCGCTCGGCGGCTATTCTCGCAGTGTTGGTTTCTAAAAACACGCGCGCTTCTATTAAGTGTTTCAACATGTCGGGCTGAGCCCGCAACAGATGCGCTGCCCCCCCAGCAATCTGTCCGATTAAGTCTTCTGCTGTGGGAACCACGACGCGGGCACGTTCACCGTGCGCAATTTCGACAATCCCAGAACGCTCCATGGCTTGCAGCGCTTCTCTCACGGCAGGACGTCCGACGCCATACATTTCCATGAGGTCCCGTTCGGAAGGTAGATGGCTCCCCGGAGGCATCTCTCCTGAGCGAATGCGTACCATCAACCGGTCTAGTACCTCTTCGTAGAGTTTGCGGCGCTGAATGATTTGGGACATGGGCAGGCAGATCTACTCGTTGAGGTGATATGTTGACTATACCATGCCAACTTTTTTGACAAGAAAAACAGTCACGTATCGCCCCAACGCTTCTTTAAAAGTGGTCGCCACGGGGGGGAGTACTCTGTGACCGTCACTAAAAGCGCATCGAGCAGACGTGACGTCTGCTCGATGCGCTTTAGGATATGCCAACAGCTCTGGCGTTGGACCTCGCTTAAACAAACTGCCTATACGCCTATACGTAAAAAAGAAGGTATGCGCATGTTGGGTGGCGGCCAAAGCGATACGTGAGTCGAGTGGAGTGGATAATAAAAAAGGGCTACGTTTTTTACGTAACCCTTTAATGTTCTTGCTGGTTTTCTGGTAGGCCGTGCGGGATTCGAACCTGCGACCAACGGATTAAAAGTCCGCTGCTCTACCAGCTGAGCTAACGACCCGAAAGGAGAGCATTATAGGCAGCTTAAGGGGCCTTGTCAAATACTTGTCACGCTTGAAGATACTAATTACGTGGCTATATTTGAAGAGTGCCGCGCCAATCTGGGGTGGGTCGTTTCTTCAGGGCTCAAACAAAATACCAGCGCTGATTAAATACAAATTTGTACGCCTGCTTAAATATCACTCTCCTTTTCTGGAACGAAAAAGACCGGCGCATGATCAATTGCGGCGGTAACTATCTACGGTAAAATCACGGCATGTCTTATCAAGTCCTCGCCCGTAAATACCGCCCCAAAAATTTTGGCACGCTCGTTGGTCAAGAGCATGTCGTGCGCGCATTAACGCATGCGCTTAACAGCAAGCGCTTGCATCATGCTTATTTGTTTACCGGTACGCGCGGTGTTGGAAAAACGACGCTCTCGCGTATTTTGGCAAAATCTCTTAATTGCATCGGCCCCGATGGCAATGGCGACATCACCTCGCAACCATGTGGGATATGCGATGCATGCAGTGCGATTGATGCCGGGCGGTTTGTCGATTACATCGAGATGGATGCGGCGTCCAATCGGGGTGTGGATGAAATGGCGCAATTATTGGAGCAAGCGGTGTATGCACCGTCGAATGCGCGCTTCAAGGTCTATATGATCGACGAAGTTCACATGCTTACCAACCATGCTTTTAATGCGATGCTGAAGACGTTAGAAGAGCCGCCGGAACACGTTAAATTTATTCTCGCCACTACTGATCCGCAAAAAATCCCGGTCACTGTATTGTCGCGTTGTTTGCAATTTAATTTGAAGCAAATGCCGCCGAGTCAGATCATCGATCATCTCGACAATATTCTCGGACAAGAAGGCATTGAATTTGAACAACCGGCGTTGCGGTTGCTCGCACAAGGTGCGCATGGTTCGATGCGGGACGGTTTATCGCTGACCGATCAAGCCATCGCTTATGCAGCCGGTAAGGTTACGCTGGAAGCGGTGCAAGGGATGCTGGGCGCGTTGGATCAATCGTATTTGATCCGCGTGCTTGATGCGCTCGCTAATAAAGATGGCGCAGAATTAATGGTTATCGCTGATGAAATGGTCGCGCGCAGTCTGTCTTACAACACGGCATTACAAGATTTGGCAACGTTGCTACACCGAATTGCGCTAGCGCAAACCGTGCCTTCGGCGGTGCCAGAAGATCTGCCTGAACGTGAAGACATCATGCGCTTAGCGGGTATTTTCGACGGTGAAGAAATCCAGCTGTTTTATCAAATAACAGTACATGGTCGCAACGAATTGGGATTGGCACCGGATGAATATGCAGGCTTCTCGATGACTCTGCTGAGGATGCTGGCTTTTTGTCCCGGCATAGGAGGGGCAGAAGCGCCGCCGTCAAGTCTCAACGCATCCACGGCAGTCAGGCCAACTGTGAGCAGCGCGCCTGTTCCCGTAGCACGTTTAAGTGCCGCGCCACAAGTTGCCACTAACTCTATTCCCGCAGTACGTCCTGTTGGTATGAGTCCGGGCCAAGCGGCGCTGGCGGCAGCACGCAGTGGTAAAACGCGATCGTTCGAATCAACCCCCGTTGTTGCTGTTAATAACAACGTCGCGAAATCAGCGTCGCCGTGGGATGAAGCACCACCACAAAAACGGCCTCAGCCAGCGGATTTTTCTGACATGGTTCAAGAAAAAACTGAATCGATTCGTGCCGTTGCAGGAGCAACTGCCGCACCCCCAACCATCGCTTCTGCAAGCCAGGTTCTTGAAGTGGTAGCCGCTCCGCCCGTATTGACAGCCATTCCGGCGCTGAACTGGGACGGCAATTGGCCGCGCTTGGCGACAGAATTGCCGATACGTGGCGTCGTACAACAACTTGCCCTGCAGGCAGAATTAATCACATGCGAATGCGATAACAACAGTACGCAGTTCCATTTGCGGGTACCGATTGAAACGCTGCGCTCCAGCACTAACATGGAAAAATTAGCTGCTGCGCTCAGTGAATTTTTTGGGAAGCCAATGCGCGTTACAAGCGAAGCGGGTGCCGTCACTCAGACCGCTAGCAATCATGCGCAAGAAGAACGGGGGGAGCGCCAGCATCGGGCCGAACAAACGATTCAAAACGATCCTTTCGTACAAAGTATCTTGCGTGACTTCGGGGCAGTTGTCGTACCCGGATCAATCAAACCTATCTGACACATTTCAGAATTGGCATTTAACGCACCTATTTATTGATGGAGAATTTATCTTGATGAAGAACCAAATAGCAGGGCTGATGAAACAAGCCCAAGCGATGCAAGACAATATGAAGAAAATGCAGGAACAGCTGGCAACGATAGAAGTTGAAGGCGAATCCGGCGCAGGGTTGGTGAAGGTCGTCATGACGTGTAAAAATATGGTCAAACGCATCACCATCGATCCATCGCTGCTGGCCGACGATAAAGACATGCTGGAAGATCTGGTTGCAGCCGCATTCAACGATGCTGCGCGCAAAGCAGAAGCTACCTCATCGGAAAAAATGGGCGGCCTGACCGCCGGTATGCCAATGCCTCCTGGTTTTAAGCTGCCGTTCTAAACATGATTTTAGAAGTCGCCGAACTCAATATCATCGCAGGGCAAGAGGCTTTGTTTGAAGCCGCATTTGAACAGGCGCAAAAAATCATCTCCTCCAGTGATGGTTATTTGTCGCATCAATTGCAACGTTGCCTGGAACATCCCAATCGTTATGTGTTGTTGGTGCATTGGAAAACGTTGGAACACCATACGATAGGATTTCGACGTTCGCCCGAATATCAGGAATGGCGTAAGCTCCTGCATCATTTTTACGATCCCTTCCCGATGGTATTGCATTACGCATCCGTATTTGACGGCACACAGGTTGACCAATGAAACCGCATTCCAGTCTCGACCTGCTCACCGAAGCCTTGCGCCGCCTTCCTGGGATTGGGCCAAAATCCGCGCAGCGCATGGCTTTCCACCTGTTACAGCATGACCGTGAAGGCGCAGCATTGCTAGGCCGTGCGCTCTCCCAGGCAGTTGAAAAAATCCATCACTGTAGCCTGTGTAATACCTTCACCGAACATGCCATTTGCGATACCTGTCAGGACAGTGGCCGCGACATTGCGATGCTATGTGTGGTCGAAACACCCGCCGACCAACTGATGATCGAGCAGACACTCACATTCAGGGGCCTGTATTTCATCTTGATGGGCCGCTTGTCCCCGCTTGACGGCATCGGCCCCAAAGATATCCATCTCGAAAAACTGCTTACCCGCGCCACCGACGGGCATGTGACAGAAGTAGTATTGGCCACTAACTTTACCAACGAAGGCGAAGCCACCGCGCACTATATCAGCGAGATGCTGAAAGTACGCGGTTTGAAAGTAAGCCGCCTCGCACGTGGTGTGCCGGTCGGTGGTGAGTTGGAGCATGTTGATGCAGGTACCATTGCGCGAGCGATGTTGGACCGGCATGCGACCTGATTCCAGTTGGCATTGCATATGACGCAAAACGAATACTATTCGCGCGATATTGAATTGATACGGATACGCCGAAATGACAGTAGATAATGTGCACCACAAAATTTTTAATGCGAATTAAATTTATCTCACCCCACATCCAACGCCCCTGTTGACATGACCACAAACAAATCCCCAGGCCCATTAGCAGGCATCAAAGTCCTCGAACTCGGCACCCTGATCGCCGGCCCTTTCTGCTCGCGTATGCTGGCCGAATTCGACGCCGATGTCATCAAGATCGAAGCGCCCGACGGCGGTGACCCGATCCGTCAATGGCGCGTGCTGAAAGACGGCACTTCGCTATGGTGGTCGGTGCAGGCACGCAATAAAAAAAGCATCACGCTCAACATGAAAGATCCGCGCGGCCAGGCCATCGCCAAACAGCTCGCGTTGGAAGCCGACATCATCATTGAAAACTATCGCCCCGGTGTGCTCGAAAAATGGCACATCGGCTACGACCAGCTCAAAGCCGACAACCCCGCCACCATCATGGTGCGCCTGTCCGGTTACGGCCAGACCGGCCCCATGAAAGACCTACCCGGCTTCGGTGCCATCGGCGAATCGATGGGCGGCCTGCGCTATGTTTCCGGCCATCCTGACCGACCGCCCATGCGCGTCGGCATTTCCATCGGCGACTCGGTAGCTGCTTTGCACGGCGTGATCGGTGCCATGATGGCGCTGCGCCACCGCGACGTGACAGGCGGGCGCTGGAACGGCAAAAGCGGCGAGCAATGCCGCGCCGGGCAAGGCCAGATGGTCGATGTCGCACTCTACGAATCGGTCTTCAATATGATGGAATCGCTGGTGCCGGAATTCGACTACGCCGGTGTCGTGCGCGAACGCACCGGCGGCGCCCTGCCCGGCATCGTGCCCTCGAATACTTACACCACCGCCGACGGTGAAAACATCGTCATCGCCGGCAACGGCGACGCCATCTTTAAACGCTTGATGCAAGCTATTGGACGCACCGACATGGCCAACGATCCGCAACTGGCACGCAACGACGGCCGCGTGCCCAGAACGTTGGAAATCGACGGCGCGATTCAAGCCTGGTGCGATACCCAAACCATCGCCGACGCGCTGGCGGGGCTGCAACAAGCCGATGTCCCCGTGAGTAAAATTTATTCGGTGCGCGACATGATGAGCGACCCGCAATTTTTAGCCCGCAATATGTTTGAACAACATACGTTTGCCGATGGTTCGCCAGTGAAATTACCGGCTATTTCTCCCAAGATGTCGGAGACGCCGGGGGAGACGAAATGGCTGGGGCCAACGCTGGGTCAGCACAATGAGGAAGTGTTGAAAGGGCTGGGGTATGACGAAGGGCAGATTGCCCAGTTGCGGAGTGAGAAGGTGATTTAGTGCTGGGATGTTGGATTTGCCCCCATGTTTATACAATACGCTGTACTTGGCACCCTGTAATTTATACATACTCATGACTTTGCCCTTTTATCGACGAAAAGCAAGCATCAAACCAATCCCTCAAACACCACCACCTCCACAGTCTCACCCGCACTCACATTTCCCTGTTCATGCTGCAACACCACGATGCAATTAGCTTCCGACATAGACCGCAAAATCCCTGATCCCTGCGATCCGGTGATGCGTACCTGTAATTGTCCGGCTTCATCTTTACTTAAAATCCCGCGTTGATATTCGGTGCGGCCTGCCTTTTTTCGAATCGTTGTTTGTGAGATCGCGCGTACCAGCGGCAGTGGTGATTGTTCTGCGCCCATCATGCGCAGCAAGGCGTCGCGGGCGAAAAAATAGAAGGTGATCATCACGGCCACGGGGTTGCCAGGCAGGCCGAACAGGTAGGTACTTTTTCCGTTGGAGGCGATCTTGCCGAAGGCCAGAGGGCGGCCGGGGCGCATGCCGATTTTCCAGAAACTGACGTCGCCCAGTTTTGCCATGATCTGTTTGGTGTAGTCGGCGGCGCCGACCGATACGCCGCCGGAGGTAATGATGGCGTCGGCATTTTCGCAGGCGTTGCAGAGTGCCGCTTCAAGCGAAGCCGGGTCATCTTGAACCACGCCCATGTCGATGATGTCGCAGCCGAGGCGGGTCAGCATGCCGTAGAGGGTGTAGCGATTGCTGTCGTACACGCAGCCTTCGTCCAACGGTTCGCCGATGGAGCGCAGTTCGTCGCCGGTGGAGAAAAAAGCGACGCGCAGGCGGCGATGCACCGGGACTTCGCCGATGCCCAGCGATGCCAGCAGGCCGAGGTCGGCTGGACGCAGGATTTTTCCTTTGGACAGCGCCGGTTTTCCTGCGGTCAGGTCTTCGCCTTTGCAGCGGCGGTTGTCGCCTGCTTTGACGCTGCCTGCGGGGATGCTGATCGACGTATCGCTGGCTTGCTGAGTGAATTCTTGCGGGATGACGGTGTCGCAGCCAAGCGGCATCACGCCGCCGGTCATGATCTGCACGCATTCTCCGTGTGCCACTATGCCGTTGTAGGCACGACCTGCGTAGGCGGTGCCAATGATCCTGAACGTTAGGGATTCATCGGGCCGGAGGCTGTTTGAGGGGAAGGCATAACCATCCATTGCGGAATTGTCGTGAGCGGGGACATCAATGGGAGAGATGATATCGATGGCTAACACTCTACCTAATGCTGAATGCAGTGAGATGTTTTCAGACGCAGTGATCGGTTGGATAAATTCGCGGATGATTTGTTGCGCGTGAGCTACCGGAAGTGCATTGGGATCGTAAGCGGACAGGCAGCTGGCAACGTGGGATAAAGTGGGCTGAACTGTAGGGGACGTGTTATGCATTTTCAAATTTTTCCAGATCATCTAAAGTGTTGATATTGCGAAATGCACGCTCATCTGAAAAAAACACTTCTACCGTTTTCAGGGCTCCAAACCAGGCATCCACCTTGCGCCCGCCACTTTGAAGATAGGCGGTCAGAGGGGGTAATAAGGTGGCTTTGAACAGGCAAAACACGGGATGTATTTGTTGCGCATTATTCTCCCCGGTGACGGCCACTGCGAGCTCGGTGTCGTTGTTCTGCAAAGCCATACTCAAACGCGCTACTAAATCAGTCGGAAGGAAGGGGGAGTCGCAAGGTGCGGTCACCAGATACGGGGTAGTGCAATGAAGTAATCCAGCCTGCATGCCTGCGAGCGGCCCCGCAAATCCGCTTAGTGCATCCGGCCAAACCGGTACGCCAAAACTTTCATAGGTTGCCTGATTTTGATTGGCATTGATGAGTACTTGACTTACTTGTGGCGAGAGTCTGTTCAAGACGTGCGAGACCATTGGTGTGCCGCGAAAATCTTGCAGACCTTTATCTATGTTGCCCATGCGGGAACCGCGACCACCTGCCAAAATAAGGCCCGTAATATTTTTTTTGTCGATCATTTGGATTGCTTTCGTTGCTGCTTATCAAGTTGAGGCTATCCGCCAATATAGGACATTTCTACTTTCTTTTTATCCTGCTGTATATTGGCTGTATCAGCTGTACGCAGTACAGAATAACGATCCGTACGCGCACGCCACAGATGGGCGATAGCAGTGGAGATTTCTGCATCGGAGCGACCATCGCGCATCAAGGCACGCAGGTCATATCCGCTGGTGGCAAACAGGCAGGTGTAGAGTTTTCCTTCAGTGGACAATCGGATGCGTGTGCAATCGTGGCAGAAGGCTTGGGTCACGCTGGAGATGACGCCGATTTCGCCG
The DNA here is from genome assembly GCA_025352145.1 of Oxalobacteraceae bacterium. GTDB lineage: Bacteria > Pseudomonadota > Gammaproteobacteria > Burkholderiales > Burkholderiaceae_D > JANXTY01. The sequence continues at coordinate 55,510 of JANXTY010000044.1, forward strand.
CTGCCGTCTTGGTAGCGCCAGCGGCCAGCGGTTTCACCACTATAGTTGGCCTGCACAGCTTCGATCGGTAGATGTGCGTTGATGCGCTGTATGACTTCGTAGGACGTGATGACTTCGTCCATCTTCCAGCCATTCGATGCACCGACATCCATGTATTCGATAAAGCGCAGGATGAAAGGTGTGTCTTTAAAGTGGTACGCCATCGGGACGATTTCCTGATCGTTCATGCCGCCTTTGACGACCATATTAATTTTGATCGGGCCGAGACCTACCTGATGCGCCACATCGATGCCTTGCAATACGTCAGACACGGGAAAAGCGACATCGTTCATCTGTTTGAAAATGGCATCATCGAGAGCATCGAGCGAAACGGTGATGCGTTTCAAGCCCGCATCTTTTAATGCACGTGCTTTTTTTGCCAGCAAGGCCCCGTTGGTAGTGAGCGCCACATCGAGATCGCGCCCACTGATGGTTTGAATGACGCTTAACATGGCGATCAACTTCTCGATATTTTTTCGTAATAGAGGCTCACCGCCGGTTAGACGAATTTTTTCAACGCCGTGTGCGACAAACAGTTTAGCTATGCGGGTGATTTCCTCAAATGACAACAAAGATGTTTGCGGCAGGAAGGCGTAGCCCTTGTCGAATACGGCTTTCGGCATGCAATACACACAGCGAAAATTACAGCGATCCGTAACGGAAATACGCAGGTCGCGTAATGGGCGGTTCATTGTATCGGTGACCAAACCTGCGGGGGACTCCAAGATAGGTGGAATTGCTTGCAAGTTGCGTTGATCAATAATGGAAATGACTTTTTCTGTCATGGTGTTTGTGTACGGTAGATTCAATGCGGTTAGGTCTGATTACATGGGAGGCTATGTGAGGTGGTCAACTTCTATGCGACCTATCCCATTGGGTGCAGATACGATAGCACGAGGCCTAGCACGGCGCAGATGCCGATCAATTGGATTGTGCCGACCTTGTAACGGAATACGGCGATGCACGCAGCCAGCATGATGCTCATTGCAACAAAATCCCAATGCGGGGTCGGCGTGGAAATTTGAAAAACATGTTGCGCAAAGAAGAGGGCCAGACTGACGATCACACCCACTACCGCGGCTGAAATCGCGGTCAGGGGTGCTGTCATTTTGATGTTGTTGCGGGTTGATTCAACCAGCGGGCCACCTGCCAAAATAAATACAAACGAGGGTAAAAAAGTGAAGAAGGTAGCGACGCTCGCGCCGATTGCACCCGCCAAAAATAAACTTCCCCCACCGAACAACGCTTTGCTCCAGCCGCCGATAAAGCCGACAAAGGCGACGATCATAATCAATGGCCCGGGCGTGGTTTCACCTAGCGCCAAGCCATCGATCATTTGGCTTGCGCTGACCCAATGGTAAGTTTCAACCCCACCTTGGTAGACATAAGGCAGTACCGCATAAGCCCCTCCAAAGGTGAGCAAAGCCGCTTTGGTAAAGAACCAGCCCATCTGTGTTAATGGATTATTCACACCGAACAGTGCGGCAATGAGCAGCCAGACGGCCAGTCCCATACTACTTCCTAATAACGTGATGCTCGTCAATCTTCTCCACGAGAAACGTGCGTGTTCTGGTGTTGGGGTGTCGTCGTCGATGAGAGCTGCGCCATAAGATTTTTTTGACGCTGCATGGGCGTCACCGATCTGAAATTTGTTTGGTTGCACAAAACCACCGATTAATCCCAAAGTCGCTGCAATGAGGACGATCAAAGGAAACGGCGCATGAAAAGCGACTATCGCAACCAATGCACCAAGCGCGATACCAATCAACCAGCTATTTTTGAGTGTTCTCGATCCGATACGCCAAGCAGCGGCTAGTACGATGGCGACTACCGCTGGTTTGATGCCATAGAGCACTCCAACTACGATGGGCAGATTACCGTAAGCGATGTAAATCCATGTCAGGCTGATCAGAATCGCCAGTGAGGGAAGGACGAATAGAATGCCTGCGGTGATACCCCCGATAGTGCGATGCATTAACCAGCCAATATATATGGCAAGTTGAGTCGCCTCAGGACCGGGCAGTACCATGCAATAGTTAAGCGCGTGCAAAAAGCGTTGCTCTGAAATCCAGCGTCGCTTTTCTACCAGTTCGGTATGCATCAGGGCGATTTGTCCTGCAGGGCCACCGAAGCTAATGAAACCGAGTTTCAACCAGTACCAGATTGCCTCCCGGAAGCGCACCGTAGGGGGAGGCTGATTGTTTGGCATTGCGCTCATGATGTTGATAATTGTGTTGGAAATATTTTATTGTAGATGCAGATGGTCTCCAATATCAATCTGATTAACCCAATAAAAAAGGAGAGCTTTCGCTCCCCTTTTTTTATTGGTAAGACTAGGCCCTCGTTTTACTGAGAAGGATAGATTTACCCACGAGTGGTATCGACCTGAATCAAAGGCTCGTCTATTTGCGGTGGGAACGATTTTCTTTGGCGCGGCACTCGTGCCGGAGTCACCATGGCCGCTGCCGCTTCGCGGGCTGCACGCAGCTTTTCTGGATCTGTTCCCGCAAGCACTAAACCAGCGGAGCCGAGTAACTCACTCAAATCCTCCACCTTCATCGGTGCTGGTTCAGCCAAGGCAAGCACTTGCTGAACTTGCTGGCTTGGCGTTACAACAGGAGCTGGAATCGGTGCAATTGCTGGTGCCGGAGCAAGGACGATTTCAGCGTTTGGCATGGTGGTTCCAGCGACGACTTCTTGCGCAACAACTGACGTTGGCTCGAGCACCGTCGATGCCGCAGCAACTGGTTGGGCAAGGACGGCCGGTACGGTTATCGTAACTTCATTTTCTGCGGGCGATGGTGCAGCCATATGCCCTGGTGTTTCGTCGTGGGACACAACTACATGCAAAGGCGTGCGCGCACCAATTTCTGCTTGCGATGCAGCCTCCACTTGCTTTGCCTCCCCCGCTGGTGCGGTAACAGCGAGGCTAAAATCAGTGCCAGAATCAGCGCCAGCCGCCTCTTCGTTGATCGACATTACTTCGTGTTTACTACCGCCGTTTTCGTTTCCTTCCACACCTTCGCGATCACGACGATTGCGGTTACGACCACCACGGCGGCGGCGGCGGCGCGGTTCGTCGTCCCTTGTTTCGGAGTCGGCTTGAGGCTCATGGTGACCTGCTGTTGGCAGATCGTCTCTTGACGTAGCGATTTGTGCCGACGCCACATTGTCCGTCGCAGGGCCGCCATTGGCATGCTGCACGCCATTCTTTAGCAATTCATCGCTTGCTTTGATACCAGCACTAGCAATTTCTTTATTTTCTTCGCGCACACGCGGTGGACGCTGGTTACGGCCGTTTTCGGTCGTATCACGTGGTGGGCGCGGCTGTCTTGGCGGGCGTTGAGGTTTGTTTTCCGATGCTTCTGCCAATGTTGGCGGAGTTGCAGTTTCTTGCAACGCAGGGCGCCCGGTTTCTCGATCACGCCCGTTACGGCCACCACGGTTACGACCACGCGGACTACGACCATTGCGATCCCCGCTATGTTGAGATTTCGTGTCTTTTGATGTTACGGGTGCCGTAACTGAGGCGACAGGTTTCTGGCGGAAAAATCCGAAAATTTTACTGAGGAAGCCATTTCCCGATGCTAGTAAGGCGGGCTTAGCAGGTTCAACGGGCTTGCGCTCAACCAAAGGTGCTGGTTGATCCGGGGTGATACTTTTCACCATGGCCTCTTGACGTGGTTTAATTTCTTCCTTGTGGCGTTGGCTGTAACCGATATCGGTTTCTGCTGTTTCAGCCATCGTATAGCTCGCGTGTGTTTCTTCAAGACGGGGATCGTCATGCTTGATACGCTCAAGTTTGTAATGCGGCGTTTCAAGATGCTTGTTCGGAATCAGGATAATGGTGACGCGATGGCGAGTCTCAATTTTCAGGACTTCACCGCGTTTTTCATTCAACAAAAATGCCGCAACATCGACCGGCACCTGCACATGAATCGTGGCCGAGTTTTCTTTCATCGCCTCTTCCTGGATGATGCGCAGGACTTGTAAAGCAGAGGATTCAGTATCCCGGATGTGACCGGTTCCGCTACAGCGTGGGCAAGTTACATGACTGCCTTCCGATAGGGAGGGACGCAGGCGTTGACGTGACAGCTCCATCAAGCCGAAACGTGAAATCTTACCCATCTGAACGCGCGCTCGATCGTAATGTAAAGCATCTTTCAGACGTGTTTCGACTTCACGCTGGTTCTTGGCCACTTCCATGTCAATGAAGTCGATAACGATCAAGCCACCTAAATCGCGCAAACGCAATTGACGTGCTACTTCGTCCGCTGCTTCGCAGTTGGTATTGAAAGCGGTTGTTTCAATGTCGGCACCACGTGTTGCGCGGGCCGAGTTGACGTCCACCGACACCAGTGCTTCAGTATGGTCGATAACAATCGCACCGCCCGATGGCAAGGGCACGGTACGCGAATATGCCGTTTCAATCTGATGTTCAATCTGAAAGCGCGAAAATAAGGGGACATCGTCGCTGTAGCGTTTGACCCGATGCACCATATCCGGCATAACGTGGCTCATGAACTGATGCGCTTGTTCATAGATGTCGTCCGTGTCGATCAAAATCTCGCCGATATCGGGTTGGAAATAATCGCGGATGGCGCGAATGACGAGGGAAGATTCCTGATAAATAAGGAATGCACCTGCCGATGATTTACCTGCCCCTTCAATCGCACGCCAGAGCTGCATGAGATAGTTTAAATCCCACTGTAGTTCATCAACATTGCGACCGATGCCGGCAGTGCGGGCAATCACTGACATGCCGCCGGGCAGGTCAAGTTGATCCATCGTTTCACGCAGTTCTTGACGTTCTTCACCTTCCACCCGGCGAGAAACACCACCGCCGCGCGGATTGTTCGGCATCAATACCAGGTAGCGACCCGCTAAAGAAACGAAGGAAGTGAGCGCAGCCCCTTTATTGCCGCGTTCTTCTTTTTCGACCTGGACCATAATTTCCTGGCCTTCGCGGAGCGCTTCCTTGATGGAAGCATTGCGAACATCGACACCTTCTTTAAAGTAAGTGCGGGCAACTTCTTTAAAAGGCAAAAAGCCGTGGCGTTCTTCCCCGTAATTGACGAAGCATGCTTCGAGCGATGGTTCGATGCGAGTAATCACCCCTTTGTAAATATTGGACTTGCGCTGCTCACGTCCCGTAGTTTCTATATCGATGTCAATCAGTTTTTGCCCATTGACGATCGCTACGCGCAATTCTTCTTGCTGCGTAGCATTAAACAACATGCGTTTCATTTTTTTACTCCGTGCCTTGATGGCATTTTTAGTGCCGCTTTTTGGAAGGGGCGGCAACAGTACAGGGATGTACGCGCGGTCGGAGTGTTTGAGGGAGAATTGCCTTGGTGTGCAACGAAGCAACGCGGATACGGTGCGGTTACAACGGGCGCAGATGACGTTTGTCAGATGCCGAGTGCATGTTTTACCTTCAACGTGTCTACATGCAGCTTAGCAATTTAAGCGTAGAGTACACACGGGTGGTAAGCATTGATGCAGAGCTGGCCGCTGTAATACGACGCAACAGGCTCAGCCACACGACACATATTTCAACACCATCCAACCAACGAGCTCACCCCTACTCAGGCTTGCTCGTCAGATTTATCCTTACAATTCAAACAGTCTTGTCCAACATCCTTGCGCGCTATCCGATTACAACAACGGTGCAACCTTGACTCGCACAGGATGAGTACGTACACATCATTTCCATTAAATTTGCAAATTGGCGAGGCTGATGGAGACGCCCCTGTGTAAAATGGTCTTTTTTTCTTACACTTGCTGCGTTTTTATAATCCACAGCGAAACAATTATATATTCAAAATGAAGGACTTAGAGAGATTTTCTGGGAAATCAGGTGAATTGGATGCTGAAAAGTCACCATCCCCCCACTCGTCACAAGTCCTGCCCCAAGTCCGGCTCGTCACGATTTCCGAGGAAGAGGCTGGTCAGCGGATCGATAATTTCTTATTGCGTATTCTTAAAGGTGTCCCTAAAAGCCATATTTACCGCGTGCTGCGCTCTGGGGAAGTGCGGGTTAACAAGGGGCGAATTGATCAAACCTATCGATTGGAGGCGGGCGATACCGTGCGCATTCCACCGGTCAGAATTGCTGAAAAATTAACGGCCGTAGCTCCTGCCTCAGAGTTCAACGTATTGTTTGAGGATAATCATTTGCTAATTATCAATAAACCTGCAGGCGTTGCAGTGCATGGTGGGTCCGGCGTTAGCTTTGGTGTTATTGAACAATTGCGTTCCTCCAGGCCAGATGCCAAATTTCTGGAATTAGTACATCGTTTGGACCGCGATACTTCAGGCATTTTATTATTGGCGAAAAAACGGTCTGCATTAACCCATCTTCATGAGCAAATGCGCGAGGGCCAATTCGATAAACGTTATCTAGTATTGGTTTACGGCGATTGGAAAAATACGCGCCAGCATATCAAGTTGCCCTTGCATAAATACACGACGCCTGAGGGGGAACGGCGTGTCAGGGTTCAAGCCGATGGCATGGAATCGCACACGGTGTTTAGTCTGCTGCGCAAGTATGATCGTTTCGCGCTGCTGGAAGCGGAACTGAAAACAGGGCGCACGCATCAAATCCGGGTGCATCTGGCGTCAAGTGGATTTGCCATTGCTGGAGATGACAAATATGGTGATTTCGCACTCAACCGTGAGTTACTTAAATCCAATGGTACGCGCGGCACCTTGAAAAGAATGTTTTTGCACGCACATCAGATTACTTTTACCCATCCGGAAACCGGAAAACCCATTATGCTCAACGCCCCCCTTGCATCGGAATGTGAAAGATTTCTACACACGTTGGGCAAGCCTAGTTGATGTTGAGGCGGCATATTAAATTTAACGCTACATAAAGGAGCCGGCTGCATAGCTGTCGGAGGACATGGCAAGAACACGTTTCGATTTAATTGTATTTGACTGGGATGGCACGCTGATGGATAGCACCGCCACTATCGTCAAGTGCATTCAAGCTGCAGCTAAAGACCTTGGGCTGCCTGTGCCCGACAATAAAACGGCATCGTATGTCATCGGCTTAGGGTTGCACGAAGCCATGCAAGCGGCGATTCCCGGCCTCGATCCCAAATTGTATCCGCGCATGGTTGAACGCTATCGCATTCATTATTTGTCTCAAGATTATGACATTACGTTATTTGACGGTGTGCGTGAGATGCTTACTGAGTTATCACAAGATGGATATTTTCTGGCTGTCGCGACCGGGAAAAGCCGCGTCGGTCTGAATCGCGCATTGGATGCGGCCAAGCTATTATCTTTGTTCGATGCCACACGCTGTGCAGACGAGACTTTTTCCAAGCCGCATCCTGCCATGTTGCAAGAACTTACCCGTGAGTTGGGGCAGGACATGAGCCGCACAGTGATGATTGGAGATACAACACACGACTTGCAATTAGCAATCAATGCGGGTGCAGCTGGGGTTGCCGTGCAATATGGCGCGCATCCTTACCATGAACTGATGGCGCTGCAACCACTCTATGCAGCCAACTCAGTCACTGATTTACATACCTGGCTAAAGCAAAACGGATAATTTCGACGGCTATGAGCAAAGAAGAAATCTACATTTGCACATCCGGTCTGCTTATAGATGGAGGGAGGGGAATCCGTTTTCCCCTTACGGCCGGGGGGGAGGCAGGTACTGGATTTGTTGTACGGCATAACGGACAAGTGTATGCCTACCTGAATCGTTGCGCGCACATTCCCATCGAGCTTGATTGGAATGAAGGCGATTTTTTCGAGTCGAGCGGTCTTTATCTGATGTGTTCAACGCATGGTGCACTTTACGTTCCCAATACCGGGTATTGTGTCGGCGGACCATGTCGTGGGGGGCGGCTGCGTATTATTGCCGTCACCGAAAAAGACCAGGAATTATTTTGGCATCCAGATGATTATTTACAAGCAGCACGCGCTTAAAAAACGGTACCTTCTCTTCCTCATCTCACAAAAAATATGAATGATAATAACCAAGATAGCGGTGCTGTTCCAGCACCGGAAATCCCTTCCAAGGCAATGGCAGCATCACAGATTTCTCCTGCTTCGACGACACCGGCGCCTACAGGTTGGGAGCGCGAGGTCCTTGAAAAATTGGTATTCGCGACGCTGGCTGAGCAGCGTGCCACCCGACGTTGGAATATTTTTTTCAAGCTGACGGTATTTACCATTGTTCTTCTTGGTGGATTGGCGTTCTATCATTTTGATAATCTGGATACTGACGCCGCAGGTCCGCATACTGCATTAATTGAGATCGACGGTACCATTGAGGCGGGTAGCCCCGGCGGCGCAGACGTCGTTGTTCCCGCGCTCAACAAGGCCTATTCCGACAAAGGTTCACTCGGCATCATCTTGCACATCAACAGTCCGGGCGGCAGCCCTGTACAAGCAGGCATTATTAACGACGAAATAGGGCGTCTGCGCAAAATTCATCCCCAGATACCACTCTATGTCGTGGTTGACGAAATGTGTGCGTCGGGTGGTTATTACATCGCTGCTGCAGCGGACAAGATTTATGTCAACAAGGCCAGCATTGTAGGGTCCATCGGTGTACTCATGGATGGTTTCGGCTTCACTGGATTAATGGATAAATTCGGCGTTGAGCGTCGTTTGCTCACTGCGGGAGAAAATAAGGGATTTCTTGATCCATTCAGCCCGCAAACCGACAAGCAGAAAGCGTATGCTCAGGTGATGCTCAATGAAATTCATCAGCAATTTATAACGACGGTCCGTGCGGGGCGCGGCAAACGCCTGAAAGAAACTTCTGAAACCTTTTCTGGACTTTTCTGGAGTGGCACCAAAGCCGTGGAGATGGGATTAGCTGATGGTTTCGGTACGGTCGACAGCGTTGCACGCGAGGTAATCAAAGCGGAAGATGTCGTCGACTACACCGGACATGAAGGTTTGCCGGAAAGAGTCCTGAAAAGATTTGGCGCGGCAGTTGGTGCCGGTGCAATAAAATCGGTATGGAATGGTGCCAAGCCCACCCTTCATTGAGAGGCAGAAGAGAGGGGGGAATGTGCGTGGGTGATCTGCGAAATTTAATAGCTTGTAATTCTTTCTAACCGTTCTACATTGAAAGCGTTTCATCTACACAAAGGAGGCCAGTTATCTTAAAAAAAATTGGCATAAAATTTGATGATGCTTTTTAGTTCATGCTCCATTTCCCTATCCCGGATAGGGTATTGAGGAAGTTTGGCTTTCTCATTATTCGCCCTAAAAAACGACCTAAAAACGGCAGCTTTGGCTGCTGTTTTTATTTGGCCTGCCTGCCATTACAATGTCATTTAAATTGGCGTATTTATTTCTGCCTGCCCGTGATAAAAATCAGGTAGCATTCTGACTCAGCACTGTTGAAAAGAGCGCTAATTTCAGACAATATTTTCTACGTTGGGCCTCCCGAAAATAGTCGTTTTTAATGATCGCGCAGCAGAATATTTTCAGTTTATTAAACACGGAGTCATATCATGAGCAAAAGTCAGGACAGTAAAAAATCCGTAAAAAAAGAACCCGCTAAAACAATGAAGGAAAAAAAAGAAGCCAAGAAAATTAAAAAGGAAGAAAAGAAACGTCAATAATTCTGACGCAATAGTACCTATATCGGTTTCTTTTAGATGAGCTTAGAACAGGCTGTAGTGCGAGGTTAGTTTTTTTGTGTTATTTATGGAGGCGCAATTGATTAAGTACATGGGAACGCGTAAAACAATGGAGGGAAATACTGCCTATGTTTTCGTCATCAATGGCCGACAAACCGAAGTCAAAGAAAGTAATTTAAAACAGCATCCCGGTTGTTACGAAGCACTTCCCGCCTCGGTGAAGACGAAAATTACTGAGAACCGAAAATGGATTATGAAGCTTTAATGTCCGTTCTAGCGTCCGAAAAACGCTTGCAGATACAGGGATTGGGTGGTTCGTAATCCCTCTCATCATCAACTACCCAGCGCTTTTTCCAGTAATTGATGCAGGGTAGAAAATTCGGGTTCGCCTAGATAGCGCTTGATGATATTGCCTTGTTTGTCGATCACGAAAGTGGTCGGCGTCATTTTTACATCACCAAACGCTGTGGCCAATTTCCCTTCTACATCGAGCACTACGGTAAATGGCAGTTGACGTGTCTGAGTATAGTTCAACACATAATTGGGGGGATCATCTCGCATTGCAACCGCGACAAACGCCAAGCCCCTGTCTTTGAATTTATGGTATGTCGCGACCATGTGCGGCATTTCATGAAGGCAAGTGGTACAAGAGGTAGCCCAGAAATTAACCATGAGCACTTTGCCACGCAGACTCTTGGACGCTATTTTTTCCCCAGAAAGATTGATAAAGGTGACATCGGGCGATGGTGTTGGGGTCAGCATGGAAAAATACCCAAGAACGGCCAAGCTCAATAGAATTATTGTTGCCAGCACCTTGATCCAGGTACGCCCGGGTGCGGGAGGAGATTTTTCTGGTTGAACTGTTTCCATAGATTTTCCTAAATGGATGCGTCGATTCTCAACAATTACTTGATGACATGGTGGGCTAGATCGCTTCGCCCCGCGGATCGCGTGCCAGTAATTGCATCACCATTTCGTGCGGGGAAATTGCATCAAACAGGACGCCTGCTACTGCATTGATAATGGGCATGTCGACGCCCTGTTGTCGGGCCAACGTGCGTACCGTCTGCGCGCAACGTACTCCCTCGGCAACATGGCCTAATTCCGTCACGATAGTATCGAGCTTTTTACCCTGAGCCAGTGCTAAGCCAACCTGACGGTTGCGCGACAGACTACCTGTGCACGTGAGGATTAAATCGCCCATACCCGCTAGTCCCATGAAGGTTTCTCCCTCGCCCCCTAAGGCCACACCAAGGCGGGTTATCTCTACAAGTCCACGGGTAATCAAGGCCGCGCGGGCGTTCAAACCCAATCCCATGCCGTCGGCAATGCCGGTAGCAATTGCCAGGATATTTTTTACGGCACCGGCCACTTCTACTCCGATCATATCGTCGGATGAATATACGCGTATATTTCCGCCATGCACTGCTGCTACTACCTCGGACTGCAACTGTTTCGACGAGGACGCTATTGTTAATGCACAGGGTAAGCCATTTGCTACTTCCTGCGCAAAAGAAGGTCCCGACAAGGTACCGCAAGCAAGCGTATCGCCTAGTACCTGACGTATGATTTGATGGGGTAAAAGGTGGCTATTTTCTTCAAATCCTTTGCACAGCCAAACCAGATTCGGGATATTTATTTCACGCAATCTTTCTGCTAGGAGGCGCAAGCCAGCGACTGGGGTGGCAGCAATGAGTAAGGATTTATTGGTTAAATCGGCTTGATTGACATGCGTCATTGCAATATCAAAATCAGGAGTGACAGTCAGCGTTGTAGGTAGCGTTACGCCAGGCAGATAGACGGCATTTTCACGCTGCGTGGCGATAGCGTGCATTGCGACAACATCGCGCCCCCACAGCACCACATTGTGACGCCCAACCAATGATGTGGCTAACGCTGTACCCCATGCCCCAGCACCGAGTACAGTTATATTCACGAGTTGTGCGGAACTATTTGACTGCTTGGGTTGCATATTGCCGAGGATGTTTGAATGACGGTGAATATGGCAGGTGGAACAATTGATGTGGCTTAATACAAGTACAGGAATTTTGTTTAGCCAAGAAGACTAGAAAATCGGGAGTAAGGATGGATCGACCACCCCATTTTAGTTGCCCCACACTTCGGTTGCTTTCACGTAACCACTGAGACCGTCACGATGCTTTACCTTGATCCAGCCTGAGGCGATCGGTTCGGCCAATTCAAGTAACACGTCTTTATCGACCATCAATACCGTACTGGAAGAATCGTCTGCCGATGCACGAACTTTGAGATTGGCAATACTGGCAACGACATTACGCTTGGGGCTAAGGGCTTTCGATTCAATCCATGACAATTCGCCTGTTGCATCACGGACTTTACTCCAATCCCCATAGGCAATAACGACTTCGACAGGCATGCCACGCGGTGCAACGGATATTTTCCTTCCCTTGAACGAGGGCGCATCGTACATCACCGCTGGCTCCGCACCGACAGATTTGAATTCGAGCGCATGTGCCGCTGCTATACTAAAAAACAATGTGGCGATGGTAAGCTGGTGCACAAACTTCATATCCGAACCTTCTTGGTAATGCGATGACCGCATGTGTGGAATCCAAAGGCAAGAGGCTTTAAGAAATTACTCCCGCTCTTTCTACATTCTTCACATTTGTAGCCATTACTTATTGCAGACAGTTTTCAGCAAATATAAGGGATACTGCGGTCATCGATCGTTAACTTAATGCTTAATGCTTCTTAATGCGTTGCACCCGAAGTCTCCGCCGTTACATTGCCAGTCCCATTTGCCAAATTAGCCAAGCGTGCCTGCTGGGTCTGCTGATATAGAGATTCAAAATTGATTTCAGACAGATGCACTGCCGGGAAGCCAGCGCGGGTGACAGCATCCGCGATATTGGCTCTTAAGTAAGGGTAGACAATAGCCGGGCAACCAATACCTAATACAGGGTCCATTTGCTCTTCAGGGATGTTGCGCAATTCAAAAATTCCAGCTTGTTTACCTTCAATTAAAAACAAAATTTTGTCTTTAATTTTGGCAGTGACTGTGGCCATTACGACTGACTCAAAAAGGCCTTCAGCCAGCGGTTCAGCGGACACGTTGATCGCAACTTCGATGCCCGGCGCTTCTTGCTCTAAAAATATTGCTGGTGAATTAGGCTGTTCAAGTGATAAATCTTTCAAATAAACACGCTGGATTTGAAATATGGGTTGCAAATTTTCATCAGACATCAAGTGCTTTCATTAAGATAAAAAAGAACGGCCTTCGCCGTCCAGAGAAATATATACCATTACCACCATTGCCAAAGTACAGTCAGAGCAACCATCCAATCACTTAAATAAACAACTACGATATGTCATCGTCTCAGATGCGGAGGTAAGAATACTTGAGCATCAAGCGCCTTGCAACAGGCTGTCGAGTTTGCCGATACGATCCAATGCAAGCAGATCATCATAGCCGCCAACATGAGTTGTGCCGATATATATCTGCGGCACTGTGCGACGTCCGGTCTTTTGCATCATCACATCACGTTGCCCTGGGTCGAGATCAACGCGGATTTTTTCAATATTTTCGATACCCTTTTGTTTCAAAAGACGTTCTGCCATCACGCAGTAGGGGCAAACCGCAGTGCCATAAAGTACAACATGGGCTGTCACATCCACCTCCGGCTCATAGTTTTGCAATGGGCAAACCTTGCCCTTGCCAAGCCTCCAAACCGCCATCAAGGCTACATGCCTCGCTAAATCCAGCATTCTTAAGCAGGGCTACAGCTTTGGATGAGCGTGTGCCTGTTTGGCAGACAGCAATGACGCGTTTGGATTTGAATTTTGCGATTTCAGCCAACTTCTGGGGCAGTTCGGTTAAAGCGATATTTTTCGAATCACGCAAATGGCCGACAGCAAATTCGTCCGGTGCACGAACGTCCAGAATCAGGCTCTTACCCTGATTGATCAACTGCGTCGCTTCCAATAACGATACTTTGGCACCACGCTTGAGTAGACTAGGTAATAGCAACGCTACCCCCGAAGTTAGGGCCAATCCAAGTGGAAGAATATTATCAACGATGAATTTCACAGGGCTCCAATGGTTTAAGTCAACTCTCTCATTATAAAATAGAAGGCGCTACAGCACCTTGAATCCTCTTTCTCACTGCTTATATCATTACTTTCCCCCATTATGTACAAAATTGTATTTATGCGCCACGGCGAGTCCATCTGGAATCTCGACAATCGTTTCACGGGCTGGACCGACGTTGATTTAACTGAGCGCGGCGTGAAGGAAGCTGAGCATGCAGGCAAAGTTTTGCAGGAGGCGGGTTTTACTTTCGACCTCGCTTACACGTCGGTATTAAAACGCGCGATTCGCACCTTATGGGGAACACTCGATGCAATGGATTTGATGTGGTTACCTATCATCCATAACTGGCGTCTTAATGAGCGTCACTATGGCGCACTGCAAGGTTTGAACAAGGCGGAGACTGCTGCCAAATACGGCGATGAGCAAGTATTAATCTGGCGCCGAAGTTATGACACACCACCGTTGCCGCTTGATCCCGCTGATTCCCGCACCTCGTACACCGATCCGCGTTACGCTCGCCTCAAACGAGAAGAAATTCCGCTCACGGAATGTTTAAAAGACACAGTTGAACGCGTCATGCCAGCATGGAACGAATCGATAGCTCCTGCCATTCGCGCCGGCAAGAAAATTATTATCTCTGCTCACGGTAACAGCTTGCGTGCCATCATCAAAATGTTAGATGGCATCAGTGATGCGGATATCGTTGGGCTCAATATTCCCAATGGGCAGCCTTTGGTGTACGAACTCGATGCCGATTTGAAGCCGATTAGGCATTATTATTTGGGCGATACGGCAGCAATAGACGCTGCAATGAAAGCGGTTGCCAGTCAAGGTAAGGCGAAGTAACACCTTGTTTTCTTACGCTAAACGCAGTCTGGAATTTGTGGCGGGGAAGCGCAAACACAGAGGCTTTTCTGCTATTGGTTTATTGTCGATTTTAATGTCTGTGGTGTTTGTTCCGGTACCCGTTACCGCAGCAAAAATAACGGAACGCAGCAAACAAAAAATTGCTGCCGAGGCGGAACGCTCTGATTTGCAAAAAAGAGTGAGTAACCTCAAGCGTGACATCGATCGTACCGCAGCGGCCAAGGATAGCGTGGCCGATACCCTGGCCCAATCTGAAGCTGCCATCTCGGACGCTAATCGGTCACTTTATGACTTGGCCAAAGAGCAAGCAGAAACTATTGCGAAGCTTGAGCGGCTCACGGCGGAACAAAGCAAACTGACCAAGATCGTCACAACCCAACAAGAACAGTTAGCCCAGCTTATGCGCAAGCAATACGCAGCTGGCAATGAAGATCGTATCAAGCTCCTGCTCTCTGGCGATAACCCCAATCGCATCAGCCGTGAATTGCAATACATGGTTTATGTGTCACAAGCCCAAGCAGCGCTGATTGCGTCGTTGCAAACGAATCTGCAAGCGATTGAAAAAAATAAGGCCGATACCCAGAACACAAAGGAAGCGCTGGATGAGATTGTCCAAGAACAACACGGCCAGAAAGCCTTGCTCGAAAAAGAAAAATCCAAGCGTACCGTGCTGCTGTCAAGCTTATCCCAGAAGCTCGTATCCCAACGTAAGGAGGTGGGTAACCTGGAGCGCGATGAGCAACGTCTGAGCGGTTTAGTTGAAAAACTGGCCCAGCTTATTGAGGAACAAAAGAAAGCGGATGCCCTGGCCCAGCAAAAACGCCTCGCACTGGCCACGGCGGAGCGGGAGAAATTAGCCAAAAAGCAAGCGGAAAAAAATACGGTGCAGTCCGGTCAGAAATCAACGCTATCGAATGCCAAAGCAGGTGCCGGGAAAATTCGCTTGGCTGACCCGATAGACAACGATGAAGCACCCCTTCAAAAAATTCCTGACAATGACCTCGAAAATAATCTTGTGGCGATTCCCGTTGTTCAGGATGGCCACTTCGCTCATCTGCGAGGCCAGTTGCGCTTGCCGGTTAGGGGTACGATCACCAGCAAATTCGGTAGTAAGCGCGGCGATGGACCTAGTCTAAAGGGTCTATTTATCCAGGCGAATGAGGGTAGCGAAATTAAAGCCGTGGCCGCAGGTCGCGTTGTGTTCGCAGATTGGCTGCGGGGGTTTGGCAATCTATTGATTATTGACCACGGCAGTCAATACATGACTGTTTATGGGAACAATCAGGTGCTCCTTAAACGCGCTGGAGACATTATCAAGAGCGGGGATGCTGTCGCCAATGCCGGCAATAGCGGCGGAAATGAGCAATCGGGTTTATACTTTGAGATGCGGCATCAGGGCCGTGCGTTTGATCCCCTCGGTTGGGTAACTATTAGGTAAAAAATGGGCATTAAACTCAAGAACGTGGGCCTCGTCAGTTTGGGTATGATCGCTGGCGTGGCGGCGACAGTACAATTTTCAGCATTAGCACAAAAAAATTCCAGCGCCCCTTTACCCCTCGAAGAGTTGCGCCAGTTATCTGATGTATTCGGGCTCATAAAATCCGATTATGTCGAACCAGTTGAAGACAAAAAACTCCTGACCGAAGCCATTTCAGGCATGGTCGCCTCACTTGATCCACATTCAGTCTACCTCGACAAAAAAGCGTTCAAGGAATTGCGCGAGGGTACCGAAGGTAAATTTGTCGGTCTAGGCATTGAAGTAGGGATGGAAGATGGCTACGTCAAAGTTATTTCTCCGATTGAAGATTCGCCTGCAGATCGTAGTGGCATTAAGGCCGGAGATTTAATTACCCGCTTGGATTCCACTCCGGTGAAGGGGTTGAGTCTGGATGAAGCCGTCAAAAAAATGCGTGGCGAACCGAAAACGAAAATCACCCTGACAATTGCGCGCAAAGATGAAGACAAACCCATTCTGGTTGTTATTACCCGCGAAGAAATTCACGTCCATAGCGTCAAGGGAAAAATTATCGAGCCCGGTTATGCTTGGCTGCGTGTTGCCCAATTCCAGGAACCTACGGTAGAAGACCTGGCAAAAAAAATTACGTCCCTATATGCACAGGAACCGCAAATAAAGGGACTTGTGCTTGATTTGCGCAATGACCCCGGAGGCGTGCTTCCCGGATCGATCGGAGTCTCGGCAGCATTTTTACCTAAAGATGTCGTTGTAGTGACAACTAATGGTCAATTGGCCGAATCAAAACAGACTTTCTATGCGCGGCGAGAATTTTACGCCGCCAATGCCGTTAGCGATCCGCTGTCCAAGTTACCTGAGGCCATCAGAAATGTTCCGATGGTTGTGTTAGTCAATACCGGTTCTGCTTCCGCATCAGAAATTGTCGCCGGTGCTTTGCAGGATTACAAACGTGCCATCATCATGGGCAGCCAAACTTTCGGTAAGGGCTCTGTGCAGACTATTCGTCCGTTGTCCGTTGACACTGCCATTAAATTGACGACGGCCCGTTATTACACGCCGAACGGCCGCTCCATTCAAGCCAAGGGGATTGTGCCTGACATGCTGGTCGATGAATATGCCGATGGTGATGGGCTGAATGGTCTGCGTATTCGGGAAGCCGATTTGCAAAAACACTTGAGTAACGATACCGACAAGCAAGCGGGCATCGGCAAAGAAAAACGCGATGAGCTGGAAGAAGAGCAACGTGTGATCGCATCGGAGAAGAAGCGCAAACACTGGGACTTCGGTAGCAAAGAGGATTTTCAGCTGGCACAAGCGCTCAATCAATTGAAGGGCTTGCCCGTCCAATTGTCGAAAGCAAAAGACGAAGTGAAAATGGACGATGTGGTCGAGATTAAAGATAAGAGCAAAGATCTAAAAAAGAAGTAAAAAAAGACGTCAAAAATGAAGTATAGAAAGAGCCGGAAAAAAATAATTCTCCTTTTCGATTCCGGGTAAGGTGCTGCACAGCAGCTTGTCTTTTTGGATGTTGATTTACGTAAAATAGTAGAGTACCTGTTGCGCATGAGTAGGTATGCTTGGGCTATTGCACGATGCGCGTCCTAGAATACGAATTGCGTAAGTCCTACCTAGGCTAGACCTTGCAATGAAGCCTTCATTTTCAGACTCAATTTGCATTGCTCTACTTTAGCCGTTCGTCATGCGAAAGCAAGCTGCGGGCGGTTTTCTTCAGCACGAGAATTGCCAGATGAATGACAACCAGTTGCTACGCTATTCGCGGCACATTCTGTTAGACGAAATTGGCATTGAAGGCCAACAAAAACTGCTGGCTGCACATGCGCTGGTGATCGGTGTGGGTGGACTTGGTTCTCCAGTCGCGTACTACCTTGCCTCGGCTGGGATTGGTAAGATCACGCTAGTCGATAACGACACTGTTGACCTCACCAATCTTCAGCGCCAAATTTTGCATACGACGGACCGTATTGGCCAAGCAAAAGCTATATCCGGCGGGTATGCCCTGGCCCAAATCAATTCAGAAATTGAGATCGTCGCTTTAACGGAACGCGCCGAAGGTGATCGTCTGACTGCATTGGTAAAAAATGCCAGCGTTGTACTCGATTGCAGCGACAATTTTTCTACCCGCCATGCGATTAATCGTGCCTGCGTAATGCACCATGTCCCTTTGGTATCCGGCGCAGCAATTCGATTCGATGGGCAAGTGAGCGTATTCGATGCGCGTGATTTGCTGTCGCCGTGTTATTCATGTCTCTTCCCACAGGATCAACATTTTGAGGAAGTGCAGTGCTCGACAATGGGTGTATTTGCGCCCTTAGTAGGCATCATCGGTGCCATGCAAGCAGCGGAGGCTTTGAAATTAATTGTTGGCATAGGCCAATCTCTGGCAGGGCGTTTGATTTTACTGGATGCGCGCAGCATGGAGTGGACCAATATTAAGATTCCTCGTAATGTGGCATGTCCGGTATGCAGTCAGCTAAAGTTTCCAAAGGCCCCATAGAATTGGGGAGGGCAGAGTATCCCTTCCCAGATCAATAAAAGCGATTTACGAGAACAACCCCCCATGCACCGGATGCCAGGAGGCAAGCCAGGAACACTGCGGCGCTGCCGAAATCTTTGGCATTTTTGGAGAGGCTGTGACGTTCAAGCGAGACGCGATCAACCACGGCTTCGATCGCAGAATTAATTAGTTCAATGATCAAAATGAGAATGAGAACCGCGATCAATAGCAGCTTCTCGAATGCGGAGATTCTTAACAATAATGCAGTGACTACGCCAACGATGACGAGTACCGATTCTTGACGAAATGCGTGCTCGTTTTTCCACGCGGATTTGAAACCGTCAAGCGAATAAAGGAATGCAGAGAAAATTCGTTTCAGACCACTTTTACTTTTGAACTGGCTAATGGGGTTTTCGACATCACTCATAAGATATTCATTCATTTATTTTGATCATTTGCCTGTTGGACATTGTTCTGAAACATCCACGGCAGTTTTTGTGAGGTGGCCACATGTCGTGCCAAACACCCACAAAGCAATTTCTGTTTTACTGTTTCTTTCGTTGAAGTAGGAACAATCCCAAGGCGGAATTTTAACAGGCAAACGGATGGGGAATAGTCCACGAAGCATTGAAATGACAAATACATAGCCTTTACGGGCATCGCCGTTATCACTCAGTATTTTAGATGTATTGAAAACATCATACTGCCAACTTTTGGAAGAACAGAGTTGGCACCGGAATGAGTGCGGCACCTTTATTCGCTTGGCAATTTTCCAGAATTTGATATTACTTTCCACATTATGGTATAAACACATTGCCGACATTTTTCAATGCAAGAGCCCAGGTATGCCAACAGACCATCTTCCAGAAAATAATAAGACTTCCATTCAAGTTATTGAGCGAATGGTTGCGTTGCTCGATGCGTTAGCGAATTATTCCGATCCAGTCAGCCTCAAGGAATTATCGAAGGTCACCGCTTTGCATCCTTCAACAGCGCATCGGATCTTGAATGATATGGTTCTCACACGCTTTGTTGACCGGATTGAGCCAGGAGCCTATCGTTTAGGCATGCGGCTGCTAGAACTGGGTAATATCGTTAAAAGCCGTTTGAACGTGCGGGAAGCTGCCCTTGAGTGGATGCGGGCATTACATAAAACTACGCATCAAACTATCAATCTTTCAGTTCGGCAAAACGACGAAATCGTCTATATTGACCGTGCATTTTCAGAACGTTCTGGTATGCAAGTGGTACGTGCTATAGGGGGAAGGGCGCCGTTACACCTTACCTCGACAGGCAAGCTTTTCCTATCAGTGGATGACGTTCCTGCCGTGCGTGCCTACGCCACGCGCAGTGGATTGGCGGGGCATAACAAAAATTCAATTACCGATTTAGCGAAGCTTGAGCGAGAACTCAGCCTGGTACGTTCTCGTGGTTATGCTCGCGATAACGAAGAACTCGAACTGGGGGTGCGTTGCATGGCTGCGGGAATAAGGGATGATTCTGGAAAATTGATTGCAGGTTTGTCGATCTCGGCACCAGCGGATCGACTGCAAGATGAATGGCTCAATGATCTGATTAAAACGGCCAATCAAATTTCTTCTACTTTGGGGTATGTGGCGCAGGACACTGTTTGACGAGCGAAGCACACTAGTGCTTCATCCCCAATAGGCTGGAATAATGTAGGCTGGATTAAGGTCAGATTACTTTATTGGTCCAGTTTTTATCATCGCTCGTATGCTAGTAATTGCGCCAAACCCAAGAGCATCAGATTTCCGGCTTTTTTGCCGATAGCCAAGTACGAATTCTCCCCGCATCGGCTAGCCGCGAATATTTTCCTTTGGAATCCAGAAAAACCATCACTACCGCTCTCCCAGCAATTTTTGCCTGCATCACAAGGCAGCGACCTGCTTCGGCGATGTAACCTGTTTTTTGCAGGCCAATTTCCCAGTCCGGGTTGGCAACCAGACGATTAGAAGATTGGTATTGAAGTTGGCGGCCACCTGCATTAACGATGTATTTAGTATCGGTCGAATATTGACAGAGAATGGGATAGCGTTGTACCGCAATGACCAACTTGGCGAGATCGTTGGCGCTAGCGATATTTCGACTCGACAATCCGGTGGAATCGACGTAATGCGTATCAGTCATACCGAGTTCTTTTGCTTTGGCATTCATTGCCAGGACGAAAGCCGGTAACCCGCCAACGAAATTACGTCCTAGTGCTGCGGCCGCTCGGTTTTCGGAACTCATCAACGCGATATGCAGCATATTCGTACGGGTTAATGTCGCACCAACACGCAGGCGTGAAGAGCTCTTTCTTTCTCTATCGATATCTTCTTCGGAAACCGTCAAAACCTCATCCATGTCCTGATTCGCTTCGACTACTACCAGCCCAGTCATTAACTTCGTAATGGAAGCAATAGGTAAAGCGATGCCGGAATTTTTTGCAAACAATATTTCTGAATTGGCTTGGTCTAAAACTAAAGCCACATTGGACTGTAAAGCCAGCGAATCAGGGGTGCCTTTTAATCCCGCTAAGTCACCCATTGTAGGGACAGCATTGGCAGTGACTGATGTGGAGTGTGGCAGGCGCCCATATACGACCCGACGTTTACCGTGTATCCAGACCGTTCTTTTAACTGCATACGTTGCATGTGCTTTGGATGTGTGTGCTGATTTTCCAATGATTAAATGATGGGTTGTTCGAGATGTTTTCTTCGCGTGAGATTTACCGGAATGTATTTTTTTGTGTTTGGAGACCGCAGTGCCACCCAATACTTCGGTTTCCGCAAGTGCAAAAGCCGAAAATAGCGTCAGTATCAACGAAAAAAATACCACTATCGTAGATTTGACCATGGGTAGTCTCCCAACGTAAATATGCGATAACGCAATATTGCAGTCTAGCAAAATATCAAATAATCGCAAGAGAATTAAGACCTTAGGAGATTTATTTCAACAAATTTCTTCACATCTTTTCCGTAAAAATTTGTCATTTCATCCAATCTCTTTACTAGATTAATAGCGTTTTACTGAAATTGTGGGAAATATTGTTTTATCAGAGAAGTCAGGGTGATATTTTTATAAAAATAAAAATATCATCGCCTACTAATTTTTATAGGTTTGGCGCAGCGCACAAAGATACCCTTGACTTAATAAAATCAGTGATTAGAATGCTGGATGTTGCGACGCACAATTTAGGTCCTTAATTTAGCATTACACCCTTGAAGGAGTTTTTATGTTTTCAATCCCTGAGCAATTTTCTGCAGCGACCAAGGCTAATTTTGAAGCCCAATTGGCAGCTTTTAATACCTTGACTTACAAAGCTTTTGAAGGCGTCGAGAAGTTATTGGATTTGAATATCAATGCAGCAAGAACCTCTTTAGAAGAATCAACCGCAGCAGCGCAAAAATTGCTTGAGGTAAAAGACCCGCAAGAATTTCTTTCACTGACTTCTGCACAAGTACAGCCCAATGCCGAGAAGGCACTTGCTTATGGCCGTCATTTAGTCGGCATCGCATCGAGTACCCAGGCTGAATTTACCAAGGCAGTTGAAGCACAAGTTTCTGAAACACATCGTAAGGTAACTTCTTTGGTGGATGAAGTAACTAAAAATGCTCCCGCCGGTTCTGAGAATGCCGTGGCAATGCTGAAATCAGTGATGGGTAATGCAAGCGCTGGTTATGAACAGGTGAGCAAGACAACCAAGCAGGCTGTGGAAGCAATCGAAGCCAATGTGGCTACTGCGGTAAGTCAGTTTGCACAGGCGTCGGAGAAATCTGCTCCTCCCCCTACCAAGAAATAAGCGCTTCTCAGGAATTTTTTGATGAATATGGGAAAGCAGTATTTGTTGATTTAGCGTAGTGTTTTCAGTCCTCCCTCGGTACTCACATCCTCCCCCTGATAGGGTACCGTTTCAAATGCCTCGAATTATTCGAGGCATTTTTTTGTTATGTGAATTCCTGTCTGCCGATGGCCTGGGAAGCAGTTTAACTAATCGCAATTTATTCGCCCAAATAGGCAGTTCGTACCCCGGGATCATCTAGCAAGTCTTTTGCTTTGCCGTCCATCACGATTAAACCGGAATCCATGACATAACCACGATCCGCAGTTTGCAGGGCGAGTCTGGCATTTTGCTCCACCAGCAAAATGGTCATGCCCTGTGCTGAAATGGTGTGTATTACTTCAAAAATTTTCTCGACCATAATGGGTGACAAGCCCATTGAAGGCTCATCCAAGAGCAACAAATTGGGCCGGCTCATCAAGGCGCGCGCCATCGCCAGCATTTGCTGCTCTCCGCCCGATAGTGTGCCCGCCATTTGATGTGAGCGTTCTTTTAGGCGCGGAAACAAATCAAACCATTTTGCGATGTCAGCAGCGATTCCCGGTTTGTCGGTCCGGGTATAGGCACCCATCAATAAGTTCTCATGGATAGACATACGCGTAAAAACACCACGTCCTTCGGGCACCATTGCCAGTTTTTTCTCCGGCAACTGGAATGGTTTTATTTTTTCAAGCGACTCGCCGAGATATTCAATTTGTCCGTCCACGCTGCATTGGGGAAGCGTGCCTGTAATCGCTTTGAGCGTGCTGGTTTTACCAGCGCCGTTAGCACCGATTAACGTAACAAGTTCGCCGCGATGGATGACCAGATCAATTCCTTTCAGCGCTTTAATGCCGCCGTAGGTTACCTTTAGGCCACTCAACTTTAAAACAATGTTCCCCATATTACCCATCAATGTGCCCCTCCCAAATACGCTGCAATCACAGCGGGGCTTTTTTGGATGTCGGCGGGGATACCTTGCGCAATCAGTTTGCCATAATCGAGCACTGAGATTTGATCGCATAGGCCCATCACCAGTTTTACGTCATGCTCGATTAATAAAATGGTTTTTCCATCGCGCTTGATTTTGAGCAGCAGTTCGCGCAATGCCAATTTTTCTGTGGCGTTCATTCCGGCTGCTGGCTCATCTAGCGCAAGCAACTGTGGATCAGTGGCCAAGGCCCGGGCAATTTCCAGGCGACGTTGGTCGCCGTAGGAAAGAAAGCGAGCCGTTCTATCGGCAAATGGGGCGATGCCAACAAAATCCAGTAAACCCATCGCCCTCAGCTTTATCCCAGCCTCTTCCTGACGTGCTGCCCGAGTGCGGAAGACGGCGCCGAAAACACCTTGATGCGTTCGCACGTGACAGCCAACCATCACGTTTTCCAGCGCGCTCATATCGCCAAACAAGCGGATATTTTGAAAAGTACGCGCGATGCCCGCTTTTGCCACGGTATGTGGTGACGATGGGAAATACGGTTTTCCTGCCAATTCAAAGCTACCTGCGTCTGGTTGATACAAGCCCGTAATGACATTGAAAAAAGTAGTCTTACCAGCGCCGTTCGGGCCGATCAGTCCATAGATCTGTCCTCTGGAGATGCTCATATCAACGTCTGTGAGCGCTTGTAATCCACCAAAATGTTTATTCACTCTAGCGACTTGAAGCATAATTTCTTCATTCATTGCCCGGCCTCCGGCCGATTTTCTATTTTGGGAGAAGGCCATAAGCCAGCTGGGCGGTTGAGCATGATGATGACCAATGCGAGTCCGTACAATAGCTGACGTAATACCTCTGCTTCGATGATGACGTGTCCGAACAGAAAATTCTGGGCCGGTTCCACCATGTGGCGCAGTACCTCTGGCAAAGCGGCTAAAACTACACCTCCTAAAATCACGCCGGGAATATGACCAATTCCGCCCAATACCACCATTGCCAGTACCGCAATGGATTCCGTTAACGAAAATGATTCCGGTGATACAAAACCTTGAAATGCGGCAAACATAGAACCAGCCACGCCACCGAAGGATGCACCCATGGTAAATGCTAGAAGCTTGATGTTACGTGTGTTGATGCCCATGGCTTGTGCTGCAATTTCATCCTCTCGAATCGCTACCCAAGCACGTCCAAGGCGCGAATGCTGAAGCCGCGTGGTGACAAATACAATACCGCCACAAAGAAGCAAAAACAGAAAATAATAAGCATTCACCGAAGGCATAGAAAAATTGCCGACCATTACCGTGGCCTTGGACCCTGCCTCACCTCCTAGGGACACACCGAAAATGCGAATCGGGTCAATCAAGCTGATGCCCTGCGGGCCATTAGTGAAGTTAATCGGCGCATTCAGATTCACCATAAAAATACGAATAATTTCACCAAAGCCCAACGTCACAATGGCGAGATAATCGCCACGCAACTTCAAAGTAGGCGCGCCTAGCAAGGCGCCGAAAAATCCGGCCGCAATTGCAGCAAGCGGCACGATAAACCAGATAGATAAATGAATGCCATTCCGCACAATATCAGGCCCCATCACAGCAACCAAAAAATTGCCGAATGCCGGTGTTTCATTGACGAATGATTCCAGCACTACCGCGCATTGCGGCGAGGCCAGAAAAGCCGTCAAGTAAGCACCTACCGCATAAAAAGCGATATATCCAAGATCAAGCAAGCCAGCAAAACCCACCACGATATTTAAGCCCAGCGCCAACATGATGTACAACAGAGCCAGATCAATGATCCGTACCCATGAATTGCCGAAGCGGGATGCAACAAAAGGAAAAACCAGCAGTATCAACAGCATCAAAGCTAGTTTTGAGTAGCTTGCGACTGGCGCATTTTTCAAATCGACATTGAAGAGGATAGCCATCGTCGTCTAATTTCCTTTAGGCCCGGTCAGCCACGCGTTCGCCCACAATGCCGGACGGTCGAATGGTGAGCGCAATGATCAAGACAACAAATGCAAAAATATCCTGGTATTGACTACCTAAAAGGCCGCCCGTCCAATCGCCGATATAACCGGCGCCGAAGCTCTCGATCAAACCTAGCAAAATCCCCCCCAGCATCGCGCCATAAATATTGCCTATGCCACCTAGTACTGCCGCCGAGAATGCCTTGAGACCAGGTGTAAATCCCATTGCAAATTGAATCGAGGAATAATTTGCACCCCAGATCACTCCAGCGACTGCCGCCAATGCTGCACCGACCGCAAAAGTAAACACGATGACCCGATTGATATCCACACCCATCAGGGCAGCAACCCGTGGATTCTCAGCTGTAGCACGCATGGCCCGTCCCATTTTGGTTTTTTCCACCAACAACACGAGACCGACCATCGATGTGGCCGCCAATGTCAATAACAATACTTGGGTGGGCGATATTAACGCGCCCGCCACATGCATTGACTCAGAGGACAACAGTGGGGGGAAAGGCAGGGGGTTACGGCCCCAGATTATCATGGCAAAAGTTTGCAACAAAATCGATACGCCAAGCGCGGTAATGAGCGGTGCCAAACGGGGCGCATTGCGCAGTGGACGATAGGCGATACGTTCGATGATTAAATTGACGATGACGCACACTGGAATAGCACCGACTATTGCAATAGCCAGTTGTACAGAACCCGGCAGGCCGGGTACAACGTTATTGAGTAATTTTAAAATTGTCAGGCCCGCCATCGCCCCGATCATTAACACATCACCGTGAGCGAAGTTAATCAAATTTAACACGCCATATACCATCGTGTAACCTAGGGCGATGAGCGCATACATGCTGCCTAGTACCAGGCCATTGATCATTTGTTGAATGAATGTATCCAAAATAGGGGTCCTCTGAGGTGCGCTGTTAATTTTTACCCGGTATAAATAGAGGCACCCTAACGAATTGGCTTGACGCGTGTTTGATTCCTGCGCCCAGACCGAATCCCCTCTCCATCGAAAACCGAACGCCCTCCTAAACGGTGCTAATCGAAGGATGCCATTTCCCATGAGAGAATGTATTGCCAACGGGAGTCAGGCGATATCCGCGAAAACGTGGGTTTAATAAAGCGATGAAATTTTACTTGGCGACGGCATCAATGCCAATGGAAAAGGTGCTTATGTTTGACTGTTCCATGTGCAGATTCTATTTCCCCGTGTTTCTATTATTTTAAGATAGATTGCAGCTTCTTTTTTGGCTATACTGAATTTTGTAGTCTAGCGTGAAAGGATAACCTTGGCGGCTTGAAATCTTTCATTCCCGGCGTGCCATTACATTACTCTATCGCGATCTTTGCATACATTACGTGAGTCATCGCTTGTTTTTTTGATTGGTAAGGCAATTTTCTTTTGTCGATCGGAGGGATGCCCCAATGCGCCCTTAGAAAATTTCCTTCCAATCTAAAATCCTGGACGATCATTTTCCGTGTTGATCCAAAGATCGTGCTAGACACACCATAAAAATGCATACCCGTTTCTCCTGCTTTATGAAGGAGCGACGATTGAAGCCTGAGTAGGCACTAGGATTTAAACGCGTAGGTATTTGAAGGAATGTAATGCATCGAAACTGGATCCTCGATATTGATGACGCTAGACCGGGCATGATTCTGTCGGACTCTGTCCTGGATGGACAAGGTGGAATTTTGGTGGTATCTGGAGCCGAACTGACCGACGGCCTCCTTAGATCCTTGCAAAGGCGGGGTATCGAAAAGCTTCTCATTGTAAATGATCAGATTCCAGAGGAAGAGATCGCTTTCGAAAAAATAAAGCAACAACAGAGGCTCACTAAACTGTTTAGAAAATACGCGGGCACCGACACAAACAATCTGCTTTTCCAGTGTGTTACCACGTATCGGCTGGGTTAGGCTACGCCTTGTTTGAGGAGAAAAAATTGAATGATGCTCCCTGCAACACGCCAGTTAATTCGGTAAGTGAATCTGATATAAATATTCAGGAACTTGGCCCGGATAAACCAAGCGTATTGGAAGCATCGTTGTCCCTGGCAATTAGTAGCGATCAACTACAAATTCATTACCAACCCATCGTGAAATTGCTGACGGGAAAAATTATCGGTGTAGAAGCTTTGCTGCGATGGGAACACCCGGCCCTAGGTTGTTTGTCTCCCAGATGGTTTATGCCAATGGCAGAGAAGTCGGGATTCATTACCGAAATTGGTGAATGGATGTTACGTAAAGCCTGCCAGGATTTGCGCGCTTGGCTTGCCAGCGGTACCCCAAATATACGGGTTGCCGTGAACCTCTCAGCGAAACAGTTTTGGGATCCGTTGCTGGTAACAAAAATTCGCAGCGCTTTATCTGAAACCCTCATCGATCCTGGTATGTTATCGATTGAAGTGTCCGAAAGTACCTTAATCCAGAATATAGCATCGAGCAAATCCATCTTGCAGCAATTAAAAGGTTTGGGTCTGGACTTGACTTTGGATGATTTTGGCACCGGGATTTTCCCTTTTCATTATTTAGAGGATTTTCCTTTCAACCGCATCAGCATTGATCAATCACTCATTCAACATGGCGCATCGAATGGAGACGATGCGGTGGTATCGAAAAATATCATTTCCCTTATTCATGCGCGAGGAATTCAGGTCGGTGCCAAACGCGTAGAAACCGAATCTCAGCGCGAATTGATGAGCTTGCAGCAATGTGATGAATTTCAAGGATACGTATTCTCCCGCGCCTTACCCTCCGAAGACATCCTTGCATTATTGCATCAGAACGACAGCACGATTAAGCCTGTGTCAAACGCCAAGAAATCACAACGCACTTTGCTGTTAGTCGATGACGAGAGCAATATTTTGGGTTCACTAAAACGTTTGCTGAGGCGTGAAAATTATCAAATTTTGACAGCCAACGGTGGACGTGAAGGCTTAGAATTGTTGAAGCAACACGAGGTCGATGTGATCGTATCCGACCAACGCATGCCGGGCATGACCGGTGTTGAATTTTTTCGTGAAGCAAAAATTCTTTATCCTCATACGGTTCGTATCGTATTGTCTGGGTACACAGAGTTACAGTCCGTTACGGACGCTATTAACGAGGGTGCTGTCTATAAATTTATTACCAAACCGTGGGATGACGATCAGCTTCGGGGGCATATAGATGAGGCGTTTAGACACAAAGAAGTCATTGATGAAAACGACCGTCTTAACGTCGAAATCCGTGCTGCGAATCAGAAGCTGGCAATTGCAAATTATCGATTGGAAAATGCATTAAAGGTCAAGCAACAACAAATTGCTCGCGATGAAGCGAGCCTCGATATCGTTCGGGAAGCGCTGCAACACATACCGCTTCCGGTGATCGGATTAGATGATACTGAGATGACTGTTTTTGTGAATATTGCGGCGAAAAATTTATTCCATTACATTAACCTGAACTTGGGCGACGACGCCAAACTCGTTATTCCTGAACTGGTGGAGCTCACTACAAATACAGACTATCGCGAAGGCGGGAAATGTATCGCCAACATTGAAAATACACCGTATGAGATAACCATGAGAAAAATGGGTGGCGCCTCTCTTTCACGTGGCTGGTTGTTGGCTCTCACAAAATGTGATGTCAAAATATAATGAGGCGACCATTTGTTATAAAAGTGATTCCTAACACTTCCAATGTCGTGGCGGCGGACGCGGTGCCGGACACACCGAGAGATCTCCTCGCACATAGGAATGAAGTCGGCCAAAGCGCCACAGCAATTACTTAGGTCGCATGCGATCGGTCAGGTGATATCCCATGATTGCGACAACCATTGCCGATGTGATCAAAAGTATTCGGGACTTGCCCTCTTTACCTGCGGTCATCCTGGAATTAATGGGTAGCATCGACCAGGAAGATGCGAGCATTAAGCAACTGGCCATCAAAATTTCGCAAGATCCTGCACTATCGGCCAAAGCATTGCGCCTCGCCAATTCATCCTTTTATGGCATGCAATGTATGGTAACGACCATACAGCAAGCGATTGCTGTTTTGGGTTTTGACACAGTACGTACTTTGGTTACTTCCGCTGCGGTGATCGATAAATTTTCCGGTACCGAGAAAGGTGGATTTAATTATCAGATGTTCTGGAGGCAATCTATCGCTACTGCAATCTGTGCCAAGTTGTTGGCGCGGCACCAGAAACAACATGAAGATCAGACATTCATGGCAGCGTTGCTACATGATATCGGCATTCTGGTTCTCGTCACGCACTGCCCGGAATGCTATGTAGAAATCAAGGCCCACCAGACTACCCATGATTGTTCGATGCTCGACGCTGAAGTAGCCATCCTGGGTTTTAATCATGCGATAGTAGGACGAAAACTCGCGGAGTATTGGAAATTTCCGTTAGCGATACAAATTGCGATTGAGCATTATCACAGACCGGATTTACAAGAAAAAAATTCTATCGCCTCGCTCATTTATGTGGCCGATGCAATTGTGTGCGGACTGGATCTGTGTGGCGATGAAAATACGGTGGTTCCCCTTGTATCGTCAGAAATTTGGGATGAACTCAATATAGAACCCCCTATATTAATCAGTCTATTCAGGGAGACAGAGCTATTGTTTGAGCAGACTTGCAAGATTTTGCTTTGAGCGCGTGCTCCAACCTGATTATTCCCGTTCCATTTTTTCTTTCCGTGGCGAGTAATATATTTCACCGATGGATAGATTGATTTACCGCGATATAGCTACCCATCAGAACCAAGAAAAATAATCATCCGACCCAAATATCACGGTGACCTTCGAACGAACAAGTGAGATGACAATGACGATGGAAACGACACGTTCTTCGGAGCATCAGGCTCCTGATACTGCATCCGAAGTACCACTCCCTTCGGTGTTGGAATGCCTCAATGGGAACCCGGTTCCCGCATTTATCATCAATACGAATCATGTTGTAACGCATTGGAACAATGCGTGTGTCGCCGTTACCCAGATCTCTGCGGCAGACATGGTAGGGACCAGTAATCATTGGCAGGCATTTTATAAACACCAACGTTTATTAGTTGTCGACTTGATTGTTGCGGGTGCTACAGAGAATCAAGTGACAGATTCTTTCAATGGGAAATACCATTGTTCTTCATTAATTCCTGGTGCCTATGAAGGCGAAGATTTCTTCCCCCATCTGGGCAAGAGTGGATTATGGCTATCCTTTTCCGCCTCGCCCTTGCGCGATGCAGAAGGACATATTGTCGGTGCTATGAAGGTATTACAGGATGTAACGCAACGAAAATTAGCCGAGCTAAATTTTTCCTATATACAAGACGATTTGGAAAACATGGTTGCACAGCGTACCGCGCAATTGGCTAAGGCAAATGAATTACTGGAACAAGATATCCCTCAGAGAGAGAAAGCGGAAGAAGAACTGCTGCGTCGCAATGCTGAATTAACGGAGTTGAATGCCAAGCTGTCGAAAACGCAGGAGCAATTGATGCAGGCCGATAAATTGGCATCTATCGGCCAGCTCGCGGCCGGTGTGGCACACGAAATCAATAATCCTATCGGATATGTATTTTCCAATTTCGGCACGCTGGAAACGTATATTCAAAACTTATTCACAGTACTTTCTGCTTACCAGGCGTGCGAGAAATATATTTCATCGCCGGAATGCCTGGAAAAAATTAAGGCACTCTGTGAAGAGGTCGAGCTTGATTTTTTGAGGGAGGACACGCCCACTCTCATGGCGGAATCTAAAGAGGGCATTATTCGTGTACGCAAGATCGTCAAGGATTTAAAAGATTTCTCACACGCCGATGAAGGGCAGGAGTGGCAGTGGGCCGATCTGCATCGCGGTATCGATTCCACGCTCAATATCGTGAATAATGAAATCAAATATAAAGCCGAATTAATCAAAGAATATGGTGATCTGCCGGAGGTCGAATGTTTTCCTTCGCAGATTAATCAAGTCATCATGAACATCGTGGTCAACGCCGCCCATGCTATTACTGAACGCGGGGAAATTATTGTTCGTACTGGGTGCGAAGGGAACAACATATGGATTGCGATCAGTGACACGGGATCGGGAATTTCAGCCGATAATTTGCAGCGTATCTTCGATCCTTTTTATACGACAAAACCGATTGGCCAGGGGACTGGCCTGGGTTTGTCCTTGTCGTATGGGATCATTAAAAAACACCAGGGAAATATAGACGTGCAAAGTGAAATTGGCAAAGGCACGATGTTTAAAATTACGTTGCCCATCCGGCAAATCCATCAACCGACGAATATGAATAATGCACCCGTATGAGTGATGACACATCGGACAAAAAAGCACGCATTTTATGCGTTGATGACGAGCCCAGTATCTTATCGTCCCTGCGTCGCCTTTTCCGTTCGCAGGGATATCACATCCATATCGCCGAGAGTGGTGCGGCCGGGCTGCAGTTGCTGGAAACGGAGCCTATCGACCTGATCATTTCAGACATGCGTATGCCTGAAATGGATGGTGCGCAATTCCTTGAAAAGGTGAGGAGCCGTTGGCCAGAGACTATTCGCATGCTGCTCACCGGATATTCCGATATTCAGTCGATTCTTGATGCCATCAATCGCGGGGAAATTTTTCGTTACATTACCAAGCCATGGGATGACAACGACATCTTACTGGTTGTGCGTCATGCCTTGGAACGTAAGGAATTGGAGCGTGAAAAAAAACGTTTGGAAGAACTCGCCAATCGTCAAAATGAAGAACTGAAAGAGCTTAATTCCAGCCTGGAACGAAAAGTCGAAGAGCGAACTACCGAGCTTAAGGTTGCGATGGAAGCCGTGGTTGGCGCTAATGAAAAACTGAAAACCAGTTTCCTCACTTCTATCAAAGTTTTTTCTGGCATGATCGAAATGCGTAGCGTGCATCTGGCAGGTCATTCTCGCAGAGTCGCCGATTTAGCTCGAAAAATTGCGATGAAAATGGGCCAGGACACGCGCGAAGTGCAGGAGATATTTCTCGCCGGTTTATTGCACAACATTGGGAAAATCGCTTTCTCGGATGAGCTAATAGCGATGCCTTTTAATCTCATGAATGGGGAGAATCTCGGGTTGTATCGCAAGCACCCCGTGCGTGGCGAACAATTGCTGATGCCACTGGAAGACTTGCGCAATATTGCAAAAATTATCCGCTCACAGCAAGAGCGTTTTGATGGCCTGGGATTTCCCGACAAGATGGCAGGCCTGGACATTTCTATTGGCGCGCGCATCTTGGCCATATCAAGCGATTATTACAATCTTCAAATTGGGGTGATGACTCAACGCCGCCTGGGAGCCGACGAGGCCAAGGCTTTGGTCATGAAAAGTAGTGGCACGCGTTACGATCCGGTAGTGGTGAACGCTTTTCATGAGGTCACTGGGGGTATACCTAGCCGCCCGGATGAGGTGAAGCAAGGCGTGATGCTGGCGGCCACTCAGTTGGAGCCGGGGATGATTATTGCGCGTGATTTGGTTACCAGCGAGGGTTCCCTGCTGTTATCGGCTGAGCATGTGTTGAACGAACGTTTAATTCAGCAGATTCAGGAATTTGACGTCTCGTTGGATTCCCCGCTTATTGTGCATGTTCGCGCAGATTCAAAAAAATCCTAAGACAATATCGATCATGACGAAAATTAAACGCCGTGCAGTAGGGTGTCAACGCTGAAGGTCAATGAATCATGGAATTCGAAGATTTTTCGCCGTCCCAGGCTGCTCCCGTTGTTGTCCCGCCGCCCGTTGCCACGAGTGTTAGTTCCCCTGCCGATAGATTCGATGCGGTCGCTGCAGCCGTTTCTGCCGCAGCCAAAGGCAATTTCAGTGTTCCGTTGCCCGTGGAAGGCAATGACAAGTTATCCAGCCTGGCGCGTAATTTGCACGTTTTGTTCAAGGCTATGTCGAGCAGAACACCGGCGGCCGACCTCGGCGCATCAACACAGCAAAGTTTGATCAAGGCGAACGCGCGGCTCGAATATTTGATTGCTAATACGCCGGCCATTATTTATAGCAGCGTGCCGACTGGCGATTTCAAAATGACCTTCGTGAGTGCCAACGCATCCCGCGTATTGGGATACCAACCCGAAGACATGGTGGCGGACCAGAATTTCTGGTTTGATCATATTCACCCGGATGATTTGCCTGCTATTTTTTCCAGCCTCGCGCTGGTATTTGTGGATGGGCAGCGCAGTTACGAATATCGTTTCAAAGCACATGGGGGCAATTATTTATGGATGCACGATACCTTGCGCTTGATCCGTGATGCGAATGGTGACCCGCTGGAAGTAGTGGGTTCATTGTCTGATATTACGGAAAGAAAGGTGATGGAAGAAGCCCTGCAGCGTGAAGGCGAAGAGCTACAACGGTTGGTCACAAAACTTAACGATGCCCAATCCCAGTTGTTGCAATCTGAAAAATTGGCATCTATTGGGCAATTAGCGGCAGGCGTTGCGCACGAGATCAACAATCCAGTAGGTTTCGTTAATTCCAATATGAGTGCATTGCGTACTTATGTAGATACTTTATTTACCGTCATCGACCACTATGAAAAAATGTTGGAAAAATCACCCAATTATGCGGAAATAAAGCCTGGCCTTGAGCGAGTGAAAAAAGACGCGGATCTTGAATTCCTGAAGGAGGATGTGACCCAATTGGTTAAGGAGTCTATGGATGGATTAAAACGCATCAGGGACATTGTTCAATCGCTCAAGGATTTTTCGCATGTCGGCGAAACGGATTGGCAGATGGCTGATCTGCATCATGGCCTCGACAGTACGCTGACGATTGCCAGCAACGAGTTTAAGTACAAAGCGACGGTGGAAAAGCAGTATGGGCAACTGCCGCAAGTCAAATGTCTGGCCTCGCAATTAAATCAGGTTTTCATGAATCTGCTCGTCAATGCATCGCATGCCATCAAAGAATCAGGCGTGATTACAATTCGTACGGGGTGTACTGGCGATTGGGTATGGGTTGAGGTTGGTGATAACGGTATGGGCATCCCCGCAGAGAATCTCACCCGTATTTTCGATCCATTTTTTACTACCAAGCCAATAGGTACCGGCACCGGCCTTGGATTATCTCTGTCGTACAACATCGTTACCAAACATGGTGGCAAGCTCGAGGTAGAAAGTGAGCTTGGGAAAGGAACCCGATTTACGGTGCGGCTACCCATCCAACAAGGATTGACAACCACCGGAACATAGCCTTCATGCCGCACATTTTATTCCTGACTTAGGAGCGGCATCTTCCTTGTTCATGAGGCCTTCGCACAACTTCTTGCGCGACCAAATTTTGAACCTGCTTGCAAGCAGCTGTCGTTCCGCAGGTGGACTGCAACCAGTTGTATATCGCCTCCATTCCGATTCGCTTCATTCTTATTATTGTGTATTGCGATTGCCATGTAATGAGCATTGGTCGCCCAATCTGCGCAATGCTATTTGAGTAAGAGCGTTCACCCAATCGAAATTTTGTCGACAGCGACCATGTAATTTGGTAGGTTCGTACAGTAAGCTGTCGAACTACGATGCGTTATTTTTTTACTCTAACGGATGCCAATAAGTTATGCGAAATAGTTCGTTCCGAGCGCAACAAATCACGGCGTCATTTATTGCATTACTAGGCATCTACGTGATGGTAGGTTGGCTGGTCGGCAGCGAGACAATGGTACGGGTGGTACTAGGTTCGGTGTCTATGGGATTAAATACTTCGCTTCTTTTTATCGGTGCGGCCCTGTGTGTATTTCCCCAGTCACGAAAGCGCCAGTTTGTTTTTAATCCAGATGTGTATGCCTGGTTTTTGGTCATACTTTCCGGCTTGATCCTGGTCGAACATTGGGGTGATATTAATTTAGGCATCGATTGGGTAGCACTGCACGCACACGTTAAAGATGGGAATTCGCGCCCTGGTCGGGTCTCACCTAATGCATGTATCGGTTTTTTTCTCACAGGTATTGCCTGCTTGCTATTTAGAAGAATGCGTCCGACTTCTTCCAAGATGCAAAAGGTGTTTGCTGAAGTCCTGGTATACACCGTGCTTGCCATTGGATTGATTGCGGCAATTGGCTACGTGCTGAGATTGGAAGCTATGTATCGCTTTGCCCAATACAATCGGATGGCCGCCGCCACCGCCGTAGGCATGAGTCTTATCGGTTTCGCCTTATGGTTACGTCTGTGCCAGGTTTGTCGTGGCAGCAAGCACATACAAAGTCCAGATGACCGGATTGTCAAGGCGGCTGCGGTGATACTCACGATCGTTGCCTTAGTCACCGGACTGACCGGCTTTGCGATCTTGAAACAGCAATATGAGCAATCAGTATCCGACGCCCTTCTCCGCACAACTAACCTCAGCGCGGGTGCTTTCGAGGCGCAAATCGATCAACAGCTTGTGATGGTAAGCCTCATTGCAACACGATCCGCCCTGCCGCCATTTTTAAGCAAGCTTAGCGACAATCCACATGATCGGGAGGCGCGTCGCCAATTGGAAGATTTTGGCCGTAGTTTCTTTTCTTCCGGGGTATCGGGCCTACGTTTTCTGAATGCGCGAGGTGAGGACATACTCGCCATTGGTACGATAGCGAGGTCTACTGCGTTGCGCGGCACTCCCATTGGGAGACCACGTTATAAGGCGGCCCTGCTCTGGCAAGATGGCCTGGTATTGGTGGCTGAGGCGGAGGTCGCATTAGAGGGCCGTGTTGTGGGAAAATTTATCGTCGAACAGCGTATGCCCAGCCTGTCGAAATTACTCTCTTTGTCGCGGCAGGAAAGCATCTCGACGGATGCACTTATTTGCGCACGCAGAGGGGATGAAGCGGTATGTTTCCCGAGCCGTTTCTATCTAGCCGGAGTACATTTCCCCATGTTTAAAGAGGGCCAGCCGAATTTAGCTGCGCCGCGTGCGCTGCTAAATCAGCATGGTGTATTTTCGACCGCTGATTTGCGTGGCGTGCAGGTGCTTGCCGGATATGCGCCAATTGGCACAACCGGTTTAGGGATTGTGCTGAAAGAGGATAAAAGCGAGCTCAACATTCCTGTTCGTAATCGTTTCAACATATTCCTGGGGTTGCTTATTCTGATGGTCGGCGGCGGCACATGGGTGTTGCGGCTACAAGTGCAGCCACTTTCCCGCCGGTTAGTGAAAGATCAGCGACGCATGGAAGTTATTATTGAGAGTTCGCATGAGGCCTTCATTGAAATCGATCAGGGGGGCACGATTACGGGTTGGAATGCGCAGGCGGAACGTACATTCGGCTGGAGCCGCCCAGAGGCGTTAGGACAGTCCCTGGTAGAAATCATCATTCCTTATGCGCTTCGCGAAGCGCATAAAAAAGGATTTGCCCAATTTTTAAAAACTGGGGAAGGATCTGTGCTGGGTAAGCGCATTGAATTGCCTGCGCAGCATCGGAGCGGTGCGGAATTTTTGGTTGAAATCACCATCAGCGCCATCAAGAGCGATGAGGGCTACAGCTTCACGGCTTTTATGCACGATATTTCTGATCGAAAGAAATCAGAAATCGCCTTGTTGAGTGAAAAAGAACGTCTGCGCGTTACCCTCAATTCTATTGGCGACGCTGTGATTACTACGGATACGGCAGGTGCTGTGATGTTCCTCAATCCAGTCGCTGAATTCATGACAGGGTGGGAAAACTCGGCGGCTATAGGCCTGCCATTGTCGACGGTATTCCAAATCATCCAAGAACAGACGGGCGACGTAGCGCCAAATCCGGTCGAGTGTGTCCTCGCCACGGGGAAAATATCGGCCTTGGCGAACAACACTGTACTGATTCAGCGTGGCGGACTGCGGTTTGCCATCGAAGATTCCGCTGCCCCTATTCGAGATCCGCTAGACCAAATCATTGGTGTTGTTCTCGTATTTCACGATGTCAGTCATGCACGAAAAATGGCTGCTGAAATGACGTATCAGGCAACCCATGACGCGTTGACGGGATTGATTAATCGACGCGAATTCGAGCATCGCGTTGAACTCGCTTTGCAGTCCGCGCAGCAACAGGGCAAGCAACATACTTTGCTTTATCTCGATCTGGATCAATTTAAAATTGTGAACGATACCGGCGGTCATGTGGCCGGGGACGAACTACTGCGGCAACTGACGATGCTGCTGCTGGAGAAATTACGTAAAAGCGATACTATGGCACGGTTAGGTGGCGATGAATTTGGTATATTGCTCGACAGTTGTTCGACGCATCCAGCAAAAAATATCGCTGATACGCTACGTCAAGCAGCCAGGGATTTCCACTTTGTGTGGGAAGATAAAGTGTTTCCGATTGGACTCAGTATTGGGCTAGTGACGTTCAGCGCCGACTTCACGCTGGCCGATATTTTGCGTATGGCTGACGCCGCATGCTATGTCGCTAAAGATAAAGGACGTAATCGCGTTCATGTATTTACCGTCGATGACAAAGAAGTAGCACAGCGTCATGGCGAGATGGGGTGGATCGGCCGCATACAAAAGGCATTGGATGAACAACGATTTGTGCTTTACTCCCAGAAAATACGTCCCCTCGGTGCCGCATCTGAGAGGGAAGATCATTATGAATTGTTATTAAGGATGAAGGACGAGGATGGAAGCCTTATACCGCCTATGGCATTCATCCCTGCCGCTGAGCGGTATGGTTTGATGCCCTTGCTGGATCGATGGGTGATTCAATCCGCTTTTTCTCAACATGCGGGGCGACATCCGGCCGGAACGAGGCAAGGTACCTGCGCCATTAATCTCTCTGCCACCTCGATTTGCGATGAGCAATTTTTAGAATTTGTCAAAGAGCAGTTTTTACTTTACAGCGTGGTTCCAGCCAGTATTTGTTTCGAGGTGACGGAAACATCGGCCATTGCTAATTTAAGCAAAGCAGTAGCGTTGATACGCGAACTGAAGGCATTAGGTTGTCGTTTTTCTCTGGACGATTTTGGCAGTGGCATGTCGTCGTTCGCCTATCTTAAACAATTACCGGTGGATTATCTGAAGATCGACGGCGGCTTCGTGAAGGATATGATGAGCAATCCGATTGACCACGCGATGGTCGAGTCCATTCATCATATAGGTCATGTAATGGGAATCCAGACAATTGCCGAATTCGTGGAGAACGACGAAATTTTAGAGGCATTGAAAAAAATTGGCGTAGATTTTGCGCAAGGTTACGGCGTTGAAAAACCAAGGCCTGCTTGGCAGTAAGGGACACTTCATAGATCATAGACGGTGCGGATTAAAAACTTAAATCCAGCATGGCCTAAAAATATCCGTGCGATTGATTGGTGCCTCGCCACACTGATGGCTGTGACGTACGTAAATGACCTCACCTTGCAAGTCGTTGTGTCGTAAATTGCCTGATGCATCGACACAGCGAAACGCAAGGTAGCCGATATCTTCTTGGGTGATTTATCGGAGGTATTGCTTACAACCAGCCACGTGCTTTCATTTCGCTCGTGACAAGATCCGATAGCAATGAATACCCGTACGGTGTCGGGTGAACTGTATCGGCAAAAAGATAATGACTGACGTCCCCTGTGATGACATTTGCAGGGGTGCATACCAAGCTGGAACCAAGGACATTTTTGGCCGGACTCAGATCACAAGCCGGGATAGTCACATTGCTTAAACCATAGGCGGCTGGGTTGGCTATTTCGTCGTTGAAACGAGTAAAGAGATCGACATACAACACATTGCTTTTTCCGGCCAGGTCCCCTGACAATCGAATGTTAAACGTAAATGACATCCCGTTCAGCAGAGTTCGCGTATCAACGCTTTGTGTGATGGCGCTAGGTGTTTTGCTCATGTCCGGCACACCGATGACCACAACGTATTTCGCGCCCTTGGAAAGAATTTGGTTGTTCACATAGCTTGCCAATTCAGCGCCCGCAGCACCCACCGCATCAACATACTTTTGTGCGTTGTTTTTTGCGAATGCTGCTCCCGCATCGGCACCCGCAGTCGCACCTACCGTCAGGGTTAATGTGGCTACCGCGCCCGCGACACAATTGCTCGCTTGCGCATCGGTCGGAACGCATTTTCCGCTTGCGATGTCTTTTTGGATTTGACCGGGGACTGCGGCTGTAACAGCCGCAGTCGCTGCGGTTTGGCCAGCAGCAGTAGCATCAGCCGACAAGGTGCTCGCTTGGATGAATATGTCATTTGCCCCTGCCAACACAAAAACAACTTCATCTCCTTTGAATTTTCCCCCCATCGCCGCCAGGTGATTCTGGATCTGTGTTACCACAGGTACCGTCAATTGTCCCAGTACCGCATTATTGCCGCCAAGCAGTTTGTTGCCCGGCCCTACGGGATTTGTCACACGCGCTCCACCTTGTGCATAGCTCGTACATCCCGCCTTATTGGTAACAGGAACATTAAAACCTTGCGACGCCAAACCGTCCAGGCCCGTTTGCGCAGGACAGGGTGCGGGCAAACCTAATGAGGCTGCGACAAGTTCTGTCCAATTCTTGGTATCGGCGCTATTGACGGTGTATTTCCCCCCACCGAGGGTTTTTACTGTGCCCACTGCGTAGGAACCCACATCGCTCAAGCTATCACCAAACGATACTTGCGATGAGAATTTGATTTTTGGAGCGGAATCGCTAGTACTGCCGCCGCATCCAATCAGCGCTGCGGTTGCAAGGATTGTCATTGAATAGTTGAAGTAGCGCATACCATCTCCTGTGAAATATATTTTGAAGGTGCGACGAACCAAGGGGTAATTTGGTGTGTCGTTAATATGACATCGTTCTCTTTTTTTGTATAGGCCGTTGCAAATGGTGCCGAGCGATTGCTTGAAGATATTTTTCTATCTCGGAATTTTCAAGCGCGAGGGACGCCACGCCGAGCAGGGTGACGCCTTGAGTCGGTTGCTCCCGACGATGTGCCAAAATGGGGTACAACTCCCTACTGGCATAGAAGCCATATTGGGCAAAGCCCTGACTGTTGACGAATGCGTGTAAATTCAGATGGGGAGAGGGGAATAAAATCGGATATTATTTATTCGGCAGATTGCGCACCACGGCCACGCCCCTGCCGGTCGTAATATAGAGTGATGTACCATAAATGGCCATTCCTTTTATACTGAGCAAGCCGCCTGGTAGGCTCCCTTCAGTAAAATGATATACACCCGGTATTCCGGTCATGGTGCTCACTATTCCATTGGGTGTAATCTTGCGGACGGTGGCATCATCGCCAGCCACATAGACATTCCGTGCGTTGTCGGTCGCTATGCTGTGGGGATAGGAAAAATGGGCTGCTGTCCCAGTTCCATCCGTAGTGTCATGCGCGCCGACTGTACCAGCCACTGTCGTTACCACTCCCGCAGGGGTGATTTTGCGGATGGTGGCATTGCCAGTGTCGGCTACATAGATGTTGTCTGCGCTGTCAGTGGCGAGACCACTAGGGCTGGAAAAACTTGCAGCACTTCCGGTTCCGTCACGACTGCCAGATTCGCCTGGTGTACCAGCGAATGTTGTCACCACACCGGTCGGCGTGATTTTTCGAATCTTCGCGGTATCATCGGTCACATAGATATTGTCAGCGCGGTCGGTAGCGACATGTAATGGCCTTTGAAAGGTTGCAGCTGTCCCCATACCATCAGTACTACCATATAGCCCCCCGATCCCTGCTAGCGTGGTGACTCCTCCGGCAGGTGTGATCTTACGGATTGTCGCGTTGTACGAATCGACGACATAAGCATTACCCGCACTGTCGGTCGCTATCCCTTCAGGAGCCCGGAAACGCGCTGTGGTTCCGATTCCATCAATACTGAAATTGGCAGGGAAGGTAGTCACTACCCCCGCCGATGTGATTTTGCGGATGCTTGTGTTGCCAATATCATCTACATAAATATTGCCTGCGTTGTCGGTGGTCACGCTATAGGGGGTGTTGAAGCGAGCAGCTGCGCCTGTCCCATCAGCGCGGCCCATGATGCCTGCAGAACCAGCCAGGGTTGTCACCATTCCCGCTGGCGTAATTTTGCGGATAGTATTGTTGCCACTATCGGCTACATAGATATTGTCTGCATTGTCGCTGGCGATGCTTTTGGGGAGGTTAAAGCGCGCTGCGCTTCCCATCCCATCGGTACTACCACTGAGGCCGGGGGAACCGGCTAGCATGGTCACTAATCCAGCCGGAGAAATTTTGTAGATGGTGTTGTTACTAGTATCGAGAGTATAGAAATTATCTACGCTATCGATCGCTAAACCGTGAAAGAGGTTACAGCGTGGGGCTGACCCCGTCTCATTGGTACAGTTCAGGGTAGTCAATATCTCATCGGGGGTGAACTTGAGGATAGCGTTGTTGGTCGTAATCATATAGACATTGCCCCCCTTATCGGTGGTGATGCCATTTGCATGAAAGTATGCGATTGGCCTCACCGATCCTGTAGGACTGTTATATGAGCCACCAAAAAGTACGTTCACCTTTCCGTCGCGAGAGATTTTGACAAGGTCGTCGTTTGAGATATTGGCAATGTAGACATTGCCTGTTCTGTCGCTCGCGATGTCCCCAGTGGTGGAAGGGAGGTAGGCGAAGACCCTGCGTGCATCGTATATTGGTGTCGTTACCCCGGTTGGTGTGATCTTGCTGATGATGTAATTGTGATCGGCCACATAGACATTGCCCGCATCGTCGGCTGCAACTCCTAATGGTGCCCCAACTGGTATTGCGTCACTCGGCGTATTCGCTATATTGCCGGAAAATGCCTCCAGAACAGGGGGAGCCGTTGTTGTGGTTTCACTGGTGCCGCCAGCACCACAAGAGACAAGCGCACAGGCACAAACGATATACGCAACAAGGAGAATGAAGGACCGGTGGGTGTAACGCATAGATTTTTCTTTCAGTGAAAAGGGGAACCGGTGCCAGAAAAGAAGCGCGTTTAAGGTTCAGAAAAGCAGATACTGCATTTTGGAATGGGGACACGCGTCTTATTTTAACAGGGGAAATATTCACGGCGATGAGCCATGTACCCATAGCTATTGATTTATGAGTGCTGTGACAAAATGGAAATAAAACGCCTATATTTCAAGGGTTCTTTTCCCAGAGTGGCAGCTACGACTTCGCAAGTTCCAACGTGTCGATTGCGTTCAAACTCCACTGGACGCAGAATGCCGGCGCTGGCGATGCGCGGTGGCATATTGCGGGGTGCTAGTTGGCCGGACGGGCCGAGTAGTTTTTGCCCAGCGAGCAAGCACAGCTTGGGCGAATGTTTGATGTGGGCGGCGTAGGCCAAACATGAGCGCTTGCAGGCAGAGGCCGCTGTTTCCCAGTAATAGGAATTCGATGCTTCTCGTGGATCGGCGCTTTTTTGAATTCCCTATCCAGCTCCCTTGCCAAAGGAATTCCCCATTTAATTTTTTAAAACTGAATCTGAATGACGCGCTGGCTGCGTCTAAGTATCCGGGTAATCAAATTAATCAACATACGGAGTTTCATCATGAATCCAGCAACGCTTGGCGCACTCGC
Organism: Oxalobacteraceae bacterium; assembly: GCA_025352145.1. Taxonomy (GTDB): domain Bacteria; phylum Pseudomonadota; class Gammaproteobacteria; order Burkholderiales; family Burkholderiaceae_D; genus JANXTY01. Next base: position 98,280 of record JANXTY010000044.1, read on the forward strand.
TCCCACTCTTGGCATACTCGCTCCCATCATCTTCTTCACGGGACTTTTTTCTGCGGCAGTTCTCATCATCTTCATTCTGACGCGCCACCGGGAAAAACGTGCACGTTTGTTGCATGAAACCATACGTAAGCTTAGTGAAAACGGTCAGCCTATCCCTTCCGAACTATTTCAAGAGACTAGCAAAAAGAAGCTAGAGTGGAGTCCCCAAGCATCACTACGTAATGGGGTTTTGCTGATTGCAACAGGCGTGGGTATCACCCTCATGTTTTTGTCGCTGGGCGTACCCTGGGGGATTGGCATGGTACCCCTATTTGCCGGCGTCGGTTTTCTGCTTATCTGGATACTTGAAAAACAAAACAAGAAAAACGATCCGTCAGGTAACTGAGTATGACGCTTTCTTCTGGACCGGATGCGGATCAGTTGTTGGTGGCACGCGTACTGTTGGACGACGACCGGCACGCGTTTACGGAGCTGGTACGGCGCCATCAATCGACGATCCGCTTGGTCCTGCGCCGTCTCAATGGCAATGATGCGGCGCTGGCCGACGATCTGGCACAGGAAACTTTCCTCCAAGTGTATAAAAAATTGCGCCAGTATCGCGGCGAAGCGCAATTTTCTACATGGATATATCGCATTGCACACAATGTATTTTTGTCGCATATGCGGTCAAGGGAGCAGCATGAGGCTTTGACTGGTGATGTGTCGGCAGAGCAGGCTGACGCAGGCCACGCCGCTGCGCCGCTGGCGTACAGCAGCGCACTGAAACTCGATCTAATCTCAGCCATGACAACCCTGTCTGAGGCCGAGCGTGCCGCCATTATTCATTGTTATTATCAAGATCTGTCGCATGAAGAAGCCGCGTATGCGCTCGCTTGCCCATTGGGCACGGTAAAAACCAATGTGCTGCGCGCCAAACACAAGCTTGGGCAATTTTTATCCGCCTGGCGGCCATCATCCGGCCAGCCAGTGGCTGTGCCTGCAGCAAATACTGCGGCAGAAAAAATCGAGGAGTCGCGATGACACACGAGCATCATTTTCCGATCAATGAAGATCAGCAAAACGACTGGAAAGACGACTGGATCGAATCGTTATTGCGTGAGCAAGCGGCAGAGAGCGACTATCTGGACGATGCCGGCTTTACCGCGCAAGTGATGACCGCATTGCCGCCGGTTCGCTACGCGCTGAGTTACGACTGGATTTTGGCCGGTATGGGGATGTTGGGAATGTTGGTCGGCGGGATCTGGTTTGACGGTGTCGATTTACTTGTCCAATCTCTGCTTAGTCTACCCGACTGGCGCGGGTTAACTATGGCCAAGGTATTGCCGATTCTGCTTCCCCTCGTCATTTTTTATTGGTTCGCTATCAGGGAGGCGCTGGAATAATTCTTTCCTCTGTTGTACTGACACTGGCGGTTAAATCCCAAGCTGATTTTATTGGGAGAGGAATTGGGCTTGGCAACCCAATCTGTGAGACGTTACGAATCTCTTTTATGTCTTTTATGACCAATGCCGTGTCAAGGTGCGTTGTGCATCACGGCCACGCCATCGCTAGTCGCTATATAAAGAGATGTGCCATGAATTGCTATTCCTGTGATGAGATTTAAACTGCCTGCCGGATTTCCTGCACCTAAATTTACTACCCCCGACATCCCGATCACTGTGCTTACTACTCCCTTGGGGGTCATTTTGCGGACGGTGTGGTCAACACTGTCGCCTACGTAGATATTGTTTGCATTGTCGATCGCCAAAGTACTGGGATACATGAAGTAGGCTTCTGTCCCAGTTCCGTCGGTACTCGCCGCTTTACCGGCTGTGCCTGCTACTGTCGTTACCACTCCTTTGGGGGTGATTTTGCGAATCGTAGCGTTGCAACCGTCGGCTACATAGATGTTGTCCGCGCTGTCGGTGGCGAGGCCGCTTGGCAAGCAAAAATTCGCATTTTGCCCGACACCGTCACTGCTGCCAGACATGTCGAATGTACCCGCGAATATTGTCATCAATCCGGCTGGGGTAATTTTATAGATGGTCCGGTGCGAAGGTGCAGTCACATAAATATTTCCTGCATGATCAGAAGTGATACCTGGCGCACGAGTTTGATAAGTAATGTCGTCAAAGGTGAAAATATCGGTCTTTGCCAACGTAGTTACCACCCCGGCTGGCGTGATCTTCCGTATCGCTTGGTTGGATACGTCGGCCACATAGATGTTGCCATCACTGTCGGTGGCAACATTTGATGGATGGTTAAAGGTGGCTGCTGTCCCGGTACCATCAGCATTGCCAGGCAACCCCGTGGCACCGGCCAGCGTTGTTACCACGCCAAAAGGTGTGATTTTACGGATGCTCTGGTTGAACCAATCGGCCACATAGACATTGCCCATGGTGTCCGTTGTCATTCCTCTGGTGGCACCAAAACGTGCTGAGCTTCCGACTCCATCAACGCCAGAACCAGTAAATGTCGTCACTAATCCAGTCGCTGTAATTTTGCGGATGACCGTATTGCCCGTATCTGCTACATAAATATTGCTTGCGGCGTCGGTAGTGACGGTTGAAGGATTACTAAAACGCGCGACCGCCCCTACTCCGTCCACATTGCCATTGATGCCAGCCGAACCAGCTAGCGTCGTTACTACGCCAATGGCCGAAATTTTGCGGATAGTATTGTTGCCAGCATCGGCTACATAGATATTGCCGTCATTGTCGGCGGCCACGCTTTTGGGCAGGTTAAAGCGTGCCGCACTTCCCGTCCCGTCGGTATTGCCACTAATGCCTGCTGAACCAGCTAGTGTCGTCACTAATCCAGTCGGGGAAATTTTGTGGATAGTATTTTTGCCAAAATTAACCGCATAGAAATTACCTGCACTATCGATGGCTAAACCGCGCAAGAGATTACAACGTGCACCTGTACTTGGCTCATCGGTGCAGTTCAGTGTCGTCAATACACCGGCTGGCGTGAGTTTGAGGATAGTGTTGTCGGTTGTGATCATGTAGACATTGCCTATGCTATCGGTGGTTATGCCGTTTGAATGAAAGCGTATGTCTGGTTTCAGTGTTCCTGTAGGACTGTCATACGAACCGCCAAAAAGTACTCCAACCTGTCCTGTCGCCGAGATTTTGATGAGACTGTTGCCTTGAGTATTGGCCATATAAACATTCCCTGCCCTGTCGCTTGCGATGAGGTCATAATTTGAAGGGGCTGAATCTACGAGGCGGGAGCGTACGTTATCAAGCGTCGTCACTATTCCGGTTGGCGTGATTTTGCTGATGATGTAGTTGTGATCGGCTACATAGACATTGCCTGTGCTGTCGGCGGCCACTCCCAATGGTGCGCCAACTGCGAGAGGCCAACTTTGGTCATCCATGATTTTGCCGGAAAATGTTTCCAAAACTGGGGGCGTCGTTGCTGCGTTTCCACTAGTATTGCCAGCACCACAAGCGACAAGCGCACAGGCACAAACGATATAGGAAACCAGAATAAAGAACGGGACAGTGTTACGCATAGACTTTACTTTCAATGGTAAAAATTACATTTTGCAGAGAGGCCCGATGTGGAGTGGTTCGGCGTTTGGAGGGGCGCACAGTGGCTTAGATATCGCATATCGCCGCTGTGAATCTTTGTGATTTTCCCATAAAAGAAAATATAAAGGAAACGCAGATTACCCCCCGAACACGCCAACCGAAATGCGATACAAACGTTACTGAACACAAACGTTACTGAACAAGTGCGAACAAGTGCCAACGACCTCTGCCCCTCAAAATGAAACCACCCATTCCCACCCAAATCAGTTTTGCCGAAGCGGGATACGCGAAGAAGAAAAAGCAAACGCGGCGGGAGCTATTTTTAGCCAGGATGGAACAGGTCGTGCCTTGGCCAAGGCTGATGGAAGTCATTGCGCCGTACTACCCCAAGAGCG
>JANXTY010000046.1 GCA_025352145.1 Oxalobacteraceae bacterium
TAGGAGCCTTCGGCGGAAATCCGCAAAAAACCCAAATTCTGCGCCTCGACGTTCAAATCGAGACCAGACAAAAACATCAATTTATGCATAAAAATCATTAACTTACGAAGCCCTGATGTGAGAACGTTGGGACACTACTGGCATCGTATGAAAACTCACTTCTAGAAACAACGGGGATACGATAAAGGCGGCGTTTTTGCGGATGAGTGCCGTATCTCATGAGATCAACGAAGAACATTTTTAATTTCGAGAAGCCATTTTCGGCCTCAAAACCGCTTCAACGCTTCGCTCACCGTCCGGTACTGCAAGCGCACTCCCAATTCATTCTTCATTCGCGCATTGCTCAAACGTCGCGACTCGGACATGAAGGACAGCAACATCGGCGACACCACGCTTTGCAATTTTGCACGCGGCAGGCGCGGCGCTCGAGGAAGCTGAAATCGCTCTGCAACCGCATCGAAATATTCACCCATCTTCATGTCTGAATCATCGACCGCATGATAAATGCGGGAAGGCCGCGCCCGAAATAGCGCCAGAAAAATAATGTGGGCCAGATCATCTGCGTGAATGTGATTGGTATAGACATCCTCCTCCATCAACAGCGCTGGCGTACCCTTGTGCAACCGCTCCAAAGGCAAGCGATCAGATGCGTAGATGCCCGGCACGCGCAGGATGCTGAGGCAACTGCCGGAACGTCTGGCCCAAGCGCGCAAAACAGCCTCGGCATCGACCCGGCGTTTGGCACGCTGGTTTTGGGGATCAACCATTTTTGTCTCGTTCACCCACGCACCCCCGCAATCGCCATACACGCCGCTGGTGCTGACATAAACGAGCGTGGCGTGCTCGGGTAAAATAGCGGCCAGCTTACGGGTACGCTGATCGGATTCTCCGCTCGATTGCGGCGGAACCAGATGGACAATGGTTCGCGCCAGGGTGGAGAGACGTGCTAGCGTGTGCGGCTGATCAAGGTCGGCCACAAGCGGAATGGCTCCGGCGGCGCGCAGTTCATCGCATCGCGCAATCTGACTGGTGACGGCGAAAACGCGAAAACGTTGGCATAACAACGGTAGCAAACGCATTCCAACATCGCCACAGCCGAGGATGAGTAAACGCGGCTTGTTTTTTTTACTGCTTAAATTATTTTTCATGCTCAGGATTGTATGACTTTTCAAGTAACTGTCCAGCCGAGTGGTCGGCAATTTAATTGTGACGAAGACGAAACGGTACTCGAGGCGGCAATGCGTGCGAGCGTCGGTCTTCCGTATGGCTGCAAAAATGGTGCTTGCGGGTCCTGCAAAGGAAAACTGCTGGCCGGCACAGTCGAACATCGCACCCATCAACAAAAAGCGCTGTCGGCCGATGAGGAAGCACAGGGCTATGCGTTATTTTGCTGCGCCAAGCCCCATACGAATATTGAAATCGAAGCACGGGAGGTCGTCGGAATCGGTGATTTCCCGGCCAGAAAAATGCCGTGTCGCGTTGCTACATTAGAAAAAGTGGCGCCCGATGTGATGGTGGTTTCACTCCAGTTGCCGGCCACTGAACGCCTTCAATATAGGGCCGGGCAATACATCGAATTCATGCTTAAAGATGGCAAGCGCCGCAGTTATAGCATGGCCAACGCACCGCATCTGGATATGAATCTGTCGCTACATATTCGCCATATGGTGGGTGGTTTATTTACAGATCAGGTATTTAACAGCCTGAAGGAGCGTGACATATTGCGTTTTGAAGGACCGCTAGGTACTTTCTTTTTGCGGGAAGAATCCGACAAGCCAATGATATTGCTTGCATCCGGGACTGGTTTTGCGCCGCTCAAGGCCATCATCGAACATGCTATCCACCTGCAAACACCGCGTGCGATTACGTTGTACTGGGGGGGGCGCCGACCCCAAGATTTATATATGCAGGCCTTGTGTGAGGAATGGGCACGCACACTCACCAATTTCACTTATGTTCCGGTAGTCTCGGATGCGTTGCCTGACGATCATTGGACCGGCCGCAGCGGCTTTGTGCATTGTGCCACGGTGGAAGATTTTCCCGATTTATCCGGTTACCAAGTGTATGCCTGCGGTGCTCCTATCGTCGTTGAATCGGCCAAGCGGGATTTTACGCAATTATGCAAACTGCCGATGGAGGAATTTTATGCGGACAGCTTCACGTCAGAAGCCGATTTAATTATTCAAGATCCAAATCAATAAAAATTTCATCATGAAACGAAGCATTCACCAACGTCAAATCGCCCTCCCACGGCTCAACAGCAAAGTCGAGTGTTTCACCAGCGTGACTTGCATCCCCTTCAAAAAGATGGTTTTGTCCGGCTTGAGCGATCGCAATCCGGGATAAAGTTTCCTGAGTGGGTACTGCCGATGGTTGAAATAGATGGCGGTCGATATTAATGCCGATTTTTCGTACGTCGAGGGAATCTGTCATTTCAGAACGAATCGATATTTGACGTAAAACGCCCTCTGCAGAATAAACCGGCCCGACGAAATAGCGGCGAAAATTCCCTTCAACGTCAATGTAGAACTCATAACAGGATGCACTCTCAGACACGCAAAACCCCTCAGTTGTTTCGCAGGTAGCACATAATTCGAAATAATGTTATTACCTGCTTAAAACAGGAAGTATATATTGAACCCGGATTTTGCCCGTCCATCCTCATGCTTCAAGGTAAAGTGGGGGTGAAAATAAGTTAAAAAGAATGAAAAATCAGATGCGCGTAACAATTTACGCTTTCTCTGTGTGATTTTTATTTCTTGATTATTCAGGGTGACAGGTCATCTGAATTCCCCCTAGTTCTGCCGTGATCGGGAAAAGGACCTGAAACCCTGCGTGTCTTGAGCGAAGTAACAACGCTATTTCTTCATTGGAGCCGTATAGGTGACCCGATAAATCCTTCCACCACCACCCTTCACAATGTCATTATCGGAAGAAATCAGCATTGATCCATCGGGTAAAAATGCAATGTCGACAGGGCGGCCAATGACAACCTCGTCTTGCAAGAAGCCTTCTACAAATACGGTATCACTAGCAACCTTATTGTTGGACAAAGTGATTAATGCCACGCGATAACCAATTTTCTGCGTGCGGTTCCAAGAGCCATGTTCTGCGATAAATAATTGGTTTTTATATTGTGCGGGAAATTGTGTGCCCTCATTAAAAGCCAAACCAAGTGAAGCAACGTGCGGGCCTAACTTGGCTGCCGGCTCGACAAACTCATCGCAACTCCTCTTCTTACCAAATTCAGGATCGGCAACCACACCGCCAAAACAGTAAGGAAAGCCGAAATGCATTCCTGACTTGGGTGCGACGTTTAATTTATCTGAAGGCAGGTTGTCGCCTAGCAGGTCCCGACCGTTATCGGTAAACCACAATTCTTTGGTAACAGGGTGCCAGGCAAAGCCGACCGAATTTCTGACTCCACGCGCATATATTTCAAATTCAGAACCGTCGGGATTCATTCTGTAGATTTTCGAATACGGTTCGTTTTCTTTGTCACATACATTGCAGGGTGCGCCGATCGGAATGTAGAGTTTTCCATCTGGTCCTGCTTTAATAATTTTCTCGCCATGCCATTTTTCTTTAGGAAAATCATCCTTCACTACATGAAGAGGGGGCGACTTGTCATAGGTGTTTTCGATGTCATCGAAACGAACGACGCGGCTCATTTCTGACACGTAGAGCGACCCATTGAGTAGCGTAACGCCGATGGGCGAATTAAGGCCTTTAGCCACTGTCACGACTTTGGGCGGCTCTCCTTCTTTATCGTTCTTAACCACCGCATAGACCCTGCCGCCTGCTTTTTTATTATCGCGTGATCCAACAAATACAATGCCAGAAGTTGTTACCGCCATGCCGCGGGCGCTCTCTACTTGATCGCTATAAACCGAAATGGAAAACCCTACCGGCAAGCGAAATTTTTTCAACTCTGGGTAACGCTCAGCTTGCGCATCTTCCTTGGCGGGAGGTGCCGCAGTTTGCGGTTCCTTATTGCTGCCTGGGGCCAGTAAATATGCGGCCACAGCCGTTATTTGCTTCTGGCCCAAGACTTGTTTCCAAGCGGGCATGCCGGCATCGGTCGAACCATTGCTGATAAAAGCCCTCAGGTTATTTTTTTTAGGCTGAACTTTTACCCAAAGATTATCCGCCAGATTAGGGCCGATTCCACCTTCGCGGTTGACGCCGTGGCATTGGGAACAATGCTGCTTATACAGATCGCTGCCTTCACCAGCAAATGCCGTTGCAGAAATCAGCAACAGGAGAGCAGCCAGTAGATTTACATTTTTCATGGGGTTTCCCATAGTTAATTATCAGGATTTACGCAAGATTATTCCAACAAGCCATGCCGACGATGGCCGCGCAAATAGTACAACCAGAAAGCGGTGCGCGGTTACAGAAAATTCACGCCGGCACTGGGAAACAACTAGAGCGTGTCGCCAATTAAATTGACGACACGCTCTACGTTTTCCTGTGCTGGGAATCGCACCGGGCAAGCCATTGATTTAGCTATTAACTAAGCTATGACTTAAAAATTACTCAATTAATTAATCAATTAATCGCCACTTAATAGCTCAGTTTTATTAAGGAAACTGCTTGCCGTGGAAGCTGCATCTTGATGACTACCTGTTGATTCTCCACCTTCAACACGGTAGGCGCGCCAAGCGCAGCAAGCTGGCCGGATTTTTCCAATTGAGCAATCTGCTCGGGGCTTGGTTTCTGTGGCGAACCCATATTTTTCCACGTTACGTAGGAATTGCTGTGTTCCTGATCGATCCGATAATGATTCATCGTGACTTTTTTCGAAGAAAGGCCTTTGATGGTCAGCTCCACCGGCGAGCCATCGTCGATGATGTCGGTATCGTGGTAATTCCACACCAGGACCGTCATGCCTTTTGCATCTTTGGCAGCCAGTGCATTGATGTCCGTTCTTTCAGATCGCACACCGGATTTGACCACAGCTTCAGTGCTGTAGGCCAGGTCGCCAGCAACCTCGACGCGGGTACCTGACATCATGCCCAGCATCCTGAATACGTTTAGCACCGGCTTGTCTACGCCATTGGTCGCCAAATCGCGAAATCCAAAATACCAGGGCTGATCTTCAAACTCGAATGACCAATTAACGGCTCCCAGTAAATTGACACCACGCTGATCGGCGATGTCGTACTCGCGTGCAATGGATGCCGCGGTATAGCTTGAATATAAAGTGCCGTTGCGATAGGCATTTTCAGGATTGGTGTGCATGCCACAGGCAGCACACCCCTCCGGATCGGATTCGCCAATGATGATGGGAATATTTTTGAGTTCAGGGTAGGACGCAATGATAGAAAAACCACGATCAATTTTATTCAATTGGTTCATGATGCCCATCTGTACAACGCCATTTACCACCTTAGGTGAACCTTTGGCATGGAAAGCCACAAAATCAATAGGCGCCCCTACCTTGCCGGTAGCCATATTAGTTTCATGCAAAACATGTTTAAGGAAATTATCAAAGAACTTTCCAATACCTGCCGTGTGTGGACCACCGATACGGGCTGTGGGCAAAGCCCGCTTTACTGCATCAGCCGCATAGTCGTACATTTTGAAATATTCACGTTCTTTATCAAGCGCCTTGAGATAAGCACCATCCGGTTCATTCCACAATTCCCAGTACCAGCTTTCCACTTCAGCCTGTCCGTAACGATCCACGCTATGCTTGACCCATTGATAAACCAGCTCAGCCCATTTATTGTAATCCTTGGGAGGATGAGCCCATCCAGTCATAATCTCTTTATATTGTTTGCCTGGCGCCCAGTAATGACGATATGGTTCGGGCTCGGTAGACAGCGCTTCCGGCATAAACCCGATCTGCGCCAATGGCTTCATTTTGCGTTCGACATAGGTGTCGAAAATTTTGTCGATAATCGTCCAACTGTAGACAGGGTTGCCATCCTTGTCCTCTTTGTACATATCCGTGGAGCCCCATTTGAGAGCTGCCGTACCATCGCCCGTTGTCATCAAATTGTGGGCGCGTACATAGACAGGAGTCGGACTGAGAGCTGCTATTTCAGACAGCAATTTTTTGCCATCTTTCATGGTGGTGTAATTAGGCTCGTCGTAGCCAAACCACGCCCAGATCGGCTTCATGACACCCTTCTCTTTGGCCAGATCTACCTGTATCGCTACCGGCTGGGTCTGGCTATAAGCAAAGATGGATGCACTCAAAAGACAGCAACTCAAAATCAAACGTTTCATATTTCCCCTCTCGTTAGGACTGCAATTAAATCGGTTCCAGCCACACTAACCACCTTATTTTGCGAACAGCTGGCCGATATCTTTAAACGCCTTGAATTCCAGCGCATTGCCGCAGGGATCAAGGAAAAACATCGTCGCCTGTTCACCGACTTCATTTTGGAAACGGATATAGGGTGCGATCACAAATTGGGTACCGTGTGCTTTTAATTTTTCTGCCAGCTGATGCCACTGGTCCAGGTGCAACACTACACCGAAATGGCGTACCGGGACTTTTTTACCATCCACATCGTTGACCGGTTCATCCTCCGACGCTTTCGCCACCAGATGCGCTACGAGTTGATGCCCGAAAAAATCAAAATCGATCCATTCCTCGGTGCTACGTCCTTCAGGACAACCGAGCAAGCCGCCGTAAAATCGGCGTGTCTGCTCCAGATTAGTTACGGGGAAAGCTAGGTGAAATGGTGTCAGTGCCGTCGTTGTCATTACATTTCTCTACAAAAAATAAAAATGGGGTTGCTTCACGCCATCGCCGCCAAGCGATAAATATCCTCGACAATCTGCATGGTTTTTAAATTATCTTGCGGACTGGTTTCAAACGGTAGATTTTCGCGCAGGCATTGCACAAAGTGCGCAATCGTCGCATCGTAAGATGCCTGATAGGAGACCGGCAATTCATAATTTCTCAACACATTGTATTCGCCTGCCAATTGCAATTGACCACCGTTAAGAATGATACTTCCACGCCCGCCATGAATCGCCAGTTGATCCACAATATTAGTGGGATAGCCGGCTGCAGCCACATCGCCTTGCAGGCTGACACGCATATTCCCAGCTCCACTCAGGGTCACACTGGCTATATCCTCCCCCAACAGCACCGGCGTCACGCAGCCTGTAACGGCATCCTTGACCAGTAACTCTCCAAGCAGGTAACGCAGAGTGTCTATGTGATGAATCAGCACCTCTGTCACCAGCATCCGTTCAAGCCCAGCAAGAAAAGGCTGGCGTACCAGCATGGGACGCGTCCCGTCTGCATCGGCCAGCATGCCGGAACTGAACAAGGACATCAGGCACAGACGCGGGGCCCCGATCAAACCGTCAGCGATCCATTGTTTTGCCTGCCGATAATAAGGACGGAAGCGCCAGTTCTCGTGCACCATCATGCGCACAGCGTTGCCATCGTTAGCTGCCTGTTCCACGTCAACCACCAGCTGCTGCGCTTCCGGCAACGTCGGCGCCAACGGTTTCTGGCACAGGATGTGCAAACCATTTTTTGCCGCCATACGCACCATGTCGGCATGTGTATGCCTCGGAGAAGCGATATCGACAGCATCGAGTTGAGAGCACTCCAGCATCTCGATCGCGCTTTCAAAAACAGCCTCGATGCCGAATTCATCCGCCCGCTTGCGTGCTGCGCTCAAGTCGGGGTCGCAAATAGCAACCACCTGCACATGTTGTTGCTTGCGCCACGCGATCAGATGGTGGTGAGTCACCCATCCGGCACCGATTAATCCCACCCTGATGGGCTTGACTGCGTCCTGATTTTGCATACGATATGGTTCTACGTTGAGTTACTTAATTACTTAATTGGGCAATAGGAATCAATAGCGTGCGCCTCGTGTACCAGAACCGGTACACAAGGCGCACGCTACCCTACAGACAATTTTGCATAATTCCCATGATTAACTTGAAGGATGATCCGCAGACATATATTCTGATTTGAGCGTGAGCGGCTGCACTTTATGTACCGTCGCAAGGATCACCAGAAACCCAGCCACATGCAGTGACCCTGCAATCATGAGCACAGGCGCATAACTGAAACCATGATCGAGCAGCGCACCGGCGAGCTGCCCTAGCACCACTCCTCCCAGAGCGCCTCCCAACCCGACAAAGCCGGCTACCGTGCCTACTACCTGTTTCGGAAAAAGATCGGTCGGCAGGGTCATCACCAGCGTTGACCAGGATTGTTGGCCGAAAAAAGCGACACTAAACAAAGCGATCACCCAGGGCACCGACACGACGGGAATGAGCATTACCAATGGCATCAATGCGACGCTAAGTCCCATCGCGATTTTGCGTGCAGCATTGACTGAATAACCCCGGTTCAATAGCCAGCTCGACAACCAGCCACCCGCCAAGCCACCCGCTGCGGCTGCGGCAAAGGGAATCCAGGCTACTGAACCGATGCCCTTGATATCGAAGCCACGCGCATCGAGCAGATATTTGGGCAGCCAGAACATATAGAAATACCAGGCCGCATCGGTCAAGAATTTTGCGCCGATCACACCCCATGTTTCGCGGAAACGCAGCACTTCACGAATGGGAATAATGCACGGCTTGGTCGTCTCAGTCGTGAGTAAAGCAACAGGTAAGCTGTCGGCCTGTGCGCCAAGCGGGGGAGGTTGTGCAGGCGAAAAATAAGAACGCATCCACCACAACGTCCACAACAAACCAAACCCACCGGTAATGAAGAACACCCAGCGCCACGATGCAATGCCAAGCCAAGCCACATTCAGAATCGTCCAGGCGATGAGCGGCGGCGCCAGAACGCCACCGACCCCGGTACCGGCATTGATGATCCCCATGGCGGTAGCTCTTTCCTTCACAGGAAACCATTCCGCCACCACGCGGGTCGCCGCCGGAAAACCGCCGCCCTCGCCCATACCGAGCAAGAGCCGACTAGCGGCCAGCATCACGATGCCGCCGGCAAAACCATGACTGGCACAAGCGATTGACCAGAACAGCATGATGATCAGAAAGCCGCGACGTGTGCCGAGCACATCCATCAGCCGCCCGCCGCCGACATACATCACTCCATAAGCAAGCAGAAAGGCAGAATCGAGCAACGCCTTCATCGAGTTCGAGATAGGGAAGTCTTTCCGAATCTCGCCGATCACTATCGGCAATGTCTGTCGGTCCAAATAACTGATCGCGATTGCTGCGCTCACCAGGAAGGCAATATGCCAACGTAGATTGGAGGACAAGCGAGCATCAGCAGGCGGCATCGTCGCCGGTACCGTTGCAACAGCGGCACTCTGATCGGAAGTGATACGCATATTACCGCTGTAAATCGCCATTTTCTGGAATACCAGGTTCGTCAAGTAACTGAATCGTCGTCGCCGGACCGAAATTGGCCGGGTCTTCCCATGAACGTAATGCCCACACAATTTTCTTCTCCGGCGTAACTTCGATTATCTGCACCGACTCCGGCCATTCCGCAGGATTTTTGATCGCGTTAGCGCACCAGCTGGCTATGACCGTATTGCCGTTCGCCAGTCGCTGAAGTCCCTGAAAAACGAAGGTGCGAATGCCTGCAGCGGCGGCATCTTGTTTGGCAAATTCCCAAACGACATCACCCTTGGAATTGAACTCGCGCACAAAACCGTAGTTACTACTGACAAGCGTATTTCCATTTTCAAGACGCAAGGCCGACCAGGGAGAGAGGACAGCGACCGACCAAACTTCATGGCCACTGGCATCATATTCGCCAACCTTGTTGTTGTCCATGTGCGCAGCGAGAAACGTGCCGGCCTTGGTCATGTGAACGCTACGAAACTGGCCATGCGGTTTTGCTGGATTACCGACAGGAAGATTAACTGTGCGCTCCATTTTCCCGGTCGTGATATTGAAGATCATCAGCTTTGCAGGATCGCCATTCTGGACGATCATCACACGCTCCAGGCCGATAGGCTGCGCGATATGGACTTCGGTACCTTTAGGCGCGTCATAATTCCAAATGATTTTTTTGTCCGGGGTAACCACCCCTGCCCCCGTTTTGCGCGAAAAGACGATGTTGCCATTAGAGACTAGCGTAGCGTCTCCCCATTCCTGCAGCGTGCCATCAGCACTCTTAATAGGAATAGCGTAGGTCCAGACAACTTTGCCGCCCCGCACCAAAAACATTGTCTGGTCTGGCTTACGATAATCCCACTCACCCGCATACAAAAATGGGTGCTGAGCGAGGCCCTTGCCAGGCAGAATCGCTGGAGCAAAAGGTACTGGCACCGCAGGAACAACTGCGTCCGGCAGTGCTGCGTATGCAGCCCCACTGTTCAATGTGATGACTATTGTGCCCGCCAAAATCACGGATAGGCGAGTCCATTTCGGTCCTAGGATATATTTCATGACTATCTCCGACTTATCAACAAGCAATTAAAAAGTGAGTGAATGCGCCAGAAACACAACTTAAAGAGACCTCTGCACAACCGTAGCGAGCAGCAAATAGTGGATCGAGAAGCGCAACCAATCGACGGTATGATGAGCAGCGTAGGTTCAAGATGTGTCGTACAGTAAGTTGTGCGGAGGCCTTTTAGTATGTACGTAAAAACCCCGCTTTTTTTCGATTGGAAAGTATTGCGGGAGAACTCATTATTGTCAATAATTTTATTGATCTCATTTACTAAAAATACCAATTAATACCAATTAATTTTTTAAGTCATTGTTTTATAAATATAAATAATATTAAAAATAATATTTAGGGTAATTTTCTTGACATCAATAATAATATTATCGATAATTTGCGATGTTTGCAGAATTATCCAACCTTCTTTTGGAAGGATTTATTCGGGAAATTTTCTTGTAAAATTTATCTTTCTATTAAAGTAGGGCTTACGCAAAATTGTCCCAACAAGACATGCCGACGAAGACAGTACGCTTGGTCAATAAGAAGGCATAACGCCGCTGAGGTGATTTTGCGTAAGTCCTAAAAGGATGTCCCATGAAAAAAATTTCCTATCCGCGTGGCGTACTGGCACCTGCCGTCACCCCTTTCCATTCCGATTTATCAATCGACATGGAGCGCTTTGGGGCGCACTGTCATTGGCTGCTACAACAAGGGGTGAAAGGTCTGGCCATATTCGGGACGACCAGTGAAGCTACCTCGCTCTCATGCGAAGAACGGATGCATGGACTCGACGGCTTGCTTGCGCGCGGCGTCCCTGCTGCCTGTCTGCTGCCAGGCACCGGCTGTTCGGCCTTGACCGATACGGTCACACTAACCAGACATGCAGTGCAGCGGAACTGCGGCGGCGTCCTATTATTGCCCCCGTTTTATTACAAAGGCGTATCCGAAAATGGTGTGTTTTCCGGTATTGCAGAATTAATCGAGCGTGTTGCCGATACCAATTTGCGCCTCTTTCTTTACCATATCCCTGCACTGACTGGCGTACCCTTTACGGTGCCTCTGGTAGAGCGTCTTATCAAAGCTTATCCAAGCATCATTCTTGGACTCAAAGACAGTTCTGGCGATTGGAATAATACCAAATCCTATCTCGATGCCTTTCCAGGATTTGCTGTGTATTCCGGCAATGAGTCGTATATGCTGGAGACCCTCAGACTCGGTGGCGCCGGTTCTATTTCCGCCACGGCAAATGTCAATGCTGCAGGCATGCGACGCTTGCTCGATGCATGGCAAACGCCAGAAGCCGATCAAATTCAACAAGAGGTGACGCTGGTACGAAAGACCATACAACCGTATTCATTGATGGCGGCAACCAAGGCAATCCTGGCCCATTACAAAAACGACCCAGAATGGAATCGCCTAAGGCCACCTTTGGAACCGCTCACGGTGGAAGCGTCCCGTGCGTTGTGCGCGGCGCTGGACAACATTGGTTTTAGCTTAAAATAATCGACGACGCCTAGGAAAAATATCATGACCAAAGGCATCAAAAAAGGATTGACCAGCTACGGAGATCTCGACTTCTCCCTATTTTTGCGCAAAGCCTTCATCAAGGCAATGGGCTTTTCAGACGAAGCGCTCAATCGCCCGATTATCGGCATCACCAATACCTACAGCGAATTTAATCCTTGCCACGGTACTGTGCCCCAGCTGATTACCGCGATCAAACGTGGTGTGATGCAAGCAGGCGGAATGCCGTTTGAATTTCCGACAATTTCCATTCACGAATCCTTTGCCCATCCCACCAGCATGTATCTGCGCAACTTGATGGCGCTCGATACCGAGGAGATGATGCGCGCGCAACCGCTAGACGCAGTAGTCCTGATCGGTGGTTGCGACAAAACTATTCCCGCGCAACTGATGGCGGCGGCTTCAGCCGACCTCCCCGCTATCGTGATCCCCACAGGACCGATGCTCACTGGCCACCATAAAAGCGAGCGGCTTGGTGCCTGCACAGATTGCCGACGCTATTGGGGTAAATTTCGAGCAGGAGAAATCGACCAAGCGGAGATTGAAGAAGTCAATGCCAAACTAGCGCCAACTGCGGGCACCTGCACCGTAATGGGAACAGCCAGCACAATGGCCTGCATCGCCGAAGTAATGGGAATGTCCTTGCCAGGAGCAGCCGCCATTCCTGCGGTTTATTCCGAGCGCTTGAGAAACGCTGAGGCTACCGGGCGCCAAGCCGTAACGATGGCCGAAAATGGAATTCTGCCCAGCAAGATCATGACAGAAAAAGCCTTTACCAATGCCTTGATCGTGTTACAGGCTATTGGAGGATCGACCAATGCACTGATTCATCTGACAGCGATTGCCGCACGGCGCGGTATCAAGATTGATCTGGATCGATTCGATGCATTAGGCCGCCAAGTACCAGTGCTAGTCGATTTAAAACCATCCGGCCAGCATTATATGGAGCATCTGTACGAGGCAGGTGGACTGAATACGGTATTGACAGAACTACGGCCACTGCTGCATCTGGATGCCTTGACAGTGACCGGCGAAAGCCTGGGCAACGTGATCGATGCGGCCACACCGACGCCAGGTCAAGAGGTCGTGCGGCCATTATCGACGCCCTTGTTTCCCTCCGGCGGCATCGCCGTATTACAAGGTAATCTGGCACCGAACGGCTGCATTATCAAACATTCCTCTGCTACCCCGGGTTTACTCCAGCACACCGGGCGCGCAGTCGTTTTTAACTCCTTGCAGGACCTCGCGGACCGCATCGATTCGCCTGACTTGGACGTGCAAGCCGATGACGTGCTGGTGCTGCAAAATAGCGGGCCAATAGGCGCGCCGGGCATGCCAGAAGCAGGCTATATTCCTATTCCAAAAAAACTGGCGCAACAAGGCATCAAAGACATGGTGCGAATTTCCGATGCACGCATGAGCGGCACCGCCTTCGGTACCATAGTGCTGCATATTTCACCGGAATCCGCTATCGGCGGTCCGCTGGCGTTAGTCCGCAATGGAGACAGGATTTGCCTCAACGTCGCTGCACGTCGCATTGATTTACTGGTTGGGGAAGATGAGTTGGGGCTGCGCGAACAAAGCCGCACCGCCAACATACCCCCACGTGAAAAAGTTCAACTGATCACGGAAAGCGGATATCGAAAAATGTTTATCAAGCACGTCACGCAAGCCCATATTGGATGCGATTTCGATTTTATGGTGCCTGATGAAATAGCCGGGTCGGCACCACTGGCCCTATTTACCGATGGCACACGCCTCGAAAGCGGCAACATGCCATGACCGGTAGCCCATGTTTGCCGCCATGCAAACCAACCGTGCTACCTGCTCTTAAGGTGCCCGCTGGAGCATGGGACACCCATGTGCATGTCATCGGCAACCCGGAGCAATTTCCTTTTGCACTGGAGCGCTCGTATACACCAGCACTGTGCGATATCCACCAGTACATTGATTGGATGAATCTAACCGGTGTGGCGAAAGCAGTATTGGTACAACCAAGTATCTATGGCACCGACAACGCCGCAATGCTATACGCAATGGCTGCATTTCCACAACGTTTTGTCGGGATCGCAGTCGTATCACCCACCATCAGCGATGCCGAACTGGACACGCTGGCCGACAAAGGCGTCAAAGGAATTCGCGTCAACATCACCAACAAGGGCGGCATTTCAATCAGCCAAGCGCAACAACTTGCACACCGAATTGCGCGCTTGGGCTGGCACATCGAACTACAACTCCCCACTAATGCACTCGAACAAGCAAAAGAACTGATCGCCATTGCCAACATCGTATTGGACCATTTCAGTTTCATCGATCCGGCTCACGGATTATCTGGAGCCGATTTCAAAAAATTACTCCGTCTGCTCGATAGGGAACGCTGCTGGGTCAAGCTGTCTGCACCTTACCGCATCAGCCCTCAATGGCGCGCCGATTATGCCGCAGCAACGCCGTATGTCAACGCGCTTATCCACGCTAATCCAAATCGATTGTTATGGGGATCTGACTGGCCACATACGGATATCCATGACGACATGCCTGATGATGGCATGCTGCTCGAAGCACTCTGGCAGTGGCTACCGGACACGCCCCTGCGCCACAAAGTGCTGGTCGACAATCCCCTACATCTCTACGCGCCACAATAATTTACGTTGGACGTACGTTTCTGCTAGTAGTCATTCAATTTAAAAAAATCGTCATTAAAATCAATTTTGATGGTTGCCACGGTGCGGTAAAATGATTGCCCTTCTTCCCCTGATTTTTTAATTATTAATAACCATGCAACCAAATCTCAATTTCAACCGACTTTCCGATTTGATCGCTAATAATGCACTCCAAGGCAAACGCGTATTTATTCGCGCCGACCTCAACGTCCCACAAGACGACTGGGGCAATATCACCGAAGACACGCGAATTCGGGCCTCCGTACCCGCGATTCGGGCAGCGCTCGACGCAGGTGCGGCTGTAATGGTAACTTCTCACTTGGGACGTCCAACCGAAGGCGAATTGAACCCTGCAGATTCGTTGGCACCCATTGCAGCACGTCTCTCCAAGCTATTGGGGCAGCCTGTACCATTAAAGCAAAACTGGGTTGAAGGCGTAGAAGTCGCTCCCGGCCAAGTCGTTTTACTGGAAAATTGCCGCGTGAACAAAGGCGAGAAAAAAAATAGCGATGAACTAGCGCAAAAAATGGCCCAGCTGTGCGACGTGTATGTCAACGATGCTTTCGGCACCGCACATCGTGCCGAAGCGACGACCCACGGCATCGCCAAATATGTCCCCATTGCCTGCGCAGGACCGCTGCTGGCGGCTGAGCTCGATGCCTTAGGCAAGGCACTAGGACAACCCGCACGTCCACTCATTGCCATCGTCGCTGGCTCTAAAGTATCGAGTAAATTGACCATACTTAAGGCCCTGGCGGAGAAGGTTGATCATCTGATCGTCGGTGGCGGGATCGCCAACACCTTCATGCAAGCTGTCGGTTTAAACATTGGAAAATCCCTCACGGAGGCGGATCTGGTTGGGGAAGCAAAATCCATTATCGACATGATGGCGGCACGGGGTGCATCAGTACCTATTCCCATTGACGTAGTTTGCGCTAAAGAGTTTTCTCCTAATGCGGTGGCGACAATTAAAGATGTCAAAGATGTTGCGAGCGACGATATGATCCTGGATATCGGCCCCAGAACTGCGGCCTTGCTGGCAGAGCAAATTGCAGGCGCCGGGACCATTGTTTGGAATGGGCCGGTCGGTGTATTCGAGTTCGACCAATTCGGGCACGGCACCAAAACTCTGGCGGTGGCGATTGCCCATTCCAACGCATTTTCAATTGCAGGTGGCGGCGATACATTGGCGGCGATTGCGAAGTACGACGTGACGGACAAGATTAGCTACATCTCTACGGGTGGTGGCGCATTTCTGGAATTTCTGGAAGGCAAAACGCTGCCAGCAGTGGAAATTCTTGTCCAACGCCGTAAAGAACGTCCCTAAAAATGGGGTAACCGGTTCAATCCAAAAACAAAAATATTTCAACAATACAAGGAGTAGGTAATGTCTCGCGGAACCAAAATTGTTGCCACCATCGGACCTTCCTCAAGCGACATTGACACACTGACGCGCATGATTCGCGCAGGTGTCAATGTGGTACGCCTGAATTTTTCACATGGCAAAGCGCAGGATCATATTGATCGTGCCAACCTGGTACGCGAAGCCGCCGCAATTTGTGGTCTGGAGGTAGCGATCATGGCTGATATGCAGGGACCGAAAATTCGCATTGGCAAGTTCGAAAATGGCAAGATACAACTTGAAAACGGCGATAAATTTATCCTCGACGCACAATGGGGCGAAAAAGGTGAAATCGGCAACCAGGACCGCGTAGGCCTCGACTACAAAGCATTGCCGCGCGATGTCAAACCCACTGATGTATTGTTGCTCAATGATGGATTGATCGTGTTGATCGTCGACAAAATCGTCGGCAGCGAAATTTACACGACGGTCAAAATCGGGGGCGAACTGTCTAACAACAAGGGCATCAATCGTCAGGGCGGCGGACTCACCGCACCTGCCTTGACAGCCAAGGATATGGAAGACATCAAGACCGCGATGAGTTTTCAGGCCGACTATCTGGCAATCTCGTTTCCCAAGAACGCAACCGACATGGAAATGGCACGCCAACTTGCCAATATCGCAGGCGAGCAGTATGGCCATAAGCCAATGATGATCGCGAAAATCGAACGCGCTGAAGCTATTCCGGTCTTACAAGAAATACTCGACGCCTCCGACGGCGTGATGGTCGCACGCGGTGACCTGGCAGTCGAAGTGGGCAATGCCGCCGTGCCTGCGCTACAAAAACGCATGATCAAAATGGCACGTGCTTCTAACAAGCTGGCAATCACCGCAACACAAATGATGGAGTCGATGATTTTCAACGCAGTACCCACCCGCGCCGAAGTTTCCGATGTCGCCAATGCGGTACTCGATGGCACCGATGCTGTGATGACTTCAGCGGAGACCGCGTCAGGGAAATATCCCGTGGAAACGGTCGAAATGATGGCCGCCATTTGCGAAGAAGCGGAGAAATCAGAAATCTGTAAACTCGATGCAGATTTCCTCAATGTCGCGTTTACCCGTATCGATCAGTCCATCGCGTATGCCGCACTATTTACTGCCCATCACTTGCCAGTCAAAGCCATCGTCGCACTCACGGAGTCGGCATCGACTGCACTATGGATGAGTCGCCATGACATCGACACCCCTATTTTTGCCCTTACACCCAGCGTCGTAACACAACGCAAGGCAGCACTCTTTCGCAATGTCCACACTTTTAAGCTGAGTCAATCGGAAGGTAGCGCTAAAGTACTCAAAGCGGTAGAAAATTTAATGGTATCTAACGGTGTCGTCAAAAATGGCGACATGATTGTTGTCACGTGGGGGGAACCTATGGGACAAATCGGCGGGACGAATGCGATGAAAATTGTCAAGGTCGGCGACCACTGATTTTTGCACCTTATTCAATCGCATTTTGGGCCCTGCCGTGACGCTGTGCCTCCCAAAAACTGCGGGATACGTGCGCCTTATTTATAGATTTTGCCTAGACGTTTATAATATCGGGCCATAGAAATTTTAAATTCCGCTTTTACTATTGGAGGTTCACCATGTCACTTGTATCCATGCGTCAGTTGCTCGATCACGCTGCTGAAAACAGCTACGCGCTTCCGGCATTCAACATTAACAATCTTGAACAAGTACAAGCGATCATGATGGCCGCCGATTCTATCGGATCACCTGTCATCATGCAGGCCTCCGCCGGCGCCCGAAAATACGCAGGAGAAACTTTCTTGCGCCGTATGATTGAAGCTGCTGTCGAAGCGTATCCCCACATTCCTGTAGTGATGCATCTGGATCACGGTCAATCGCCTGCGACCTGCATTTCTGCGATTCGCTCTGGCTTTACATCCGTTATGATGGATGGCTCGTTAATGGATGATGGCAAAACCATCGCCAGCTATGAATACAATATCCAAGTATCCCGCGAAGTAGTCAAATTCTCCCATGCAATCGGCATCACCGTCGAAGCCGAGCTGGGTGTACTTGGTTCACTTGAAACCATGCGCGGCGACAAAGAAGATGGCCACGGCGCAGAAGGAACCATGACGCGGGAGCAGTTATTGACTGATGTTGCCCAGGCTGCCGATTTTGTAAAACAAACCCAATGTGACGCATTGGCAATTGCAATTGGCACCTCCCACGGCGCCTACAAATTTACCCGCAAGCCTACAGGTGAAATCCTGGCAATCAGCCGCATCAGGGAAATTCATGCCCGCATTCCCAACACCCATCTGGTTATGCATGGCTCCTCTTTAGTGCCGCAAGAATTGCTAGCGATCATTCGTCAGTTTGGCGGTGAAATTCCAGAAACCTACGGCGTTCCAGTAGAAGAAATTCAAGAAGGGATCAAGCACGGCGTGCGCAAAGTCAATATCGACACCGATGTCCGGCTCGCCATGACGGCGGCGGTTCGTCGCCAACTGAGTGAAAATCCATCAGGTTTTGACCCGCGTGAATATTTGAAACCGGCACGTGAAGCAGCGATGGCAGTATGTAAAGCACGCTTC
Organism: Oxalobacteraceae bacterium; assembly: GCA_025352145.1. Taxonomy (GTDB): domain Bacteria; phylum Pseudomonadota; class Gammaproteobacteria; order Burkholderiales; family Burkholderiaceae_D; genus JANXTY01. Next base: position 18,493 of record JANXTY010000046.1, read on the forward strand.
CTTGCATTTGGCTGTGAGGGACAAGCTGACAAAATTCGTCCATTAGGCTTAGAAAAAATGGCGGAAAATTACAAAAATGGCGGATTGGCACAAATTGTCACCTGATTTTGTCCGCAGAAGGGCCCATTGGCCCCAACAACAACCCGCAATAAACAGTCAACAATCAGTAATTAAATTCAAAGGATGAAAAATGTCTGAAAAAACATTGGTAGGTATTGTCATGGGATCTGCATCGGATTGGGACATCATGAAAGAAGCAGCTCAAATTTGTAAAGATTTTGGCATCAGCTACGAAGCGCGCGCCTTGTCTGCACACCGCACACCCGTTGAACTAGCGGCCTGGATAGCTGATATGGAAGCGCGCGGCTGCCAGTCGTTCATCGCTGGTGCCGGTGCTGCGGCGCATTTGGCTGGAGTAGTGGCGGCCTCCACTATATTGCCCACCTTTGGCGTGCCTATTCCTTCGAAATATTTGAAGGGAATCGATTCGCTTCTATCAACCGTGCAGATGCCAAAAGGCATTCCCGTCCCGACATTGGCAATCGGCGAATCAGGTGCTGCCAACGCCGGTTTGGCTGTCATTGCGATGCTGGCATTAAATGACTCCACTTTGAAAACAAAACTTCTCGCATTCCGTGCATCGCAAGCAGAAAAAGTGCGCAATGCCACCTTACCCGCACTACAGTAAGCATCTCCATTACTCACAGCAAGCGCGGCGCAAATCTGAAATTAGGCCGCGCCGTACATTAACAAATATGCTCATTAAATATTATTGAAATAAGGAAGCCTCATGTCTGGACTACTAGAAACCAACCTCACCTCCTTACCGCTTTTGCACCGTGGAAAAGTGCGCGATATTTATGCGGTGGGCGACGATAAATTACTGGTAGTGCAAACGGATCGGCTGTCGGCCTTTGATGTCATTCTCGATGACCCGATTCCTAACAAAGGAAAAATCCTCACTACCATGTCGAATTTTTGGTTTAAAAAATTGGGACATCTGATGCCTAATCACGAGACAGGGATAGACCCTGTTTCTGTGGTATCGCCGGAGGAACGTAATCAGGTAGAAGGCCGTGCCATTGTCGTCAAAAAATTTAAACCACTGGGCATCGAGGCCATTGTGCGGGGCTATATCATCGGCTCAGGCTGGAAAGATTATCAAAAAACAGGTGCCATTTGCGGCATCGCATTACCCGCCGGTTTGAAGGAAGCGCAGAAACTGCCGGAAACGCTGTTTACCCCGTCGACAAAAGCACCCATGGGACAGCATGATGAAAACATCTCTTACGAGGAAGCGGAAAGAATTGTCGGTACCGACATCGCACGTCAAGTACGCAACGCCGCTCTCAATTTGTACACGCAAGCCGCCGAATTCGCAGCAACCAAGGGCATCATCATTGCAGATACCAAGTTCGAATTCGGACTCGATGAACATGGTACAGTCCATTTGATCGACGAAATTTTAACCCCGGATTCATCGCGCTTCTGGCCTGCGGTGAGCTACCAAATCGGCAACTCCCCTCCTTCTTTCGATAAACAATTTGTACGCGATTGGCTGGAAACACAACATTGGAATAAAAAAGCGCCTGCGCCACGTCTTCCGTTCGAGGTAGCCAATCAAACCGGGGAGAAATATGCGGAAGCCTTACGCTTGCTCACTGAGTGATGGGTTGAGCCACCTCAATAACGAATAACCGCAATGACCGTCGATGCTATTTCACAGGCCGCCGCAATTCTTGAATTAGGCGGCCTTGTCGCTTTCCCCACAGAGACCGTATACGGATTGGGTGCCGACGCGGAGAATCCAACTGCCATTGCAAAAATTTATCGGGCCAAAGATCGGCCATCGAATCACCCCATCATCGTTCACCTGCCGCCTGAGTCCGACCTCACTTATTGGGCGGCATCCATTCCAGAGGAAGCAAAGCAACTAATGAGCGCATTCTGGCCCGGTCCACTCACCTTAATTTTACAAAGAGCCCATCACATACCCGATGCAGTATCCGGCGGACAAAATTCAATCGGTGTCCGCTGCCCCTCCCATCCTGTAGCAATCGCCTTGTTACGTGCATTCAAACAGGGTAAAGGTGGCATCGCCGCCCCCTCAGCCAATAAATTTGGCCACGTCAGCCCAACCACAGCACAGCATGTACGCGATGAGTTTCCTGAATGCGGAAAAATTGATCAAGCATTCGATCAACCTTCGTTCATCGACGTGATTCTAAATGGCGGTCAAAGCGAGGTAGGTATCGAATCGACCATTCTTGACTTGTCGCGAATCCATACACACGGTCCGGTTTTGTTGCGCCCCGGCCACATCAGTGCGGCCCAGATCGCAAACGTTATTGGTATTAATCCGAAAAGTGCCGATGATTGCGCACCACGCGTATCAGGTACGCTCGATGCACACTATGCGCCACGAACCCCTTTGGCCTTGGTCGATTCTGCCCAATTGGAAATTACCCTACAAAAATTTTGCTTGGCCGGTCACCATGTGGCTCTGATGCATTATTCAAAACAGCCCCAACACCACACGGTCTGCGCACAGATCATATTGCCCGATACGGCAAGCGGTTACGCACATCATCTATATGCCACACTGCGTCAAATGGATCAGATTGGTGCTGATGTGATTGTGGTGGAAACACCTTCGCAGGAATTTGCCTGGCAAGGTATCAATGACCGCCTGCGCCGCGCCGCACACGATTCCATTGGCATATTAGAACGACTTCTGGGAAATTAATCGTTTGCCACTTGCTTTCCGCTTTGAGTACGCTATTGTGACGTAGTGTTATGCTTGACCCGATAAGATCTAGCTGCAAAGAGCAGCCGTACACCCGCGTAACGGCACTCGCTTACAGTCAAATAAACAAAAAATCAGGTGCCGCCGACCCATATTTTCCGAAAAATGAGGAGTCAGAGTTTTAATAGGTTGCCTTAATCAAGAACGTTGCTTACGATACCTCTGTATTTCCCCCAAAAAAAGCCGAACTGCCAGCGCCTTCCGGAGCAACCGCTAATGATTAAAATTGCCGTCGTCTCATATAACAATGAACAACCAGTGCAACCTTTGTCCGCAGTGTTTGGCCGAGATCGGAACACATTGGGCCGCAGCAAAAATAATTTCTTTGTGCTACCAGATCCCAAGCACTATGTATCGCGATTGCAAGCATCCATCTGGAGTGATGGTATCCGCCACACACTGGTGAATTTAAGCCAGGCAAATCCCATCCTCATTAATGGAAAAGAAATTAGCCCAGAACAAGACTTTGAAATTAAGATAGGGGATGAAATAAATATTGGTCCCTACCTACTTCGTGCAGAGTTGTCGATGCCTGCCGCAAACGATGGAATTGGCGAGCAGTTATCCGATTTTGCCAAATCAATGCAAAAAATCCTTCCTATCCACCTCCACGCCACTACTAGTGTGGCTCACGCCATGACTACGCCAACAACAACTATTGATGATACGCAAAATGCAGAAGGTGAAGCAAACGCCAGCATCTTAATGGAGGCTTTTTTACGTGGTGCCAGTATTCCTGGAGGAACAATTACCTCAGGACTTACGCCGGATCTGATGGAGCTGCTGGGCAAAGTATTGGCAAAATCCCTGCAAGGCACGATTGAGCTCAACGCATTGCGCACCTTGGTGAAACGTGAGGTAAAAGCAGAACTGACAATGGTAGTGCTTCGAAATAATAATCCCCTCAAATTTTTCCCGGATAGCCAGACCGTTCTCATGCAGATGCTAAGAAAGAAAATGCCGGGTTTTATGAATCCGTTAGAGGCAATCGAAGATGCTTTTGATGATTTGCGAGCACATCAACTAGGGGTGGTCGCTGGTTTTCGCGTCGCCATGCATGCCATGCTCAAACGCTTAAATCCGAGTACGCTTGAAAAACAACTGGCAGCTCCCAAATTTTTCGATGCAATGCAACCCGCTAAACGCAAAGCGGAAATGTGGGCGATGTACGTTGCACAATTTGAGACAATTTCTGTAGAAGCCAAGGACGATTTTAAGACCTTGTTTGGCAAAGATTTTCTGGTCGCGTATGAACGGGAGGTAGAGCGTTTCAAAGACAGCCTGCGAGATGACTGAGGTTGCGTTCCTTGGGTGCATAGACTGTGCTGTGGCGGAAATTTGTGCCATAGGTGAACGTCAATCTAACCAAGATGCACTTGGATACGCCCGGCAGGACGATCTGACCTGTTTTATTGTATCCGATGGGACTGGCGGACATGAAGGTGGCGAAGTCGCCGCAAAACTTGTCGTCAATTCGATTAAACAAAAATTTCTTCAAGAAGCATGCTTTGGTGTGCGTGCGTTGCAGTCCTATGTTGAGTTTGCCATTTCGCAAGTGACGAAAGACAAGCTCAGCTCACCGCAGCAACGTGATATGAGTGCTACTGTCGCCACTCTTTTATTTGATCACTGTAATCGCACTGCATTGTGGGCACATCTTGGCGACTCGCGCATTTATATGTTTCGCAATGGAAAAGTTCATAAAATTTCTAAAGATCATAGCTTAGCTCAACGTCTTATCGATGCGGGATATGTTAGTGCAGATCAACTAAGAACACACCCGAAACGCAGTATATTATTTGCAGCCGTCGGTGCGGAAGGTGATACCGCCCCTGAAATAACAAAAGAAACAATCCAGATTCAAGATGGAGATGCATTTCTCATGTGTACTGACGGGTACTGGGAATGGGTGGAAGATGCCGAAATGGAACAATCTTTGCTTAGTTCTTCAAGTAGCGAGGAATGGCTGAACAATATGAACGCGATTGCCGACAACAACGTCAGGGTAGCAAGGAAATCACGCGATAATTATTCTGCTTTTGCCATTTGGTTACAAGAACCGACAATTCCTAGCAACTAAATCAGCCATCGGTAACCCGAAACTAAAAAAGATAAACGTTGAGTCACACGTGAAAACAGAAGACATATTTACCTGTACCGTATTAACCCCTCCCAAAACAGAGACGGAAAACTGTCTCCCTGTGGGCACTCACTTGGCGGATTTTGAAATTACAGGCATTTTGGGCGAAGGCGGATTTGGCATTGTTTATATAGCATTTGATCACTCGCTACAACGTACCATTGCAATCAAAGAATACATGCCAAGTTCCCTTGCTGGCAGAGGAGCAGACGGAAGCATTGCTGCGCGATCGCAACGCCAAAAGGAAACGTTTAATGCCGGCTTGAGAAGTTTTATTAATGAAGCCCGCCTACTGGCGCAGTTCGATCATCCCTCTTTGGTAAAAGTCTACCGTTTCTGGGAAGAAAACAAAACTGCCTACATGGCCATGCGCTATTACGAAGGTCATACATTAAAAAATATTATTAGTGAGAATCCGGGCATTGTCACGGAAGCGTGGTTACGCTTTATATTCAAACAAATTCTTGAAGCACTTGACGTTCTCTATAAGATGAAAATCTTGCATCGAGATATTTCGCCCGACAACATCATTGTTCAAAAAAATGGGTCTGCCGTCTTGCTTGATTTCGGAGCGGCACGCCAAATTATCGGCGACATGACGCAAGGCCTGACTGTCATCCTCAAGCCGGGTTACGCGCCCATCGAGCAATATGCTGACGATGCCGCAATGAAGCAAGGGCCATGGACAGATATCTATTCATTGTCGGCCGTCATGTATTTAGCTGTTGCAAAAACGCCGCCGCCCTCTTCTGTCGCAAGAATGGTCAGCGATACAATCGCCCCCTTGCAGGAAACTATCCATCCTAAATTCAGCGCCAAATTCTTGAGCGCTATTGAAAAAGGAATGTCGGTACAACCCGAAGGGCGTCCTCAGTCCATAGCCGAATTTCGGAAATTGCTTAGTATTGGCACTTTCAATGCACAGGTTCCTGCTCCATTGAACCCTTTGCCTGACGACAAATCCAATCGACGTGCACCCGCCATTGAAAGTAGTAAAAGTATTACTGCCGATGATCGTACCAAGAAAAATGGGCCTCGACGTGAACCATTGAAAGAGGCTGCATCAAATTTGCCCAATCCTTCGACGCTCACGAAACGTCCAGCATTACTGGTTGCGGGTGTGCTATTTCTGGCTGCAGCACTGGGGATTTTTCTATATTCCCGCCTTGAGCCAACAAGTACCACCCCACTAGCACTGCCATCTGCCTCGGTCATTGCTCACACTCCAGAGGTAAACTTGCACGTCGCTCCTGTGGAACAACCAGACCTCTCATCGGATAAAGAATCTATCGCATGGAATACATTAAGCAAAAATCCAAACGCCACGCCCGCCCAACTAGACAATTTTATTGCCGAATATCCCTCGGGAAAACACGCTCAACAAGCTAAAGCAAGATTAAATGAAATACATCCTACGGTTGAGTCCCAAGCATCATCCGCCATTCTTGCAGAGGCCACCACAACAACGTTACCCGCAACGGATACCGCTATAACGGTAGCGATAAAATTAGCGGTTAAACCTTGGGGTACTATTTTTATCGATGGAAAACAAAAAGGTGTCACCCCTCCTTTAAAGAAAATCATCCTCTCTGAAGGGAAACATAAAATCCGGATTTCAAACCCTAATTTTGCAGACTATTCAACGGAAATTAACGTCTCCAAAAAGAAGTTGGCCGTCATTGAACATGACTTCTCCTCCCCTTAAATTGATACATCCAACATTGGCCCAATGAAAAAAATCGTACGGACTATTCCGCTTGTCACAATTTTGTTGGGTTCCGTCATGGTCAGTGGCTGCACTACGCCAGAATCTATGGACACGATGGCTTCACCAACAAGCACGCGTCTAAAAAACACCTCACCAACAAAAATAAATGAGCAAACAGTGCCTACGCCTTCTATTGCATTACCCACTAGCGATGTCACGGCACTAAAAGAAGGTATTGCACTCTATGGCGATGGGGACTACAACGGCGCAATCAAACGACTGAGTACTGCTGATGAAATATGGGCAGGGGGTTTTCGTCCAATTCAATTGGATGTACTGAAATACATCGCTTTTAGCTACTGCCTCACTGCACGCCAGACCTTATGCAGAGCCCAATTTGAAAAAGCATTAAAATTAAATCCCGCGTTCGATCTCGCTCCCGGTGAAAAAGGGCATCCCTTATGGGGACCGATATTTGAACGGGCGAAAAAGAAAGCAAAAACAATTCCGCCCGTAACCTATCCATAGCACCTCGACATCCCTGTACCAGCAAGAGGGTGAAGTTTAAGCGCTGGATTTTCCACCCAGTTCCTTTTATTGGTGCATGTTTTCCTTTGGCTTGTGAATCAAGTCAAGAGGATTAAGTAAAAGCATTCATATCTTGTGATGGGTTGTCTCGCACGACTGCTGGCAATGGCCTTGACGCCATTCGAAATGCCCCTTATATTAATGACTCGAAAGTAAGTTATTGGGCCCAAGGTATTATGCAATGCTCTTTTTCATGTAAGCCCCGCTGGGCGCGTCGCAAAGATGCTCGTCCTCAAGAATTATTGACAGCCGCCCTTGATCTGTTTGTAGAACGCGGATTTGCTTCAACCCGACTAGAAGATGTAGCCAAACATGCCGGCGTATCGAAAGGGACTTTATATCTATATTTCACGAACAAAGATGAACTCTTTAAAGCCGTTGTTCGTGAAAACATCATCCCCACGATTGGAGAAGCAGAAAACACTCTCGCCACCTATGAAGGTGACAGTGCCGATTTGTTTCGAACCTTTATCCTCAGCTGGTGGGAGCGCATAGGGGCTACCAAACTTTCGGGCATCACTAAACTGATTATGGCGGAGTCCGGCAATTTCCCTGAGTTATCCAAGTTTTATCACGAAGAAGTCATTTCTCGCAGCAATGCGTTAATTACCAAGATGCTGGAGCGCGGTATCGAGCGCGGAGAATTTCGGCCAATTGATACGTCTCAGGTCACACGTGTGATCGTCGCACCCATGATCATGCTGATGATGTGGAAACATTCCTTCGGTGCCTGCCAGCAGCAACCAATATCTCACCAAGACTATCTAAATAGTTTTATAGATTTGTGTCTTCACGGTTTAATGCATGGCAACAGCAATTCCTCGTCATAAAAAATAATCCGTTAAATGTATTAAACGCAGGACGATGTGCGGCTTTTAGCAAATATGTTTGCAACGCTTAGAAGCCGGTTCAACGATAAAATGCTGGATTATTATTTTCTAGCTTAAGAGTATCCATTATGAATATTGAACAAGCCCGCTTCAACATGATCGAACAGCAAATCCGCACATGGGATGTGCTGGAACCGCAGGTACTCGCGCTTCTCGCCATCGTAAAACGCGAGAATTTCGTTCCGGCCCCTTACAAAAGCCTAGCATTCATCGACACTGAAATCCCTTTACCCTGCGGCGAAAATATGCTGATGCCTAAATTTGAAGCCCGCATCTTGCAAGAAGCGAGGGTGGAGCATCATGAAAACATATTGGAAATTGGCACCGGCTCTGGTTATATGGCAGCACTTCTTGCCCATAAGGGGCGCCATGTGACCACGATCGAGATTGAGCCTACGCTAAAGGAACTGGCTGAAAAAAATATCGCCAACAACAGCATCGACAACATCTCGATTGAGTTAGGAAACGGGGCCCAAGGCTGGATGGGAACTGGCAGCAATAATGCGCCGTATGACCTGATTGTAATCTCTGCTTCCTTGCCACTACTGGCGCCGGAATTTCTACAGCAAATTAAAATTGGGGGTCGCATCATTGCGACCACTGGGGAAGCACCGGTGATGACAACCCAGCGTATTACCCGCACCTCCGAAACGACCTATGAAACGGTCAACCTATTCGAGACAAATATTAAACCCTTGCGCAACGCAGCGACTACTTCCCACTTCCAGTTCTAAGGACTATGAATGCAGCATATAAGCGCCACAGAATTAGCTCTATGGTTGGCAGATATCAACCGTGTACAGCCAACATTACTGGACGTCAGAGAAGCATCGGAATACCAAACCTGCGCTATCCCAGGGGCCTCTTTGGTGCCGATGAATAGCATCCCAACACGCTACACCGAATTTGATATAAACGCGCCCATCGTCTGCATTTGCCATCACGGCGGGCGTAGTCTGCAGGTCGCCCATTTCCTGGAAAAAAATGAATTTTTAAATGTGACCAACCTGACTGGAGGTATTCATGCGTGGGCGCAGCAGGTCGACCCAAGCATGCCTACCTATTAATCTCTATCGGCGCTTACAAAAGCGCATTGTTAACTCATTCTGACTGTCCTCACCGGAGATGCTATGCGTAACACCCTCATTGCCACATTGATCAGCGGCGCCTTCCTATCACTTAATGCACAAGCGGCAGATCTAATGCAGCTTTACAAAGAAGCGCTTCTCAATGATGCTCAATATGCAAGCGCTCGCGCTACGTTATCCATAGCACAAGAAAGAATTCCGCAGAGCCGTGCTGGGCTGCTGCCAAACTTAGGGCTTTCGGGAAGCAAAACACACAGTACTTCCGAGGTCACCCCAACGGGTGTTCCCAGTACAAGCACCAGCCAAAATAGTAACGGTTACACTTTGTCATTGTCGCAGCCATTATTTCGCTGGACCAATTGGGAGCAATATGAGCAAAGCAAGTTGGCGGTCGCAGCGAGCGAAGCGCAATTTGCCCAGGCGCAGCAAGACCTGATTCTGCGGATAGCACAGGCGTATTTTGACGTGTTGGCAGCACAGGACACGCTTGCCTCCACGCAAGCACAGAAGGCCGCCACCACCGAACAATTAGCTTCTGCCAAGCGCAATTTTGAAGTCGGCACTCAGACCATTACGGATACGCATGAAGCACAAGCGCGTTACGATCTGATTGTCGCGCAAGAATTTGCTGCTGTGAATGATCTCGACATCAAACGAGCCGCCCTGCAACAAATTATCGGCAATGCCCCGGGCGCATTAGCAAAATTAAAAATCGGCGCCCAACTCAGCGCACCCTCTCCCTTTGCGATCGAACCGTGGGTCGAATCGGCAGAGCAAAAAAATTACGGCGTAGTCAGCTCGCAACTAATCGTGGAATCGGCCAAACGCGATATTTCCAAGAATCGTGCTGGGCATTATCCGACCGTCGATCTGGTTGCCAACGCTGGCCATAACAATTCCAATAGCAATACGCCAGTGGGAACTGGAAGCCGTGTCAATTCCAATACCATCGGTATTCAATGGAACCTACCTCTGTTTTCCGGATTTGCTATTAGCAGTAGAGTACGAGAAGCAATCGCCGCAGAAGACAAAGCGCGCAACGATCTGGAAACCGCAAAACGCAGTGCAGCACAAAATGCGCGCGCCTCGTATTTCGGGGTAAATAATGGCCTCGCCCAAGTCAAGGCATTGGAAGCGGCGGAAATCTCAAGTCAATCGGCCCTAGACTCTAATAAACTCGGCTACCAAGTCGGTGTGCGTATCAATATTGACGTCCTCAATGCACAACAGCAGTTATTCTCCACCCGTACTCAGCTCGCAAAAGCACGATACGACACGATCATGAACGGTCTGCGACTCAAGTCTGCAACGGCAAGCCTCAAAGAAGATGATCTGGCTGCGGTGAATACCTTGCTCGATGCTAGCCAACGTTGAGTCAGCACCACCCCACCGCATATAGCGGCGACCTCATGATCGAATAAAAAATTTCAATTATTTCCCACCGTTTTAATGAAAGCTGCAGTCTCATGGCAATCAACACGCCCAAAATCGTATATGACATTCCTATGCAAGTCGGAGAATGTCCTCTCTGGGAGCCTAAAGAATCAGCGCTATATTGGGTTGACATTCCCGCTAAAACAGTACATCGACACCACCCAGCCAGTGACAAACATCAATCCTGGCCGACGCCAACAGAACCTGCCACACTAGCCCGCTGCGCCTCCGGTGGCCTGATCGTGGCAATGCGCGATGGTTTCTCCAAGTTAGATACCAACACCGGCATCCTCACACACATTGCTGCGGCACCCTACGACACAAACACCACGCGCTTTAACGATGGTCGCTGCGATGCGGCCGGACGTTTTTGGGTCGGGACTCTGTATGAACCACGGGACAAACCGCTGGCCGAAATGTTTTTCCTGCAACGCGGCAAAGTTCGACGCGCCTGGGAAGGGGGGGCCACTGTTTCCAATGGCCTCGCCTTCAGCCCGGACAGTACGATGTTGTATCATGCCGACACTACTACCCACGTCATACGGCGTCACACGTTTAATGTGGCTAACGCAACGGTCGGCGCGGCACAACCCTTCAGAGAATTTTCTACCGATAAAGCCCATCATTATGGCGGCCGTCCAGATGGTGCTGCCGTCGACAGAGAAGGTGCTTATTGGTGCGCGATGTTTGAAGGTGGACGCATATTGCGCCTGTCACCAAAGGGAGAAGTCTTGCAGGAGATTGCATTGCCCCTGCGCTGTCCTACCATGATCGCCTTTGGTGGCGATGATTTTCGCACCCTCTATATCACCAGTGCCAGTCACAACCGCAGCACCACAGAACTGGCCCACTACCCCGTATCGGGCTGTGTTTTGTCTATACAGGTCGACGTGCCAGGACAGGCCGAACATGTCTATATCGAATGAACTTAAATGCCAGGAAAAGCCATATACTTGCCCATCAAGTTTCACGGGCAATTTTCTTTTCTTAATTGAGACATAAGTGCGCCCCAAAATTTTGTGTCGGAAAAAGGCGTTCCGCCCATGCTAGAATGTCACACAAGTACATCAGGGGTTTGACGGGTTATGGAACGCGCATTGATATCCTCATCGCACAACGTACCAAAGATGCTGATTGAAAACGTGGGACCTACCCAACCTCAGACGCTTGCCTTGGTAAATACTGACTAGGCTTTCCCAATCGCTTTGAGTATCTAAAAGTGTATTTGGCAGCCGACGGAAACAAACGTCGTCGCTTGCGTCCAGTACCATGTACTGGGCCACGCAAAAAAAAAGTTTCATCAAAAAATTATAAAACAGCTTGATGGGGGAAGTTTGCGTCCCAATATCAAACACTGTAATCGCAATTCAAAACTAGGAGAGAAAGTATGTTAAACGCTAAACAAAATAATGCCGAATTGAAGGCTGCCGATGCCAATGCGTTATTGGATACCATCATCGCTAATTTAGGCCTGAAAAATGATGCTGCCCTCAGCCGGGTGCTGGAAGTAGCGCCGCCAGTCATTAGCAAAATTCGCCACCATAAATTGCATGTAGGGGCATCGTTACTTATTCGCATGCATGAAGAGACCGACCTCAGCATCCGGGAACTAAAAGCATTGCTGCTCAAAAAACCGTCCTAAAAAAAGAGGCGCTAAAACGCCTCTTTTCCTCTACTATTTGGGCCATCGGCCACGCAACGACGACGCATTGCGTGGTACGTTGCATTCTTATTGCTTGCGGGAATAACGCAGACACCCCGCAACGTAAGTGGCCGCCACTGCACGATCATCGCCCAATAGGGCAAGCACAAATAATAATTCGTCCAAACTATTAGCGCATGCAGTACGACGCGCCAATAACGGCGTAGCTTGTGGATCGAGCACAATGAAATCAGCTTCTGCACCCGCTGTAAAATTACCGATCGTACCTTCCAATTGCATACTGCGCGCAGCGCCCAGCGTAGCCAGATAAAACATGCGCAATGCAGACAGGTAGCAGCCTCCCATGCGTGCTACTTTGTAAGTCTCGTTCATTGTTTGCAACATGGAAAACGAAGTACCTGCACCGACATCCGTTCCCAACGATAAATGCAATTTAGCGGCATCTGCGCCGTTAAAATCAAATAAACCACTCCCTAAAAACAGATTAGACGTGGGACAAATTGCCACTGCTGCTTGCGTCTCTGCCATGCGTTCACGATCCACGCCGTCGAGCCAAATGCAGTGCGCGTACATTGCGCGTGATCGCATCAGGCCATACTGATCATACACATCCAAATAGCTACGCGCCCGAGGAAAGAGGGATTTGATCCACGCCACTTCATCCCGATTTTCCGCAACGTGCGTCTGAATATACGTATCGGGATAAGCAGCAGCCAGGTCGCCCGCCAATTGAAGCTGCTCTGGGCTGGAGGTGGCTGCAAAGCGTGGCGTAATCGCATACATCTGACGCCCTCGTTTATGCCATTTTTTAATCAGCGCTTCACTTTCTAAAATACCGTCTTGTGCGGTGTCTTGCAGAAATGGAGGGCAATTTCTATCCATTAGAACTTTTCCTGCCACCATGCGCACATTGCGCGCCTCACTCTCAGTGAAAAAAGCCTCGACCGAGGCCGGATGCACAGTGCAATAGACCATTGCAGTGGTGGTCCCGCAGCGTAAAAGTTGATCCAGAAAGAAACTGGCCACTTCGCGCGCATGCGGGCCATCAGAAAATGGGCGCTCTGTCGGAAATGTATACGTCTCCAACCACGGCAACAATCCAGGCGCGGGCGAAGCAATCATATCGGTCTGCGGATAATGAACATGCGTATCAATGAAACCCGGCATGATCACCTTGCCGCGATAATCGTGCATTGTCGTTTCAGGAGACAGATTCGTATTGAGTTGCGCGTAATCACCGGCTACCTGAATGTAACCATCTTTGACCAGCAACAAGCCATCCTCATGCCAAACATGGGCGTTCTGGTGCAAAGCGGGATCCGCCGTGAAGTGCAACAGACTCGCCCGGTACGCTTGCAGCGTGGCCTTATTGGTAACCGGCACTAGATATGTTCCTTAACTATTTTCATTCGTTGCCCTCTTGCACTCGAACTACCTCAACACTAATTGAGTCAAGAAAAATCCAGATCAGTTTTTTACAATTGCTCACAACTCTTACTGCTTTTAGGGCGATTTCCCATCAAATTTGGCATGTAATGGTGTTCATCAAAAAAGTATTCGCAACACGCCGTTTCGTAGGCAATTTGAGGAACGCATCATGGCACATACATTGAATATACATCGACCCACTCTCTACTTTTTTATCTTCATCGGCGCATTAACCCTGTTGGTCATGCTGAAGGTAGAACTGCCTTTAATGCTGGGAATGAACCCGCAATGGGAACATAAAATCAATTCTTACCGTTGGTTGCTTCATATTCACGCAGTCTTTGCCAGCATGGCTCTACTCTCCGCACCCCTCCAATTTTTCGCTAATTTACGTAGAAATCATTTGCATCTGCATCGCATTCTGGGGCGCACTTATGCACTTTCGATTCTGATCTCAGCACCGATAGGAATTTATATTGCCGTAGTTCATTTAAGCAACAATGAAAAATGGGCTGCCGCTGCCCAAGGCCTGTTGTGGCTAAGCTGCACTTTTGCCGCCGTATACACAGCGATGAAAAAACAAATATTTATGCATACAATATGGATTACACGTAGTTACGCACTCACCCTTACCTTTGTCCTATCCCGTTTGATTGTCGATGTCTGCAAGGTTGAAATCAGCCCTGCCATCGGAGGAAATGCTGGCCTCATATTGATCACCACGTTTCTGATGATCATAGGGGCTGATGTCATCAGCATGTCGTCCACCAGAGATCGCGCCCGAACGTACTCTGTGCCGCATAGTACCGGATCGCTCGACAGTATCCCATAGCTGCAATAGCTGTGCGGCTACCGATGCCGCAATCACGGCGGGCTGTTTGCCACTTATCCCTGACAATCCAATCGGACACACTATCTGCGCCAAACGATCAGATGAAATACCCCGCGCCTGCAACCGATGTTCAAAGAGCGCACGCTTGGTTTTTGATCCGATCAAACCGAACCATGCGACATCAGCACGCCGCAATATCGATTCAGCCAAACGTTGATCCAATGCATGGCTGTGTGTCATCACTAAAAAAAATGTTCCGGGAGGCGCTGCATCAACCACCGATTCAGGGACGTCTGTCACTTCAACCCTGACGTTGTCGGGCACGGTGTTAGGAAATAATTCCTCACGCTCATCGACCCATATCACACGACAAGGCAATTGCTCCAACGCCCTTACCAGCGCGGCACCAATATGCCCCGCGCCAAACAATATCAATTGAGGACGAGGTATAAAGCAAGGATCTAGCAACCAGCGCTGGCCCTCGGCATCTAATATTACGTGGCATTCTTTATGGCCCTCCATCGTCGGCTGGAAACCTGGATTTTCCCCAGCCACGTATGTCCCGGCAGCATCAAGCAAAGCGGTCGCACCCATGTTATCTAATCCCAGCATACGCCAACTGTCTTGCTGGTCTTTGCTGCGTCGATACAAACAACCCAAGAGTTCCCTTACCCCCTCTTTCCCCTCTTCTTTTTTTGAACCTATCAGTTCAAAAAGCAAATGCACAACGCCACCACAACACTGGCCAAGACTAGGCCCAAGAGAAAACCGTTCGCTGTGATACCTCATATCAGTCTGCGCATGAGCAGCTGGTATCTGCGGCACGGCCAACATCGCACACGCAATTTCAATCGCGCGCATTTCAAGATGGCCGCCGCCGATACTGCCGAATTGGGCCTCCGTAGTAACCAGCATTTTTGCACCTGGCTCACGCGGTGCCGAACCCTCGACAGCTGCGACCGTCACCAACACTGACGGCATCGGTGATTCTATCAACGCCACCAACCACTTATTCATAGACATCCGATCGTGCCCGAACTGCTTCTACAGCCCGGAGAATTTCTTCGCTCGTGGCAGGCGCATTCAGTGGCGGATTATATTGGTGATCAGCCACGCTCGAGACTGCATCACGAATCGCAAAAAATACCGAGAAAGCCATCAGCAAAGGAGGTTCCCCGACTGCCTTGGAGCGGTGGATACTATCTTCCCGATTTTTGTTTTCAAATAATCTCACCCGAAAATCAATGGGGCAGTCAGACACCGCAGGAATTTTGTATGTCGATGGAGCGTGAGTCATCAGCTTGCCACCTTTATCCCACCACAATTGCTCGGTGGTGAGCCAGCCCATTCCCTGAATGAATGCGCCTTCCACCTGTCCCATATCAAGTGCAGGATTGAGCGATTGTCCAACATCGTGGAGCGCGTCCACACGCAATAATTTCCACTCCCCCGTCAAGGTATCAATCACTACCTCAGATACTGCAGCGCCATAGGCGAAATAAGAAAATGGCCTGCCGCTCATCGTCTTCGCATTCCAATGTAAGCCCGGTGTCGCATAAAACCCGTCAGACCACAACTGGATACGTGCCAAATAAGCTTTTTGTATCAGTGATGAAAAGGAGAGCACCTGCCCATTAGCCTGTACACGATTGTGCGAGAACGTCACGCTAGATGCTTCGCCACCAAACAGGTGAACTGCAAAAACGGCCAGCCGATCACGTATCCGGCGCGCGGCATTCTGGGCAGCTTTACCATTCAGATCGGCGCCGGTAGAAGCGGCCGTAGCCGAGGTGTTGGCTATCTTGCTGGTATCGGTAGCGGTAATACGTACTTGGTCCAAATCAATACCTAGTTCGTGCGCCACTACTTGCATGATTTTGGTATGGATACCCTGGCCCATTTCGGTCCCGCCATGATTGACCAAAACAGAACCGTCTGCATATACATGCACTAGCGCACCGGCTTGATTGAGATGTGTCACGTTAAAAGCAATCCCGAACTTGAGTGGGGTAAGAGCAAGTCCTTTTTTCAGAATGGGGCTGTGTACATTAAATGCGTTGATAGCGTTGCGCCGCTGCCGGTATTGGCTGCTCTCTTCCAGTTCTGCCATCAAGGCAGGCAGAACATTATCTTCTACTTTTTGTCCATAAGGCGTATGGTTGCGCCCCTCAGCATCGTTGCTACCATATAAATTAAGCCGACGTACATCAAGGACATCTTTGTGGAGATGGCGAGCAATTTCATCGAGCGCATATTCAACCACCAGCGCACCCTGGGGTCCGCCAAATCCGCGAAAAGCCGTATTCGATTGGGTGTTTGTTTTGCCGCACACAGCAACGATATCGACATCGGACAAATAGTACGCGTTGTCCACATGACAGATGGCACGCGTCGCCACCGGGCCAGACAAATCGGCAGAGAATCCTGCACGCAGGACCATCTCCACCTTGGCTGCAAGAATACGGCCGGTATCATCGTAACCAATCTCAATGTCGTAATCGAAACAATGGCGCTTTCCGGTCACCAGCATGTCGTCATCACGATCAGCACGCAGTTTTACCGGGCAATTTAACCGCGCTGCGCCAATCGCCGCAGCCGCAGCCCACAGAGCCGACTGCGATTCTTTGCCCCCAAAACCACCGCCCATACGACGACACTCAACTACGATATCGTACGACTGGCGACCCAGCGCTTGCGCAATGACATGCTGCATCTCACTCGGATGTTGCGTGGAGCATAGCACTAACATACCCTGATTTTCTTGAGGGATAGCATAGGCAATTTGGCCTTCTAGATAAAATTGCTCCTGTCCGCCGACATGCCAGGTTGACTTTAGACGATGCGGTGCCCGAGCCAATTCTTGCTCAGGACTTCCCTTCTTCAAGTGCATGACAGGTACTACCAAACTGTTCGCTTCTTGTGCTTCTCGCGCAGTCAAAAGGGCGGGTAGTTCTTCATATTCAAACCGGACCTCCCGCACAGCCCGACGTGCGTTGGCATGACTATCGGCTAGCACGATAAACATGGGCTGCCCGACATATTGCACTAGGCCATCAGCCAGAATCGGATCGTCGTGAAGGATCGGCCCGCAGTCATTGATTCCCGGAATATCAAGTGCTGTGAGCACTGCCACCACACCGGGCGAATCTCTGACCGCATCCAAATTCATCGAGAGCACTGTTGCGTGTGCCCTGTCCGACAAACCCAGCGCAGCATGCAAGGTACCTTGACGCTCTAAAATATCATCTGTGTAAATAGCCTCGCCCGTCACATGTAACGCCGCCGATTCATGCGAGCAGGGCTGACCCACCTCAGACCGATTTTCCGGCCCTGAGACTAATGAGACCGTCGAGGAAGTAGGAGTAATCATGGTTTAATTGTAGTGGGTCATTCGACACACTTTACAACTAATCGGAAGACGGAGTTGGATGAATTCTCATCCTTTGATCTGAGAAGATACTACAGACACTCACTTTGACTTGATGTTTCAACGTCAAAACAACGTCTGAGAGAGAAACACAAAAATTTCACCCATCAGCATGCCTACCAAAGCATCTTCTGCAACTTGAAACACGGCAACGAAGCTAGAGACCGCTGGTAAAGGATCTCAATTGGCTTCATTATTTCTTGCGGTTTCCACCCAACAAAGCGGCAACTTTATTTTGTGGCGGTTTGCCAGAAACATCACTAGGGCTGTGGTTAGTTCCACTCGGCATCACCGATGTGGCAGGCTCATAAGGCTGCAGAAACCAAGGGTCTATTTTTTCTTTACGGGAAGAAAAACCAGATGCAGAACGATATGCGCCGCGTTCTGACGATCCAGTACTTCTGTCTTGTGAAGTACTGCCGCTATCACGTCGTGGGCGGCGTTCACTACCATGCGCGCTAGCACGGCCTGTTTGGGGCACAAAATCCGTAAGTTCCAAGCGCGCTATTTTGTGTTTAATCAGTTTTTCAATATCTAATAACAAACGCTCATCTTTGTCGGAGTACAAAGAAATTGCATCTCCCGATGCACCGGCACGCCCGGTGCGCCCAATACGATGTACATAATCTTCGGCGTTATAAGGTAAATCGAAATTAATGACGCAGGGCAGCTCAGCGATATCCAAACCACGCGCTGCAACATCGGTCGCAACCAATACATCAACTTCACCACTCTTGAACGCATCAAGCGCAGCGATGCGTTCTGATTGCGTCTTGTCTCCATGAATGGCAGACGCTTTCACGCCCTCTTGCTCCAATTGGCGTGCCAGACGCGATGCGCCAATTTTGGTGTTGGAAAATACCAAAACTTGTTTTAAATCACGACCACGAATGAGATGCGCAACGACATCGCGCTTAACTTCTTCCGCGACTTTATATACAACCTGAGAAACTTTATCGGCCGTGGCATTGCTACGCGCAACTTCAATGGTGACCGGATTATTTAAAAAGCTCGATGCTAGTTTTTTAATCTCACCAGAAAATGTCGCCGAAAACATCAAATTCTGGCGTTGCTTCGGCAACAGATTAATAATGCGCTGCAAATCTGGAAGAAATCCCATGTCAAGCATGCGATCCGCTTCATCCATGACAAGAATCTGTGTTTGCGATAGGCTTACCGTCTTTTGCTGGATGTGATCTAGCAACCGTCCAGGCGTGGCAATCACAATCTCCACCCCACCGCGTAAGGCGGCGGTCTGCGGTGCCATATCCATGCCCCCGAACACGACGGTCGAACGCAATGGCGTGTGCTGAGAATAAGCCTTCACATTTTCGGCAACCTGAATCGCCAGTTCACGGGTTGGCGTCAGAATTAAAGCACGCACCGGATGACGTGCGGGAGAGGCGCTGGTACTAGCATGCGCCAACAATAATTGGATAATGGGCAAAGAAAAACCCGCTGTTTTCCCAGTCCCCGTCTGCGCTGCTCCCATGACATCACGGCCTTGCAGAACAACGGGAATGGCTTCAGCCTGAATCGGTGTGGGGTGTATATAACCCTGATCTGCCAGCGCACGCAAAATATCGGCAGATAGCCCGAAATCTTCAAATCGGACTACTGGGGCGAGGTTCTGAGCGGGGTCGAACTGGATTTCAGGCATAAATTATTTGGTGGGTTTCCGTAGAGTCAAGCTGCGCACCAACAGATTATGAAATACGCATTAAATACATAATTTCTTGATAAATAAAGAAATATGAGCACAGCCAAGCGGGGGCCAGCGTGTTTTAAGAGGTGAGTAGTTTACCGCAGTTACGGTATTTTGTCGCACTCAATAACAATGATCGACAGGGCGATTGCCTGAAGCTACAGTCCCAATTTTATTGGATCGTAACGATCGTCTTCCTGTTCTTGGGTGCAAAGGTAGGATCAAACCATTTCTTCCTTCAACCTTACCGTCAACCCCAAATATCCTCGCGTCCCAAATACCTCGCTATCGAAATCCCACCCTGGCCTTTGATGTAACCCACTACCTACCGAATATTTTGGCGCCACGCTCAAATACAGGTGAACGTGGTCAAGCATCAAATGGCCTTCGACAACCTTGCCCTCTCTTTGCTGCCCCAGCTCCCGAAATATCCCCTTTGGGTGTCAAAAAAACACCAATCTTTGTAATCCACAACACCGGCCAGACAACGTTGGGCACGAATACCAGCGCCTCGAGACTTTCCAGTCATTTGATGCTTTCCTTGTCACCGATCGGACGCTTTTTATTCGATGGCAGTGCGCCGAACATTTCCTCATCGCGCACCCAATTGCGTTGCGGGAACCATCCCAATGGCAGTCGTTCCAGGATGACTGCCAGCGTGCTGTGACAGATGAGGCCTCGGCCCGAGTCCGATAATCCACCTAGACCGTGCGTTACCACAGGATGCGCCCAGTTAATTAAGATAGTGGTGTCTTGCACCGCCCGCACGATTGGTACTACGCGAGTAAGGGACCAAGTGGCATTGATATGCCTGGCAAGAATGTGTTCCGGCACGGCTTTGGCGTTGTTGAAGAAGCAATACGCCACTTTAACCACGCAGCACGGTGCCGGCAAGGAATATCCAGAACGCAGGCTGACGCCGAATTTGTCTTAAAACTTGTTGTGGGACGTAAGCTGACGATGTGTGATAGCCGCCTTGCCCAACGATCTGGCCTGCGCTGTCCATCACAACACACCCTCATGGACCACATGCACTCAGCTCGACGCGCTTTTTCGGCGCGTACCCTTGGGTAAATGCACCTTTTCCCACGCACACGCTGGCGGATGCCAGATTCAAATCGTTGCCAGCCACATTGGCGAACAGCGGATTGGCAATCACCGATCCCGCGTCATAGCCCAAGGCTTGCCACTGTAAGAGGGTGGATACGGAACCTTTGACGCCTCGTGTTCCACCGTTGACTGCGCCAAAAGAAAATGTAGGGGCCGAGGTACCAGCAAAATAGCAGTTGTTGGTCCAAGTCAACGCGGCCGCAGCCATGTCGTAGAGCCGATCATCGATGTAGGGATTGATCACCATCGTTGCTTGTTCATTCGAAAAGCTTGATCGTGTATCAAAAACGATGTTGTTTCGAAACCGGATATCCTTGACTGCGACCCCTGTCGCTGTGCTCAGGGTCGCATACCCAGGCTGCACTGAAGGATAAAGCCAGTCGTTCATAGGGCTCATATCAAAACTGTTTCCATTGACGTAGAACGTGTTGAAGTCAATGTTCTGGTTCACCAGAAACGAAGGACCTCCGTTGTCTTTACTGACGACACCCACCCCCTTGTTGATCACATTATGATGAACATAGGTGTTCGCAGTACCCGTGCTGACGGCATACATCGCGCAATTTTCAAAGTAATTGTTAAAGACATCAAATCGCGCCGCCGGATCGGTTGATGCATGTTTGTAGCGCATGCATGCGCCTCCTTTGGCAGCGTCGATAGGTTGACTCTGATAAATAGCATTGTCGTGAACGCTGATGTTACCTCCACCATAGAAGTCGATATTGAGGCTGTTCTCGGTTTTTACGCCACCGGTATCACTGTTCAGTCGATCATAGTTGTCGTGGATGATCGAGTCCGATAGTTCAACATGGGTGGACGAGGTTGCCCGAAATCCGGACTGGTTGCTGTTGTCCACTCCGTCCGAATCATGAATATGCATTCGACGTGCACGTACTTCGTCGGATGCAAAGATATCCATCCCTACCCCATAGGCGTTACGAATCTCAATGCCTTCGAATCTGAACCCTGATACGTTCTCAAGATAAATGCCTTGCCCTTTTGATACAGGGTCAAAGATAGCAAGGTTGCCGGGGTAGGCTTTGATCGTGATGGGGAAGGATGCGGTTGCCATAACGTTTCTCTGATAAAAGACCGCCGGCACGCCGCCGTTTGCACCCGCAGGTGGATCAAATCCGGGTGTAAGCACGTCCGAATACACCCCGCTCATCAAATAAACGAAGTCCCCACCGCGCAGGCCGATCCACCGTGCCGGTTTAAAAGACGACTGGTAGTAACTGATGATATTTCGAAACGATTTCCACGGTGCCTGGATCGTGCCATTCGGATTTGCATCGTTCCCGCTGACAGGGTTGAGGTAATAGCATTTACCCCCCGTTGAGGTATTGGCTTCACAGACCGGGGTGGTCGGTAAGCAAGCGCCCGAGTTGGGTACAGTAGTCGTAGTCGTACCTGTAGTTGTCGTAATAGCCGCACCTGTAGTTGTCGTAAAAGTACTAGCAGTACCGCTGCTGGAAGAGGTCTGACCCGCACTGCCTAACGTGGTCAAAGTATCCCCACCTTTGATGCCTTCAGCAGGACTGCCACCGCCGCATCCAGACAAGAAAATGCTTACAACAACCCAACCAGGCACATTCATCCAGAAGTTTTTTGCAAATATCTTCATAATGATTCCAATAACAGTGGGCACTCAGTTGGGCAAACCCTAGGTGCTCAAATAACAATGGTCAGTTGCAGACAGAGGATTCAATCGCCTCAAACCAAGTATCGGGCATTAATTCCCTTGTGACAAGCGCCGTTTCCCACCCTCCTTCGTCAGTTTCAGCATAGTCCGCCACATCTTGCACTGTTGAAAATCGCTTAAAACTGACCCACTATTTTCAGCGAAATTTGACACGTCATTTTTTGCTTAGAGTGCATTGCCTGGGTGGATATAAGTCTTCTGGTTTTGGTATAGTTTCTCCTTTCTTTTCTACTTTTCTGGTTGAAGTTTTACGGTTCGATGCGCAGTATTTTCAGCCCACCTACAAGCGTCTAGGAGACTCTCGAACTTAGAGTGTCGAAGCAAGGAATCGCCTGAGGGAGGGCAGATTTTGTAACCGACAACCCTTCATGAAACGCAGATTTAATCCACGAATAAGCCAACCGATATGTAATCAAGCGTTGTTGAACGAGTGCCGACAACCTGCCCAGAAAAATGAATCCAGCGACCCGGACCCAAAGCAGGCCAGACACCCCCACTACTACACGCTCAGGAACAAAAAGTCGGTGCAAACGCAGGCTATTTAAGAGCAGAAAAAGGTGAAGACACGAAGAATGATGCGCAGCTTCAGATGTTGTTTGGTTTAACCCAGGTTTTCCCTTAGACCACTTTCTTTTCTCCCAAAGCCGCATGCCTGCACGCTGGAGAAAAAATGAAAATCGCGATTGGTGAGAGCGCTACGAACCAATTGCACATCTGGCGCACTGCCTGGCAGTGTTGCTTCTCCTTGCGTGGACTCGTCCTAAGGGAAAATCTGGGTTTAAGTAATTTGTACAGATGAGAAAATCATTACGTCCATAGAGGGCGTAAGGGCGCATAATTACCATATTGAAAACTGAATTTAGTCACACTCTTCAAATCGGGTAACTGTCAGATCAGGTCTGGTTTACTACAGACGATGCGCCAGAAAATACCGTGGAAAAGGCGAATAGAACAGTTCTCCAAAGAATATTTCGCCACCATTTTCTGTTTGACGCGAAAAAAACTCGTAGCAAACTATTGGATCGGTGAAATTTGATTTGCAGTAAACGTAATCTTCCCTCTACACACCAGCCGGATTTACGCCACCCGATCCTTGGCCATAAATTGCGCCTATGCTGGGTTCACAATAAAAAAAGGACTAAGCTTTCGCCTAAATCCTTACTTTCAATGGTGGGCCTCCGCAGAGTCGAACTGCGCACCAACGGATTATGAGTCCGCTGCTCTAACCAAGCATGAGCTAGAGGCCCAATCTCTTTCGTGCGAGTTTCCCCGCTCAATTTTTCCCTGGTGAAAAGGGAAAGTGGCGAGGATATTTGCCTCGCCTTTTCAAGTCAAGTATTAATTGCCTTCCAAGAAGCTTTTAAGCTTATCGGAACGCGATGGATGACGCAATTTACGCAAAGCCTTCGCCTCGATTTGGCGAATACGTTCACGCGTTACGTCGAACTGTTTGCCCACTTCTTCCAAAGTATGGTCAGTCGACATTTCGATGCCGAAACGCATACGTAATACTTTTGCCTCACGTGGCGTCAACGAATCCAACACATCCTTCACTACACCGCGCATGGAAGCATGCAATGCTGCATCGGCTGGCGCCAGCGTGTTGTTGTCCTCAATAAAATCACCCAAATGGGAATCATCATCGTCGCCAATCGGGGTTTCCATGGAGATCGGCTCTTTCGCAATTTTCATGATCTTGCGAATCTTCTCTTCCGGCATTTCCATTTTGAGCGCAAGCATAGCCGGATCCGGCTCAGCACCAGTTTCTTGCAGAATCTGGCGTGAGATGCGGTTCATCTTGTTGATCGTTTCGATCATGTGCACGGGAATACGAATAGTACGCGCCTGGTCTGCAATCGAACGCGTAATAGCTTGGCGAATCCACCAAGTCGCATAGGTCGAAAATTTGTATCCGCGACGGTATTCAAATTTATCGACCGCCTTCATCAAACCAATATTGCCCTCTTGAATCAGGTCCAAAAATTGCAAACCGCGATTGGTATATTTTTTTGCAATTGAAATGACCAGTCTCAGGTTCGCTTCAGTCATTTCCCGCTTCGCCTTGCGTGCCTTCATTTCTCCAGCAGCCATCTGCTTATTGATGTGGCGCAAATCCGGCAATGGCAGCACAACGCGTGCTTGGAGGTCGATTAATTTTTTCTGTAATTCTTTTACCGTAGGTACGTTGCGGCCTAAAATTGCGCTATAAGCATGACCAGCATTCACTTCGCCATCGACCCACGCCATATTTACTTCGTTACCTGGAAATACCTTAATGAAATGCGCACGCGGCATGCCGCAACGGTTAACCGCAACATCTAAAATCTGCTTCTCAATATGCCGCACTTCATCGACTTGACCACGCAGGGTATCGCACAGCTTTTCCACTACCTTTGCAGTAAAACGAATGCCTAGCAATTCTTGCGAGATTGTTTCCTGGGCTTTAACGTAAGGCTTGGAGTTGTAGCCCTCTTTCTCAAAAGCTTTGCGCATTTTGTCAAACTGCATTGAAATGGTCGCGAATTTCTCGAGTGCGCTCCTTTTCAGTTGCTCCAGTTGCTCGGCAGAGAAGCCCGCAGCGCCGGAAGCATTCGCATCGTCTTCCTCCTCCTCTTCTCCCTCCCCCTCTTCTTCCTCTTCTTCATCCGACGCTGCAACAACAACTATCGGCGCTTCATCGGACGCATTCATATCAACCAGACCATCGACCATTTCGTCGATTTTCATTTCATCTTTGGCGATCTTATCGCCGGCAGCCAAGATTTCGGCGATAGTCATTGGACAGGCCGAAATCGCTTGAATCATGTCCTTCAGACCATCTTCAATTTTCTTGGCGATGACAATTTCGCCTTCGCGTGTCAATAGCTCTACCGAACCCATTTCACGCATATACATGCGCACAGGATCCGTTGTACGACCAAAATCGGAATCTACAGTGGACAACGCTGCTTCGGCCGCTGCTTCAGCTTCTTCGTCACTCGCAACAGTCGCAACATTATCAGACAACAGCAAAGTTTCGGCATCGGGCGCGTGATCATATACGGCAATCCCCATGTCATTAAAGGTGCCGATAATACCCTCGATCGCTTCAGGATCAATGATATTTTCAGGCAAGTGATCGTTGATTTCCGCATAGGTAAGAAAGCCACGCTCTTTACCCAGTTTGATCAATGTCTTAAGCTTCTGACGACGACGCTCCAACTCTTCTTCGCTCGCTTCCGTATCAGAAGAAAATGCATCCTTAAGCAACGCTTTTTCTTTCGCCTTACGGTCTTTCGCCTTGGCTTTATCTACTGCCTTCAATTCAGCCCGCTCTACTGCATTTAAGGCGGCAACTTCATCGTTCTCCGGCTGGAATTCTTTTGGCTTGCGCCCGCGACGACCAGGCACTTTAACCGTAGGTAAAAAATAACCGGAGGTATCAATCGCAGCTAGCGTTGCCGCATCCGTGGTTTGATTCACCACAGGCGCATTCGACGTTCTAATCTCGGGCTTCTCCTCCACCGTGGCTTTGGACACAATTTTGACGGACTTGGAAACGATTTTTGATTCGGTTTTCTTAATTGTCACAGAGGCTTTCGGTTCTACAGGAACTGACTTTGCAGAAGAGTTAGATAAAGGTTTTGTTTTTGACGCTTTAGCCGGAAGCGACCTTGCGGTTACCTTAGCGACCATCTTGCTCGCGGCTTTAGGAGATAATTTTTGTGCCACAGTCGGCTTCACCCCTGTTTTCGCCGCTGCTTTAGGCATTGGTTTGACCGCAACAGGCTTCACTTTCTTCGTGGAAAGCTTTAACGATTTCGCGGGTTTCTTCATTGCGTTTGCCATGGAATCAACTACCAATTTAGGTTGTCTTGTCGCGCAATTGAAGCTGCGCCCTTGGATTCGGCCTATTCTCACATGCTCTCAAACATACGGGACGCCCCAAGGCCTAGAACATCCGCACACTATTTCGATACCTCGTCCACGTAAAGAAACACGCCCTAAGGCATTGAATAGTAAGCCTTATATTATAGCATGCCAGTTGCTTTTGCTCTAGTGGGCAAGCAACACTATCGACATTTTCAGCTAAAGCATCCTACCGCCGCGCAATTTCGGCTTCTGCCTCACGCCGAAGTTGATCTTGCTGCATCACCAACTCGCGGTAGCATGTTTTCGATTGCTCAGAACTTAACCCTGCGGCAGCCAACTGATCCAGCTCAGTTTTTATGGCCTGCAACTTGGTTTGCCGAATCGCACCTGCTAATTCAATTCGCGCAGTGTCGATATCTGACTCAGTGTCTGCCGCGATTTCAGCAATCAGCGCATCGAAATCAGGTCCGGCCGCACGTAAATGCTCGGCCAATGCAGCGAAATTGGCTTGCGCTCCCATCGCCTGGCACACCACAATAAGTTGACTTAGTAGCTCGGCACGGTCAGGAACAAAATGGTAGGCCGCCTTGAATGCGGAAGTATCCAATTCCAACGCTAATGCCGGATGAGTCACCAGGAGGCGCATCATCTGAAGCTCAAGACCAACTGGTTGCGAACGCTTGCTACGGGGTGGTGCGTGGCGTGCACGCGCCACTGGCTTTTCCAGCTCGAACAAACTCTCTATTTCGGACGGAGTAGTCTGCGTTACTTGCGCCAGCTCCCGCACAATTTGTAAGCGTAAGGCGGACGGTGGCATGACCTGCAATAACGGTCTAGCATCAAATTGCGTTTTGGCACGCCCTTCCGAGGTCGCCAAATCATTCTCGGCTCTCACCTCCTTTAACAGAAACTGGGACAAAGGCATCGCCTCACGCACTTGCTTCTCAAAATCCTCGGCTCCGAATTCGCGGACATAACTATCTGGATCATGCTCAGGCGGCAAAAAAAGAAACTTGATGGTTTTATTGTCGGTCACATAGGGCAAGCTGGCATCAAGCGCACGCCGTGCCGCACGACGACCGGCCAAGTCGCCATCAAAGCTGAAAACAACATGGTCCGTCTGACGCAACAACTTCTGTACATGCGTCGTAGTACAAGCAGTACCAAGCGTTGCTACGGCCTGTGGAAAACCGAGTTGCGCCAGCGCGACGACATCCATATAACCTTCGGTAACGAGAACATAACCGGCATCGCGAATCGCCTGACGTGCTTCAAACAATCCGTAGAGTTCGTAACCTTTTTGAAACAAAGGTGTCTCCGGCGAATTCAAATATTTCGGCTCACCTTTATCCATCACCCGCCCGCCAAAACCAATGACCTGTCCCTTGGTATTGCGAATTGGGAACATGACGCGATCCCGAAAACGGTCATAGCGCTTGCGGTTGTGGCCTTCCTCATCGCTCTTGTCGATCACCAGCCCTGCTTCAGCCAGCGCAGTCATTTCGTAATCAGGAAATACTGCGCGCAAACTATCCCACCCATCCGGGGCATAACCCATGCCAAATTTGGCGGCAATTTCCCCCGTCAATCCACGCCGCTTCAGATAGTCAATGGCGTGTGGCGCCGTGCGCAATTGGCCACGATAATAATCACAGGCTAGTGACATGGCATCGGACAAGGCCAATGTTTTTGCTTGATACTCCGCACGCTGCGCCGGCGGTATTTTGTCATCGCTTTCCGGTACGGTAACGCCAGCATTTTGCGCAATATCCTTGATTGCTTCAACGTAACCGAGGCCCGAATACTCCATCAGAAAACCTATCGCAGTTCCATGCGCGCCACAACCGAAACAGTGATAAAACTGCTTGGTTGGACTGACGGTAAAGCTAGGAGATTTTTCGCTATGAAATGGGCATAAGCCCATGAAATTGGCGCCGCCTTTTTTAAGCTGAACGTACTTACCGACCACGTCGATAATATCAACGCGGTTGAGCAGATCCTGAATAAAGGATGGTGGAATCACGAGTTAAAAAACCGCGTGGCGCGGAGTCTCCAACTCAGGCTTTAGACAATGCTGTTTTCACCAAACCAGACACCGCCGTCATGTCCGCCCTGCCGGCCAGCTTCGGCTTCAAAATAGCCATGACCTTACCCATATCCTGTGGACCGGCTGCACCTGAAGCTGCGACCGCTGCGGCAACCTCCGCACCAATTTCCGCATCAGATAAAGACGCGGGCATGTAAGCAGACAAAACCAGCAGCTCGGCTTTTTCGATATCAGCCAGATCCTGGCGAGCACCCGCTTCAAACTGGCTGATCGAGTCCTTGCGCTGCTTGATCATTTTTTCGATGATTGCTAGGACCAGCGCATCGTTGAGTTCAATGCGCTCATCGACTTCTTTCTGCTTCATCGCTGCCGTAATCAAGCGAATCGTCCCAAGCTTGACTGTTTCCTTAGCCCGCATCGCAGCCTTCATGTCTTCTGTGATTTTCTCTTTCAAACTCATAGCAACTCCAATTTGATCAATATAAATGCCAAAACCCGCTGCGGATGACCGGAGCGGGCTGCAACTCATTTCACTATTTTGCAACGCATCCCAAAGAACACGTATTTGATAATATAGCCGCACAGTGTGCGACTACCATCAGACGGCAAAAATTAGAATAATTTTTTCGGCAATTGCTGACTGCGAATGCGCTTGTAGTGACGCTTCACTGCAGCAGCGAGCTTACGTTTACGTTCAGCCGTTGGCTTTTCGTAAAATTCGCGTGCGCGTAACTCAGTCAAGAGACCGGTTTTTTCAATAGTACGCTTGAAGCGACGCATCGCAACTTCGAACGGCTCGTTTTCTTTAAGGCGAATGGTGGTCATGTAAATTCAATGCCAAGGTTTATTAGGGAGACAGCGATGGTAGCAGATTTGATTTGGCAATGGAAGCCTAAATTTTCTTTTACGCAATCAAACTCCAAAAAAACACAAAAAATATCGAAGCAAACTAGTGACAAAAAGTACTAAATTGCCAATCCTGCTGCCATCCCCGAAGCCCAAGCCCACTGGAAGTTGTACCCTCCCAGCCAGCCCGTCACATCCACCACCTCGCCAATAAAATACAGTCCGGGTACCTTGGTTGCCATCATGCTTTGCTGCGACAGTTCACGCGTATCGACGCCGCCGCGCGTAACTTCTGCCTTACGATAGCCTTCCGAACCGTTCGGCGTAATATGCCAGCGGTTAAGCGACTCACCCAGCGCACGCAGGGATTTGTCGGTCATATCAGCTAAACGCGCATCGGCCTTGAAGCCATTCACAGACAACCATTCTTCTGCCAAACGAGCAGGTAGCCATTGCGCAAGGACATTACCCAGATTTTTCTTGATTGATCCCTTGCCTTCAATCAACGTATCGGCCACATCCATCTCCGGCAACAGGTTAAGCATCAAGCTCTTGCCCTGCTGCCAAAAACTGGAAATCTGTAAAATAGCCGGACCAGACAGGCCGCGATGCGTGAATAATAAATCTTCGCGAAAATGGCCACGTGTGTTTTTCTCGCCAGCCTCCACTTCCACTTCCAGCGCAATCCCAGCCAAAGGTACGAACGGTTGCCACGCTACAGAATCAAACGTGAGCGGCACCAAGGCCGGACGTGGCTCGATTAATTTCAAGCCAAATTGGCGCGCAATGCCAAAACCAAAATCGCTGGCGCCAATCGCCGGAATCGACAAACCGCCAGCTGCGATCACCAAACTAGCCGCAAAAATTTCGCCGCTATCGGTATCCAGACGAAAACTCTCCTCGGTAGTTTTAGCAACGCTAGCTACCTTGCAGGGCATGCGCCACTGCACACTTCCCACCTCGCATTCCATCTTGAGCATGCGAATGATGTCTTCGGCCGAGTTATCGCAAAAGAGCTGGCCTTTGTGTTTCTCGTGATAGGCAATGCGGTGCCGCTTCATCAGTGCCAAAAAATCCTGAGGCGTATAGCGGGACAATGCGCTCTTGCAAAAATGGGGGTTCTCCGACAAAAAATTTTGCGGATTTGTATTGATATTGGTGAAATTGCAGCGTCCGCCGCCGGAAATGCGAATTTTCTCGGCCAGCTTGCTCGCATGATCAATCAATACCACCTTCTTGCCGCGCTGCGCTGCCACAGCGGCACACATCATGCCCGCCGCACCCGCACCGATCACGGCGACATCGAATCGTCGCACCATGATTAGTTGTCGCTTTTCTGCGCATGATCACTCACATGCGATTTTTCCTGCAGTTGTTTGGAAACCAGTATGCAGCGTTGCACCTGCTCGGCAATCGGTGCCGGAATCGGCTGCTCACCGCGCAGCGCTGCGTGTATCCATGTCGCTGTCGTGATGGCATCCCGCTGCGAAGGCAACGGCGGCAATTGGCTCACTGGCTCCTGCTTCTCCACTAAAATAGTCCGCTCACCATCGTGAAACCAATCAATCTGTTGTCCGCGCTTGGCGCTGGCAACGGTTTCTCCCTCGGTACCACGCATCAAAAATGCATCGCCGCGTTCAGCTGGCGCAGCGCTAGTGAAATATGCGCCCAGCATTTCCAGATATTCGGGATGAGTGTAAGACACCAACCGTAGTGCAGCACCGGAAAAAGGCTGAAGGATTTTCACCAGCGTATGCGTCGAGCTGCGCACGCCCAAAATGCGGCGCAGTGCCAACAAGCACGCCATCTGTGGGGCGAGTATTTCAATCGGCATGAAACTCGGCTGACCTCGCGCAAAATTCGCTGCAGCCTGCACTACCGAATCCGCCAAAGAAAAACCTAAAGCCTGAAAAATTTCTGCCGAAGTCACGCGCCCGGGATCCACCGTCACCCCATGCATCAACACCGGCACGCCTTCGCGTGCCAACAGCAGGGCCAACAAAGGCGTCAGATTCGCCATCTGACGCGCACCGTTGTAACTTGGAATAATGACCGGCGCATACAAGCCAGATGGCGCAGGAATCTTCTCGATCGAAGCCTCGGCGGCATCAAGAAAACCAGCGATCTCCTCAACCGACTCCCCCTTGATCCGCATCGCCAGCAAAATGCCGCCCAACTCCAGATCGGACACCCGACCTTCAAGCATGGCAGCATATAAATCCCGCGCATCGCTGCGCGACATGCTGCGTGCACCGTCTTTGCCACGGCCGATTTCTTTGATAAAACGGGCGGCGGGGAATGACTCTTTGCGTGGGGGAGTATTCATGGGCGAAGCTTACACTGAAGTGTGGTCGAGGCGTCGGGAACAATTAGATATTCATCATCCTCATTGCTTCTGCCCCACCTGCGGCGGTTCCGTATTGGGCACCCATTCCCACCATTCATGCTGGCTTTCAGCAGTATCGTCTTTGGTTTTATAGATGCACCAGGTGGTCAATAAATCGGGGTTTTCTATATCGACGCCTGACTCTGGGTGACGATAGTGACCAGCCGGGGCTTTGAACCATGCATTCAAATTGGGCGGCAAAATAAAAATGGGTTGTTCTGCCGTCGGATCGCTGTGTTGAAGTTGTATTGAAATGCCTTTGTCATTGTCTACCTGCGTGACACGTCCGGCGTATTGGGTTTGCTTGAGCAATTCACCTTTCTGGTCGAAATAGGAGAGGCCGATGACGCAGGTTTTGGAGATGAGGTCTTGGAGTTGCATGGGAAATGAAACCGTGTTTAATGGGGTCAGATCGGGTCGAGCTAAAGGGATTGCGCCCGTTAGCCCTCCCACACCACCGGACATGCGGTTTTCCGCATCCGGCGGTTGAGTCCAGCGAGTTAGCTCGCGAGTTTCCACGGTAGATACCATCCATTTCGAACCAATCGTT
>JANXTY010000002.1 GCA_025352145.1 Oxalobacteraceae bacterium
TCTTGGTATGGATTCGCATGACCAACATCGCAAGAAAAATACAGCAAACAATCTATCGCGTTAAACAAGGACTCCTTGATGACTACCTATGCCAGCAACTTAAAAATCCATCTCATCTTATGAAAATTGCGTAAGTCCTATTAATAAAAGCATTTCTGTCCGAAATTTCCTGTAGTTCTAGTCACCAATAATCTTGGATAACACGGGGAGATTAATCCGTGCCATTGTGATTAGTTTGTGTTTGAAAGCAGAGATCGTGACTCGGCATTTCTTCATCGAGCACCTGTTGATAAAGTGCGAGGTAACTCAGCGCCATTTTTTCGGCCGTAAACAACTCCCAGTATCGCACTTCGGCACGCCTACCCATTTCCTTGGCCATGTCCGGGTTATCCCATAATTTACGCATGGCAGTACCAAAAGCTTGCGGATCACTCGGTGGCACCACCAGCCCAGTCTCGCCATCAATATTGATGTAAGTAGTTCCTGTACCGATCTCACTTGAAATCATGGGCTTGCCATACATCGCCCCCTCCAGCAAGGAAATACCAAAGGCCTCCGAGCGCAAATGCGAGGGAAAAGCGACTGCGTAGCAAAGTTGCAGTAATGCGACCTTGTCTTCCTCTGACAGCGCACCCAAAAACACGACATTTTTTAGTCCAAGACACCGCGCATGCTCTTGAAGCTCCTTCTCAATCGGCCCAGCACCAACAATCACGACTGGGTAATCAATATTTTGCATTGCATCCAGCAAAATATGCAGGCCTTTGTAATAGCGCAGAACGCCGACGAAGAGGAAAAACCGTTGGTTAAAACGTTGTGTCCATTTCTGGATTAATTCGGGGGGAATTACCGGATAAATATTTTTATCCAAGCCATAGGTAATCGTTGTCGTTTTGCTTTTGTAACGCGCAAGCACGGCACTCGAAGCCAAATAATTCGGGGAAGTCGCCACAATGCTATCGACACTACTCAAAAAACGGTGCTTAAGCGGCTGGTATAGCTTGAGTAATTTTTTCTGCCGGACGATATCGGAATGATAGGTGACGACAGAGGGCTTATTCACTCTCGCCATAAAATGGGCCAAGTCCATGAAGGGCCAAGGGAAATGATAGTGGACAATATCAAATTGCTTCGCAAGATGTGCCAGTTTCGATATCGCCTCCCATGAAAACCCGGTAGACGAAATTTGAAAATCGAGGCGTGCCCTGTGCACCAGATGTCCCTCAAATTGGATTGTAGAATTATCTTTGGAGCGCGTCAGCGTCAGCACCTCGCACTCAGCACCCAGCTTGGCTGTCCCTGAGCACAATTGACGAATCACTTGCTCAATACCGCCAATGGATTCCGGGTAATAATCTTTGTAGAAATGGAGTATGCGCATCAACTTAGTTCCAACCAATCCGGGGCAAATCAAGTGGAAAGTAAAGAACGATAAACATCAACCGTTTGCTTTGCCGTTTGTTGCCATGTCAATTGTGCGACACGTGCATGACCAGACTTAATGCAATGCGTGCGTAAAGCATTGTCCTGCAAAATACTTAGCATCGCGGCTCCGATGTCTCCAACCGAAGTGGGGTCGACCTCTAATGCGGCTCCTTGAGAAACTTCTGGCAACGAAGTCGTATTTGATGTCACTACCGGCACCCCCGATGCAAATGCTTCAAGCACTGGGATACCGAAGCCCTCGTAAAGCGAAGGAAACACGAAAGCGACCGCAGCCAAATATACATGACGCAACTGTTCCTCATTGGTCAAATTTTTCAACCAGATCACGTCCTCGCCATTTTGCTGAGCGGCCAAGATTTTATTTAATAACACATCACATTGCCATCCAGCACGCCCCACTATGACTAATTGCCGCTCACTGCGTACAGCGTGAGGCAAATGTAAATAAGCATCGAGAATCCGCTCCACATTTTTGCGTGGCTGCAATGTGCCTACAAATAAAAAATAGCCTGCACGTAGGCCATATTCGGAAAGCGTTGCATTGATGGCCGATGGCACTGACGCTTGCAACCATTGCACACCAACGCCACACGGCACAACGGTAATTTTTTTCTGATCGATCCCAAAAAACTCAACTAATTCGGCTACGGCGTACTGCGATAGGGCAATAATGTGATCCGCCTTACTAGCAGCTTTTTTCTGCACCCAATTTTTTAATTGACGCAATTTTGGATTGCTCCACTGCGGATATTTTAATGGAATCGCATCATGTAAGGTCGCAACAACCGGGCAATCCATGCGAATAATCCGATAATCCGTCGCATGATAAATATCTACTGGAACATGGTTACGCCGTTGGAGCGGCATCATCAAATCCCAGAGCGATGCTATTGGATAGGGCTGCGACATCGGCAGTCCAACCTTAAAATTTTTGGAAACCCCTCGATCTCCAAGAGATGGAAATGAGAATCCCTGCACTAGACAATTTTCAGGAGGGAGATATTCCAATAAGGCATTAGTGTATACGCCAATGCCATCAAGCCATCCGTGTGTTAATACAGGTTCAATGGTTGAGGTGCTAAGTCCAACCTTGATTTGGCTCATGCGTAGATCATCCAACGCAACGTATCGTCCAAAGAAATTGGCGTGATATTACCAATGGTGCGATGTAATTTCGCATTATTCCCCACCAATATCTTGATCTCATTGGCTCTGCAAAAGGCAGGGTTAGTCTTAACGGCAATGGTATGTCCGGTAATTGCAGTGGCCATGGCAAGTACTTCGTCAAGACGATAGGCAACACTAGAACACACGTTAAAAATTTCGCCGGCTGGCGCAAGTTCCACCAATCGCCGATACGCAACGGCTACCACCCGCACATCCGAGAAATCACGGGCGACATCTAGATTGCCCAACTCAATATGACTCTCCTTACGGCGAAAGTGGGCTACGATTTTTGGCAGTAAAAACTGTTCTGACTGACCCACACCTGTGTAATTAAATGGACGCACAATGACAATCGGCAAACGATCGCTCCATAAGTGCGCCATATGCTCCATTGCCAACTTGCTCACCGCATAATCATTGCCCGGTAACGGCTTCACATTTTCATCGATGGGGCCCGCATCGACATTGCCGTAGATATTCGCACTACTGGCCAGGAGTACAGCACGTGGAGTCTTACTGCAGGTAGCGAGTGCTTCGAGCAAATGACGTGTACCAACGATATTGATGCGATATATTGCTTCGACATCGGCATGCGGCACAAAAGAAAGTCCGGCCAAATGTACGACCACCTCTGGCTGCACCAGTTCAACCAACTCGGCAAGACGCGCACGGTCACATAAATCAACAATAAATACATTGTCTGCTACCCCTTCACCAGGAATCGCCGTTCCAAAAACACGATATCCCGCTGCTTCCAGTTCGCGTGCCAGATAGTGGCCTGTAAAACCATTGAATCCGGTAATCAAGGCCCGTTTTTCCTGCGCCATAACAACTGGAATCGAGATCGGCAGTGCGAGAAGGGCCGTTTCAGCTTTGTTCATTCTTAGCTTAAAAAGAAAAACCGTGCTCATTGCGGCGCAAATCCGCAAGCACCATCATTTCACACAATTGTTCCAACGTGGTTTTCGGCCTCCAGTCAAGCGTCTCCATTGCTTTCGCTGGATTGCCGATCAACAGCTCCACCTCCGCTGGCCGATAGAATTTTGGGTTAATGCAGACCAGTATTTTTCCACTCTGGCTG
Organism: Oxalobacteraceae bacterium; assembly: GCA_025352145.1. Taxonomy (GTDB): domain Bacteria; phylum Pseudomonadota; class Gammaproteobacteria; order Burkholderiales; family Burkholderiaceae_D; genus JANXTY01. The sequence continues at coordinate 3,695 of JANXTY010000002.1, forward strand.
CAACGCCCAATTTCTGCTTCGGCACTCCCTTTCCAATCGATGAAAATTCCTATGGCCCTAAACGCCATACTCACAAAGTCACGTACTGTCTCAGTACGATTGGTCGCCAGTACAAAGGTGTCGGGTTCGCTAACCTGCAACATGCGCCACATGCCCTCGACATATTCCTTCGCATAGCCCCAATCGCGCTTGGCATCAAGATTACCTAATTCGAGAACATCGAGTTTGCCCAATTTTATTTTCGCCACTGCGTCGGTGATTTTTCGGGTGACAAACTCGCGTCCACGCAACGGTGATTCGTGATTAAAAAGGATACCGCTGGCACCAAAAATTCCATAGGATTCACGATAATTAACCGTCATCCAATGCGCATACAATTTAGCCACGCCATAAGGGCTACGTGGGTAAAACGGCGTACTTTCAATTTGTGGGATCGCTTGCACCTTGCCGAACATTTCTGACGTCGATGCCTGATAAAAACGTATTTTCGAATCAACAATGCGGATGGCTTCGAGTAAGTTTAACGGGCCTAAACCGGTAATCTCAGCAGTAGTTACCGGCTGATCAAATGACACGCCCACGAAACTCTGGGCCGCAAGACTATACACCTCATCGGGGCCGACCGTTTGCATCAAACGGATACTGGCACTCAAATCGGTAAGGTCGTATTCAACGAGGGTAAGGTTAGGGTGCTGGTCAATACCAAGCTCTTCAATACGCCAAAAATTGACCGAACTGGTACGGCGGTAGGTCCCGACAACGTCATACCCTTTCTCCAACAATAACTCCGCAAGATAGGCGCCATCTTGGCCGGTAATTCCGGTAACAACTGCTTTTTTTGTTTTCATATTTTAAAAAATAAATGCTAAAAATTTTGGCCTCGGTGTAACTTCACATTTCTACGTCATCGTTAACGTTTGCAAGCCGACATCAACGACTAGGTCACACACCCCAATCGAACTGGGAAAATCAGATGGCATGACCTGAAATACGACCGCCCGATCCCACCAATCATAATTGGCCGCAACATGGGCATCTCGACTATGCAAAGCGACGGTGATACTAAAACTTCCTGAACCCAGACGCAGAGAGGGGAAACAAAATTGCGCTACAAAACTTTCCCTCTCCAGTAATCCCCGGCAACTCTTCCCGTGATGAAAGGTATTGGTCCCAAACACATCATTTCCTAAACGATCCCTGATCAACAAACCAACGGTCAGTTCTTCGATAGGACGCAAAGTCATGCCGGAAACTTGGACAATCACCCGATCGCCGCTAGATATCGCACGCACCAGCTTGCCATCGACCAACAACTCAACCTTGTCAATCTTGGCATCACCCGACCCTGACCGCGTTTCAGTACGGCCGGTCAATTGCTCTTCTTGTGAAATTTTGTAATCAATCTCACGCTTGGCAATCATGGCGTTGTAATAATCCAATACTGTTTCAGGCACATCATCCCGTACCACCTTGCCCTGATCGATCAATATTGCACGATCACACAAGGTCTTAACTGCGCTCGGGCTATGAGACACAAATAACAATGTGGTTCCCTGCTCCCGAAATTGACGAATGCGATCGAAACTCTTGTGTTGAAAGTAGGTATCGCCTACTGACAATGCCTCGTCCACAATAAGAATTTCGGGACGCGTCGCAGTCGCCACGCTGAAAGCTAGTCGTACCTGCATGCCGCTAGAATAAGTTCGCACAGGTTGATCGATATAATCGCCAATCTCAGCAAAATCTTCTATCTGCTGCATCTTGGCGGCAATCTCGTGACTGCCAATCCCATGCAACTGCGCCGCCATATATACGTTCTGCCGGCCCGTAAAATCCGGGTTAAAACCCAAACCAAGTTCCAGCAACGCAGCAATCCGACCACCGATTTCTACTACCCCGGAAGTTGGTCGCGCTGTCCCGGTGATTATTTTAAGCAGCGTACTTTTCCCAGCGCCATTGATGCCAATGATACCGATAGCTTCACCTGGCGCAACATCAAAACTAACGTCATGCAGAACCCATTTAAGTTCATGCTTCTTCCCCAAACCCATCCATTCAGCCATACGCCCCATTTTTCGGGGATAACGCTTGTAGGCCTTGCTCACATTTTTGATGCGTAAATGCCCCATCAAAGCTCGTCCACAATTTCGCCTTGAAGCCTGGAAAATGCCACCATACCGAGCAGGATAAAAAGTAACGCGAGGCCAGTGGGATAAAGCATGGATCCCCATACTGGCATCTGCTGGTCCAGAAATATCCGGTGATATGAATCGATCAGCGGCCACATCGGATTCCAGCCTAAAACTTCGCTCGCAAATGAAGGCAAAATCTTGGGGGCATACACCACCGGCGTCAGCCAAAACCAAAATTGCAAAACAACACCGACCATTTGATTCACATCGCGATAAAACACATTAATCGTTGCCAGAAAAATCCCTAATCCCACTGTCAGTGCAGTCTGAATCAATAAGACGGGCACCGCTGCAACGACGATCCAGCCGGGGAAATTTCCAGAGATCAGCAAAAATGCCATAAAAAAAACCATGACAATGCAAAAATGCACCCAGCTTGACATCACGGCGATGATAGGCAAACACAACTTAGGAAATTGCACTTTTTTTAGGAGGTTTCCATGCTCCACAAAAATATTAACGCAACGTCCCAACATTTCCGTAAACAAACCCCACGTCAGCACGCCCGAGCAAAGATAAATTCCATACGCAAAAGGAGAGTGATGTCCGGGCAGAGAGGGCTTCATGATCCCCGCAAAAATAACGGTGTAGACCAAAATCATGGAAAGCGGCTGTGCCACTATCCAAAATGCACCCAGCTGCGTTCCTGTATATTTCGATTGCAACTCACGTTTGACGCTGCCAAAAACAAAGCCACGAAAAGACCACACCTCCCGCAACATGCCCAATGAAATCACGCGCCGACCTTTTTAAACCCGGCCATAATGATCCTCAAAGCGGACAATATCGTCTTCCCCCAAATATTCCCCGCTTTGCACTTCGATCATCACCAGATCTTTTACGCCGGGATTTTCAAGGCGATGCTTATGCCCCGCAGGGATGAACGTAGACTCATTCGTATTAACGAGAAACTCACTCTGCCCATTGATAACTTTGGCCATACCGCTCACTACGATCCAATGCTCGCTGCGATGGTGATGCATCTGCAATGAGAGGGATGCCCCTGGTTTGACCTCAATACGCTTAATTTTGAAACGAACACCTTCCTCTATAACGGTATATGTACCCCAAGGACGATGCACTTCGCGGTGTGCTTTGTAAGATTCATGTGATAAAGCCTTGAGCTGGCTAACGATTTGCTTAACATCTTGCACACGGGAACGATCCACGACAAGCAAGGCATCTGCGGTATCGATCACAATTAAGTTCTCCACACCGACGGCACTCACCACGCGGGTATCACTCTGAATATAGCAGTTGGACGCATCGTGCAGCAATACTTCCCCCAGAATGCCGTTGCCTCGCTCATCAACCGCAACCAGATCACTGATCGCACTCCACGAACCAATATCACTCCAGCCAATATCACAGGCGACCACCGCCACTTTTGAAGAGCGTTCCATCAACGCATAATCAATGGAAATATCAGGCACACATTTGAATGACTCAATATCTAGTTCGACTTGGATAGAATTGCTTTTCTGCGCTTTTTCCGAGGCTGCCAAACAAGCTAGCGCGCTCGTCAGGACTTCCGGTGCATGTTCGCGCATTTGCGCTAAGAAAGTGCCTGCACGAAAACAGAACATGCCTGCGTTCCAATAATATTGACCGGACGCGACATACTCTTTGGCCTTGACCAGATTAGGCTTTTCAACAAACCGTTTAACCGTGCATCCGTCTGCCTCGATGTAGCCGTACCCTGTTTCAGGAGCATTCGGCGCAATCCCAAATGTGACGAGATACCCATCGCGCGCCAATTGACTAGCTTGTACAACAGCGTGCGCAAATGCATGTTGATCCGCTATGAGGTGATCGGCCGGCAATACCAACAACAATGCGTCTTCTCCATGAACGAAAGCCACCTGCGCTGCGGCAACGGCAATCGCAGGCGCAGTATTGCGTCCAAATGGCTCAAGAATAAAGGAGGTGGGTAATCCTGCGGTGTTTACGGCGCGATATTCGTCCTCTGTCTTAAAATAAAGATCCCGATTAGTGACGGTAAGCACGTCAACTACATCCGGCAACGCGGCAGCACGTGTAAACGCCTTTTGCAATAAGCTTGCGCCATCGGCTAAGCGCATAAAAGGCTTGGGGTGGAGTTCACGGGAGACAGGCCATAAACGAGCCCCGACTCCACCTGATAAAATCACTGGAATAATCGACATGTGCTTTAAAGACTCCTCGTCAACCCATTAAAAGACGAACTATATTTAGCCGGGCATTGTAACAGAGCGCGCAGGGAGGAATTCTAAGAAAGGGTCAATTAATTACCAAGTTAATAATTAAAAGTATTTTGTTGTCATTTAGCCTCATTTGAATTCTTTTGGTAAATACCCTTATTCATCTTCATCGGAATGTTGACGATATATTTATTCTGGTATTTCACTAGAAAATCGATTTCCACGCCAGCCCAGAAAAACTCATGCCGATATCTTTAAATAACCTGTTAGTGGTGGGGATTTCATCTCGCGCCCTGTTCGATCTGGAGGTAGAAGAAGCGATTTTCCGTATCCAAGGATTAGACGCATACCGAGAACATCAACTTAATAATGAAAATGAAATACTAAAACTGGGTGCCGGGTTCGCACTGGTGCGTGCCCTGCTCAAGTTAAACGCTCTGACCCCCAATCAGCGCTTTGTTGAGGTTGTCATCATGTCGCGCAACTCGTCGGAAACTTCCCTCCGCATTTTTAATTCCATCGAACATTACGGCCTCGATATCACGCGTGCGGCACTCACGGGAGGCGCGTCGCTGGCTCCTTATTTGGAGGCATTTAACGTAAGCTTATTTTTGTCCTTGCATGAAGACGACGTACAAGCGGCAGTCAATTCAGGCGTTGCATCCGCCCTGCTTTATCAAAAACCGGACAATGTATTAGAAGAACTCAATCAAATCAGGATCGCTTTTGATGGCGATGCTGTCGTTTTTTCAGATGAATCAGAACGTATTTTTCAAGAACACGGGATTGAAGCATTTGAAGCCCACGAGCGGGAAAACGCACGCAAACCGTTGCCCGAAGGACCGTTTGCCCGCTTATTGAAAGCGCTCTCATTCATTCAGAATAACTTCAAGACCGCCGATGGTCGTGCAGCCCCCATTCGCACCGCCTTGGTCACCGCCCGTTCTTCCCCTGCGCACGAACGGGTCATACGCACTCTGCGTGCCTGGAACGTCGCGATCGACGAAACGTTTTTCATGGGAGGAGTATCAAAATCGGACGTGTTGGCCGCCTTCAAGCCACACATGTTCTTTGACGATCAGCCGGGACACTGTGATCGTGCCAGAACGCTTGTTCCGACTGGACGGGTGCCGCTAAAAACAAACAGCGATAACTGATCGTGAAATAAAAAAGGAGCAGAAGCCCCTTTTTTATTTTTATACCCAGTCGTAGTCAATCCAGATCACCGCTGCAAATCATCGCTGGGATACCGCATCCACCACACACAAGGCCGTCATATTCACAATACGGCGCACCGTTGAAGACGGGGTCAAGATATGCACGGGTCTGGCGCAACCAAGCAAGATCGGACCAATCGCAATACCATTGCCCGCCGCCGTTTTAAGCAAGTTGTAGGCAATGTTGGCAGAATCGATATTAGGCATCACTAACAGATTCGCATCTCCGGTCAGGCGTGAATTTGGCATCATCACTTTGCGCAATGCAGAGTCAAGCGCCGTATCCCCATGCATCTCGCCATCGACTTCCAGCGCCGGGGCTTTTTCTGCAATGAGGGCTAACGCAGCGCGCATTTTTTTCGCCGACTCGCTCTCGCTAGAGCCGAAATTGGAATGGGACAACAGCGCTACACGCGGTATCAACCCAAGACGACGCATTTCATCGGCCGCCATAATCGTGATGTCGGCTAACTGCTCTGCGTTCGGATTTTCATTGACATGGGTATCGACCAACACTAGCTGGCGGTCCGGTAGAATCAACACATTCATCGCTGCGTAGACCTTGCTGCCTGCACGCTTTCCCAAAACCTGATCGATGTAGTTCAAATGCAAGGCGGTGGTGCCGAAGGTGCCGCAAATCATCCCATCGGCCAGGCCCTTGTGAATCATCATGGCACCGATCAGGCTGAGGCGACGCCGCATTTCAATTTTGGCGTATTGGGCCGTAACGCCACGCCGCTCCGTCATCTGATGATAGGTTTGCCAATACTCACGATAACGTTCGTCAAAGTCAGGATTAATCACATCCACATCGACGCCGATTCTTAAGCGCAAGCCAAATTTTTCAATCCGTTGCGCCAATACGGCAGGCCGCCCCACCAAAATTGGTCGGGCAAGATTCTCATCAACTACGACTTGCACGGCACGCAATATGCGTTCTTCCTCTCCCTCGGCAAACACAATACGTTTTTTTTCACCCGCGGCCTGTTTCGCAATTTGAAATAAGGGTTTCATGAAGGTGCCGCTGCGATATACAAATTGCTGCAAACGTTCGACATACGCGGGCATATCACTGATCGGGCGGGCAGCTACGCCGGAATCAGCCGCCGCTTTGGCTACGGCAGGCGCAATTTTAATGAGCAGCCGCGGATCAAATGGCATGGGAATCAAATATTCCGCACCGAATGACATATTGCTCACGCCGTAGGTAGTAGCAACGATGTCCGACTGCTCGGCTTGCGCCAGTTCTGCGATAGCGTGCACGGTGGCAATTTCCATTTCACGTGTAATCGTTGTGGCTCCGCAATCGAGTGCGCCCCGAAAGATGTACGGAAAACACAACGCATTATTCACCTGATTCGGATAATCCGAACGGCCCGTCGCAATGATGGCATCGTCGCGCACCGCTTTGACTTCCTCGGGCAAAATTTCCGGCGTCGGATTGGCTAGTGCCAACACCAATGGTCTGACCGCCATGCCTTTAACCATGTCCTGCTTCAACACACCGCCGGCAGACAATCCAAGAAAAATATCGGCACCGGGCATGACTTCTGCCAAAGTACGCGCACTCGTATTTTGCGCAAAACGCACCTTGTCTGGATCCATCAATTCAACACGACCTTTATAGACGACACCGGCCAAGTCGGTCACGAAAATATTTTCAATCGGGAAACCAATATCAACCAATAAATCGAGGCAGGCAAGCGCCGCTGCACCTGCGCCGGAAACAACCAGCTTACATTCCTTGATGTTTTTCCCAACAACTTTAATGCCATTCAGAATCGCCGCGCTCACAATAATGGCAGTGCCATGCTGATCGTCATGAAAGACAGGAATTTTCATTTTGTCGCGTAATTTACGCTCGATATAAAAGCATTCCGGCGCCTTGATATCTTCCAAATTGATGCCGCCAAATGTCGGCTCAAGCGCAGCGATAATGTCACACAGCTTATCGGGATCGGATTCATTGATCTCAATGTCGAAAACATCAATGCCGGCAAATTTTTTAAACAAAACTCCCTTGCCTTCCATCACGGGCTTTGCAGCCAAGGGGCCAATATTCCCTAAGCCGAGCACCGCAGTACCGTTGGTGATGACACCCACCAAATTACCTCGCGCCGTGTATTTGAAAGCATTGGCAGGATCAAGCACGATCTCTTCGCAGGGCACTGCTACTCCAGGCGAATACGCTAACGCGAGATCGCGCTGATTGACTAACTGCTTGCTTGGTGTAACGCTGATTTTTCCTGGAGTGGGAAATTCGTGGTATTCAAGCGCCGCTTGACGTAGTTTCATACGAACTTCTTCTTTTTTATTATCAAGTGACGAATCCATGCGCTGTGACCTTCCTTCGACTGACCGGTAAACATTGAAAACATTTGACTGCAGTTTGACTACACCTACCAGAGCGCAGCAACTTTGCAAAGCTGAACGTAAGGCGGACAATTTTATACCTTTCCGCTGAACAATTCACCAATTCCCGCTTTACCAACTGGGATGGCTTCCTCTTATCAGGGGAGAAAATGCAAGCGCGCCACACATCCAAGGCACCCTGAATGAAGGCAAAAAAATTCGGCTATTTTCTGAATCTGGGCATGCACTATCAAAATCTAATCAACCTTGCTTTCCGCATCTTGTGCAAGTGCGTCAGATAGCTTGCGACCGCGTTGTTGCAAAGCTTGACGCAACAAGTATTCCACTTGCGCATTAGCACTCCGTAATTCTTGCGCAGCCATGCGCTCGATCTCACCCCACAAAATGGGATCGATGCGCAAAGGGAATGATTTTTTTCCTGGGCTAGCCATGTTGGATGAACGTTCGAATGAAATAGGTAGCAGCCATTAACGCGTACTAGAAACCTCTGTACTATTCTTTAGAACGATGAGCACGCTCCTCATCTTCCGCAATATCTTCTTTACTCAGTGGAACAAAGGGGCCCTGCATTTTGATCTTGCGATATCGCTCCCCATCGGGCGAGTTATAAAATTCAAATAGCAGAAAGCGAAGCACCAGCCCAATTACCAATAATCCCGCCACAATACAAATCAACACGAAAGCATTCATTTATCGACTCCCTTTATTTTGTGACCAACTTCAACGTCGTCAAGGATCAGTTATAAAGCGTACCAGTATTAATGATCGGTTGCGTTTCTTTATCCGAGCACAACACCACCAGCAAATTACTGACCATCGCTGCTTTGCGCTCATCATCGAGCTCGACAATCTTACGCTCTGATAATCCACGCAAAGCTTCTTCCACCATGCTCACTGCACCGTGCACAATTTTTTTACGGGCACTAATAATCGCCTCCGCTTGCTGCCGGCGTAGCATGACTTGCGCAATCTCTTGAGCATAAGCCAAATGCGTTAGCTTGGCGTCTTCAACATCAATGCCCGCAGCAGAAAAACGGCTGTGCAGCTCCACCCGCATAGCATTTGCCACGATATCCATCCCGGCGCGCAGGGTGGTTTCGCCTTCGTGTAGATCTTCTCCATCGTCGTAGGCGTATTGCGATGCCAAATGACGCAACGCTGCTTCCGCCTGCACATTCACAAAACGTTCAAAATCATCCACGTTATAAATAGCCAATGCGGTTTCTTCCACACGCCAGACAATTGCCGCCCCAATCTCGACCGGATTGCCGCGCTTGTCATTTACTTTTAATGAGGGCGTATTCAATGTCCGGGCACGCAGGCTGAGTTTACGCTTTCTAAAAAAGGGGTTGGCCCAGCGCAAACCTTCGCTGCGATCAGTGCCTTTATATTGATCAAACAGGGACAACAAGGCGGCTTCATTCGGTTCCAACGTGTAAAGGCCAACCAAAGTAATAATTCCCACCACTATTCCCACCCCTATTATGGCCAAGGATATTAATATGGCTACCGGCGTTCTCGTATAGCTTAACGTTACTTGGACCAACGAATAAATATCAACGCCAATCAACGTCAACCCAACAACCATCATCAGGTAACCGTCCATTGAAGTGCGCGTACGCTCTTGTATGAGCGCTCTCGCGGAACACTGTTTATGTACGTCATTCATTTCATCTCCTTTTAATTGATCATGTGAAATCAAAGTGATATCACTATAGGATCACTTATTCAATGAGTCAAGAAATATTTTTACGCGGTGTTCAGATAAAAATAGGGTGTACCCCGCCCACCAATTTAGCGGGGGCCTCAATCTCGTTATGCAGCAGACTCACGCCAACCCTATGTGGCTTCTGTGAAGCGCCGATCATTGCGATAGAACCGGGATTAAACAGGTAATGCAGATTTCTAATGTTCCTGGGAGATTGCGCCTGGTAGAGAAAAAACCGGGTAACCCTGCCTTTGGCAAGGCCTTACTGTCAGATCAAATGGGAACTACTACAGGTAAGCATCTCAGGTTCAAGTTTCATCCCCTAGTAAGTTGTGCAAAGGTTTCGGGTATGGATCAGTCGCGTGAGAAACTGCCTCCACCTTACCATCCCACACGGTCCGCCATCTATTGTCACGATGAACACACATGGAACCATCCTCTAACATCTCCCACATTCTTGATGTACATCAATGAAATTGCTTGCCCCTTGCGTAGACTCTATAGGTATCGGCCCATGCTCCCCATCTGGGAGTGGCCCGCATCAGGAATACAAAAATGGCCGCCTCAGAGATGCAGATTTCAACACCGGTTCCCGATTTGATTCACACACTGATTCCCATCGTCCCCTCGGTCGAATTTGATGCGCAACTCATCGGCAAGTTGAATCAACTGGGGCCACGTTATACCTCTTACCCCACAGCAGACAGATTCTCCGAATCGTTCAGTTATCGCGATTATTTGCTGGGGGTGGCCAGCGTGCGCACTCGTGGCGGTATGCCTCCTTTGTCACTGTATTTGCACGTCCCTTTCTGCGACACCGTCTGTTACTACTGCGCGTGCAATAAAATTGTGACGAAGGATCGTAGCAAAGCCGTGACTTATCTTGGTTATCTGAAACGAGAAATCGAAATGCAGGGCAATCTTTTTTCCGGCATGAATCAGGTCGAGCAATTACACTTTGGCGGTGGCACGCCGACCTATTTTTCAGATACGCAGATGCGTGATTTGATGACGCATCTACAGCGCTGGTTCGCATTTGCACCAGATAATGTGGGCGAATATTCTATTGAAATCGATCCACGTACCGTCTCCCGGGAGCGCATGCATGCGCTACGTAACCAAGGGTTTAACCGCGTCAGTCTGGGCGTTCAGGATTTTGATCCCGCAGTGCAAAAAGCAGTCAATCGGATTCAGCCGAAAAGCCAGACGCTAGCCATCATCGATGCTGCACGTACCGCACAGTTTCGATCGGTCAGCGTAGATTTAATCTACGGTCTTCCCCTGCAAAGCGTGGCAAGCATGGAGCGAACCTTACATAAGGTCATCGCTGCAGATCCAGATCGCATTGCTTTTTATAATTACGCGCACATGCCCCATTTGTTCAAGTCCCAACGACGTATCGCGGAACGTGATTTGCCCAACACCCCCACCAAGCTCGCCATGCTCGCGCTATGCATCGAAAAACTGGCGCAGGCCGGGTATACCTATGTTGGCATGGATCATTTTGCTAAACCAAGCGATGACCTCGCACTAGCGCAACGCCAGGGCCGCCTCCACCGAAATTTTCAGGGCTACTCGGCCCACGCGGATGCCGATTTGGTGGCATGCGGGGTTTCAGCAATCAGCTCCGTGGCCGCAACTTACAGCCAAAATGTTAAAACCCTTGACGCCTATTATGATCATCTGGATAAAAATGAATTACCCATCGCACGTGGGATCAAACTCACGATGGAGGATGGTTTGCGCCGTCTCATCATTCAGATGTTGATGTGTAATTTTGAACTTTCGATGAATTCAATCGAGGTGGCTTTCCCGATTACCTTCAGCAGTTACTTTGAACAAGAGCTAGAAAAATTAAGCGAAATGGAAGCGGATGGATTGCTCACTATGGATGCAGAATGGATCAACGTAACGCTAAAAGGCCGCCTGCTGATCCGTAATATTTGCATGGTATTCGACCGTTATTTAAATACACAGCAGGGACTGGCACGATATTCTAAAACCATCTGAAAGCTTCCTTAATATCAAACCAGCTCATATCTCACTCTATCAACGTATTTGAAGAAAATGAATAACATCCACCTTATACCCATTTTCATGATCGGCTTATTGGGCGGGGTGCATTGCATCGGTATGTGTGGTGGCATCGTGACGGCATTCTCGACAGTATCCAAATCAACATCTCGTTTTCCCGTAGTGGTGAGCACGGTTCATGGTACGGGATTCAAGCACGATACAGTCAATGACACGTTACATGTTATGGCTTATAACCTCGGCAGGCTCAGCAGTTACGCCGGGGCGGGCGCAATAGCGGGTGGCATCGTCGGCGGCGCGCAGTCCTTGACCGGATTATCCGCCATCCAGTTCGGAGGCTATTGGCTTGCCAACGGGATGTTGGTGGTACTGGGCCTGTATCTGATGGGCATTTGGCAAGGCCTGACACAACTGGAAAGGGCGGGACAAATTATCTGGCGGCAGATTCAACCATTGACCAAAAGCCTGCTCCCAATGGATAGCCTGCTCAAGGCGTTGGCTCTAGGCAGCGTATGGGGCTGGTTGCCTTGTGGCATGGTCTACAGCGTATTGCTGACCGCGCTGCTGAGCGGCTCCGCATGGTCTGGCGCGACGGTGATGCTGGTCTTCGGGATAGGGACCTTACCCGCATTATTGACAATGGGACTACTCAGTAACCGTTTGCAACAGTGGACCCAACATCGCGTAGCGCGCATGACAGCCGGTGTAATCGTGCTGTCATTTGGCTTGCTGGGACTGTTGCGCGCCACGCATGGATTGCCACCGAGCTGGGTCGATACCTTATGTCTGAATCCACCCACAAGATCTCCATGAACGCTCGTATGAATGGGGGAACGGTGAATGAAAATCAGGCTACACCGCTCCCACAACCTGATGATCAATGTTTTCACTGCGGCTTGCCGCTACCTCAGAATACGCATTGGTTAGTCCGTATCGACGACATCGACCGTCCAATGTGCTGCCCTGGTTGCCAGGCTGTGGCGCAGGCGATTGTCGAACATAATTTTGACGCCTACTATCGGAATCGGACCGAATTTTCAGCCACTGCTGCAAATACAGTCATCGTTCCACCGGAGGTGAAACTGATGGATACGCCTGACGAAATCAGACGATTTTCAATCGATCCAGATATCTGCGAAGCTATTTTTTCAGTCGAAAACATGCGCTGTTGCGCATGCGTCTGGTTGATTGAAAAACGCCTGCATCAGGTACCCGGGCTGGTAAGCGCACACATGAATGTGGCAACCGAACGTCTACAGGTGCGCTGGATCAAATCGGCATGCAGACCAAGCGATATTCTGACTGCGCTGTACCACATCGGCTATGCGGCTTATCCATTTGATGCCCACCGACATGGCGAGCAATTGCGCCTCGCTAGCAAGACGCTATCGCGTCAGCTTTTTGTCGCCGCCTTATCGATGATGCAGACGATGATGTATTCGCTGCCGCTGTATTTGGCTACCGCTGACAACATGGATGCAGACATAGCGACGTTGATGCACTGGGCTGGATTACTGCTGACGATACCGGCAGTAGCTTACTCTGCACTGCCTTTCTTCAAGGGCGCATGGTCCAATCTCAAACAAGGTGCGCTGGGTATGGACGTGCCCGTAGCGCTCGGTATCTCTGCAGCGTTTATCGGCAGCGTGTTTGCGACCGTGCGCGGTCATGGCAATGTGTATTACGACTCAATCACGATGTTTATTTTTTTGCTGTTATGCAGCCGTTATCTGGAACTGGCTTCGCGGCGCAAGGCTGCCAACACACTCGAAAAATTGCAGCATGCTCTGCCCGCTGCGGCCTTGCTACTCGCACAGTATCCCGCTAATCGCTCTGTCGAAACGGTAGCAGCGGGGGCGCTATGCGAAGGGGACATCATCCTCGTCAGGCCGGGTGAAGCACTGCCCGCCGATGGCTTCATCGTCGAAGGCGACAGCAGCTTCGATGTTTCCTTACTGACCGGCGAAACCCGAGCGCTACATAAAACGGCTGGCGATTTCTTGCCTAGCGGGGCACTCAATGCAGGACAAGCCATCGTCGTAAAGGTAAGCAAACCGACGCGCGACAGTACGTTGTCGGTGTTGATGAAATTAATTGAACACGCTGGACAGGCCAAGCCAAAATTATCCTTATGGGCCGACCGAGTCGCTACGTGGTTTGTCGCTGTCTTATTATTGTTTGCCGTGGTGGTATTTTTTCTGTGGCAAGTCATCGACCCTGCGCGAGCGTGGCCGATTGCCATTGCGGTGCTGGTCGTCTCGTGTCCCTGTGCTCTTTCTTTAGCCACACCAACAGCGCTGGCCGCCGCCACCGACCGCCTACTGCATCAAGGTGTGTTGGTGGTGCAGTCACATGTACTCGAAACGCTCCATAGGGTCACGCATGTCATCTTTGACAAAACCGGCACCTTGACCATTGGCCAACCAAAACTACACCGCATTGTTGCACTAGGACAGCAAGATGAATCCCATTGCCTGCATCTTGCGGCCGCGCTGGAAGCATCCAATGCACACCCATTGAGCGCTGCACTCTTAGCAGCGGCGCATGTGAATTCTGCGACCGGCACAGCGAAAACAAAAACCTACGACGTGCAAAGCTTGCACTATCTGCCAGGCCAAGGTCTCGAGGGGGCCATCAATGGCACTCTCTATCGCCTGGGGCGCGCTGCATTCGTGGCAGAGCTGACCGGCCCTCCTTCAAGCGCCCCACTGGAACATGTGAAGACCAATGCAACAACACAAATTTATCTAGGCAGTCGAGGCATGTGGCTTGCTCGCTTCGACTTGGCCGATCCATTGCGCAGCGATGCACTTCAGGTAGTGGCGCATTTCCAGGCAATGGGGAGAACCGTCATTCTCCTCAGTGGGGATCAAGACGAAATTGCACAATGTCTTGCCGCCGATCTAGGGATTAAAGAAGCCCACGGTGCCTATCTGCCGGACCAAAAACTCGCTTTCGTACAAACACTGCAACGCAACGGTGCAGTGGTGGCAATGATAGGCGACGGCATCAACGATGCGGCGGTACTACGCACCGCCGATGTATCGTTTGCCATGAGTACCGGAGCAGCGCTCGCGCAAGCGCAAGCCGATGCAGTACTCCTCTCCGGGCGTCTATCTTCATTAATGGATGCTGCCACTACTGCAGCACAAACCCTGGGGATAATTCATCAGAATCTGACCTGGGCAACCCTCTACAATGTGATCGCCATTCCTGCAGCAGCCCTTGGCTTACTCAATCCCTGGCTAACCGGCATCGGCATGTCGGTCAGTTCTGCGATTGTGGTTCTCAATGCGCTAAGGCTAAGACGCATGCCGCGCATACATCCATTTTCTGAACATGCCAGCCGCAGAGAAAAACAGCAATCGCCTGCCCACTCCCGTCATCAGTCACATCCAACACCATAAAATAATGCGATGGAAGCCCTCTATCTCCTCATCCCACTCAGCATTGTGATCGTGTTCATCGCAATTTGGATTTTTTTCTGCATGTCCGACAGCGGTCAGTTTGACGACATGGTCGGGCCGGCGTTGCGAATATTGGAGGATGACGATAGACAGAAAGAGCACACGAAAAATGGACGGGCGCATAACGGCGCACATGAAAAAGCCTCGGGGACTTTCATCCCGGAGGCTTAATCACATCAGTCTCAACAATCGACTACCCCGCCTCAAGCAGCGGGTGAATTACCTCGCCTGCTAACTTTCAGCGCCAGTTCCCCCCAAAAGCGGGAAATTAGACCCGGGGAAATTAATTTCCGCCGGTAACCGACACCGATACGGTACCTAATCCAATGTTATTTATAGTGACTACCCCAGTCGAGCTGATGGTAACGGGCAATGTTACGCTGCTCGACGTGGTTGTACCCAACAAAAAGGTGGCAGTGCCATTAGATGTGGTGCTTCCCGCTGTTAAACCTTTTGTAGCCACGGTCAGGGTGCAAGGATCAATCTTGATCACAGCTCCCACTACCAAAGCGCTACCCGCAGGATAAGTCGAACTTGTCACCGTAAAAATACAGGAACCGAAGGTAGTAACGCCTGTAGCCGTCGATGTACCCGTAGTGATTGCAAACGCAGGCGTCGCAGTCGTGTCTTTGAAAGTGAGCGTGGTTGAAGCCGTAGTCCCTAATTGAGGGACGCCAGCCGCAAATACCACTGGCGTATTGACCAAGGCAGGCGCTGTTGCACCCGTTACTCCCGCGCTAACGTTAGCTGCAGCAATCGTTACTGATGGGTTATTAGAACCACCGCCACAAGCAACAACCAGAGAAACAACACCGACAGCGAGGAGGCCATTGAATAAAGTACTGAGTTTTAGTACGCGCGAAAATTGCATGGTTTTTTCCTATAAAAGTAAATATGAACTTATTGCGAAAGTGGTGCATACATCAATGCAGCATCACGCATACGTTGTAACTGGCTCAGCAAATAATCTTTACCAATTTTTCCCTGATTAAAAAAAATGCTTTTGCCACTATATACCATCGGCATTTCTTCAACAATACCCTTTGTGATGCAATTACATTGTCCTGACTTCGCCAATTTAGTTTGCAACTGCAAAGGAAAGCTTCCCGATCCTTCCAGATGGGTCAATCCAGGACGCATACCTTGCCGTGGGGTCAGTGGAAATGCCAATCCAAAGCCGATTTTCGTCTCAAGGTTATTGCGTCGCATGAACATTTGCGCCTGGACATTGCCGAACCAGCGATTGATCTGGATGGAAGGCCCATAATCGCCGCCTACAAAGCGATTATATCCAGCTTCCACTGACATATTCAACGGCTGGTAATTCCATAAATACGACACACTTCCCGCATTAACCACACTCGTTCCAACCTTCTCTGGATGCCGAAGGTGAGTGTATTGTAGATGCACCTGGTCGTCGCGCCCCGGAACAAAAAAAAGTGTCTCATTTTGTACACCAGTATCGTGGTACCTGAATTTTCCGACGGTCGATACGTTCAATATCCGATCGGTCAACCAAAAAGACTGGCTTAATACAGCGGCTTTGACACCGCTAGGTTGCTGCGCATACTGAAATACTCCCTGCGCAACGTTGCTCGATTCCGCGAGATTGACCATATAGCTCGTCGTCAGTTCAGCGCCTTTCCACAAAGGAACAAACCCCTGTATATCGGCCGCCAGAGAATAATCGAGCACACCCACTTCCGTACCCACAAATTTGGAAAGCGAAGGATCAATCCGAATCCGCGAGTAACCACGGGGGCCTTCCACCTCATCAAACCATTCTAAGGCACTGCTATACGTTGGCCGATATTGAAAAGTAAGTAAAGATCGCATGGTCTCCGCTTCGCTGCCCCCTACAAACCGGCGATAGGCTAGCTGATCGACACTGGTCATGTACAACGCCAGATCGGCTTTTTTGGCCACCGCAGCAACACGCTTGACCCCGTCGGGTGCCAGCATAGTGCCTACGCCCAGCACAATGCCGATTGCGTCGACTTCGTTCTGGTTATAGCGATGATTTTCATATTCAAGAATCAAGGTATCGCCATCACGTCCGACACGTACCCGTTCTAAGCCGGCCTTCACCAATTCGGCCCGCATTTTTCTCATCGACTGCCATTGAAGTCCCGTCTTTTGCACGCCTGGAATGCTAACGGGCCGTGCTTCCATCGTATCTTTCACAGTCGGTACCCAAGTTGACGCAACTGTCGTTACGGCTGGAGTCAGCCTAAGCTGGTCAGGCCCATCACTCCCACGAGGGGTCCAGATTGGCCCTGGCTCAAACGCAGCGTGACGAGAGCGAGACGATGCATCACCAAACGGAATCGCCAGATGAATGCCTAAAACAGGGCGTGTGAACTTGCTCCCGTCAGGCGCATGTGCTCCAAAAGATCTCTGCGCTGTAGCGACAATTTGCGCATTGCCTAAATAAGATATTGGCTCGCTGCCATAACGCAATCCTGCATGCCATGCAGCATTGTTACGCTCTACCCAAGTAGAAACTCCGGTATTACCCAAGGCCAGAGCCACGCTACCAAAAAAACGGCTTAAATAAGGCTTACCATTGGCGGTACCGGCCATTACCCGGAGCAAACCGAATGTATCACTAGCGACGATATATTTGGACTGAAAATTAGCCGCTCCACCGCCTAGGTCGTTCAATCCAATGGCGATGTCGGGCTGATTACGAAACATCTTGGGCATCGATATTTTCAGGTTGGCGGATAAGTCGCGCACACCAATATCGCCTTCTTTATTGACGGGAAAATTGGCAAGCCTGCCGGACAATTCAAGATATCGAAACAACCCAATCCCAAATTGATAATTGTCGCCGCGCGCATACTTGGCAAACTGGGGATCACGCAAATTATTAAATCCAAAAACGGCGACACCCTCAGGCAAAGTGCGTCCGTCTGGCACATTCATTCCACCCGACCCCCCTGATGTCGCCAATACAGGCGCATCCGTCGGAGAGCGTTGAGGAGCATCGACATCAAGCTCATCCGCCTTGGCTGACAAAGCGCCATTCAGTGCGGCGCACACACAAAGAAAGGAGAAAAATCTAGAATCTAATTTCACAAGCAGCAACAATCTCAGTAAAAATGTATCGTCAATAGCACTTACGTAAAACTGCACGGGCAGCCTTATGCCGATAAACGTTTCTTAACAAAACTAAAAAATAAAAACACGGTTCACGAAAAACCTGAAAAACATAAACAAAATGATGTCCCTTATATGTTGATGTGAATTTTGGATTTTTTTAGTCTCTTTTCTGAGCGGATTTAGGTTTTCTTTTTTGGTCGGTCATGCCGCTTCCTTCCTTTAATCAGGTTAATCGGGCGAAAAAATCCATCGCTTTCTATCCTTCGTGTCAACGGGATTAACTACGAAAAACAAGATCGATCCTGCCAATCAAGGCTGCGACCGAGCCGATGCGGACGGAATGGGAATCCAATACAGATCGGGGGCATTATTTAACTGATTGCCGCCCGCTTTCTTGGCTCTATATAAAGCCTCATCTGCCTGCCCAATCAATAAATGTAGCATATCGTAGAAATAACCCGGTGGCATGGAACGCGGTATGTTTTGCAAGTCAAAATCATGCTCTTGTAACACCACCACCCCTATACTGCCCTTGACCATCAGATCACCATTAGGTCCTGTTACCGCTTCACCTTTGAGCGACTCTAAAATCCGCTGTGCCGCACGCTCCGCACCCTCGATCCCGGTTTGTCCCAACAAAACAGAGAATTCATCACCTCCATAACGGCCTGCGATATCCGTATCCCGGATAGTTCTTCGAATCGCTTTGCCCATCACCGCGATAGCCCTGTCTCCGGTGAGATGCCCGGCAGCGTCATTAATGGCCTTCAAGCCATCCATATCAATCATGAGCAGCGAAATCGGCTTACGCGCACGAAATGCCGAACGCAACTCACGCACGATCGATTGCTCGAAAAAACGCCGCACATAAACACCGGTCTGGATATCAATAGCCGCCATCTCATACAAGCGCGAATTTTGAATCGCTACTGCCGATTGATTTGCAAAAATCTGCAACAACTCGATGTCGTCTTTCAGTAATGCAGGCCGATCCAGATACAACACACCCAACATGGTCTGTCCAACGTAAAGCGGCACGATTGTACAAGATCCGGCAATCTTGATATCTCGCTGATTAAGCGTGGTACACACTAAATCATGTTCTTCGGCATCGAGACATTCAGCTGCGGTTTTACAGCCGATGAAACGGCCGGTACTGACCCTGATCGCCAGTTCAGTCTCATCGTCCACTATCGCCAAAAAGCCATCGGTTCCGTCATTGGCCCTTCCATTCGCGCCGTCTTCTGCCATCATCTTTATCGGAGGTTGTACCACCACTGGTGGCATCACCGCCAAAAAAGAATGAATAGAACCAAGCAAGCCTGTCACTTGCAACATAATGCCGCGCAATAAATCATCTAAAGGTTGGATGCGGTGCAGGTCAGGCGTGGCATTAAGAATATAACGCAGCCCTTCCCGGCTCTTATTCAATAACTGTACGGTATAAGCTGATTTCAACCCGATGTCAGTCCACATCAAGAGTTTTTCAGGGCCTTCGCTCTTATCGTGATACCCCTGAATATCGAGTCGACGCAACAACTCACGCGGGGGCTGCTCGCTCGCATAACCCGTCTGCAAAATTACTTGCACATACAAATTAAACTTGCGCAATTCAGTGACTACCTCTTCCCCTGTCATCCCAGGCATAAAAAAGTCCAGTAACAGTAAATCAATGTGTTCTTCGGCCAATATTTTCAGGGCCGTTATGCCATTCTCCGCCCACAACACTTTGTGACCCTCCCGTTCAAGGAGTTTGACGGTCGTCTGCGCATAATTAGCATCGTCATCCGTGAGCAGAATGACCGAGTTGCTTACGCGCTCGCTTTTAGATTTACGTACCATGCCTGACCTCTTTCTCTTTTTGTGGGACAGCAAATTGAACGAAGAAGGTGGTGCCCTCACCGACCTTGCTAGTGACATCGAGGGTGCCACTAAAATCCCCGGTAACAATGTCGTGTACGATCGATAATCCAAGTCCGGTACCTTGGCCGAATGGCTTGGTGGTAAACATCGGCTCGAAGATG